>NZ_JBHXAU010000011.1:0-273981 GCF_042727395.1 Nocardia sp. NPDC060255 | reverse complement strand
CATCCGCACCGACCTGCTCGACACCGAGCACCTCGGCATACACCGACGCCACGATCTCCTCGATCGGCGTCGACGGCGCACGGAACGCCTGCGCCTCGAACTCCGGCTCCGGCAACGCCTTCCGATCCAGCTTGCCGTTCACGTTCAACGGCAGTGCATCGAGAACGACGAACGCCGCAGGCACCATGTACGACGGCAAACCAGCGGCGAGCGCCGACTTCACCTCCGCGACATCGATATTCGTATCTGCCGGGACCACGTAGGCGACCAAGCGGTCACCGGTACGCGGGTCCGACTTCGCGATGACCGCAGCCTGGGCGATCTGCGGCAGCGCTAGCAGCGCGGCGTCGATCTCGGCGAGCTCGATGCGGAAGCCACGGATCTTCACCTGGAAGTCGGTGCGGCCGCGGTACTCCAGCTCACCGGAGGCGTGCCACGCCACCAGGTCGCCGGTGCGGTACATCCGCGCACCGGGCTGGAACGGGTTGGCCACGAACCGATCCGACGTCAGATCCGCGCGGCCGAAGTAGCCACGCGCGAGTTGTGCACCGGCCAGGTAGAGCTCCCCGGAAACGCCCACCGGAACGGGTCGCAGCCGCGAATCCAGCACGAAGACTTGGCTGTTCCACTCCGGCGCGCCAACGGGCACCGACGGCTGATCGTTTCGGGTGACCCGGTGGCTGGTGATGGACACGGCGGCCTCGGTCGGGCCGTACAGGTTGAACAGTTCGACGCGCGGGTAGTCGCGCAGGAAGCGTTGCGCCAATCCCCCTGGCAGCGCTTCACCAATCGCCAGCACCCGCCACAGCGAGGTCGGAAAGTCACCGGCCGTGAGCGCGTCGAGCATCGACGGCACCACATGCAACGTGGTGACCCACTCACGGGCCATCAACTCGTTGAGATACGCCGGGTCCTGATGGCCGTCGGGCGCGGCGATGACCAATCGGCCACCACACACCGCCGCGGACCAGAACTCCCACACCGAAAGGTCGAACGTAGCAGCAGTCTTCAGCAGAATCGCGTCAGCGGCGTCCAGACCGAACTCGGTGACCTTCCACTGCAACTGATTCGCGATCGCCGCGTGCGAAACCGCCACGCCCTTCGGACGACCCGTCGAACCCGACGTGAAAATCACGTACGCAGTGTTCTCCGAACGCAACGGCGCGACACGATCGGCATCGGTGATCGGAGACGTATCCAGGCCATCGAGATCGAGTTCGTCGATTCGCACCACCGGCGCGACATCGGTGCTGAATTCGGCCTCGGCGTTGGTCAGCACACACACCGGGGCGGCGGTCTCGAGGATGTAACTCGTCCGCTCGGCTCCCTGATCCGGATCCACCGGCACATACGCGCCACCGGACTTCGCCACCGCGTACATCGCCACGACCAGGTCTACCGAACGACGGAAGGCTAGCGCCACCCGCGACTCCGGGCCGACCGACACCGAGATCAGGTACCGGGCAAGGCTGTTCACCCGAGCGTCCAGCTCCGCGTAGGTCACCTTCTCGCGGCCCGCAGGCAGATCGACCACGAGCGCCACGGATCGCGGATCGGCCGCCACGGCCGCGTCCAACAGCGAAACCAATGTCGCCGACTGGTCGACCTGCTGCTCGGTAGCGTTCCACCGGCCGAGCACATCGTCGCGCTCGTCCGCGTCGAGTACCTCGATATCCCCCACCGGCGTCGTCGCGTCCGCCACCACGGCGGCGAGGATCCGCGCGAACCGGTCGGCGAAGCCCTGCACCGTCGCGGCATCGAAAAGGTCTGTCGCATAGGTGAAGAAGCCACCAAGGCCGGTCGGCACGCCGGACTCGTCGTAGCCGTCGCCCACGATCAGATGCAGATCGAACTGCGACACAGCCAGATCCGCGTCCAGCCCCGACACCGCGAGACCGGGCAGTTCGAGCGCGGCCCGCGCGATGTTCTGGAACGACAACCCCACCTGGAACAACGGATGATGCGCCGTCGAGCGCGGCGGGTTGAGCACCTCCACCAAACGCTCGAACGGAATGTCCGCGTGCGCGAACGCCTGCAGATCGGATTCCCGCTGCCTGCCGAGCAATTCGGCGAACGACTCACCGGACTCGAACTGCGTCCGGAACACCACCGTGTTCACGAACATGCCGATCAGGTCGTCGAGCTCACGCTCGCCACGACCGGCCAGTGGCGTACCGATGGCGACGTCCACCGAACCCGAGAGCCGGGCCAGTAGCACCGCGAGCGCGGTGTGCACCACCATGAACAACGTCGCGCCATGTGCGCGAGCGAGTTCCACGAGACCGGCGTGCGTGGCCGCATCGATTTGCACATCCACCCGGGCACCCGCCATCGACGCGATGGCGGGACGCGGCCGATCCGTCGGCAACTCCAGCAGGTCCGGCAGCTCGGCCAGGTGCGAGCGCCAGAAGCTGATCTGCTGCGCGGCAATCGATTCGGCGTCGGTCTCGTCGCCGAGCACCGCACGCTGCCACAGCGCGTAATCGGCGTACTGCACCCGCAGCGGCGCCCAGTTCGGCGCTTCGCCCGCGGTCCGCGCGGCGTAGGCGATCATCACGTCGCGCACCAGCGGTCCCATCGAGGACCCGTCGGCGGCGATGTGATGCACCACGACGGCAAGCACATACGTGTCCGCCTGGCCGTCGACCTGCAGCAGGGCAACCCGCACCGGGACCTCGGCGGTCACGTCGAACGCACTCGACGCCAGCGCGTACACCGCACTCGCCACCTCGGTCTCGCTCAGCAGCCGCGGCGCCACGTCCAGCGCAACACCGTTGGGCGGCAAGACAACCTGGATCGGGCCAGCGGCCGTCTCCGGGTAGACCGTGCGCAGCACCTCGTGCCGCGCCACCACGTCGTGCAGTGCCGCGCCGAGCGCCGCGACATCCAGCGCACCGGTCAGCCGCAAAGCGAACGGCAGGTTGTAGGCACCCGATCCGGTCGCCTGGTCGTCGGACTGGTCGAAGCGGTTGAGGAACCACATCCGGCGCTGCGCCAACGACAGCGGCAGCTCGTCCGGTCGTGCGATGCTGCCGAGCGCGACCCCGGGACGACTGTGCACCTGCGAATCGATCACCGCCGCAAGGCCGGCCACAGTGGGCGCCTCGAACAGCGTCCGCACCGGCACCCGGCCGCCGACGGCCGCACCGAGCCGCGCCACCACCTGGGTGGCGACCAGCGAGTTGCCGCCGAGCGCGAAGAAATCGTCGTCCGCGCCGACCCTGGTCAGCCCGAGCACCTCGCCGAAGACACCGGCCACGATCTCCTCGACCGGTGTTGCGGGCGAACGGAATTCGCGGGCAGTGAACATCGGCTCGGGCAGCGCCCTGCGATCGAGCTTGCCGCTGGGGTTCAGCGGGAACGCGTCGAGCGCGACGATGGCGGCCGGAACCATGTACGTGGGCAGCGTTTCCGAGATGGCGGCCCGCAGCTCCTGCGGCTCGATCCTGGCCTCGGGCGCGGCGACCGCGTAGGCGACCAGCTGATCGCCGAGCGTCGACTGGCTGACCAGCGCGACGGCTTGACTCACCGAAGGCTGGGCGAGCAGCGCGGTTTCGATCTCGCCGAGCTCGATGCGCTGGCCGCGGAACTTCACCTGGAAGTCGGTGCGGCCGATGTAGTCGAGCACCATGTCCTCGTCGGCGTCCGCGCCGGAAGCCTTGCGCCACACCACGAGATCGCCGGTGCGGTACATCCGCTGACCGGTACCGAACGGATTGGCGACGAAGCGATCCGCCGTCAGATCCGGCCTGCTGACGTATCCGCGGGCCAGCTGGTCGCCGGCCAGATACAGTTCGCCGGCCACGCCGTCGGGCACGGGGCGCAGTCGGGCATCCAGCACGTAGACGCGGGTGTTCCACTGCGGCAACCCGATCGGGACCGAGCGGGTATCCGAACCGTCGGCGGGCCAGTAGGTCACCGACACCGCGGCCTCGGTCGGTCCGTAGAGGTTGTGCACATCCGCGTCGATCACCGCGTGCAGCGCGGTGACCGTCTCCGGCGGCAACGCTTCGCCGATCACGAAGATCTGCTCCAGCGTCGGCACGGCGCCCTTGGCGGTGTGCGCCGCGAAGATCGTCAGCATCGACGGCACGAAGTCGGTGACCGTCACCGACTGCGCGACAATGGTTTCCGCGACATACGCCGGGTCACGATGGCCGTCCGGGGTCGCCACCACCAGCTTGGCGCCCACCCGCAGCGGCATGAAAAAGCCCCACAGCGAGACATCGAAGGTGGTCGCGGTCTTCTGCAGGTACACGTCGTCGGCGCTGAGCGGGTACTCCGCCAGCATCCATTCGATCTGATTGTTGATCGCCGCGTGCGACACCGCGACGCCCTTGGGGCGACCGGTAGAGCCGGAGGTGAAGATGACGTACGCGGGATTCAGCGGCGAGACCGGGCGGAGCAGCTCGTCCTTGCGGATCGGCGTGCCGTCGAACTGGGCCAGGTCGGCGGCATCGATGGCGACTGCGGCGACGCCGTCCGGCAGGGCGACGGCATCGGTGGAAGTCGTCACGACACAGGCGGGTTGGGCGGTATCGAGGATGTGCGCGATCCGCTCAACCGGATGATCCGGATCCAACGGCACATAGGCACCACCGGCCGTCACGATCGCGTACATACCGACAACCAGATCCAGCGAACGCCGAATCGCCAGACCCACCAACGACTCCGCACCCACACCCTGCGAAATCAACAACCGGGCAAGCTTGTTGACCCGCTCATCGAACTCGCGATAAGTGAGCTCGGTGCCCTCGTAGACCACCGCGACGGCATCCGGGTTGGCGGCCACCGCCTGCCGATAGCCGTCGAGCAGCAGATGCGGCGCCACCCGCTGCCGGGTGTCGTTCCACTCGAACAGGATTCGATCCCGCTCGACCAGCGACAGCAGGTCGGCATCGCCCACCGCGCGGTCGGGATCGGCCGTGACCGCGCGCAGCAGTCGGCGCATCCGGGCGGCGAAGCGCGCCACCGTCGCCTCGTCGAACAGGTCCGTGGCGTAGCTGAACATGGCCGACAAACCGGCGTTTTCGCCGTCGTGCGGGGTAACGGTCAGCTGCAGGTCGAATTTGGCTGCCGCGCCGTCCAGATCCAGGGCCGACGCCGACAGCCCCGGCAATTCCAACGCGGGCTTGTCCATGTTCTGGAAGAACAGCGCGACCTGGAACAGCGGATGGTGCGCCTGCGAGCGCGCGGGATCGAGCACCTCGACGAGCCGCTCGAACGGCAGCTCCACATGCGAAAACGCTTCGAGATCCACCTTTTTGGCGGACTCGACCAGTTCACGGAAGGACGCGCCGGGCGCGTTCTCGGTGCGCAGCACGAGCATGTTGACGAACATGCCGATCAGGCCGTCCAGCTCCGCCTCGCCGCGACCTGCCACCGGCGTACCGATGGCGATATCGGCCGAACCCGACAGCCGGGCCAGCAGCGCCGCGAAGGCCGCGTGCACCACCATGAACAGCGAGGCACCGGTCTCGTGCGCGATCGCATCGAGCTTGGCCCTGGTCGGGGCGTCCACCTCGAACGTGTAGACACCGCCGCGACCGGAGGCCAAGGCCGGGCGAGGGCGATCTGCCGGCAGCTCGAGCCGTCCCGGCAGACCGGCCAACGCGGTGCGCCAGTAACTGATCTGCTCGGCGGCAACCGATTTCGGATCGTTCTCGGCACCGAGCATCGCCCGCTGCCACAGGGCGTAGTCGGCGTACTGCACCGGCAACGGTGCCCAGCCGGGCGCGGAACCCGCAGTGCGCGCGAAGTAAGCGACTGTCAGGTCCTGCACCATCGGCGCCATTGAGGTGCCGTCGGCCGCGATGTGGTGCACCACCACCGCGAGCACATGGTCGTCGACGCCCAACTGCAGCAACGCCATCCGCAGCGGCACCTCGGCCGCCACATCGAACCCGGCCAGCATGAACTCGGCCAGCCTGCTCGGCAGCTCGGACTCGGCGACCTCGGTCACCGCCAACTCCGGAATGGCCTGCGCCGCAGGCAGAACCACCTGATAGCCGGTGCCGTCGACCGCCGGGTAGACCGTGCGCAGCGTCTCGTGCCGCTCGACCAGATCGGCGACCGCCGCCCGCAGCGCGGACACGTCCAGCGCGCCGGAGAGCCGGATCGCGAACGGAATGTTGTTCGCCGCCGACGCGGTATCGAACTGATTCAGGAACCACATCCGCTGCTGCGCCAGCGACAACGGAATGTGTTCGGGCCGCGGCATCGGCGCCAGCGCCTGCCGTCCCCCCGCCCCGGTGAACGGTGCCAGCCGAGCCGCCAGACCGGCGACCGTCGGCGCCTCGAAGACCGTGCGCGCGGGCACCCGCGCGCCGATCTGCGCGCCGATCCTGGCGACCACCTTGGTGGCGACCAGCGAGTTGCCGCCGAGCTCGAAGAAGTCGTCGTCGGCGCCGATCGCGGCACCGGTGTCCAGCAGTTCCGCGAAGATATCGGCGACCAGTTGCTCCAGTTCGCCACTCGGCGCGCGGAATTCCTTGGTCTGCAGCTGCGGCGAGGGCAGTGCGCGCCGGTCCAGCTTGCCGGTCGGCGACAGCGGGATCTCGTCGAGCACGGTGATCGTCGTCGGCACCATGTGCGCGGGCAACCGCTGCTCGGCGGCCGCGATCAACTCGTCGGTGTCCACCGTCGCGCCGGGAGCGGCCAGCACATAGGAGGCCAGAATCGTTGTGCCGCTGTCGAGCTGGTGACCGACGGTCACCGCGAAGTCGACACTGTCGTGCGCGGCGAGCACCGCGTCGATCTCACCGAGTTCGATGCGGAAACCACGCACCTTCACCTGGAAATCGTTGCGCCCCGCATACTCCAGTCGGCCTTCTGCCGTCCAGCGGACCAAGTCACCGGAGCGATACAGCCGAGAGCCGTTGGGGTCGAAAGGGTTCGCCACGAAACGGGTGGCGGTGAGCGCAGGCCGCTCGTGGTACCCGCGCGCCACCTGCGCGCCCGCGATGTACAGCTCGCCGATCACGCCGTCCGGCACCGGCGAAAGCCGCTCGTCCAGCACGTATTCGGTGACGCCGCGGATCGGCCCGCCCATGGTCAGCGGGGCGTCGAGCACCAGCGGCTCGCCGATGTTCACCACGATCGTGGTCTCAGTGGGCCCGTAGACGTTGAACAGCGCGCGAACGCCGCCGGTGACCGGAAGTATCCAGCGCCGCACCAGATCCGGCGGCCAGGCCTCGCCGCCGACCGCGACAACTCCGAGATCGTCCAGTCCGGCGGGATCGATCGAGGCCAGCGCGGCGGGCGTGATGAACGCGTGGGTCACCCGCTCGCGGCGCAGCAGCTCGGCGAGATCGTCGCCGCCGAACACCGTCGGCGCCACCACGACCATGGTCGCCGCGCCGCCGAGGGCGAGCAGCAGCTCCAGCATCGACGCGTCGAACGACGGCGACGAAAAGTGCAGGGTCCGTGCGGTACTCGTGACGCCGTAGTGGGTGCGCTGCTCCTCGCAGAACCCGGCGATGCCTGCCTGGGTGGCGACGACGCCCTTCGGCGCGCCCGTCGAACCGGAGGTATAGATCACCCAGGCCGGATGCTCGGCGCGCAGCTGGCGCACCCGATCGGCATTGGTGATCGGCTCGGTCGAGTGCCGTTCGAGCGAACGCAGCGTCGAATCGCTGTCGATGACAAGCCATTCGACCTGCCCCGGCAGCTGGGTGGCGGACTGCGCGGTGGTCAGGCCGAAGACCGCGCCGGAGTCCTTCACCATGTGTTCGATCCGGTCGGCCGGATAGTTCGGGTCCACCGGCACGAAGCCCGCGCCGGACTTGGCCACCGCCCAGACCGCGACCACGGAGTCGATCGAGCGCGGAACACCGATCGCGACAAGATCTTCCGGGCCGACGCCGCGCTCGATCAGCAGCCGTGCCAACCGGGTCGACCGCTCGTCGAGCTCGGCGTAGCTCAGTTGCGCCAGTGTCGCTGTGGCGTCGGCGTAGATGAGGGCGATGCCCTCCGGGTTCGCTTCGACGGCGGTCGCCATCAGCTGCGGCAGCGTGATGACCCGGGGACGCCGGGTCCGAGCGGGACGGACACGAGCGGAACGCGTCATGCGCCCACCAGTGCCAGGGTCTTGCTGCCCCGCCAGCCCATCAGACGCACGTCCCCCACTACACGAACCATGAAACTCTGCTCATCCTGCCTGTCGAACACGTTGAAGCCACACCTTGCAACGGCCGCCCTGATTCGGCAAACCGGTCCCGAGTGACCCTAGTCATGTTTTTAGGGGCTTGCACCCGTTACCAGCTGGGTTTTACCCCGCACGCAGCAGATCGGACAGCGCGACAACCGTCGCCACCTGCGTCCATGCGCTACTGACATCGCCGCCGTCGGCGAGCACCACGGCCCGCAGATCCTCCAGGGCCGTCGGATCGAGGGTACTGGCTCCCGCGCGGTCGGTCAGCAGGTGGCTGACCCACTCGTCGGCCAGCGCCTCGGCCAGGTCGGCATCCTCGGGGACGAGCACCATGGAGGCACCGCAGGAACCCGCCGCCACCACCTCGATCAACGCCAGCTCCGCCGGGCCGCCGAACTGGAAAGTGCGCGACTCGAAGGTCAGCTCGGTGCCCGTGCGCAACTGGTCCGCCGCGCCCGCCAGCTCGTCGTAGCCGAGCGTGCGCGTCCCGACGAAGGCCGGGTCGGTGCCGCGCAGCACTCGCGTGCGGTGCGCGTAGGTGACCGGCCGTGGCGATTCCGCCGCTATCTGCGCGGCGACGGCGGGATCGTCGAGCACGAGCCAGTCGACATCGCCGACGGCAGGCACGGGGGCGCTGGTGAGCCCGACCTTGACGACCGGTCCGGCCGGAATCGGCGCGTCGGCCGAGGCGAGCGGTACTACTGCGGCACCGGCCTTGAGCACGGCCCAGGTCGCGACGACGGCGTCGACGCCGCGGTCGAACCGGAGCGCGACACCGTCACCCGGGCCGCAGCCACGGGCGGCGAGCACGCGCGCCAGCCGGGACGAGCGCGCGTCGAGTTCCTGGTAGGACACCGCGTCCTCGCCGGAGACCAGCGCGGGCCCGTCCGGGTCGTCCTCGACCACGGCGGTCAGCGCCTGGGTGAGCGCAGTTCCGGTGGTGGCCGTCGCGCCCGCAGCCGTTGGCTCCTGCGCCGATTCGGCGGCGGATTGCACCCGCTCGCGCTCCTGCGCGTCGAGCAGGTCGATGTCACCGACCCGCACCTGCGGATCGGCGACCACCGCGGTCAGCACCCGCTCCAGCCTGCGGCACAGCGCCTGCACCGTCGACTCGTCGAAAAGGTCTGTCGCATAAGTGATCGCGGTGATCAGCTCGCCCGGCGCACCGTCGGGGTGGTGCCGCGGGTCGACGTTCACCTGCAGGTCGAACTTGGCCGCGATCTCGCCGCCGTCCAGTCCGGTGATCGTCAGGCCGGGCAGTTCCAGCGACGGCTGCTCGTTGTTCTGGAACGACAGCACCACGCCGAACAGCGGGTTGTAGACCGTCGCGTGACCGGCGGCGACCACCTCGGCAACCCGCTCGAACGGGATGTCGGCGTTGGCGAAGGCGGCCAGGTCGGTCTCGCGGGCCCGATCGACCAGCTCGGCGAAGCGCACGCTCGGCTCGACCGCGGTGCGCAGGGTGAGCGTGTTGACGAACATGCCGACCAACTCGTCCAGCGCCCGCTCGCCACGGCCCGCGATCGGCGTGCCGATGGCGATATCGCTGCTGTTCGACTGCCTGGCCAGCAGCACGGCCAGCGCGGCGTGCACGACCATGAACAGCGTCGAATTGTGTTCGCGCGCCAGCCGGACCAGCGCGGCGTGCACGTCCGGCGAGACGGCGAAACCGGTCGAGGCGCCGCGCATCGACGGCACCGCGGGGCGCGGGCGGTCCAGCGACAGGTTCAGGTCGCCGGTCAGTCCGTTCAGCTGGTCCCGCCAGTACGCCAATTGCCGTGCGGCGATGGAGTTCTCGTCGTCATCGGTACCGATGACGGTGCGCTGCCAGCTGGCGAAGTCGGCGTACTGCACCTCCAGCGGCGACCAGCGCGGCGAATTGCCGCCGATCCGAGCCAGATACGCGGTCACCAGGTCCCGCGCCAGCGGTGCCATCGAGGCGCCGTCGGCGGCGATGTGGTGCACGACCAGCGCGAGCAGGTGCTCGTCCTGGCCGACCGCGAGCAGCAGCGCACGCACCGGAACCTGTTGCGTCACATCGAATCCGGTGGACAGCAGCTCGGTGATGCGGCCGATCGGATCTGCGGTGGAGACGGTCTCCAGCCCACCGGGCAGCGATTCGCGGACCGAGAGGATCTCCTGGTAGGCCACCCCCGACGGATCCGACGGGTAGCGGGTGCGCAGTGTCTCGTGCCGCTCGAGCACGTCGGCGACGGCATTGCGCAGTGCGGGTACGTCGAGCACACCGGACAGGCGGATCGCCAGCGGAATGTTGTACGCGGGCGAGTCCGGATCGAACTGGTTGAGCACCCACATCCGTTGCTGCGCAAGCGACAACGGCACCTGATCGGTCCGCGGCATCCGGGCCAGCGGCGGCCGCGCACCGGACGCCTTGGCCGCGCCGGGCACGACGCGGGCGGCGAGCGCGGCGACGGTGGGCGACTCGAACAGCTCGCGCACCACCAGGTTCGCGTCGAGCGCCTCGTTGATCCGGGCGACCACCCTGGTGGCCAGCAGCGAGTTGCCGCCGAGGCCGAAGAAGTCGTCGTCGAGGCCGATCTCGTTGGCGCCGAGCAGTCCGGCGAACACCTCGGCGACGGCCTGTTCGACCGGCGAGCTCGGGGCGCGGAAGGTGGCGGTGCTGAGGAACTCCGGCGCGGGCAGGGCCTTGCGGTCCAGCTTGCCGTTCGGCGTCAGCGGGAGCACGTCCAGCACCACGATCGCGTCCGGAACCATGTAGCCGGTGAGGAATTCGCCTACCTGGCTGCGCAATTCGGCCGAATTCAGCTGAGAACCGATGTCCGGCACGACATATCCGATGAGCCGGTCGCCCGCGTTCTCGTCCGCGAGCACCAGCACCACCGCTTGGCTCACGCCGGGGCAGCGCACCAGCGCCGACTCGATCTCGCCGAGCTCGATGCGGAAGCCGCGCAACTGCACCTGCTGATCGCCGCGACCGGCGTACTCGAGCGTCGCCTGGCCGCCGAAGCCGACCCAGCGGCCGATGTCGCCGGTGCGGTACATCCGAGAACCGGCCGCGCCGAACGGATTCGCGACGAACCTGGTCGCGGCGAGGCCGGGGCGCCCCAGGTAGCCGCGGGACAGCTGGGCACCGGCGACATAGATCTCGCCCGCCACGCCGACCGGCGACGGGTGCAGCCGATCCTCGAGCACGTAGGCGTCCAGGCCGGGCAGCGCGCGGCCGATGACGCTCGCCGCGTTGTCGACCATCTGCTCGTCCAGCGACAGGAACGACACGTGCACCGTGGTTTCGGTGATGCCGTACATGTTGACCAGCCACGGCGCGTCCACCGCGTGCCGGTCGTACCAGCGCTGCAGCTGGCGCAGGTCCAGGGCCTCACCGCCGAACACCACGTAGCGCAGCGCGAACTTGGCCTGATCGGCGGTCTGCGCGGCCCGGTCGGCCTCGGCGAGCTGATAGAACGCCGACGGGGTCTGGTTGAGCACGGTGACCTGTTCGCGAATCAGCAACTCGCGGAACAGCTCCGGTGACCGGGAGGTCAGGTAGTCGACCACCACGACGGTGCCGCCGTTGGCCAGCGCGCACCACAGCTCCCACACCGAGAAGTCGAAGGCGAACGAGTGGAACAGCGTCCACACGTCGGTCTCGTCGAACTCGAACACCTCCTGGGTGTTCGCGAACAGCTGCACCACATTGCGGTGCGCGACGCCGACGCCCTTGGGCACACCGGTGGAGCCGGAGGTGTAGATGACGTAGGCCAGGTTGTCCGGCCGCAGCGGTGCGGTCCGCTCGGACGTACGCACCGGGGCATCGGCGAACTCGGTCGTGTCTTCCAGCAGGATGACCGGAATATCGCCCGCCGGAACGGATTCCAGCTCGCTCGCGGTGGTCAGGATGCACGCCGGAGCGGCGTCGGAGAGCATGAACTCCAACCGCTGCGCGGGGTAGGTCGTATCGATCGGCAGGTAGCCGGCACCGGCGGTGAGCACCGCGAGCAGCGCGACCGGCAGCTCCTCGGTGCGCGGAACCGCAACGGCCACCAGCGCTTCCGGGCCGACGCCCTGCGCGATCAGTGCCCGCGCCACCTTGTTGGCGCGGCGCTGCAACTCGCCGAAGGTCAGCGTTGTGTCGCCGTAGCGGATCGCACCGGCGTCCGGCCGCCTGCGCGCCTGAGCACCGATGAGATCGACCAGGGTCACCTCGGGCACCTCGGCGCCGGGGCTGTTCCATTCGTGCAGCACCAGGTCGCGTTCGCCGGGCGCGAGCACGTCGATATCGCCGACGGTGATGTCGGAATCGCCCGCGACCGCGGCCAGGATCCGGCCGAAGCGGTCGGCGAAGTCCTGCACGGTCGCTTCGTCGAAGAGGTCGGTGGCGTAGGTGAAGGCGGCCGAAATGCCCTCTGCCGCACCGTTTCTATCGATCCGCTCCACCAGCGCGAGCTGCAGGTCGAACTTTGCCAGCGGCATCGCCAGATCCACCGCCGAGGCGGACAGGCCGGGCAGTTCCAGTTCGGTTCGCGCCAGGTTCTGGAAGGTCAGCATCACCTGGAACAGCGGATGCCGGGCCGCTGAGCGCGCCGGATCCAGCAGTTCCACCAGCCGCTCGAACGGCACGTCGGCATGGCCGAACGCCTCCACGTCGATCCGGCGCACCTCGCGCAGCAACTCGTCGAACGTCGCACCGGAGTCGATATCCGTGCGCAGCACCAGGGTGTTGACGAACATACCGATGAGGTCGTCGAGCGCGGCCTCACCGCGACCGGCGACCGGGGTACCGACGGCGATGTCCCTGGTACCGGACAGCCGGGCCAGCAGAACCGCGAGCGCGGCGTGCACGACCATGAACAGTGTCGAATTATGGCCGTGCGCAAGGCGACTCAGCGCGCCGTGCACGTCGGGGCCGATCTCGAAGGCCAAGGTGGCGCCACGGTTGGACGCGACCGCAGGTCGCGGCCGGTCCGCGGGCAGCTCCAATTGCTCAGGCAGCGCGGCCAATTCGGTGCGCCAGTAATCGATCTGCTTGGCCAGCACCGATTCCGGGTCGTCCTCGGCGCCGAGGATCTCGCGCTGCCAGATCGCGTAGTCGGCGTACTGCACCTCGAGCGGCGGCCATTCCGGTGCGCCACCGCGCATCCGGTCCAGGTAGGCGGCCATCAGGTCGCGGGTCAACGGGCCCATCGAGAAGCCGTCGCCCGCGATGTGATGCACCACGCAGACCAGCACGTGCTCGGTCTCGCTCAGCTCGAGCAGCCGCACCCGCACGGGCGGTGCCGCGGTCACGTCGAAGCCCTCGGTCACCACCGCGGCGACCAGTCCGGGCAGCTCGGCCTCGGTGGCCTGCTCGACCACGAATTCCGGTACCGAGCGCGGATCTCCGGTCGCCAGCACCCGCTGGTAGCCCTCGCCGTCGACCTCGGGGTACAGGGTGCGCAGCACCTCGTGCCGCTCCGTGAGGTCGCGCACGGCGGCGCGCATCGCCTCGATATCGAGGTGACCGGACAGGCGCACGGCGGCCGGAATGTTGTTGACGGCACTGGCCGGATCGAACCGGTTCAGGAACCACATCCGCTGCTGCGCGTAGGACAGCGGCACCTTGGACGGGCGCGGCCTGGCGTGCAACGCCTGACCGGCGGCCGAACCCGCGTGCTGCTCGACCCGTTCGGCGAGCG
The DNA here is from genome assembly GCF_042727395.1 of Nocardia sp. NPDC060255. Taxonomy (NCBI): domain Bacteria; kingdom Bacillati; phylum Actinomycetota; class Actinomycetes; order Mycobacteriales; family Nocardiaceae; genus Nocardia; species Nocardia sp. NPDC060255. Next base: position 260,175 of record NZ_JBHXAU010000011.1, on the reverse strand, counting down.
CGGCAACCGTGGTCGCCTCGAACAGCAGCTGCACCGGCACCCGCACCTGCAGCGCCGACCCGATCCGGGCGGCGGCCTGCGCGGCGAGCAGCGAGTTACCGCCGAGCTCGAAGAAGTCGTCGTCCACGCCGACCCGGCCGTCCTCGCCCGCCACCAGCAGCGCCGCGAACACGTCGGCGACGATCTCCTCCACCGGGGTGGACGGGGCGCGGAAAGCCTTGGCGGCGAACACCGGTGCGGGCAGCGCCGCGCGGTCCAGCTTGCCGACCGGGGTCAGCGGGATCTCGTCGAGCACCATGATGGCGGCCGGAATCATGTACGCGGCCAGCGACTCTCCGATGAACTCGGCGAGTTCGCCGGTGTCCACGACGGTTCCGGCCCGCGGCAGCACATAGGACACCAGCGCGGTCGCGCCGGACGGCAGCGTCTTGCCGAGCGTCGCCGCGTAGTCGATGTCCGGGTGCGCGGTGAGCGCGTTGTCGATCTCGCCGAGTTCGATACGGAAGCCACGGATCTTGACCTGGAAGTCGGAGCGACCGAGGTACTCGATGGCACCGCCGTCCTCGGATTCGCTGCGGCGCACCAAGTCTCCGGTGCGGTACAGCCGCGCTCCGGGCGTATCGGTGTCGGCACCGAACGGGCTGGCCACGAAACGTTCCGCGGTGAGCCCCGGCTTGCCGAGATATCCCTGAGCGAGCGCCGGTCCGGACAAGTACAGCTCGCCGACCACACCGGCTGGCACCGGCCGCAACCGCGAATCCAGCACGAACGCACCGACTCCCGGAATCGCCGAGCCGATGGTGATCGGCTCGTCCGGCAGCATCCGCGCCGAACTCGTCGCGAGAATAGAAGCCTCGGTCGGTCCGTAACCGTTGTAGAACTCGCGATCGGCGGCCCAGCGGCCGACCAGCTCCGGCCCGAACTTGTCACCGGCCACCACCACGACCCGCAGGTCGTCCAGGCCGGTCGGGTCGACCGACTCCAGCGCGCCCGGCGTGATCAGCATGTGCGTGACCTGTTCGCGGCGCAGCAGATCGGCCAGCTCGTACCCGCCGAACACCGACGGCGGCGCGATCACCAGCGTCGCACCTGACGAGAAAGCGAGCAGCAACTCCAGGATCGACACATCGAAGTTCGGCGAGCACACATGCAGCACCCGCGAATCCGCGGTCACCCCGTAGTGCTCGCGTTCGGCGGCCACCAGGCCGGCCAGACCGGTGTGGGTGACCACGACGCCCTTGGGCCGCCCGGTCGAACCGGAGGTGTAGATGACGTAGGCCGGGTGCCGCTCGTCCAGCGGACGCACCCGGTCGGTGTAGGAGATCGGATGTTCGGGGCGCGCGGCGATCCGCGCGGCCTGCACCGGGTCGTCCAGCTCGATCCAGTACACGCCGGTGCCGAGCACCGGGCGGTGGGCCGAGGTGGTGAGCCCGACCGTGGCGCCGGAGTCGGACAGGATGTGGTTGATGCGGTCGGTCGGGTAGGCCGGATCCACCGGCACGTACGCCGCACCGGTCTTCGCGATGGCCCACACGGCGACCACCGACTGCAGGCTGCGGGCGATGCCGATGGCGACCACGTCGCCCGGTCCGACACCGCGCTCGATCAGTTCCCTGGCCAGCCGCGAGGAGGTCGCGTCCAGTTGGGCGTAGGTGAGCTGGCGTTCGTCGTCGAGCTGACCCGACGGATTGAAGCGAACGGCGACCTCATTGGCCTCGGATTCGACGGCGGCGGTCAGCAACTGCCCGAACAGCGGGCTGCCCGACCTGCGGCGACGGCTACCACGAGCGGAACGACGGGCAGTTTCCATTCGAGTGCATTCACCTCTCGCATCGAGCTAGGACCCGGCCCTACCCATATACAGGGCATATCGTCCGGGGCCAGCGCGGTTCCGAGCAATCATATAAGGGACTGATCGGTGTCCACGCGTGCTGTCTTGGATTCGTACAGACCGCTGACAGCGGTCCGCGCCCCCCTCGTTCGGCTCCTGTTCTCAATCACACATCCGCCGCTACCCCCATGGAAGCGGTGTCTTGTCCAGATGCCACGGTTTATATCGGTCTAGGACCGGTCGCGTTGCAGGAGTACCCGGATCGGTGAACTAGTTCACAACCAACCACGCCGGGTTGCCTGCACCCCGGCCTGGAATCGGGTGCTCGCGCCGAGCCGCTCCAGTAGTCGCGCGGTCCGGCGGACCACAGTACGCCGAGACATGCCCAGCCGTCGCGCGATGGTGTCGTCGGTCGCGCCGAGACCCATCAGGGTGAGGATCGCGCGGTCGCGTTCGTCGAGGGCCTCCGCGGTCGGGTTCACCGAAATGGGCGCGGCCAGCGACCACAGCACGTCGAACGTTTTGATCAGGATGTCCAGCGCGGGTGAGCCGGTGATCCGCAAGCCCATGGGGTCCGGGCGGCGTTCGTCGACGTGCAGCACCAGGCTAGCGCGTTCGTCGTCGCTGATGATCATTTTGAACGGCGGCTCCGGCAGCGTCCGCGCCTGCGCCCCACTGGCATTGGTGGACAGCGCGTGGCGCAGCCGTTCCGGATCCTGATAGATGGTGTCCTGGTAGAGGGTTTGGTAGCGGATGCCCTCGCCGAGCCGATTCCGCTTGAGCTGGAACAACTGTCGCTCGCGCTCGATATCGCTGAGGTAGGGCCCGCGCTCGACGACCTTGACGCCGGTGCGCGCGCTGGTCTGCATCTCCTCGAAATCGGCGAGCATTTCCAGGCGTTCGAAGACCGGCACCACGGCGCCGTTGCTGCGCGGCGAGCGGCGCACCGAACGGAACGTCTCGCTGAGCCGCGCTGCGGCCGTGTGCATCTGGTTGATCTGCTGCTGCCTGCGCCGAGCCTCGGCCTCCGACAACGACTCCGGGGCATGGGCGTCCCACACCGCGGGCGCGCCCTCGCTGGCCGGCACGCGCACGGCGGCGCGCAAATCGGCGAGCACGTTCAATGACGCCGCCGCGGTCTCCTCCGAAACGCCCAGGTACTGCGCGATATCGGCGAGGCTCGACCGCGGATGATGCACCAGCACGGCGTAGGTGCGCCCGTGCGGTGATCCAGGCTCGAAGATGTCGCCCAGCTCTGTCACGGCCCGAGCCTATCGACCGACCGGTCCTCATGGGGCATCCTGCCCGCCAGCGGACGGGGGGATCGACGGATTAACAAGCCGGGCAGCGGAATCAGTGCGCCGACGGGCCCCACTGCAACGGCACACCCTTGGCCGCCAAGTACGGCATCGGGTCGATCTTCGTGCCGTTCTGGTCCCAGATCTCCAGGTGCAGGTGCGGGCCGGTGGAGTTGCCGCGGTTGCCGACGGTGGCGATCACATCGCCCGCGTTCACCCGCTGGCCGACGTGCGCGAGCATCTCGTTGACGTGGCCGTAGACGGCGATGGTGCCGTCGTCCTGCTGCACGCGCATCCACAGGCCGAAGCCGGACGCGGGGCCCGCCTCGATCACCGTGCCGCTGCTCACCGAATGGATGGGGGCGCCGATCTGGTCGGCGAAGTCGAGGCCGTAATGCATTTCGCCCCAACGGCTACCGAAGCCGGAGCTGATCTCGCCGCCGACCGGGCGCACCGCGCCCATCGGGGCGGGCGCGGCCTGCTGCTGCACACCCTTGAGGATCTGCTCGGCCTGGGCCAGCGGGCCCGCGATCTCCGGCGGCAGGTTCTGCAGGCCGAACGGTGCGGGGGCGGGCGCGGCGATCTGACTGGCGACCGGTACCTCGGGGGCCAGGACCGCCGGCGCCGGAGTGGCCGCCTTGACCTGGGCGACCGGCAGGATGCCGGTGCCGCGGAAGGTCATCGGAGCGTCGGCCTCGTCGCCGTCGTGCGCACCGGGCAGCAGCGGACTGGCGACTGCGGGCGCGATCTGGGAGACGGTGCCGATCAGGGCGCCTGCGGCGACCGCGACTCCGGCGGCGACCTTCACCCGCTCGGTCGCGGTCGACTCGACGCGATGCCGCGTCGGCCGACCCGAGATATCATCGCCGATGAGGCTCATGACGGTAATGGAACTGGGGCCTACCCGATGGTGCGACACAGCTGCGTCCTTGCGTCCGAAGAACAGTTGGTTCAGCGGTGCCGGGCCTGTCGCCAACCGGTTCAGGTAACGATCCGGTGAAGCCTGCGATGTAACGGTTTGGCATCCGTTGTGACGGGAACTCTACCTCGTCGTGACCATTCCGCAACCTTGTGCGGCAAAGACGCAGGTAAATACCGGGTCACACGTCCAGTAGGTCAGACTTGGACCGTGATCATCGATGACTTGGCAGTCCCGATCGTGCTCGCCCCGATGGCCGGTGGGCCTTCTACGCCCGAGTTGACTGTCGCGGTCACCGACGCCGGTGGCTTCGGCCTGCTGGCCGCCGGTTATCTGAGCGCGACCGACACCGCAGCCCGGATCACCGCCACTCGCGCCGCGACCGGCTCCCCCTTCGGCGTCAATCTCTTCGTGCCCGGCCCGGCCACCCCAGCCGCAGCATTCGCCGACTACCTTGCCGAACTCGCCCGCGAACATCCGCTCGGCGACGCCAAGTACGACACCGACGACTGGGACGCCAAGCTGGATCTGCTCGTCGCCGATCCGGTCGCGGTCGTCTCCGTCACCTTCGGCTGTCCCACCGCCGAGGAGATCGCGCGGCTGCGTGCCGTCGGCTCGGAGAGCTGGGTGACCGTGACCTCGGTCGCCGAAGCGCGGATCGCGGTCGAGCGCGGCGCCGACGTACTCATCGCACAGGGCGCGGAGGCGGGCGGGCATCGCGCCACCTTCGTCGATCGACCCGAGGACGACGCCACCGATCCGCTCAGCGTGCTCGCGCTGCTGCAACTCCTGACCGCCGCGACGGACAAGCCGGTGGTCGCCACCGGCGGCATCAGCACGGGTGCGGGCATCGCGGCAGCACTCGCCGCGGGTGCCGCGGCCGTGCAACTCGGCACGGTGTTCCTGCGCTGCCCCGAGGCAGGCACCAATCCGGTGCACCGCGCCGCCCTGGCCGCCGACACCCCGACCATGTTGACCCGCGCCTTCACCGGCCGCCGGGCCCGTGGCCTGCGCAATCGATTCATGGCGGAGCACAGTGCGACCGCGCCCGTCGCGTACCCGGAGATCCATTACGCCACCGCGCCTTTGCGAGCCGAGGCACGGGCCGCGGGCAACTCGGACAACGTCAACCTCTGGGCGGGACAGACCCACACCCTGGCACCGGAGTTACCAGCTGGCGAACTGGTCCGCACGCTGGCGGCCGACACGAAAACCGCACTGAACTCGGCACTTTCGCGGCGAATCCAGGATTGTTGACAACGACTTTCGATTAGAATCGAGTCGCATCGCATCAGCCATCCACCTTGGAGGAGAGCGCTATGTCCCTCGATGTTCCCGCCCCACTGCTCGAACGCGCCGAACGCGGCGAAGTCGATGACGCCGATTTCGTCGAGGTGGTCCGCCAGTCACTGCCCTACGCCTACGAAGTCGTCAGCCGGGTCGCCGGTGAACTGCGTTCCGGCAGCGAAGAATACGCCGACAACCTGGTCGCGCCGCCGGACGAGGTGGCCCGTGGGCAGCTGCTGCGCGCCATGGCCTCCGACGCGATCCGCGGTGGGCTGGAGCGGCATTTCGGCGTGAAGCTCGCCTTCCAGAACTGCCATCGGGTGGCCGCCTTCCCGCTTTCCGCGGTCGGCGGCGAGACCTACAGCACGTTCATCGGGACCAGGGCCCAGCTGCTGAATCAGAGCCCGGAACTGCGCAACTGCTGATCGGCGCACGGACAAGCCCGGCGCGGCAAGCGAATTCAGGCCGCGCCGGGCAGTCCGCGATCAGGACAGTGTGGTGACCGTCAGGTCGCCATCGGCGTACTGGGCGCGCAGGCGCTTCTTGTCGAACTTGCCGACGCTGGTCTTCGGCACCTCGGCGATGAACGTCCAGCGTTCCGGCAGTTGCCATTTCGCGAACTTGTCGGCGAGAAAGTCACGCAGCTCGCCGGCCTTCGCCTCGGCGCCCTCGGCGAGCACGATCGCCACCAGCGGCCGCTCGTCCCACTTCTCGTCCGGCACACCGATCACCGCCGCCTCGGCGACGGCCGGGTGGCCCATCACGGCGTTCTCCAGGTCCACCGACGAAATCCATTCGCCGCCGGACTTGATCACGTCCTTGGACCGGTCCACCAGGGTGAGATAGCCGTCCTTGCTGATCTTCCCGACGTCACCGGTGCGCAGCCAGCCGTCGTCGAACTTCTCCGGGTCCACCTCGGTGCCGTCCGGCGAGTAGTAGGAGCCGGTGATCCACGGACCACGAACCTCCAACTCGCCCAGCGCTTCTCCGTCGTTCGGCACCACGCTGCCGTCGTCACCGACCAGCCTGGCCTGCACGCTCGCCGGGAACCGGCCCTGGGTGTAGCGGTACTCCCACTCGTCCTCGCCGGTCACCCCGGTCGGCGGATGCGCGACGCTGCCGAGCGGCGACGTCTCGGTCATGCCCCACGCGTGCAGGATGCGCACGCCGTGCTTTTCCTGGAAGGCGCGCATCATCGACGGCGGCACCGCGGAGCCACCGACCACCGCCGTACGCAGGTGGGTGATGTCCTGCGGGTGCGCGGCCAGGCCGGCCAGCACGCCGCCCCAGATGGTCGGCACCGCGGCGGCGAACGTCGGCTGCTCCGCCGCCATCATCTCCAGCAGCGGGCCCGGCTGCAGGAACCGGTCCGGCATCAGCACATTCGCGCCCGACATCAGCGCCGCGTACGGGATGCCCCACGCGTTCGCATGGAACAGCGGGACGATGGCGAGGATCGTGTCGCGGCCGGTGAAGGCCATGCCGCTCGGCGAGCACACCTGCATCGCGTGCAACCAGTTCGAGCGGTGCGAATACACCACACCCTTCGGGTCGCCGGTGGTGCCGGACGTGTAACACATTGCCGCGGCAGACCGTTCGTCGATCACCGGGAAGTCGTAGCTATCCGGCTGCGCGGCAAGCAATTCGGTGTAGGAGTGCACCTGCACGCCCTCGGGGGCGGACAGCGTCGAGGCGTCGCCGTTGACCACGATGACGTGCCGGACCGTCTTCAAGTTCGGCAGGTACTGGGCGAACATCGGCAACAGCGTGCCGTCGACCAGCACCACCTTGTCCTCGGCATGGTTGGCCACGTAGACCAGCTGATCGGGGAACAGCCGGATGTTGAGCGCGTGCAGCACCGCGCCCATCGCCGGCGCCGCGATATAGGCCACCAGGTGCTCGTTGTTGTTCCACATGAAGGTGCCGACTCGATCGCCGATGCCGATGCCCAACTCGCGCAACGCGTTCGCCAGCCGCGCCGCGTCCGCGCCGACTTCGCGATAGGTCATGGTGCGCACGCCCGTACCGGTCCAGGTGGACACGGTCGAATCGCCGACAAACGTCGATGCGTAGCGCAGCAACGTCGCCAGCGACAACGGCTCGTCCTGCATAGTGCTCAACATCGGAACTCCTTTTTCTTCAGTGACCTGTCCGCCTCTCCGCGAATTCAGGCCAGATTCGGGTGCCACGGTAGTTCCGTTGGCGGCCGGCGGTGGGGCCGTGGGCGGACTTGGCCGGTCCCCGGCGAGTTACCGATGTCCTAGCGAAATCAGTCGGCGTATGAGCTGGACGCAGGCTGCGTTGGCCGGGGCCGAACAGGCTCGCCATCCGGCCGCCGAGCATCGGGCCGTAGCCGAAGCCGAAGTTCATGCCGAGCGACAGGTGGGGCTCGAGCCGCGACTGCGGAACCAATGCGGCCACCAGGTCAGGCAGCTTCGAGAGGTTCCGGACGCGCGTCAGCATGGTTCAGCACATACCAACCATGAGCCACATCACATGGCGAATGCTACCGAAGAGTAAAGCCGCTGGGGGTCGCCCGATCAGGAATGTTCTCCGGAGAGTGATCCGACGGCACACGCCCGCACTTTCCGCAGGTCAGGCGCGCATCGACTCAGCCAACGTGGGCGGGGTAGGCGTGTACGACGGCGGTGTTCAGTTTGGGGACTACGTGGGTGAGGGTGTGCTCGGCTTGGTGGGCGACGCGGTGGGCGTCGGCGAGGGTGATGGTCGGGGCGACATCCAGTTCCACGTCGGCGTGCAGCCGGTGGCCGATCCAGCGCATCCGCAGGCTGCGCACGCCCTGCACGTCCGGTTCGGCGGTGAGGGCCTGTTCGGCGGCGGACACCAGGCCCGGCTCGACCGCATCCATCAGGCGGCGCAGCACATCTCGGGCCGCCGTGCGCAGCACCGCGAGGATGGCCACGGTGATCAGCAGGCCGACGATCGGGTCCGCGAGCGGGAAGCCCAGCGCCACGCCTGCCGCGCCGACCAGCACCGCCAGTGAGGCGAAGCCGTCGGTGCGGGCGTGCAGGCCGTCGGCGATCAGTGCGGCCGAGCCGATCTGCCGGCCGACCCGGATGCGGTACAGCGCCACGGTCTCGTTGCCGAGGAAGCCGATCACGCCCGCGACGGCGACCCAGCCGAGGTGCTCGATCGGCACCGGCGAGATCAGTCGGCGAACGGCCTCGTATCCGGCGATCAGGGCGGACAGCGCGATCATCGCGACGACGAAGAGACCCGCGAGGTCCTCGGCGCGACCGAACCCGTAGGTGTAGCGCCGGGTGGCCGCGCGCCGCCCGAGTGCGAACGCGATCCACAGCGGCACTGCGGTCAAGGCGTCGGAGAAGTTGTGAATAGTGTCCGCCGCCAACGCCACTGACCCGGAGGCCGCGACCACCAGCACCTGCAGTACCGCGGTCACGCCGAGCACCACCAGGCTGATCTTTACCGCCCGAATGCCGACAGTGCTGGCCTCCAGCGCGTCATCGACGCTGTCGGCCGCGTCGTGGCTGTGTGGCACGAAGATCTCGCGGATGACTCCGCGCAATCCCGTCGGATGCTCGTGACTGTGCTCGCCATGCGTGTGCTGGTGCGCGAAACCTCCATGGTTTCTTTGGCTTTCGCCGTGCGTGTGCGTCGCCGCATTCCCATGGACGTGCCCGGATTCCGGGCCATGCCCATGGGAATGCCCGTTCCGGTCGTCGCCGTTCTTATCCTTCGTATGCACTGCGCCACGCTCCGAGATCCGTTGTCCAGTCCCCTATTTCGTGCAGGTCATTCCGCTGTTCCGGTCCGCTGCGCCGGCAGCTCACGCACGGCGTCGCCACGGTGATGCGGCGGCACGCCGGGACCCGCGTGCTCGGCGTTGTGCACGGCGTCCACGACCAGCTGCCGGACGTGCTCGTTCTCCAGGCTGTAGTAGATCGTGGTGCCGGCGCGGCGAGTGCTGACCAGGCGCGCCATCCGCAGCTTGGCCAGGTGCTGGGAGACCGAGGGCGCGGGTTTGCCGATGTAGCCCGCGAGGTCGTTCACCGACAGTTCGTGGTCGACCAGTGCCCACAGCACCTGGACCCGGGTCGCGTCGGCCAGCATCCGGAAAACCTCGACAACCAGGCTCACCTGATCCTCCGCGAGCGGCGGCCAACCTTCCTGGCTATCTGCATTCATACGCAGATAATAGACCAGCCGAGGGGTCATGACTACCTCGAATTGCCGAAGAAATCCCCACCGGACCGGAATGGCGGCGACACCCCCTGCGTGGCCGCCGACATGCCGGTCCGTCCCCATCGAACCGATCACTGTCTTAGTCGCTTTGGCGCTACTGCGCCAGCTAACCTGCCGAACAACATCCGAATGAGACAAAACCTGCCGCGCGGCCACGGCCGGACAACTAGCGGCTACCGCCGTGACCAGCGCGAATTCGCCCACGCCACAGCAAGGCTCGCGCCCGCGAAATGCAATTACATTTGCACGCCTATAGAAGGCCGACCGGTCGTCTATGTCGGATTTACCGACAAAATACTCAACCGCAGGCCTGGCGTGATCCGCCGAGCCGATGGGCCAGAAGGAAATTCATCATGTCGCGTTGCAGCCCGATGCCACGTTCAGATTGCATCAGCAACCCGCCGGCGATGTGGTCGGGCCCGATCGGCGTACGGAATTCGGCGAGGGCGCAGCTACCCGCGTCGTACCGCTCGACCGTAGTCGGTACCGGATCCGCGGTCGCCGTGATCGTGCTCGGCACCGTGGGTACCGCGGCGTCGCCCGCGAGCCGGTACGCGCCGAGCCACTGCACCAGGTTCGCGCGACCGATCGGATACAGGCTGGTCTGATCGGCCAAGTCCTGCAAGAAGAACCCGGGCACCGGTCGCGCCTGTGCGCCCATCGCCGCGACGATCGATGCGCCGCTCAGATCCGCACTGAATGTCTGCGGATCCAGTTGATACGGCCCGCCCGCCATGGGTGCGATGGCCGAGTAGAGGTCCGGGTAGGCCGCGGCCAGCACCGTGGACATCGCGCCGCCCGCCGAGTATCCGCCGACATACACGCGCGAACGATCCAGCCCGAACTCGCCGATCAAGGCGGTGGTGATATCGGCGAGGATCGACGACTCCCCTTGTCCGCGTGGCTGATTCGCCGGGTCGAACCAATTCCAGCAGTACCGCTCGTTGGCCGCCTCGGTCTGGATCGGATAGGCGAGCACGAACCCGAGCTCGTCGGCGATCCTGGTCAGCGAGAAGCCGGTGTCGGCGAGTTGGCGCTGCGGATCGGTGCAGCCGTGCAGGTAGATCATCAGCGGCTTGCCCGCCGGATCTCCCGGCGGCACATGCAGGTAGTAGTCCCGCGCACCCGCCGCGTTCGCGAAGCTGCGCTCCACCACCGGCGCGACCTGCGCCGATGCCGGTTCAGCCGATAGGAATTGCATGCTCAGCGCCACCAGCGCGAGCACGACGATCGTCAGGCGACCACGAGGGATACCGCGCACCGTCGAATTCCTTCCGGGAGGGTCCTGTCGAATGTACCGTCCGCCGGATGACGAACGGGCACAGTAGGTTCCACGCACCATGAGCGATCGATCACAGCCGCCGCACGGCTTGCCCGTCCGGTCGGCAGCGGTCCGGCGCCCGCAGCGCGGGTCCGCTCGCTAGCGTAGGGGTATGCCAGTGGATCGAATGCTGCCGACGTCCGAGGCTCGGGACCTGCTCGAGCTGACCCGCGATATCGCCGACAAGGTGCTCGAGCCGCGGGTGGTCGAGTGCGAGAAGACCGGAACCTTCCCCGACGGCGTCTTTCCCGCCCTCGGCGCGGCCGGCCTGCTGAGCCTGCCGTATCCCGAGGAGTTCGGCGGCGGCGCCCAGCCCTACGAGGTGTACCTGCAGGTGCTGGAGGAGCTCGCGGCGCGCTGGGCGGCGGTCGCGGTGGCGGTCAGCGTGCACAGCCTGTCCTGCCATCCGCTGTTCACCTTCGGCACCGGCGAGCAGCAGCAGCGGTGGCTTGCAGGCATGCTGTCCGGCGAAACCATCGGCGCTTACAGCCTTTCCGAGCCACACGCCGGTTCCGATGCCGCCGCGCTGCGTTGCAAGGCGACGAAAGTCGAAGGCGGATACCGGATCAACGGCGCGAAGGCGTGGATCACCAACGGCGGCCGCGCCGATTTCTACACCCTGTTCGCGCGGACCGGCGAAGGCTCCCGGGGCATCTCGTGCTTCCTGGTCCCGCGCGACACCGAGGGCCTGAGCTTCGGCAAGCCCGAGGAGAAGATGGGCCTGCGCGCCGTGCCGACCACCACCGCCGCCTACGACGCCGCGTTCCTACCCACCGAACGCCTGATCGGCGAAGAGGGCCAAGGACTTTCGATCGCCTTCAGCGCCCTCGACTCCGGCCGCCTCGGCATCGCCGCCGTCGCAACGGGTTTGGCGCAGCGCGCGCTCGACGACGCCGTCGCCTACGCCAAGGAGCGCGAGGCGTTCGGCCGCCACATCATCGATCACCAGGGCCTCGGCTTCGTGCTCGCCGACATGGCCGCCGCCGTCGACTCGGCCCGCGCCACCTACCTCGACGCGGCCCGCCGCCGCGACGCCGGACTGCCCTACTCGCGCCAGGCCAGCGTCGCGAAGCTCATCGCCACCGACGCCGCCATGAAGGTCACCACCGACGCCGTCCAGGTGCTCGGCGGCTACGGCTACACCCAGGACTTCCCGGTCGAGCGCTACATGCGCGAGGCCAAGGTCATGCAGATCTTCGAGGGCACCAACCAGATCCAGCGCCTCGTCATCGCCCGCCAACTCGCGGGGAACTGACCGCCCATAGTGGCCGAAAATGCCGATTCAGTGACCGCGGATCTCTTCGGACCTGCGGGTTCGGCATTTAGGCTCGGAACATGACAACGCCGTCCATCATCATCATCGGAGCGGGATTCGCCGGGCTCGGCGTGGCGCTCGAGCTGCGGCGGGCCGGGCTCGACTCGTTCACCATCCTGGAACGCGCCGCCGATCTGGGCGGCGTGTGGCGGGAGAACACCTATCCCGGTGCCGCGTGCGACGTGCCGTCGCCGCTGTACTCCTGGTCGTTCGAGCCCAAATCCGATTGGCCACGGCGGTTTTCGGAGCAGCGCGACATTCACGCGTATATCCGCGGTGTCGCCGAGAAGCACGATCTCGAGCGGTTCATCCGATTCGGCACCGAGGCGACCGACGCCGAGTTCGACGAGCACACCGGGCAGTGGACGGTCAGCACGACCGATGGTGCGCGACTGACCGCGGACGTACTCGTGCCCGCGGTGGGCCAGTTGTCACGCCCTGCCATGCCGAACATCCCCGGCATCGACACCTTCGCCGGCCCCGCGTTTCACTCCGCCGAATGGGATCACACGGTCGACCTCACCGGCAAGCGCGTCGCCTGCATCGGCACCGGAGCCAGTGCGATCCAATACATTCCGCGCATTCAGCCCGAGGCCGCGCACCTCACGCTGTTCCAGCGCTCGGCGGCGTGGGTGCTGCCGAAGTTCGATACCGAATACAGCACCGCACACAAGGCCGTGTTCAAGTACCTGCCACCGACCCGGCTCGCCGAACGGTTCGCGATCTGGTCGCTGTTCGAGGTGCTCGCGCTGGCGCTGACCGACATTCCGGCGATGAAGGCGCCGGTGATCGCGCTGGCCGACCGGCATCGGGTCAAGCAGGTTCCCGACGCCGAACTGCGCGACAAGCTGACTCCCGACTATGCGGCCGGTTGCAAGCGCGGCCTGTTCTCCAACGAGTATTTTCCGGCCTTGGCCCAGCCGAACGTCACGGTGGAAACCACCGCGATCGAGGCGATCACTCCCACCGGCATCCGCACCGCCGACGACGTCGAGCACGAGGTCGACGTCATCGTCTACGGCACCGGGTTCAAGGGCACCGAGTTCCTCGCGCCGATGAATATCTACGGCGTAGGCGGCCGCAAGCTCGCCGACGTCTGGGGCGACGAGGGGGCACGCGCCTTCCTGGGCTTGTCCGTGCCGAACTTCCCGAATCTGTTCATGATGTACGGCCCGAACACCAATGTCGGCTCCGGTTCGATCATCTACATGCTGGAATCGCAGGCGCGCTACATCCGGCAGGTGGTGCAGTACCTCACCGACCGACCGGGCCGCTCGCTCGCCGCCCGCGCGAACGCCGAACAGCAGTGGGACGACTGGCTGCAGCGGCGACTGAAAGACACGCCGTGGAACTTCTGTTCCAGCTGGTATCGCAACGCGGCGGGCCGCATCACCAACAACTGGCCGGGCGCGACCGTGCTCTATCGTTGGAAGACAAGGACTTTCGACCTGGCCGACTACGACGAGGCGCAGGCTGAACGGCCACTGGCCGCAATGCACTAGCTTTCGTACCGCACCGTCTGTTTTCAGCCGAATCTCAGCAAGTGCCCAGTAAACTGGGCATTGTTCCGGACCCGGCAATGGAAGAGGTACGCACGGTGTTGTGGCTACTGATCGTCGTGGTGATCGTGGCGGTGGGCGCCCTCATCGTGGTGCAATCCCGGCAGAGCAAGCAGCGCACGGCCAACGAGCTCGCCGACGCACTGGCCGACGCGCGCCAGGTCAACGAGCGGCTCGGCGGACAGATCTACAACCTCACCGGCTCGAACGAGGCCGCCAAGCAGGCGCTGGTCGACGCGTCCGAGCGGCAGCTCGCCGCCGGATCACAGCTCGATCAGGCGCGCACGCCCGCGCAGGCGCGGTTGGCGAAGCAGACCGCGCTGGAAGGGCTCTATTACATTCGGGCCGCGCGCAGTGCGATGGGGATGGATCCCGGCCCCGAAGTTCCCGCCCTGGACGGGCAGAACGCGGCGGGCAAGGTCACCGAGAACCGAGTCGTCGAGCATGATGGCCGGGAGATCGCGGCCTCGCCCGATCCGTCTGCCGCGACGCCGAACTACTACCCCGGCGGTCGGGTCGCGGGTCGCCCGGTCCCCGCGGGGTGGTACTCCGAGCCGTGGTGGAAGCCTGCGTTGATCGGTGGTGCCTGGGGTCTTGGTTCGGCGCTGCTGTTTTCGTCGCTGTTCTCGGGGATGTCCGGGGTCGGGTACGACGCGCAAGGGTTCGAGAGTGGGTATGGGGACGGGTATCAGGACGGGTTGGCTGCCGGGAGCAATGACGGTGGGTACGACGCGAGCGGGGACGTCGGCGGCTCCGGTGACAGCTCCGGATACGACTCCGGTAGTGACGCAGGCGGATTCGACGGCGGCGGTTGGGACGGTGGCGGGTTCGACGGCGGCGGGTTCGACAGTGGCGGGTTCGACAGCGGTGGCGGCTTCGATGGCGGCAGTTTCTGAGCGGAGCTAGTTCGACGTACGGCTAGCCACACCCCTGACCCACCTGCCTACCCGGTTGCCGCAGCACCCTGATGTGCTGGACGGTTGACGAATGATCATGCAGCGCAGGAGAACCGCTATAGCCGCCGCTTTGGCAGCCGTCGGCGCGATCACCACGGCGTGCGGGAACGCGGCCGCCGATTTTCCGGCCGGGTTCTGGCAGGTGGACGATTACGGCAGTGCGCTGTCCGTGCACGTTGACACACTGGAGACCTACCAGCTCACCGCGCTCAGCTGCATGAAGGACGAGACCGCCGCCCGCTCCGGAAGCCCGGGCAGGTACGTCACGGATGGCAAGGACGTGCTCACCCTGCGGTCTGGTGACCAGGATCGGGCCACGCTGCACATCGACGGATCACCGGGTGACCGCTCCCTCCGGCGAATTCCTGCCTTGCCGGCAACATGCACCGACACTACCCGGCCCACCGCCTTCGATGTCTTCTGGCAGACGTTCCAGGAGAACTATCCGTTCTTCGCGGCGAAAGGCCTTGACTGGCAACAGGTTCGGGACCGATTCCGGGATCGCGCCAACCTTGCCGAGCAGCGCGGTGACGACGCCGAAATCTTCGCGACCTTCCGGGACATGGTCGCACCGCTGCACGACGCACACGTCGTCGTGTCGGCGGGTGACACCGGATTCTTCGGCGTGGGCAGGCCGGGAACGGCGATCCCGAGCCCGCAACTCGACCAGCAGGTCAAAGAGTTCGTCCAGCGTCGCGACCTCCAACAGTCGCTCACCGAATACGCCAACGGCCGCATCGGCTACGCGAACCTGCCCGGACAGGACTACGGCTACCTCCGGGTCTCCTCGTTCAGCGGCTACACCGCCGAGCGGACCTTCGCCGCCGACAGTGCCGAGCTCGACCGCGCCCTCGACGCGATTTTCGCTCCGGACCGGCTGTCCCGGCTGCGCGGACTGATCCTCGACCTGCGCATCAACGGCGGCGGGTCGGACAGCCTCGGCCTGCAATTGGCCGCCCGCCTCACCGACCGGCCATATTTCGGCTACGCCAAGAAGACTCGCACCACCGAACCCCAGCCGCAGCGGGTCGCCCCTGGCCGCAACGGTTTCGCGGGACCCATCGCGGTGCTGACCGGCGGCTCCACGGTCAGCGCCGGCGAGACCTTCACCCAGGCACTACTGGAACGTCCTTCGCGCACCACAAGAATCGGCCAGCCGACCCAGGGCGTCTTCTCCGACGTGATGGAGCGCAAGCTGCCCGGCGCCGCGCACGCGGACTGGTGGTTCGGCGTGCCGAACGAGGAATTCCTGACCGCCGACGGCCGGACCTTCGACGGCGCCGGCATCCCACCCGAGTTCACCGAGCCCGTCTTCACCGACGAGGAATTCGACCAGCAGCGCGACTCCGCCTTCGACCGCGCGGTCCGCTGGCTGACCAGCGGCTCTTGACGGCGGGGAGAAACTGTCTGAGACTGTCAGCATCTCGAATCCGGATTGGCTGGCGGCAACTGGTCGAGAGCAAAGCTGGGAGAGCTCATGACGCTGACCACAGCCGATATTCCGGTGGAGGACTTGCGAACTCGATCGCGGCGCTGGGCTCGGGAATGCTACGAATGGTCGAAAGTGCCGTTCCTGCCGTCCAGCGAGCGAGTCGGCCGAGTCTACGACGTAGTCGGCCCGCAGAACCTCTTCGGCGAGGACTCGCTGTTCATCAATCTCGGCTACTGGCGCGACAATCCAGCCACCCTCGACGAGGCGAGCAAAGACCTCGCGCGGCTGGTGGCCCGCGAGGCCGAACTCGGCCCCGACGACATCCAACTCGACGTCGGCTTCGGCTACGGCGACCAGGACTTCCTGTGGGCCGAAGAATTCAAGCCCAAGCAGATCATCGGCATGAACATCGCCGTCGAACAGATCCAGATCGCCAGCAGACGCGCCGCCGAACTCGGCCTCGACCACCGCATCCGCTACGAATACGGCTCCGCGATCGACCTGCCACGCGAGAACGAATCCTGCACCAAGGTCACCGCCCTCGAATCCGCCTTCCATTTCCCTTCCTACCCAAAGTTTTTCGCCGAGGCCTACCGAGTACTACAGCCCGGCGGCAAACTCGTCACAGCCGACATCGTCCCGCGCACCAACCGAGCCTCGAAGGCCATCGTCCGCCTCGCCGACCGCCCCGGCGTCCGCAACCTCCCCGGCACCTTGCACGACCGCGACTTCTTCGACATCCACCACTACCGCCAAGCCCTCACCGACGCCGGCTTCAGCAACGTCACCACCTACTCCATCCGCCGCGAGGTCTACGCCCCCCTCGCCACCTACCTCACCAAACGCCTCCGCGACCAAGACATGCGCCGAGTAAACCCCGCCCTCCGCCTAGCCTTCAGCCGCCCCGCCCTCACCCTCTGGGGCCCCTGGGCCGACTACATCATCGCCATCGGCACCAAGAAACCCTGACCAACGAATCCGTTTCGGCCTCAGCCCCTAGACCCGGTAGACTCCCCGACGTCCCGGTCTCCACCGGGCCAGCCCTCGTAGCTCAGGGGATAGAGCACCGCTCTCCTAAAGCGGGTGTCGCAGGTTCGAATCCTGCCGAGGGCACAGAGTTTGGGCAGGTCAGCGGGTTGACTTTCGAAGGTCGACCACTCGTGAAGCCGCTTCGGTACGCAGTGAGTAC
This sequence comes from Nocardia sp. NPDC060255, assembly GCF_042727395.1. Taxonomy (NCBI): domain Bacteria; kingdom Bacillati; phylum Actinomycetota; class Actinomycetes; order Mycobacteriales; family Nocardiaceae; genus Nocardia; species Nocardia sp. NPDC060255. The sequence goes on along the minus strand of NZ_JBHXAU010000011.1, from coordinate 242,844 downwards.
GCAGTAGCGAAATTGGCGCGTGCTGAGTCGAGTCTGTTCGCCAGTTCCTCGAGGTCGTCATCGAACAGGTCGGCGTAGAAGTCCAGCGTTGTGCTCGGCTTGTCGTGCCCGAGCAGCCGCTGGACGCCCAGCACCGACGCTCCTTCCGATACTGCCAACGAGGCCGCGGTATGCCGCATCTCTTGCGGAGTGAGCCCGTCGAGTCCCGCCGCGACAGCTGCGTTGTTCCACCAGGCACGCCTCATGTTCCGGACGCGTAGGACTGCGCCGCGGCGCGACGTGAATACCTCAGCGTCCGGGACTTGTCCTGCGAGGTGCGCCGCCATCGGCTTGGCAAGGAACGCCGGAAACGGCACACTACGTCGTTGGTGGTCCTTCGGTGCCTTGACGACGAGGATCCCGTCGACCTCGGTGATCGTGCGTTCGATCTGGAGCCGCCGCCGGAGCATGTGCACGTTCGCGGCCTGTAGACCCGCCAGCTCCGCGAACCGCAGTCCGCAGTAGGCCAGCACCATGACCACCAGCCAGTCCTCCCCCGCGCATTCGGCCAGCCGCTCTACTTCGACTCCAGAGAGGTAACGGCGTTTGGCGAGACGCTGTTTGGGCCGCTTCACCTTTCCGCATGGGTTGACCCCGATGCGATTGGAAGTCACTGCGTAGTCGCATATTTGGGACAGCACACCGAGGTTCTTGCGTACCGTTCCTCCGGCGACGCCGTGTGCAACCTGATCGGTGACCCACTTCTGGATGTCGTCGTGCGTCAAGTCCGACAGACGAACCTGCCCGAAGGTCGGCTTAATGTGCTTGCGGACGATGGACATGTAGCGGGATCTCGTGGACTCTTCCCAGTCCGGGTTACCGGCAAGCCATGCTTGGGAGACCACTTCGACGAGGACGCGGCCTGCGGACGGCGGGGCATGCACGCCGGTAACGACCGCTGCGGTCTGCCCGTCAAGCCACTCCTGAGCCTCGCTCTTACGGGTGAATCGTTTTGTGTGCTCGCCGCCCTGGCCGTCGACATAGCGGGCACGCCAACGCTTTCCCTTGCCGTCGAGCTTGGAGGGAACGCGCCGGACCGTGCCGTCCTCATCACGTTGTTCCTTGGTCCAGAGGTCTTCGACCCCGGATCGGCGATTCCGTCGCGCGGGCATGGCTACGCAGCACCTCCGGTCTGGGTCTTGGCTTCCTGCTCGGTGATCCAGGCTTCGATGACGCTTTGCCGCCAGACGCGGCGGCGGCCGAGTTTGAAGCTACGGCGGCCGATGTCCGAGCCGATGTGCGCCCAGTACCGCCAGGTGGCGGCGGGGATGCCGGTGAGTTCTTCACAGTCGGTTGCTTGCAGATACCGGTCAGTGCTCATGATCGTTTCCTCAGTTCTTGGTGGCAGGGTGGTGCGCTGCGGGTCAGGGGTGGTGCATACCGGTGCGGGTGCTGTCACGGCCTGTGCACCACGTGTGACAGGGGGTGGTGCACTGCGGGTCGGAGTGGTGCACTCGGTGGTGCACGGTGGGACAGAGCCGGTGGGAGCTGGTGTACGGCATGGGACATGCCATGTCGTGCACCGCTTGCGTGGATGCCGTAAGTGATCTGGAATTCATCGCGTTCACCCAGCCAACTTGAGTCGCTGACCAGTGTGGATAGTGCGGATCGCGGCCTGTCCGTCCCATGTGAGCGCGGTGAGTGTGACAGCCGAGACAGCCAATGGGACAGGCAGAGATGCCTTGTCACAGGCGGTGCGCACCGCTGGCAGGTCGGCGGGCTGGTGGTGCACGAGTAGCAGTTCTGTGCACCCGTCCTCGTCTGCGAACTGGCCTGCTCGGTGGATCTGGTGCACCAGGTCCGCACCGCTGGTGTCTCGGTGTCCCAGCACGAGCACGGCCCGTGAGACGGTGTCGGTGCGCACGGTGCGTCCGTCGTAGGGGTAGCGGCGTGGGTGGTGCGCGCGGTAGCTGAGTTCGCGTTCGGACTCCCACGCGTCGAATGTGGTGGCTTCCAAGGCGATGCGGGTGCGGGTGATCGCGCGGCCCCGAACTGACCACAAAGGTGAGGGCCGCCAGTCCGGACGTGCGGTACCGAAGAACCGGGTCACCGCGGTACGGGTCGGCACGATCCACTTCGGGCCGGGCCCGACCCGCACCAGTGGATGCACGAGGCCGGCCGATTCGAGCTCGTCGCGCAGCTCGTAGACGTGGTTACGTCCTGTGCCGAGCAACTCGGCGAGGATGTCGACCTGGATGGCTCGTTGCTGCACGAGCGCGTACATCGCGCGGGCCTCCCGGTCGGTGCGGACCTCACCGCGCTGCGGCTCGTGGACGGTCGAGCTGGTCATTTCGGTGTCTCCTTCCGGTTTGTGCCGCGCCGGGGTCGCCGGTGGTTCGGGTTCGGGGTGCGGGTGGCTGCGCGCATGGTGGCGCGGGTGTTGGTGTGTTTGGTCCACTCCTCGTCCAGGTCTCCGGTGACCAGCGGGACCGCTTTGCGGAGTTCGGCCGGTATCCGCTGCCAGGCGGCGTCGAGGACACGTTCGACCTCGCGACCGCGTGTGAGGTAGACCAGCCCGATCATGGGTTCGGGTTCGGCGTCGCGGGCGGCATACAACGCGCCGCGTAGGGCTTTGTCCATGTTCTTCGCGCTCTTGGCGGTGAGTTCGACTTCGAGTGCCCACCAGCCGTAGGTGCCTTCCACCACGCCCAGGAACCGGCCGTCGTGGATGTGGCCGATCGAACGTGAACCGCGAGAACCGGATTCACGCGCGGCGACTCCGGCGTCGTGTCGTAGCTGTCGCTCGGAGATCCACACGCCGGGTTCGGCGCCGACGAGCAGCACGCGAGCCTGCGCGACAGCGCGATAGTGCTCGGCATCCTTGACCGGTGGCTTCCACAACGTCGCGGGCATCCAACCCAGGTAGCTGCCCGCCGTCTCCCTGGTGGGCACGAGCCACTTCTCTCCGGGCTGGACTTGGATCAGCTTGGGCAGCATCATCCGATCGGTGCGCAGCTGCCGTGCCAACGTCCGGGCGTGGGTGATGTCGATACCGAGAAACGCTGCGAGCAAGTCGATTTGAAGCCCGTACATCTCCACCACCAACGCCGCCGCCGTGTTCGCCCGTGCGTTTACCTGGGTCTCGCGTTTGTCGCTGAGCAGGCGTCGTACCGTCGTGCGAGGCAGCCCGACCAACTCACCGATATCGGCGTACGTGTGGCGATGTTCGTAGTGGGCGGCGACTTCACCGAGCACGGATTCCACTGCGCGCGCGGATATTCCGAGTGTTTCGCGAATCTGGTCATACGAGGCACCTTCGCCCCGCATGGCGGTGATTCGCCGCTCCAGGCCAGCAGCGCGGGCCTTCGTCTTGTGGTCCTTACGCGGACCGGCTGTAGTCGCGCTTTCTCGTGTTGTGGTCATCGGCTGCGCTCCACGCCCCGGCGACGCTCGATCGGAAGCCCGCGATCATCGATCTCGATCGCGTCACGGAATTCGCTGCGGCGCTGTGCCTTTCGGACTTCATCGCTTTCCCGGACGGCATACACAACTTCGCCGGTTTCGTTGGCCTGGCGCTGTCGCCACGTGTCGAGGCATTCCAGCTCTGCTGGCGCAGCCACCGCGATGTCGCTACCGTCGGTCGCCCACCACCGGCCGCCGGACTCGAAATACTCCACAGATTGCCGACGAGATGATCCACGCGGAGCCTGGTCGGATCGTTCTACACTGGACATGCTTCGGGACTCCAATCCTGAAGTGAGGGATGCTGAAGCAGCTACGAACTGCTTTGGTGCTGGCTCCCCGGTGGCTCCAACCGCCGGGGAGTTTTTCGTTGCCTGGCTGAACGTCCCCAACCTGACCAACCTAACTGTATATATCCAACTGTATATGCACAAGACTCGGCGGGAAATTGTGCATACACAGTTGTGCATGTCTAAAATGATTTTCAATAACGCCCGCCAAAACTGGGAGAGTGGACGCGCTATGACAGAGCCCGCCTATGTCACGATCGCTGCGGACTACGCGAGACAGATAAGGACAGGCGCGCTACCTGCGGGAACGCAGCTGCGGAGTCTTACGGAGCTGATGGCCCGTCATGAAGTCTCGAAGATCGTGATCATTCAGGCTATGCAGCTGCTAGAGCGTCAAGGACTGGTGCGGTCAGTTCCGAGGCGTGGGACTTTCGTAACTGATCACCCGAACCTGGTTCGGGTTGCGCCCGAACGTCAGATGGAGGACCCAGAGGAGACGTTCGGGCACGAGTCCGGGGAGACTGTTCGGATCGAACGCGAAGCCCTCGACTTTCCGGCACCGGAAGTACTTGCGGATGCGCTCGCGATCACCCCCGGCACGGCGGTCCGGCACACCGTCACCCGCGCGACAGAAGGGGGCAGGGCGGTCTCAATTTCCGACACCTACCAGCCGATCGACGTTCCAGACATCTCACATGCCACCGCCCTGGAAGAAACTGTCGCGGACCGCATTCCCACAGAGGCGCACGCGAAATGGCTCGGGACCATGCCCGGTGACCTCGTAAAAACAGTCCACCAGCGGTACCTCGGACCCGGTGATCAGGTACTGATGCTGTCAGACATCTCGTACCCGCGAGATCGCTACGACGCGTTCGTCTTTCGGATGGAACTCACGCAACCCGTGAAGCCATCTCGTACGGAGTAGAGGGCCCCTATCGGCGGGTCCATCCCTGCGCTACATCAGCCAGGTTCCACCAAGAGACGTAGTCGGGATCCTCGGCGGCGAGATGCCAATTCGATGCAAGGCTGCTGAAGAAGGCATCATCGGCCGTCTTTCCGCCTTGAGGCTCGCCTACGAAGACGATCCGTTCTCCTCCGGCGCGCTCGTACTCTTCGAGCGTTTCTGAAGCCATCGTGTTGCCCCAACCCGGAGGCCAGCACAAAAACAGAACGTCGTCGGCAGCGCCGCGGAGCCGTGCCGCAGTTCCGGCGAGCCCCTCGACCGGGTGCCACACATCGCGTTGGCCGGCCGCACCTGGAAACGAAACGTTATCGGCCTGGTCCGGCGGCTCTACGTCGTAGGCGTCGACATGCACTCCGGCTTTCTTGAGCTGCGCGGCCCAGTAGCCGCGGCCAGCACCGAGCTCGACAACGGCTCGGCCATCGCAGAAGGATCGCATCCACGCGATGGTCTCCGGCGCTGGTACTGCGTAGGCATACACGGCCTGCAGGATCGTTTGGGCGTAGCCCAGTCGCGCGCTGCCTTGTGACCGCCCTCCGTCGATCAAACGGTGACCGTCCCGCACCGAAATGGATGGCCCGACGATGTCCCAGTAGGGATTCCGACTCTCGGCCTCGCCACCCGTCATGTAATGGACGAATCTCAAGTCAAATGCGGCGTCTGCTTGATCATCTCCTGTCCCAGGGAGCATCGGCGCCGTGTCGAGGTAGTCCGCTACCTTCGGGTACTTCGCCTTCAGGAGGTGCTCGTCAGCCAGTAGTGCAGCAAGTTGATCCCGACGTTCGTCGGTAAGCGTCAGCTCGGCCATGCCGTCAATTCTCGCTCCGGGAAACCGATCTCGCGATGTGTTCATGAAATTCGTTGTCAGGTAGGCGTCCAACGTTGGGTGTCCCCTGAGTGCAGTCGAGGGCTGGACACTCTGACCATCCGCCTGGGAGTTGGGCCGCACAGAGGCCGAACAAAGGCCGAACAGAGGCCGAACAGGTTTAGTCCCGTGCTTGTTCAAAATGTCCACTCGGAAACATGGCCTGAGCTGCGCCTTTGGCGCAGGGCTCTCGCTCTCACTGTTCCCGATTCTCTATGGCTTCGCTGTTCATAGAGAATCGGGAACAGTGAGAGCGAGAGCCAAGGTGGTTAAGTCAGTAGGTGAAGTAGTGAGTTGAGATGTGGTGGAGGGGACCAAAAATGAGAGTTGGGTGGGTGGTTGCGTCAGGTGCGGATGCTGCGGTTTAGAGCGTCGGTGGTCTGGTTGAGTGCGTAGGTGGCGGTTCAGGGCACGCGAGCCGAGGGAGTCGAAGTCGTGTAGCGCGCGTGACGATCGGTCGGGCCAGCAGGCAGGAACCAAAAAACGGGACGGCGGAATCGGGACGGTTTGATGCTTGGCATTAAATGACACGCCGCTGATTGATGCCTAGGCGTCAACGGCGGGGGGGCGCAAGCGTGCCGAGGTTTGTGACGTACACGTCCATGGGCGAGTTTTGTCGTATCGGAACGCCTTCGATAGCCAAATGGCCAGTCCTCCCTTGGAGTCAACTGCCCCCGCTACCGCGTACGAGGCGAAATTGACTCCTAGGCATCAACGTTGGGCGTAGCTCAGCGCAGGACGGAAGCCGGGGAATCACGTGGAGGTGGGTACGCACGGAGTACGCAGCACCGCCATGGCTGACTGAATACGACCAACGTTGCCAACCGAGTATGCGCAGTTCAGGGCGTTGCACCCAACGGCTCACGTATCCACAAATGCAACAAACCGGGCGTAAACCGCTCTCCTAAAGCGGGTGTCGCAGGTTCGAATCCTGCCGAGGGCACAATCGGGACCATCAATGCCCAGGTCAGCGATCAGCCTCAACATTCTCTGCCCGGTGCACGGCTACGCCCATTTCCTGCGCAACACGATCCCAGGCATCTCGAACCGCGGCCCGCGCTATCTCGGCACTGATCACCAACTGTGTCTGCCCGGCCAATTGCGCGTTCCAGTCATTTTCATCTGGTGCACGATCGAACAGTTGCGTGGCGGGGAGCCGGTTGGTCGGACCGTACTTGCGGTAGAGCGCTCCCGCAGCGCCGTCGATCGCGCCGATGTCGCTCAGCGCCCAAAGATCCCAGAGATCACGGGATGCGCGCCGGTCATGCCATGTCGTGGTCTTGCCTGCCGCAAAGGCCGGCAAAGTTGGTACGAACAGCTCGGCCGGTGGCACGTCGCTGTATCGCTGCTCGAGCGCGCGGAGTTCGGTCGGCCACACCGTTCGGCCTAGGGCCGACAGCAATTGGATCTTGACGGAAACACCGGATGCAGAGCGAAGATTGGCGGCGCCGGTATCCGGGACGCCGCTCAGCGGCGGTGCCCATTCCAGCCGACCATAGCTCCGCGCGACCGATCGCGGCAAAGCAGCGTCCAGTTCGGCTGCCAGTACCGTCCGGTTGCCCAACGCAACCAGATCGATGTCTTCACTGAGCCTGCCGTTCACCAGATGCGTACGGGCAAGAGCAGTTCCGCCGATGAAATGCACCCGGTCACCGAACCCGCGGCTGATTGCCGCTAGCAGATGGGAGATCAGATGGTCGCGTTCTACCTGTTCCGGGGCAACTCCGAATTGCACTGCGACACTGTCACGTTCGCCGAAACTCATGCCCGACCCAACCTTCCACGCGTCGAAGTGCCGCACCCAAATGCTGATCTGCAGCGAGCTGTGTAAGTCTCGACAAATCGCTACGACGGTAGAGCGTCGCGATCGCCGAACGTACCTCGGCCTCGGCATTGCCAAGCTCTGGACGGCGAGCAAGATCGAGCACGGTCTGTTCCGAAGTGGTCACCAACGCCGGACCCAGTGGCGTTTCGACGCGCTCAGCGTCGAGTGTGCCGGTATCACGACGGACAAAACGAACCTGTGCCGAGCGGTCGGTCAGTGCGATCGGCCGGTGCTGACTCGGAACCGCAACCACAGCGTTCGCCAGCGCACGAGGCACGGCTCCCAGCATCCGCGCCGCGCTGATGCCCATGACAATGGCCTGATCCGCTCCATAGATCGACGACGCGATACCTGCGGCGGCCGCCTCGAGGCCAGGCAGCCAGACTCGGCCAACGTAGTCCGGCGGGACGATGATGTAGTAGCCGTGAGCAACGCGATGCAACACACCTCGATCGACGAGCCGCGCCACCTCAGGCCCCGGTTGAGCGTAGATACCGGCCAAGTCCTGCGGCCGCACGGTCCGAAGCGGTACTCGCCAGAGTTCACTAGGCAACAAAGTGCTGCGACGCCCAGGCACCAGCACCACCTTCCTCAGGGAGTATGCATTTAGTTGGCTATTAACCAATGAAATGCATACTACTAGAGTGCTGGCTTGAACCCTGCCAATCGCGATTCACGACCATGACCACAGACACAGCGTCGGAAGATCGTGAAATTGAGCCACAACCCGAGAATCGAGCTCCGATCATCCTTGGACGCTGGGACGAGATGCTGCTGTTCGCGATGGATCGCGCCGACGGCCAGGGGTTTTGCGGGAGATCACCAGATGGCAGGTCTCGCGACAGAAATAGCCGCACTGGTGGGCCTCGGGGCTACTTCGCATACCACTACTAGCCGTCGTTCCTTCGCGAGGTGAACGCACGACATTCGGCATTGGCGCGCGTTGAGAACCTTTGTTGGCCAACAAATTTGAACGGTCGACCAACGCCCGTCTCGCGCACGCGCGCACGTTCTCTCGCGCGCTTCCAGGTTGCGGGGCTGGGGGCGGCCCGTACGATCCTGTTCGTGAGCTTGTGAGGGGCCCGGCGGTTCAGTTGGTTTCAGGGCTCCGTGATTGGGGGGTACGCGCGTGAAAACAATAGTCTGGTCCGTGATCCTTGCCGTGGCGGTGACGACCGCATTCTGGCTCGCCGCAATGACGTTCTACTGGTGGGCATTTCAATACCAGCAGCCTCAAGGTTGGCTTCGCACCGAGACCCTCCAAACCCAGGCTCTCAATCAACTCGGCCACCTCACCGGGCACCCACCCGACGCAGTCGACTGCGAGGGCCCGCTGCACAAGAAGACTGGCAGCACCGTGCACTGCTTCGCCCATTACGGCACCGGGACCGCTGGCTTCACGGCCATAGCCTCCGATGTCGACCAGGACTCCGGCGCATGCCGGATCTCGATCATGGCTGATCGGCCCTACTCGCCTGAAGCTAAATAAATTCCCGATCGGTATTCCCCATTGCCGACACAGTCATCCTCGTGACTCCGAGCCGCTCTGCAAGATTTGCTTGGTGCAGGCCTCGCTGCTCCCGAGCGCGGCGCACTGCTCGGCCGAACTCGGCCGAGGTGACAGCCCTGACCTGATCCATATATCGATCACTTGCCAACGAGGGCGCTGAAGATCGGTATATGAATCATCGCCTATCGGCACGTGCCGCCCGCACTGCGGGATCAGTGCGGGCGGGCGGTGTGTCAGCGGGTCAGGAGGTCGCGTAGGGCTTGGGTGACGGTGGCCGGGGATTCCTCGGCCATGAAGTGGCCGCAGGTTACGGTGGTGTGCTTTAGGTCGGGAGCCCACGTGCGCCAGAGGGATTCGGCGTCGAAGCCGAGGGCGGCACCCCAATCCTGCTGGAGGACTGAGACCGGCATACGTAGTTGGTTGCCTGTGGTGCGGTCGGTTTGGTCGTGGGCTAGGTCGATGCCTGCGGAGGCTCGGTAGTCGGCGACGATGCTGGGGATGGCGGCGGCGCTGGCGTTGAGGTAGGCGGTGCGGATTTCGGGTGGGATGGCGGTGGGGTCGTGGGTCCAGGTGTCGAGGAAGTGGGCGAAGAAGGTGTTGGGGGTCGCTGCGATCATTCGTTCGGGGAGGCCCGGGGGTTGGGCCATCAGGTAGAGGTGGAAGCCGACGGCGGCGGTGACGCCGTGCATGACGTCCCACATGTCGAGGGTGGGTAGGACGTCTAGTGAGGCGAGGTGGGTGATGGTTTCGGGGTGGTCTAGCGCCGCGCGGATGGCGACGAGGGCGCCGCGGTCGTGGCCTGCGAGTGCGAATTGGTTGTGGCCGAGGGTGCGGGCGGCCGCGATGATGTCGGCGGCCATTGTGCGCTTGGCGTAGGTGCTGCCGTCGGTCTCGAGCGGTTTGTCGCTGTCGCCGTAGCCGCGTAAGTCGGGGCAGATTACGGTGTGGTCGGCGGCCAGGTCGGCGGCGACGTGGCGCCACATCAGGTGGGTTTGGGGGAAGCCGTGCAGGAGGACGATAGGGGTGCCGGTGCCGCCGACTGCGACGTTGAGTTCTACCTGGTCGGCGACGGGGATTCGCTGGTAGGTGAATCCGGTAATCTTCGGTGTCATGAGGTGTCCTTCCGGTGTTCGTGGGTGACGCCAGACAGTCTTTGCGGGCGCACTCAGCAACTGGTCAGCAGCGACTGAGTGCGGCAGTGGGCGCGTGACGCGGCTGCGGTTCGGTGTTCTCGGACCCATCGGCGCCGAGCGCGCCGGAGAAGCACTTCCCTTGAAGGGGCCACGGCATCGGGCGGTATTGGCGCGATTGCTCGTCGCGCGGGGGCGGATGGTCTCGGTGGATCAGCTGATCGATGACCTATGGGAGCGGCCGCCACGGGGTGCGGTGGGAGCGATCCAGACCTTCGTCGCCGATTTGCGGCGAGTATTGGAACCCGATCGTGCGCCGCGGACACCGGCCAAGGTGCTGGTGACGGTCGCGACCGGGTATGCGCTGCGAACCGAGTCAGGGTCGGTGGACGCGGACCGGTTCGAGGCTGCCGTGCTCGATACTGCCGAACTGCTTGCGGCCGAACAGTTCGACCGAGCGCTGACGACGATCGATGCGGCATCGGCGCTGTGGCAAGGCTCGGCGTATGCGGAGTTTGCCGAACAGGGTTGGGTGCGTGCGGAAGTCGATAGACTCGACGGGCTCCGGCTGCTGGCCGTCGAGCATCGTGCCGCCGCGTTGATCGATCTCGCGCGGCCCGCCGAAGCCGTACCAGCGCTGAATTCCCTACTCGCCGAGCATCCTTTGCGTGAACACGCGTGGCAGTTGCTCGCTGTCGCCCTCTACCGATCGGGCAGGCAGAGCGACGCCCTGGCAGCGTTGCGCCGCATCCGTCACCTTTTGCGCACCGAGTTGGGTGCCGACCCTGCTCCCGAGCTCCAGCGTGTGGAGGCGGACATCCTCGCGCACGCTCCACACCTTCTCCCTGCGGCTCGAACTACGCCCATCGGGCATCGAGGTGTGGAGGCAGACATCCTCGCGCACGCACCGCGCCTCCTCCCCTCGGCTCGAACTACGCCGCCCGGAAGGGGTTTCGTCGGACGTCGATTGGAATTCGTTGCGGTACAGCACGCTGCCAATGACGCTGCCCGACAACGCCGCGTGCGGTTGGCGTTGCTGGCAGGTGAGGCCGGTGCCGGGAAAAGTGCTCTTGCCGAGGAGATTTCGTCCGCTCTGGCCGCTGATGGCTGGATCACCGCGCGTGGCGACAGTCCAGCGGACCTCGGCGTCCCGCCGGGCTGGGCGTGGACCAGGATTCTCGCGGCACTAACCGCTGCGGGAGCGGCACCGCCAGGGGACGCGCGCGGTCCTGCCGAGGTCGGGGCCGCAGATCCGGCCGAGGCACGGTTCCTGTTTCATCGCGCCGCCGCCGGATATCTGGCGTCGTTGTCCCAAAGCACGCCTGTTCTGCTGGTTTTCGACGATATCCACAACGCGGGCGCGGAAACTCTCGATCTCCTCTCCGCTCTCATTACCGCAGGCGTGGCAGGTCCGGTGCTGATACTGGCGACGTACCGCAGCACGGAGATCAGCACCGAACTCACCGCCACGCTGGGCAAGGTGGCCCCCTTTGAACCAGTTCGCGTGTATCTGAGCGGTCTATCCGAATCCGATACCACCGCCTTGGTGCGCGAGATCGCCGGACCGGATATCACCGAACACAATGGTCCGCGAATTCATCGGCGTAGCAACGGGAATCCCTTCTTCGTTCGCGAGCTGGCCCGGCTGCTCCGCGACGAAGGCGCTGCGGCGGTGGACCGCATCCCACCGGGCGTCCGTGAGGTCATCCGGCATCGCATGGCCATGCTGCCGCAGTCCGCGCAGACCCTGGTCCAGCAGGCCGCTGTGCTCGGCGAAGACATCGATCGCGAGGTCCTCACCGACCTCGCGGGAGACCAGAGCCGTGCACTGGACAGCATCGAAATCTCGCTCACGGCAGGGTGTTTCACTGAAATGCCCGGTGGATTGCGCTTCACCCACACTCTGGTTCGCGACACCGTGTACGGGGACATCAGCGGCCCGCGCCGCGCTCAGTGGCACGGCGATATCGGTGCACTACTCGAAAAGATCAGCACCACAGATGTTTCCGTTCTGGCGCATCATTTCGTCCGGGCGCAGAGCCGCGCCACCGCGGCAAGCGCCGCTCGGTACGCCGGGGCAGCGGCGGTCGAGGCCGAACGAGCATTTGCCCTCACCGAGGCGGTGCGGCAGTGGCGCGCAACCCTCGATGCCTTCGACCGAATGGCCGAACCCGACCGCCCCGCGCAACTCGACGCGACCATCGGACTCGCCAGGACGTTGGCCGTCACGGGCGCCCTCGCAGAGGCCCGCCACTACCGCGGACTGGCCATCACACAGGCCGAGCAATGGGCCGACCCAGGGCACACTGCCCGCGTGATCAGCGCGTTCGATGTCCCCGCTGTGTGGACCACCAACGACGATCCCGACCTGGCAAACCACGTCGTCACCGCCGCCGAACACACCCTCGCCGCCCTACCCGCCGAACACCACGAACTGCGCGCCAGGTTGTGCACAACAATTGCCCTCGAACTACGTGGCGCAGACGACGACCGCGGACTCCACGCGGCCGAGGAAGCCGAGACGATCGCCAGGGATCTCGACGATCCCGCGCTGCTAGCCTTCGCCCTCAACGGTCGATTCATGCACACGTTCCAGCGCACCGGCCTGAGCGCGGAACGTGCCCGCATCGGCGACGAACTCATCGCACTCGCCAGACAGCATCGACTGGTTGCCTTCGAGGTCCTCGGCAACCTCGTGCGAATTCAATCTGACTGCGCAACAGCGAATCTCATCTCGGCAACGGCCCACGCCGCCGCAGCAGACCAACTCGCCGCCGACTACGAACTACCGATGGTCGGCATATTCACCCACTGGTACGCCGCCCTGCGCACTGCCATCACCGGCAGCCTTCATGACGCGGAAACCGCCTACCGCGCCGCCGCGAAACTGCTCACCGGCGCCGGGATGCCCGGAGTCGAGCAAGGCCTGCTCCCCCTCGCATTGCTCTGCCTGCGCCTGCAACACGGAATGCCGGCCGAAGACACGCCCGCCGTGTGGGGACCCTACGAACCGTGGGTCCGCCCGATCATCCTCTTGGACAACGGACTTCGCGACGAAGCAGCCGCAGCTCTGCAAGCCGCCCCCGACTCACCACGAGACCTGCTGCTCGAACTACGCACCTGCCTACTCGCCCGCGCCGCCCTCGCTCTTGGCGACAAACCGACAATGCGCCACTGCTACGTCCAATTAGTCCCCGCCGCAACAGAATTCGCCGGAGCAGGCAGCGGCCTGATTACCCTCGAACCGGTCGCCCACTACCTCGCCCAACTCGCCACCGCCCTGGGCCGAGGCACCGCCGATGAACACCGCCAGCAGGCACTCGACCTCGCCCGCCGAGCACATTCGCCCCATCTCATCGCAGCCGTCAGCCCACCCGAATAGGCTTACTCGACTGTCATCTCCCCCATCTCGGACCAGCCGCTCGCGTCGATGGTTTGACTGATGATCTTCGGAGTGGACGCGAGCGCCTGCGGCAGGTCCGCCATCGCGACCTTGAAATGGTCACTACCGACGTGCGCCCCGCCGGCCGCCGCATCGCGAAACGCTTCTACCAGAACGAATTCGGCCGGATCATCGACGCTGCGTGACCAGTCGAACCACAGGTTGCCCTCCTCAGCGCGGGTGGCCGCGGTGAACGGGCCGGCGAGATCGAGCCACTTGTCCGTCCATTCCGGCTTGGTCTTGAACTTGACGACGATGAAGATCATGGCGCTCCTCCTGCGGTGGGTCGGGCTGCCGCGACACAGCCCGACTCCCGCTGGTGCCGGGCGGCGATCGTGACGAACACCCCATTGTCGGACGGTCAGTAGATGTTGGAGGGCCGAACCAGCCCCTCGGCCAGATCACCGAAGCCGGGCGCGATGATCGCACCGGGGTTCACCATGATCTCCTCGACGATCAGCGTCTCGGTGGTGAGCAGCAGCGCGGCGATGGACGCGGCACTGCGCAGGGCCGAGTGGGTGACCTTGAGCGGATCGATCACGCCCGCCTCGAACATGTCGCCGTAGGCGTCGGTCATCGCGTTGAAACCGTGCCCGACCGGCAGTTTCGCGACGGTGGCCACCGCCTCGTCCCCGTCGTACCCGGCGTTGATCGCGATCCAGCGCAACGGCTCCTCGACGGCACGGCGCACGATCTCCCGCCCCTCGGCGGCGTCGCCGGTGAGCTCGAGCAGGTCGAGCGCCGGTTGCGCCTGCAGTAGCGCGGTGCCGCCGCCGGCGACCACGCCCTCCTCCATCGCCGCCCGCGTCGCCGACAGCGAGTCCTCCACCCGGTGCAGCTTCTCCTTGAGCTCGACATCGGTGGCCGCGCCGACGTGTACGACGGCGACCGACCCGGACAGCCTGGCGATGCGCAGTTTCAGGTTGTCCTGATCGTGTTCGTTCTCGGCGCGTTCGAGTTCGCGCTCGAGCTGAGCGATCCGCGCTTTCGCGTCGTCGGGTGCGCCCGCGCCGTCCACGAGGGTGGTCGACCGTTCGGTGACGGTCACCTTCCGCGCCCGGCCGAGGTGCTCGATCCGGATGTTCTCCAGCGCGACACCCGAGTCGGCACTCACCACGGTGCCGCCGAGAACCGTTGCCAGATCCTCCAATTCGGCCACCCGGCGATGTCCGAACCCGGGCGCGCGGATGACCACCGAGCGGAAGGTGTCGTGCACATTGTTGGTCACCAGCATGCTCAGCGCCGGGCCGTCCATGTTCTCGCAGAGGATCACCAGCGGACGCCCGGCGCGCTGCACCTGCTCGAGCACCGGCATCAGCGTCTGCACGGTGGAGATCTTCTGGTTGGTGAGCAGCACGTACGCGTTGTCGAGCACCGCCTCCATCCGGTCCTTGTCGGTCACGAAGTACGGCGAGAGGTACCCGTGGTCGAACTCGAGGCCGTCGATGTAGCCGAGCCCGAGCCCGAGCTGCGGCGATTCCTCCACGGTGACAACACCGTTCACGCCGACCTTGGCGAGCGCCGCGGCGATCACGTCGCCGATCTCGCTGTCGTTGTTCGCCGAGAGCATCGCGACGTGGCGCAGTTCCGCCTCCTCGGTGATGCCGCGACTGCGTTCCCGCAGCAGCTCGACGACGGCGGCGGTCGCATGCTCGATGCCCCGCTTCAGCTGGATCGGATTCGCGCCGTCGGCCACGGCGCGCAGCCCCTCGCGCACCATCGCCTGGGCGAGCACGGTCGCGGTGGTCGTGCCGTCGCCTGCCACGCCGTTGGTCTTGGTGGCCACCTCCTTGACGAGCTGCGCACCCATGTTGGCGAAGGGATCGCGCAGCTGGATCTCCTTCGCGATGGTGACGCCGTCGTTGGTGATGGTCGGGGCGCCGGTGAGCTTCTCCAGCACCGCGTTGCGGCCCTTGGGCCCGAGCGTCACCTTCACCGCGTCCGCGACGGCGTTGACGCCCTGTTCGAGCAGCCCGCGGGCGTTCGCGCCGAAGCGCAGTTCCTTGGCCATATCGCATACACCTTTGGTCGAAGTTCAGTTGTCGAAAAGCCCGGTCACGGCACGAGAATCGCGCGGCCGCGGACCCGGGCCGCGTCGAGATCGCTGAGCGCGGTCGCGAAGTCGTCGAGCGCGTACCGCGTCGTGTGCAGCCGCACCCGGTTCTGCGCCGCGAGCACCATCAGCTCGACGAGGTCGTTGTAGGAGCCGACGAGATTGCCGATGAAGTTGATCTCGGTCGAGATGATGTCGATGGTGGGGACCGACAGCACCCCGCCGTAGCCGATGACGTAGTAGTTGCCCGCCCGCCGCAACATCGCGACACCGGCCTCGATCGCACCGCCCTCGCCGACGAAATCGATCACCGCTTCGGCGCCGTTGCCGCCGGTGAGCTCGAGGACGGCGGCGGCCTCGTTTCCGTCGGCCTGCACCGTGTGGTGTGCGCCGATTTCCTCCGCCAAAGCCAAGGCGGCCGGGGATCGGTCCACCACAATCATTTCCGCGGCGGACAGTGCCGCGAAGACCTGAATACCGATGTGCCCCAAGCCACCCGCGCCGATCAGCACCGCCTTGTCACCGGGCCGCAGCGCCCGCGCGGCCTTGGCGACCGCGTGATAGGCCGTGAGACCGGCGTCGGCGAGTGCCGCGACATCGGCGGGCACCAGTGCCGGATCCAGTTTCACGACCGCGCGGGCGTTCGTGCGCAGGTATTCGGCGTAACCGCCATCGGTGTCGATGCCGGGGAATTGCGAACTGGCGCAATGCACGTCGTCACCGGCCCGGCAGGCGCGACAGAGACCGCAGGTCATCAGCGGGTGCAGGATCACCGGATCGCCGACCTGCAAACCGGTCACGGCAGGGCCGAACGCCTCGATCCAGCCCGCGTTCTCGTGGCCGATCGTGTACGGCAGCGTGACACCGCTCTTCTGCTCCCATTGGCCCTCGATGATGTGCAGATCGGTGCGGCAGACCCCGGCCCCGCCGATCTTCACGATCACGTCCAGTGGCGACTCGATCGTCGGATCCGCGACCTCGACCAGTTCCGGCTTCGAGTCGTAGGCGGCCAGTTGCACGGCCTTCATCGGTCTGCTCCGTTCTCATACGTTGTGGTACTGGATGTTTCGCCGTAGCGGGTGGCGAGCAGGCCGCGGCAGAAGTGCGCGTTGCCCTCGATGCTGACCCGCACCGCACGGGCGTAGCGCAGCCGGATCGCCAGATCGCCGGACTGCAACGCGGCTCCGTGCTCGTCGACGAGCAGTATTGCGCCAGGACTGGTTTCGAGGCCGATGGCGGCACGTCGACGTTCCAGTGAGGTGCGCTCGCGCCCGTCGGGTACGTCGCCCAGCGTCAATTCCATTGGCGCATCGGTCATTCGATCCGCCGCCGACAGTTTGCGCACGACCCGTTCCAGCGCCGCGATGTACGCCTTGCGCTGGAACGTCTTTCGCAGCTCGTCCAGTTCGCGCGTCGCTTCGCCAGGAAAGCTGCCGGTGAATCCCGCGCCCTCCGCGACACCGGCATTGATCTGCTCGGACGCGAAATGGTCTTCCAGCAACACCGTGACCGCATCGACCTCCGGCAGCGCCGCGACGGCGTCATGGGCGTCCGCGACCATCAGATACGCGAAGTTCGGCGCGCAGAAGTAGGCGGGCAACCGCAGCCGGACGCGGACGTCGTGCCCGTCCGTCACCAGTACCTCGCTGACGAACCGCAAGGTGGTGATCGGCTCGTCGAGTTCCGGGTCCCGCACCACGTCGAGCGCGGCCCACACGCGCTCGGCGACGGTATTCGACTGTGCGACGGTGGTCATGCCGGAACCCGGTTGGCGGGCTGACCGTCCTGCGACGGCTGGACCTCACCGGGCACCTCGAACCCGTACAGCCGGGCCAGATTCAGGCCGAGGATCTTCTTCTTGGCCTCGGTGCTGATCGTGCCGTACTCCGACTGCAGGTCCTCGGGGATCTGGAAGTCGACGAACTTCTCGATCAGCCAGGCGGGCTTCCAGATCGCGTAATCGCTGGCGAAGGTGAGCCGGTTCTCGTCGAGCCAGTACAGGAGTTCGCCGATGACCTGAGCGAAATACCTTGGCCTGGTGTGGATGAACGGCATGGCGACGGCGAGGCCGCCGTAGACGTTGGGTTCCTGGGTCGCGATCCAGCAGAAGTCCTCGAGTCGCGGCAGGCCGACGTGTTCGATGATGAAGTTCAGGTTGGGGAACGCGGTCGCCACGTCGTCGACGTCCGCGACGTCGAACGCGTCGCGATTGAGCGGATAGATGGTGGGGCCCTTGTGAATATGGATATTCCGGATGCCGAGCTGTTCGCACTTCTCCAGGTATCGGTAGCTCCACGGGTCGGTCAGCTTGTACCCCTTGGACTCGCCCTTCCACTCCGCCGTATAGAGCTTGACGCCCTTCAGGTTCCAGCGTTGGTGCAGCGCCTCGAGCTCGTCCAGGCCGGCCTCGCCGTCGCGGGGATCCCACGCGCCGTTGGTGATCAACTTGTCCGGATGCTTCTCGGCGAGCGCGCCGTTGCGTTCGGTGGTGTTGAAACCGTTGACGTAGAAGTCGGTGAGATAGGTCGGCTGGAAGATGCCCTTGTCGACGTAGCCGACCTCGAACAGGTCGTGCATCAGGTCGGCCTCGGTGTAGCTGCCGAACTTCTCCAGCGTCCACACCTCATCGGCCGGTGAGAGATTGCGGTGATAGTCGTAGAAGCAGCCGGTGAAGCCCTTGCCGTACCGGTTCTTCTGATTGCTCGGCCCGCCGTCCCAGAAGTGGATGTGGCCGTCGACGATGAAGTACTTCTCGCCGTCCTTTTCGTACATGGTGGTGCTCCGATACTTAACGAGTCTGTGGGCTGTTGGTGGCGGCGGTGCGGTGGCTGATCCACACCTCGTCGATCCGCCAACCGGCGGCCTCCAGTCGGGCGATGACCGACTGGAGGCCTGCCGGGGCGTGCGTGCGGCTGAGCGCGACGGTCATTACACCGGTTTCAGGTCGAAATCGATGTACTCGGCGGCGTCCTCGGGATTGGCGAAAAGCATTGTCCGGTCATCGAAATGCACCATCCGCCCGTAGTGGGTGGACATGATCTCCTCGAAGTCGGACAGGGTGAATTCCATGCCGAGCGCGTCGGTGATCTCGGCGAAGTCGAACGTCAGCACCTTGTTGCCGTCGACCCGGATCATCGAGGGATACTCAGTGATCTTCACACCGTCCTTGCGGCCCATCACTTCCGCGACGACGTAGCCGTTCTGGTTGTTCATCAGGGTGATGCCGCACATGTTCGACGATCCGACTCCGGTGCCGAATTCCATTGCAGTACTCATCGGTTCAGCTCCTCGGGCTGGTCGAGATCCAGGTCGGCGAGCACGCTGCGCAGGCCGGACTTGGCGGCTTCGAACGATTCGGCGAACGGGATGGTCCGCTCCTGCGGCTGCGACCAGATCGGTTGCAGCTCACGGGCGGCCGCGACACTCAGCGGCACCCACTTCGCCAGCCAGCCGCCGAGCACCTCGCGGTTGCCCGCGCCGTGCTCCTCGTCGCGGGTGAGTAGAGAGAACAGCGCGCGGGAGTAGCCGAGATCACGGTTGTAGTCGTGCTCGCCGGACCCGACCAGGCTCGGCGTGACGTAGTCGCCATTGCGCGCGGCGATCTGCATGACCAGGTGGCTGCGGAACAGCACGCCGACGAGCTGTTCGAAGACGATGTTCGTCGCGAACAGTCCCTCGGCCCAATCGCCTGCGGCGGTGAGCAATTCGACGTTGCGGCGGACGCCCTGCCAGACCGGGTCGGTCTGCCACACCGCCCGATGCGCGGAACCGTCGAAGCCGCTGAGCGATTCGCTGAGGTCCAGGTTGTAGAGCGCGAGATCCTGCGCGAACCGCAGCTTGTGCGCGCAGTTAACCGCCATCGCGTTGTTGATCATGTTGGTCGGGGCGGAGCGCTGTGCGGCCATGAAGACGTGCAGTCCGAGACCGTGTTCGGCGTGCATCCAGGCGCCGAGGTTGCGCTCGACGAACTTGGTCCACGCCGGGGTCCACGAGTTGTAGGCGTCGGCCAGTTTGGCGTTGTCCAGGTTCTGCTGGATCTGCCGCACCGCGTTGGCGTTGTTGCGGTAGATCGTCTGTTCCCACTCCTCGTTGGGATCGCGGAACTTGTGCCAGTCACTGGATTTCAGCGCCGTCCACTCGAGTGGGTAGCCGCCGGGGCCGTCGCCGAAGCCGTAGATCCAGCCTTGGCTGAGATGACGCGCCGGGTCGGGCTGCACGTCGAACGTGACGTCTTCGTAGGTGGTGGCCCGTAGCTTGGCGGGCGTGAAGTAGTTGTAGGACCGGCTACCCGAGCTCGGGAACTCCAGGGCGCCCGCTTCGGCGTCGGTGAATTCCGGCTTGGGAAAACTGCGCTCCGGTTTCGTCGCGGGCTCGGCGGCAGGTGCGCTCATAATTATTGCTCTCTTTCTCTGGAATTCAGGTCTGCGGAATCGTCGTGGTGAACTTGTCGAAGTGGATCCGTTCGCGCGCAACCCCTTTGCCGTCGAGCATCCGCATCGCCGCGTCGACCATCGGCGGGGGTCCGCAGAGGTAGATCTCGGCTTCGGCCAGATCGGGCTCGCGCCGGTCGACCACATCGGTGACGAAGCCGAAATCGCCTTCGGCGACCCCGATTTCGGCCCAGTTCGCGTCGGTCTGCTCGGAAAGCGCTGGGACGAAGGTGAAGTCGGCCAGTCGATCGCCGAGCTCGATGAGCTCGGGCAGATAGAACAGGTCGGCGGCGGTGCGGGCGCCGTAGTAGTAATGCACCGGCCTGGTACTGCCGATCTCGACGAGATGGCGCAGCAGCGACAGGATCGGTGCCATCCCCGCCCCGCCGCCGATACAGACGATGTCGCGCTCGGAATCCTTCTTGATGGTGAACGAGCCGTACGGGCCGCGCAGCCGCAATTCGTCGCCGACGGCGAGCTCGCCTTCCAGCAGGCCCGAAAAACGGCCTCCTGGATAGCGTTTGATGATGAATTGCAGCCGCCTGGAATCGGTCGGCGTGGTCGCCATCGAGAACGACCGGTGCTCCTCGGTACCGGGGATCATCACGTCCGAGTACTGACCCGGCTTGAAGGTGTAGGCCGCGGGCTCGATCAGCTCCACTTCCAGCGAGACGATGTCGTGCGTCAGGTCGGTCAACGCGACGATCCGAGTCAGCAGGTGTTGCAGCGGAACCGCATTGCGCAACTCGTCCTCGTCGTAGTTGATCAGCTCGATCTCGCAGTCGCTGTAGGCATGCGACTTGCACAGCAGCACATACCCTTCCTCGCTCTCGTAGTCGGCGAGCGCGAAGGTGGAGTAGCGATCCATCTGGATGTCGCCGTCGAGCAGGAACGACTTGCACGCCGAGCACTGCCCCTCGCGGCAGCCGTGCATCAGCGAAACCCCTTGGCGGAAAGCAGCATCGAGAATGGTCTCGTCCTCGTCGACCTCGATCTCCAGCTCGACCGGCTCGAACCGGATGCGATGGGTGTCCCCCACGGGAAACTCCTCGGGTGGGGCCCGGTGCCCGCGTGCACGGACACCGGGCGTCGATGGGATCAGCCGACCTTCGCCGGGCGACCGCCTGGACCACCGGCCGTGTACGCGGCGACGTGCGCCTCGCGCTCGGCGTCCGTCATCTCGTTCAGCAGCACGTTCGGGCTCTGGAAGTTGATGCCGCGCAGGTCATCCAGCGTCCACAGCTTCTTCGGATCGTCGAGATCCAGGTGCGGCTGCGGGATCAGGGTCTTGCCGTCGTCGCGCACATAACCGAGGTTTTGCACGATGTCGGCGAGATCCTGGTTGTGGTGCAGGGTTTCCCATTCGCGATGGCCGGTGAGCCGTCCCATGTTCGGGGTCGGCCTGCCCTCGTACTCCGGACGGAACGCCTTGATATCGGTCCACGCACAGGTCTCCGAGCAGTACGTGCGCCATTGACCGTCGACCTTCTCGGTCACCATGTCGCCGCGAATCAGGCACGGCACCATGCACGTCCAGCACCGATGCGGGTACTGGTAGTCGACGTCCTCGAAGGCGATCGGCTTGTTGCGACCCGGGTAGCGCAGGCGGTTGTAGTTCTCCCACCACACGCCGTACTTGTTGTACCAACCCGGGTACTTCTCCTCGAACCACTCGAAGTCCTGATCGGTCATCGGATCGATACGCCAGTAGTTGACCGGCCAACCGGTGGAGAAGAACTGGGCCACCTCGTGCACGTAGCCCTTGTTCACGATCCGGTTCCAGGCCTCCTCGACCAGGTCGTGCGGGATGGTCAGGCCGTACTTCTCCAACGGGATCAGGTAGCTGCGGTAGTAGTCGTCGTAGATCCAGCGCCGCCACATCTCGGCGTAGCTGTCGCGATCCTTGCGCCGGTCCTTGGTGCCGTACTCGATGAAGGTGCCGATCGCGGCGTCCACCACGCAGTGGTTGTTCCACCAGGCGTAGCGCAGGTCGCGCTCGAGCAACTGCCGGTTGTCCTCGTCGGCCAGCGCCATCAGCAGAATCGAGTAGCCGTTGGAGATGTGCCGCGACTCGTCGGACTGCACCGAGTGGAACACCGTCGGCAGCAGGTAATCGCCATTGGCTGCCGCCTCCGAGGGCATCGCGACGAAAAGCGTGTTGGTGAAGGCGGTTTCGGCGACCACGGTCAGGTAGATGTTCGCCGCGGTGATCGCGTCGCCGGTGATGAAGCCCTCGCCGAACTGGCGGCCGATGGTGCCCGCGTAGTTGTTGGCGAACGCCTTCTCACTGATATCGAAGCCGGCCGGATCGATGTAGTGATTCATGTAGAGGCGCTTGAGATTCATCTGAATCGTCGAATGCCGCACCTCGTCGATCATCTGGACCGCGAGCCCGTTGTGGATCTCCGGGTTCGGCACCGCGTCGATGGCCATTGGCATCGCGCGGGCCGCCGAGATCTCCGGGAACGGGATGATCGACAGGAACAGCTTCTGCCATTCCATCCACCGCTGCTGTACTTGACGGAACATATTGCCGCGGATCGCGCCGTCCATCGCGCCGAAGACCCGGTTGTCCTTCTCCTCCTCCATCGGGAAGTAGGAGCGCAGAATCTGTTTCAGCGGATCCTTTTTCGGCGCCTTGTCGAATGTGTAATCGGTGCCGAACCGGGTGGCCGGCGTCGCGAAGGTTGGTTCCCACGACAGTTCGGTGATCTTCTTATGAGCCTTGCTCAGGCTTTGCCTGCTCAACGTCTTCCTCCTGCTGCGGCTGCGGTACACGTTTCCTGTGACCCATGACACAGCGAAAGCGATACGCTGGACGTCTCAATGTGAGACGCGTCGCACATTGAGACGCGGTTAGCGTGGAGTACCGCTGGCCAGTTTCGAGGTGAGAGCAATGTCGGATCCGCATGTCGACGCCGTTGTCAGCCTGCAGCAAGCCAGGGAACGGTTCCTGACCGCCGGACCCGTGGACACCCTGCCGGTGCGCAGCACGGTGCTCGATTCCTGGCGTCGTTCGCGCGCACTGCGCGTTCATCCGGATCGGGTGGAGCTGCCGTATGTGCGCGACCCGAATCTGGATTCGCCACTCACCAACGCCGCCGCGCCGGTGCTGCAGCGACTCGCCAATGATCTTGCGGCACAGACCGTCAGCGTCATCTTGACCTCGTCGGACGGGCTGGTGCTGGAACGCTACGCCTCCGAGGTGACGATCATGCACCTGCTGGACAGCGTGCAGCTCGCGCCGGGCTACAGCTACGCCGAGATGTTCGTCGGCACCAACGGCATCGGCACCACGCTGGAAACCGCCAGCCCCACCTTCATTCGCGGCGGTGAACACTATCTGGGCACGCTGGGCAGGCTGGCCTGTGCGGGCTCGCCCATCCGGCATCCGTTGACCAGGGCGGTACTCGGGGTTATCGACTTGACCTGCTGGGCAAGCCGATCCGATCCGCTGCTGTTCACCCTCGCCAAGAGCGCGAGCAGTCAGATCGAGGATCGGCTCAGCTCGTTGGCCAGCGAGAGCGAAACGGCGCTGCTGGAAACGTATCTGCGCCAATGCCGCCGGTACCCGCTCGGCGTGCTCGCGATCGGCGGCGATGTGGTGTTGATGAACCAGTATCTGCGGCATGCGCTGGACGCGCACGATCAAGCTGCGCTGCTGGAACTTTCGGCAGATCTGGCCGGTGGTGCCGGGAACGTCGACACCCTGGTCGCGCAGTTGCCGAGTGGGCACACCACGAAAGTCACGGCCGTGGAGCGGATTCTGGTGCGCGGTGGGGTACGCGGCGTCGTGCTGCACGTCCAGCTGGCCGTCGACCGCGCCGTGCGGCGAACGATCGGGCAGGCCACCTTCACGGTGCCCGGCGTCGCGGGACGCAGTAGCTCGTGGCGGCGCAGCTGTCAGCAGGTGGAGCGCTGCTGTCGCGATCGCGAGTGGGTGGTGCTGGACGGCGAAAAGGGCTCGGGGCGAACGCGGCTCGCTCGTGCCGTCGCCGCCCACGTCAGTGCGGACAAGATGGTCCGGGTGCTGCGGACCTCCGATTTCGCCGACGCCGAGCACATGCTCAGCGCCTTGAGCACCGAGACCGCGAGCAACGAGTTCAATGTCGTGCTCACCGATCTGGAGCGGCTGCCCACCGATGTGATCGAGCCGCTGGCCGAGATCCTGCAGTCTTGCGCGGGTCGCGGATGGATTGCGGCGACCGTGAATTCGGCGACCAGGGCGCCCGCCGTCGACTCGCTGCTGCTGCCGTTCTTCACGCACACCGTCGGCGTGCCCGCGCTGCGGCATCGCATCGAGGACCTCGACGACCTGGTTCCGTTCCTGCTGCGCGAGCTCACCAAGGGCGCCGACGTCCGGCTGGCCCCGGACGCCATGCGCCAACTCGGCAAGCTGCCCTGGCCGGGCAACGTCACCCAACTGCGCCGGATCCTCGCGGAAACCATTGCCGTGCAACGATCCGGCCTGATCCAGGCCGATAAGCTGCCGCCGCAATGCCGTTCGCTGACCAGGCGCAGGCTCAGCCAGCTCGAGGCGCTGGAGCGCGACGCGATCGTGCGCAGCCTGCAGGAGAACGGCGGCAGCAAGTCCGAGGCGGCCGCGGCACTCGGCATGTCGCGGGCCACCATCTATCGGAAGATCAAGGACTTCGGTATCGCCTGACTCACGGAATGAGCTGCAGCGCTTGCTCATCCAGTGGGGTGCCGGAGTGCCAGGGCACGACCTTGCCGAATTGGATCAGTTCGCCGTACTGATCCGGGTCGACGCCCGGTGTCAGCGCGAGATCGACTACGGCGCGGGCGGCTTCGGCGGGCGTCTGAGCGTCGCTGAAGTCGCTGAACCACGGGCGTGAGGTCGCGGTGTCGACCATGCCGGGGCAGACCGAGGCGATCAGCGCGCCGGTGGCCAGGTCCTCGGCGCGACGCTCCGCTGCTACCGCGCGCACGGCGGCCACCTGAGCGACCTTCGAGGGAGTGTTCAGCCAGCGGGGCCAGCCCGCCTCTTCGGCCGTCTTCGAATGGATTGCGCTGCGCCAGGATTCGACGGCGTACTCGACCTGGTCGAGGGTGGCGTTGTCGAACAGCGGCTGCAGTTGCTCGGGCAGGTGGCCGAGGGTGCCGAGCGAGCTGGCTACGACGAGCAGCCGGCCGCCGGGACGCAGGATCGGGGCGAAGGAGCGCAGGATCGTGTGGGTCGCGGTGTTGGCGACGTCGATGTACTCGTCCGCCAGCGCGGACTGGGACTGATCCGGCAGGACCCGGGTGGTGGCGTTGGAGACGACGATGTCCACTCCGCCGTGGCTTTCCCGTAGTTCGGCGGCGAGGGCGGTGATGTTTTCGGTGTCGGCGACATCGAGTACTCGGCCCTGCACCTGGCTGCGGGTGCCGGGCGCGGCGGCGATCTCGGCCGCGGCCTCGGCCACCCGCTGCGGGTTGCGTCCGGTCAGCAGCACCAGATCCGTGGGGTTCATTCGGGCGGCGAGCCCCTCGGCGAGTGCCCGGCCCAGACCTTGATTCGCCCCGGTCACCAGGGCAATGCGTGCGTTGTTCATGACTCCAAGTTAGGCAGTGGCCATCCATGAGTCCAACGAGAATTGGGCACACATGGTATGCGTATTACTCATGGACTTCACCGATGTCTCGCTGACCGCGCTGCGCGTCTTCCGCACCGTTGCCGAGCAAGGCACCTTCACCGCGGCGGCGGGCACGCTCGGCTACACCCAGTCCGCGGTATCGCGGCAGATCGCCTCGATCGAACGGGTGGCGGGCACGGAACTGCTGGAGCGGCATCGGGAGGGCGTAAAGCTCACGGCGGCAGGGCATCTCGTGTTGCGGCGGGCCACCGCCGTGCTCGATCAGATCGACGCGACCGCCCGCGAGTTGTCCGGGTTGCCCGCCCAGGCCGCGACGGTACGGGTGGGTTGGTTCCCCAGCGCGGGTGCCGCCCTGCTGCCGAAGGCCATCGCGGCGCTGCGGCAGACCCATCCCGGCATCAATCTCCAGAGCCGGGAAGGCAGCACACCCGCGCTGGTCCGCGCACTGCGCGCGGGCAGCATCGACCTGGCGCTGATCGGCTCCGAGCCGCCGTTCCGGCCGCCGGACACCGAGTCGCCCGCACTGATCCTGCGCACCCTCACCGAACGCAGCCTGTGCGTGGCCGTGCCCGCTACTCACCCGCTCGCGCGCGGCGACTACATCGACGTCGCCGACCTGCACGGCCGGCAATGGATCGCCGGACCCAACACCAGCGACGACCGATTGATGGGCGTCTGGCCCGGCCTGGACGAACGCCCGGAGATCGCGCACACCGCCCGCGACTGGCTCGCCAAACTCCACTTGGTCGCCGCCGGTTGCGGATTGACGACCATCCCCGCCGTCCTCGCCCCCGCCGCCCTGCCCGGCGTGCGCGTCCTCCCGGTCCGCGGCGGCCCGCAGGAACACCGGCGACTCGTGCTCGCCCGGCTCCCGTCCCCGCTCAGCGAGGCGGCGGCCAGGACCGCCGAAGCACTCCGGACTGCCGCGATAGAGCTGGACGTGCCGCAGTAACCGCGCGGAGTTACTTGCTCGCCTTTCCCTTATCTGCCGCGGTGCGAGGTAGCGTGGGTTTGCTTACAATTCGCCACTGACCGATGTGGTAGATACACAACCCGTCCTAAGCTGCTCTTCAACTGGACGACCGTCCAGCACCAAGGAGAAGTCTTCGATGCGCGTTAATCGTGGTTGGAAGAGTTCTGTGGCAGTGGCCACGGTCTCGGCAAGCGTCATGCTCGGGTTGCAGGCGGCTCCGGCAGCCGCGGAAACTCCGGGGATGCTGATCTCGGCTACTCCGCAGGCCGACGGCTGGCGGCCGATGCCGAACGGGTCGGTGATCACCTACTGGATGGCTGGGTCGGATGGCTCGCCCAAGCAGGCGAGCGGGGCGTTGTTCATCCCGAATGGCACGCCGCCGCCCGGCGGGTGGCCGGTCATCGCGTTCGACCACGGCACGACCGGGCTCGGGCGCGGGTGTGGCGGCGAATCCGATCCGAGCACGGCGCCGAACTCGCATTGGCACACCGAAGAAGACGGCATCATGCAGCACCTGATCGAACAGGGCTTCGCGGTGGTGGCGCCGGACTATCTGGGGCTCGGCCTGTTCGATACCGGGCCGCATCCGTACCTCGAGCTGAAGACCGAGGCGACGGCGACCATCGACCTGCTGCGCGCCGCGCGCTCCGCGCATCCCGAACTGTCGCGCACCTGGGCCGCGCTCGGCCCCTCGCAAGGCGGGCACGCGGCGCTCGGCACCGGCTACCTGCAGTCGAGCTACGCGCCCGACCTCGATTACCGCGGCACGGTCGCGATCGACCCGGCGTCGGATGTCGAAAAGGCGCTGCCCATCGCGGGACCCGCGATTCCGACGGTGCCGGGCACGGCGGAAACGCTCGGCTTCATCTCGACCATCTTCGCCGGAGTGCGGGCCGCGCGAACCGACGTCGATTTCAACCAGTATCTGAGCCCGGTGGGGCACGAGTTGCTCGATGAGATCGCCACCATGTGCAAGCCGGAGATCGAGGCGCGCGTGGAAGGCATGGGCATCGGGGAGCTGCTGTCGAAGCCGTTGTCCGACAGCCGGGTTCGCACCGCGTACGAGTCGTACCTGACCGTGCCGACCACCGGCTACGACGCCCCGATCCTGTTGCTGCTCAACGTCACCGACACCACGGTCCCGTCGCCACTGCACGCGACCCTCGCCGCCCAGTTCGCCGCCAACGGCGTCGACTTCCACACCGTCACGGGCACCGGCACACACACCCAGCTCAACCCACAGATGTGGGCCGCCATCGACACTTTCCTGGCCCGCGTCAGGTAACCGGTTCGGCCACAACCGATCCTGGCGAGAATCCGTTGGAAGCTGACGATCGAGCTACTTCTCGATCGTCAGCCGGGCACCTAGCGTCGTAATCACCGAGGTAGAAGGAGATTTCGATGCTCGCACAGTTCGTGTTGTTCGATGGGTTCGACCCGCTGGATGTGATCGCGCCGTTCGAGGTGCTCGGCGCCGGTGGCACGGTCACCGGCGACCAGCTCGAGGTCGAGCTGGTGTCCGCCGAGGGGGCGCGCGAGGTGCCGAGCGGGGTGCCGCCGATTGTGTTGCGCGCCACCGGAAAACTGGACCCGATCCGCGCGGACGTGGTCATCGTGCCGGGCGGGATGGGCCGCATGCCGACGGACGCGGACGATCACGGGGACGACAGCGTCCTGACCGTCCTCACCCGTGCGCTCGGCACCGAACTGCCCGCGCTGCTGAAGGAAGCCGTCGACCGGCCCGGGGTGACCGTCGCGAGCGTCTGTGGCGGCTCACTACTGCTCGGGTTCGCCGGTTTACTCGCAGGCCGTCCGGCGACCACGCATCCATTGGGCATGGAAGTCCTCGCGCGAACCGGCGCGATCGTGGTGCCCGCCCGCGTCATCGACGATGGCGATCTGGTCTGCGGCGCCGGCGTGACCTCAGGTCTGGACGTCGGGCTGTATCTGCTGGAACGCGAACTCGGCCCCCGCGTCGCGCACGCCGTAGAGCAGCTGATCTCCTACGAACGTCGCGGAACCGTCTGGCGGAACACAGGTTCCGCACCGGTCGCCGCCTGATCCGCTATCGCGCTAGAACCGAGAATGCCCCGGACTCGAAAGTCCGGGGCATTCTTGTGTTTTCGGTCAACGGGGGGCGTTGGCCGGGTCGGCGAGGGTCGGGGTACGACCCTCGCGGTTGGCGCGCCGGGCGTCCTCGAAGAACTCGCGGGAGAACATCGCGGACAGCACCGCGATGCCGCCGCGGTGCACGCGGAATTCGCTGGTGGTGCTGGTGCCGGTGAGCCGGATGACGCGGCCTGCGGCGTGCTGCGGGCGGGCGAAGTCCTTCACCCGGCCGCGGCCGGTCCACTGCAGCGCCGACTGGTCGATGACGGCGTCGTCGGGGACGAGCAGCTTGACCATGGCGTGGTCGAGGTTGGCGTGCACCTCGATATCGCCGTCGCCGGCGAGCTGCGGCGAGCGCAGGTCGATGACGACGCTGCCGTAGCGGACGGTGACGTCGAAGGCGGTGGCGTCGGTCCAGTCACCGAGGCGCTTGGTGGTGCCGTGATCGACGTGGATCTGGGTCTTGGTGGTCATGTCGGGAGTCCTTTCGGTTGGTTCCTCCTGCTGAATCAATAGTGACACAAGAACTAGTTTCTTGGCAACTAGTTTTTGGAACCTAGTTGTCCGGCGACCATTAGAATGAGTCACATGACGGCATCGGCGCAGTTCAAGCGCTCTCCCTTGGCGATGGTCGTGCTCGGCATCCTGAATCTCGAGCCGATGCACCCGTACGCCATCCAGCGCCGGATCAAGGAGTGGGGCAAGGACAAGGTCGTCAACGTCAGCCAGCGCGCCGCGCTCTACAAGACGATCGGCAGGCTGCTGGAGGCCGGGCTGGTCGCGGTCCGCGAGACCGGACGCGATCAGCAGTACCCGGAGCGCACCGTCTACGAGATCACCGACGCGGGCCGCGCCGCCTGCACCACCTGGCTGGCCGAGATGATCGCGATACCGCGCAACGAGTACCCCGACTTCCCGGCCGCGCTGTCATTACTGATGCTGCTCGGCCCGGATAGCGCCCGCACCGAATTGGCCCGGCGGGCAAAGACTTTGCGCGAACAGCTGACCGAGATGGACGCCGATGCCGAGCAAATGGCGGCCATGGAACTGCCGCGGGTGGTGATGCTGGAGGACGAATATCTGCGCGCTGTCACCGAGGCCGAATTGCGCTGGCTCGACGGTGTTGTCGGCGATCTCGCCGCGGGCACGCTGACTTGGTCCTGGGATTCCCTTGCGGCCTATGTCGGCGAATCCGCCGAGCCGGAGTGAGCCGCCCGCTGTGAGGTCACCCAATGGTGGCGGTGTTCACGGCGGGTAGTGGGGTGGTCGTCGTAAGGTACGGGCATGGTGCCCACCGAGAAGTCCGAGCTGGTGCAGTCGATTGTCGAGTCGTATCTGCTGGACGGGAACCGGCAATACAGCCGCACCGATGTAGCCGAGCAGGCGGGCACGACCACGGCGCTGACCAAGCGGCTGTGGACGGCGCTCGGCTTTCCGGCGGGGCTGGACGACGACGCCATCGACTACACCGAGGCAGATATCTCAGCGCTGCGGAACTTCCGCGACCTGAACATCCTCGCCTCCGCCGATGCCAGGCAGCAGGCGGCGACCGCGCGCACCCTCGGCCAGGGCATGGCCCGGCTGGCTGAATGGCAGGTCGACCTGGTGCTGGCCGAGATCGGCGAACGCATCGCCGCCGCCGACCCGGCCGCCGATCCCGAGGAAACCATTCGCACCGCCACCGAGGGCACCATCGCGACGCTCGAACAGCTCAACACCTACGCCTGGCGGCGGCACCTCGCCGCCGCGCTGTCCCGGTCCCTGGACCCGGGCACCTCGGCGGGCGAGACCATCCGCGAGCTGGCGGTCGGCTTCGCGGACATGGTCGGCTACACCCGGCTGACCAGGCACCTGCACCCCGACGAGCTCTCGCTGCTGCTGGAGTCGTTCGAATCCACCACCACCGCCGCGATCACCGAGAACGGCGGCTGGGTGGTCAAGAACGTCGGCGACGAGGTCATGTTCGCGGCGAACAGCGCCGCCAACGCGGCCCGCATCGCGCTGGCCATCCAGGAGTCGACGATGATGGTCGGCGGCACGCCGGAGCTGCGGGTCGCCATCGCGTACGGCGAAGTGCTGCAACGGTTCGGCGACCTGTACGGCTCGGTCGTGAACATCGCGTCCCGCCTCACCGGCGTCGCCAGGCCCGGCACGGTGCTCGTCGATGACGAGGCCGCCGCCGCGCTCGAGGGTGAGCCCGAGTTCGTCATCAAGAACCTGCGCAGCGTCCGCGTCCGTGGTTTCAATCGCCTGCGCCCGCACATCCTGCGTCGCAACGAGAAGAACGACTGAGGCCACCGCGCTCCAGCCTGGCCGCTACCGCGATCTAAGCTCGTGCCAGTGGAAATGGACTGGTCCGAGCTGCGTGCGCGATTCCTCGTCGAAGAGGACGACGCGATCCTGGCATTGCACAAGCCCGCCGGGATCTCCGTCACCGGGGAGCGGCACGACACCGATCTCGTCGAGTTGGCGGCCGCGGCGGGCGAGACGCTCTACCCGGTGCACCGGATCGACAAGGTGACCTCCGGGCTGGTGCTGCTCGCCAAGGAACTCGGTGCGCACGGACAGTTGACCAGGCAGTTCAACAAGCAGACCGCGGAGAAGGCGTACCTCGCCATCGTCACGTCGAGCGAGCTGCCCGACGCCGGTCTGATCGACCTGCCGCTGAGCGTCGGGCGCAAGAACCGCGTCCGCATCGCGGCGCCGCGGGAGAGCATTCAGCGCGCGGCGGATCGCTGGTTCGTCGAGGACGCCGACCTGCTCGATACCAAGAACTATCCGTCGCGCACCGACTTCGTGACGGTGCTGCGCCGGGACGAGTACGCGGTGCTCGCGCTGCGCCCGATCACCGGGCGCCGCCACCAGATTCGAGTGCAGCTGGCGTGGATCGGTCACCCGATCGTCGGCGATCCGCTCTTCGACAAGTCGGGCGCGCGCGAGCGAACCTACCTGCATTCGTGGCGACTCGGCCTGACGGCGGACTGGCGCACCCCGCCGGAACTCGCCCTGGCAGCGACACCCGACGCGGACTTCTGGCGTCCGATCCAGGCCGAGCCGGACGAGACCGACGAATTGCTCCGCCGCGCAGGCGAATTGCTGAGCGGTACCCGCTAGCTCAGCGCGGCCACTCCGGCGACCGGCCGAGCATCGCGATGATCTGGTCGAGCCGATCCTCGGTGGACCACTGCACCTCCGGGCCGAACGCGGCACCGGGGGCGAGCCGGATATCGCCACCGGGAACGGCTTGCGCCACCGGGAACGCGGCCTCGACCAGTTCCGCGTCGAAGTGCACGGCCAGTCCCAAAGTCTTTGCCACATCCCAGGAATGGACGACGTAGTCGATGAAGTGGAAGCTCACCGCCTGTGCACCGGAGAACTCGTAGTCGGCGCTGAACTCCGCAAGCGAGAACTTCCGGTCGAGCACGCCGGGCTCGGCGAACGCCTCGATGACATGCTCGGCGGCGGCGCGATAGCTCGCCACCGGATCCGCGCCGAGCGGGCGCAGTTTCCACTGGACGGGGTCGCTGTCACCACGGGCCGCCGCCGCGAATCCGTAGTGCTGGGCGATCATGTGCGTCAGCAGCCCGTGCAGCGTCCAACCGGCGCACGGCGTCGGCTTGCTCAGGTCCGCGCTGGTCAACTGCTCGACCAGGCCGATGCTCGTCCGTACCGCCTGCGCGTTGAACGCGATGAGGTCGATGGTGTTCTGCAAGGTGTCGAGGGTGCGCAGTTCAGCGCTGATATTCGGTTCGGTGGCCATCGTCGGCTGCTCCTCAATCCATAATAATAAGTACGAGCCTATCGTAGGCATGCGCTTATCATCTGTCGAGCGGTATTTTCTAGCCATGTCCGAAGCTCCTCGTCCCGACCTCGCCGCGATGATGGCCCCGCTCATCCGGGGGCTCATCGCCGCGGAACTGCCCGTGCTCGAACGGCATGCGCTGTCGATGTGGGGATATTCCGTGCTGCTCGGGCTCGGCAAGGAACCCGTCTATACGCAGGCAGCGCTGGCCAAGTCGATCAATGCCGACAAGACCCGGATCATCGGAGTGCTCGATGAACTGCAGCGGGGCGGGCTGATCGAGCGCGCACCGGATCCGGCGGATCGGCGGGTCAACCTGGTGTCGATCACCCAGGCCGGGCGCACCCTGCGCGACCGAGTGCAGGCCGATATCCAGGAGCAGGAGAATCGCCTGCTCTCGCAGCTGCCCGCGGCGGATCGGCGAGCCTTCCTGCGGTCGTTGCAGACGCTGTCGGCGACCGTCGGCGAGCAGTCCCCGTGAGCGCCAACACAGACCGCCGCGCAGGTTTTCGCTGGTGGTGAGCCTCATGGCGACGCGTAACACGCAGGTCAACTAGCCTTAGTATGTGTCGCGCACGGGAGGCGGGCACACTCTGACGCAACGGAGCGATCCCCCAGAGAAAGCGAATGCCGATGATCCTGGTGGCTCAGGTCAGCGACACACATTTCGATCTCGGCGCCCGCAACGCCGAACGGGTCGAGCGGGTCATGACCTTTCTCGCAGGCTTACGCCGCAAGCCGGACGCGATCCTGGTGACCGGTGACGTCACCAATTCCGGCAAGGCCGAGCAATACGCCGAGGCCAGACTCGCGTTCGACATCGACATTCCGGTGTACGCCATCCCCGGCAATCACGACGATCGCGCCACGTTCCGCAGCACGCTGCTCGGCGAAGCCGCCTCGACCGCGCCGATCAACCACGCCCACCGCGTCGGGGATCTGACCGTCGCACTGCTGGATTCGAGCATTCCCGGCGCGGACAGCGGCCGGATCGCCGACGAGACGTACACCTGGCTGCACGGTGTGCTCGCCACCGCCCCGGCCGACAAGCCGATCCTGCTCGCGCTGCATCACCCGCCCGCGTATCTGTTCAGCCCGGTCGTCGACGAGATCTCGCTCGAGGAGCCGGAGAAGTTCGCAGAACTGGTGGCCGGCGACAAACGCATCATCGCGGTGCTCACCGGTCACGCACATTCCTCGGCGACAACGACATTCGCCGGACGGCCGCTGCTGGTGGCGCCGAGCACCGCGTCGGTCCTCGGCGGCGTCTGGGAGCTCGAGCTGCCCGACCACGTGATGGACTATGCGCCCGACCCCGCCGTCGCGCTGCATCTGATCGATGAGAAGCACAGCCTGACAACGCATTTCCGCACCGTCCCGATGAGCGGCCGGCTCGGCGCACTGCCGAGCTGACCTGAGCCGGTCAGCGGCGGACGGCCCGTTCGCGGCGATAAGCAGCGGGCGTCGCGCCGGTCCAGCGCTTGAACGCGTAGATGAACGTCGAGGATTCCGCGTAGCCGAGCCGGATCGCCACGTCGCTCACCGAAAGCGGAGTGGCGGAGAGCATTTCCTCGGCCAGGGCGCGGCGCACCTCGTCGAGCAGCGCGCGATAGCTGGTGCCCGCGGCATCGAGGTGGCGGCGAAGGGTGCGGGTGCTCATGTTGAGATCGCTTGCGACGGAGTCGATTCCGGGCGGCCCGGCGAATCCGTCGGTGCCGCCGGGCACCAGCAGTTCACGCACCTCGGCGGCGATGCCGGTGCGGGCGCGGCGGCGGTGCACCAGGTCGCGGCACTGGGCCAGGCACATGGCCCAGGTCTGTTCATTCGCCTGCGGCAGTGGCTGATCCAGCACCGCGGGCTCGATCGCGAACAGGTTGCGCGGTTGCCCGAACCGGGGGCGCACCACGGTGACCGCTTCGATCCGATCGGCGTAATCCGGTTCCGGAAAACGGAACTCGGCCCTGGCCAGCGGCAGGTGCCTGCCGAGCAGATCGCTCATCACCTGGTGCATGGCGGTGACGTCGCGTTCGACCAGGAACTGGCGCACATCGGCCGGAATCAGCTCGTCGTGCACCCAGGCGATGAACTCCCCCGCGCGCCATTCGGCGACGGGCAGGCTGAAGGTGAAACTCAACTCCAGATACCGCAGCGCGAACGAGATCGCCTCGCCGAGGGTCGGGCTGCTGACGCACGCGAAGCCGAAGATGCCGAAGGTGGTGATCCGATAGCGGCGACCGACCTCGACGCCGAGCGCGGGCCAGTCGGGGAGTTCCCGCACCAGATTGCGGACCACCGTGAGTTCGATGTGTGCGTCGATCTGCGCGTCCGGGTCGCGCAGCACCGGCTCGGACAACCCCGTTCCGGCGAGCATCCGCCCGACCGGCACGCCGCGCTCGGCCGCGTAGCCGACCATCAGCGCCACGCTGGCTATCCCGCGCGGAAAGTTCCAGTCGCGAATTCCCGGATCCTGCACCCGCTCCACGCCGCCCAGTATGGCCGAATTTCTCGATCGGTTGCCCCGACGCCCCCTACAGTGGAATTATCTTCAGTCTTGTGAGGAGCGTCACATGACAGCGGGCAACCGGCCATCGGTCCTCATCATCGGTGCGGGCTTCGGCGGCATCGGCATGGCGATCGAACTGCGCCGCAACGGTTTCCACGACATCGCCATCCTGGAGCGGGCCGCCGACCTCGGCGGGGTGTGGCGGGAGAACACCTATCCGGGCGCCGCCTGCGACGTGCCGTCCCCGCTGTACTCCTTCTCGTTCGAGCCGAAACCGGACTGGCCGCAGCGCTACTCCGGTCGCGACGCCATCCACGGCTATCTGCGCGGTGTCGCGGAACGCAACGGCGTGCTCGACGCGATCCGGTTCGGTGCCGAGGTGACCGATGCCGAATTCGACGACGCGGCCGGGCGCTGGACCATCCGCACCACGGACGGCGCGGCGCGAACCGTGGACGTCCTGATCTCGGCGGTCGGCCAGCTGTCGCGGCCCGCGCTGCCGAACATCCCCGGCCTCGATACCTTCGCGGGCCCAGCGTTCCACTCCGCCACCTGGGACCACGGCGTCGAGCTCGGCGGTAAGCGCGTCGCCTGCATCGGCACCGGCGCCAGCGCCATCCAGTACATCCCGGAGATCCAGCCGAAGGTCGCCGAGCTCACCCTGTTCCAGCGCACCCCGGCCTGGGTGATCCCCAAATTCGATACCGACTACTCGCCGATTCAGCACCGGCTGTTCGCCAGGTTGCCCGGCGCGCTGCTGGTCGAGCGCTTCGGCTGGTGGGCCATCGCGGATTTCGTGTCGCTCGGCCTCGTCGAATTCCCGGCCATCGCCCGGCTGGTGGCGCGGATCGCCGACCGCCATCTGCACAAGCAGGTGGCCGATCCGGCGTTGCGGACCAAGCTGACCCCCGACTATCCGATCGGCTGCAAGCGCGCCTTGTTCTCCAACGACTACTACCCCGCGTTGACCCAACCGAACGTCCGGGTGGAGACCGCTGCGATCACCGAGGTGGTGCCCGAGGGCGTGCGCACCGCCGACGGCACTGTCCACGCGGTGGATGTGATCATCTACGGCACCGGGTTCAAAGGCACCGAATTCCTGTGGCCGATGAACATTTACGGCCGCGCGGGCCACAAGCTGTCCGACGCGTGGACCGACGGCGCGCATGCCTACTACGGCATCTCGGTGCCGGACTTCCCGAATCTATTCCTCGTCTATGGGCCCAACACCAATCTCAGTGCGGGCTCGATCATCTACATGATCGAATCGCAGACCCGCTACATCCGGCAGGCCGTCGAACTGCTCGGGCAACGCCGACGGCGCTGCCTCGAGGTCCGTGCTGATCGGGAAGAACGATTCAACGCCGCCCTGCAGCAACGCCTCGCCCGCACCCCGTGGAACTTCTGCTCCAGCTGGTACCGCAACGCCGCGGGCCGCATCACCAACAACTGGCCGGGCTCGCAGACCAGTTACCGCCGCCGCATCCGCAGGCTCGACCCGGATGACTACACCCTCACCTAGCAGCGCTTGCGAGGACGAATGTCGGAGGCCGCCCGGCCGCTTGACGGCGCGCCGAGTGCACACACTGGCAGACTTGTGCCGTGACTGGACGCCCGATAGCTGACGGAACGGCCGAACACGGGCCGCTACGACCGATCGAGCTGGCCGTCGGCGCCGTGCTGGGCGGTGCCACCGTCGGGTTGGTCACCGTCGGCTCGGTCATGCCGTTCGCGGCCGCGCTGAACCTGGTGGCCGCGGTGCCGATGGGGTTGATCGCGCAGCGCTACCGGCTGCGCGCGCTGGTCACCGCCGCCGTCGCGGCGACGGTGGTCACCTTTGTCGCAACCGGCCTGCTCGCCACCACCGGGCTGATGGCGACGGCCACGATCGCGGGCATCATCGGGACCACGAAACGGCGCGGCGGCGGATTCGTCTCGGTGCTCGGCCTTTCCGCCATCGCAGGCCTGGTGTGGGCCGGGTTCGCGGTCGGCCTGCTGCAGTTGTTCTCGGCAGGGCGAAATCTGCTGTTCGACACCCTGCGCAACACCTCGCGCGGCATCCAGGATCTCGCGGCGCGCCAGCAGCAGCTCGAGCCGCTCGGGCGCGCCGCCGCCGACCTCACCGATTCGGTGCTGCGCTGGTGGTGGGCCTGGGTCGGCGGCGGGGTCGCGACGGGCATGGTGGCGACCGCGATCTTCTCCTGGTTCGTGCTCGGCTCGGTGCTGGACCGGCTGACCTGGCTGCCCGGCCAGGACCGGCTCGACGCGCCGCCGGACGATCGCGCGATCGCGCCGCTGCCGGTGACGTTGCGTGGGGCGGCCTTCCGATACCCGGGCACCGTGCGCGACGCGCTGCGCGAGATCGACCTGACCGTTGACGTCGGCGAATTCGTCGCGGTGGTCGGGCACAACGGCTCCGGGAAGTCGACGCTGACCCGGCTGCTCGCCGGACTCCCGCCCACCGCCGGAACGGTCGAGCGGCCCGGCTCGGCGGGACTCGGGCATCAGGGCGGCACCGCACTCGTGTTGCAGCGGCCGGAGAGTCAGACGCTCGGCGTGCTCGTCGCCGACGATGTGGTGTGGGGGCTGTCGACCGAGCTCGCCGCCGCAGTCGACGTCGACGCGTTGCTCGGCGAGGTGGGCCTGGACGGCATGGGCGACAAGGAAACCGCGACGCTGTCCGGCGGGCAGCAGCAGCGGCTCGCGGTCGCCGCGGCGCTCGCCAGGAAACCCGCGCTGCTCATCGCCGACGAGGCCACCTCGATGATCGATCCGGAGGGACGGCGCGAGCTCGTCGAATTGCTTGCCGCACTGCCGAAACGACATTCGATGGCGGTCGTGCTGGTGACCCACCACGAGGCCGATGCGGCCGCGGCGGACCGGGTGGTGCATCTGGACCAGGGCCGCGCGGTCGAACGCCTGGCCGCCTGGCCGCGGCCGGTGCGGGACGTGCGGCGCAGGCCGATGGGCGACACGATCCTCGAACTGCGCGACGTCCAATACACCTATAACCGCGGAACACCGTGGGAGGCAGCCGCTTTGCACTCGGTCGACCTGACGGTGCGGCGCGGCGAGGCCCTGCTCATCGTCGGCGGCAACGGGTCGGGCAAGTCCACCCTGGCCTGGATCATGGCCGGTTTGATCGCGCCGAGCTCCGGCCGTTGCGAACTCGCGGGCAAGGCGGTCACCAAGCAGATCGGCCGAGTCGAGTTGGCGTTCCAGCACTCTCGGCTGCAACTGCAGAAGCAGACGGTCGGCGCGGAGATCGCGGACTGGGGCGGGCGGGCCACCGGGTCCGGCGCCGTCGGGCGGGCACTCGACGCCGTCGGCTTGGATCGCTCGCTGGCCGCGCGGTCCATCGAGGAACTCAGTGGCGGACAGGCCAAACGGGTGGTGCTCGCCGCGATCGTCGCCTGCCACCCGCAGGTGGTGGTGCTCGACGAGCCGCTGGCCGGACTCGACCCGGGGGGTCGCGCGGATATCGTGGAACTGCTTGCGCGGCTGCGCGATTCCGGATTGACGCTGATCGTCATCTCGCACGACGTGGAGGACATGGCCGCGGTGGTCGATCGGACGGTGCACCTGCGCTCCGGGCGACTACTCGCCGCCGACTCGGCGTCCGACACCGCCGCCGTCCCCAAGGATGCGGCGCAGCAGCATGATTCACGTCCTGCCGCACCACTGCGGCAGCCGGGAGACGCCGCCTGGCGGCTCGAGCGCGGAGGCAAGGCATGAGTATGGTGCTGTTTCGCCGGGTGCCGGTGTCGAGCCCGATCCACAATCTGTGGGCGGGCACCAAGATGATCAGCGCGTTCCTGATCAGCTTCCTGCTGATGTTCCTGCCCACCTGGCCGGTGCTCGGCGTGATGATCGCGTTCCTGGTGCTGATCGGGGTGCTCGCCCGGCTGCCGCTCGGCACGCTGCCGCGGCTGCCGTGGTGGTTCTGGGCGTTGCTCCTCCTCGCCGGCGCGATCAACGTGCCGGTGGGCCCCCCGGCCGTGCTGCGTTACGCGCAGACGGTGGTCTTCGGTCTGATCATGGTGGCCGCGTCGTTCGTCGTCGCATGGACGACGCCGATGAGCGATATCGCGCCCGCGCTGGCCACACTCGGCGCGCCGCTGCGCAAGCTGCGGGTGCCGGTGGACGAGTGGGCCGTCGTCGTCGCGCTGACCCTGCGCGGCCTGCCGCTGCTGATGGACGAGATCCGGGTGCTGCGCGCGGCCCGCAAGCTGCGCCCCAAGGACAGCCCGCTCTACCTGGCCACCGAGAACCCGCTCATCGACATTCTCACCGCCGCGATGGCCGTATCCACCCGCCGCGCAGGCGAACTCGGCGAGGCGATCACCGCGCGCGGCGGCACCGGCGAACTCGCCGCCTACCCCAGTTCGCCTGGGCGCAGTGATGCCATCGCGCTGGTCATCGTCGTCGCGGTGTGTGCGGGCGCCTTCGCGCTCGGCATGTATCTGCTGTAGGCCCGCCTGACGCACGAGCCGACCGTCACGGGCGATACTGGCCAGGTGAGCGACGGCGACGGAGTACCGGCTTGGCAACGGCGGACCGCGGGCGAGTCGAGGTTGGCGGCGACCGCCGCGGTGCTGGCCATTATCGGGCTGCAGTTGATGTTGCCGGATCGATTCTTGCCCGAGCCTGGATGGTTGCTGCCCGGGCTGGAGGCGCTGCTTTTGGTGGTCGTGGTGATCGCGAACCCGGTCCGGGTCGACCGGGAGGAGACCTGGCTGCGCTGGCTCGGGCTCGGCCTGGTCGGGCTGCTCGCGGTGGCGACGGCGTACTCGGCGGACCGGCTGGTGGTCGGATTGATCGACGGGACGCTCAGTGACGATCCGGCCCGGCTGCTCGGCTCGGGCGGCGCGGTCTGGCTGACCAACGTGGTGGTGTTCGGCCTAGGCTACTGGGAGTTCGATCGCGGCGGCCCCTCGGCCCGGGCGCATGCCCGAAAGCCGTTGCCGGACTTCATGTTCGTCCAGATGCAGAACCCGGAACTGGCCGGCCCGGAGTGGGAGCCACAGTTCATGGACTACCTGTATCTGTCGTTCACCAACGCGACCGCGTTCAGCCCGACCGACGTGATGCCGATGTCGCGCTGGGCGAAGGCGTTGATGATGGTGCAGTCGGCGATCTCGCTGATTCTGGCCGCCCTGGTCATCGCGCGCGCGATCAATGTGCTGCACTGAACTCGTCCGAATAGCCAACTGCTATAAGTTGATTCACGGTCTTTGAAGAGGATCCATGCCCCCTATTTCAGGGGCTAAACCTATTTTTCACAGGTAGAGTTATCTGCGGAGTAGCTGTTCTCTGGATCACATCTCGACCGCGCACCGCAGTGGGGGAAGGAATTCGACGTGCGCGGCGTTCTCCAATGCTTGAAACCTGATGAAGAATGGAACACCCGAATGATTCTCCGCAAAATCACCGCGGCCGCCGTGCCCCTCGTCGCCGCCGTCGCGGTCGGCGCGGGCACCGCCTATGCTCAGCCTGCCGTGGCGTCGACTCCCGAGATCGGCTATGAGGCAAAACTGGTGGGGGACAAGATCATCACCACGCTGACCGGCGGATCGTTCGAAGTGGTCGGCAATGTCGTCGACGTGCGCGACGAAGCCGGGAACACAGTGGTCAGCATGCCGCTGGCGTTCCGGCAGGACGGGCTGGAGTTCCCGCTGCCGCACGCGGTCAGCGACGCGGGCCGCGTGCTGGAACTGACCGTGGTCAAGGACGTCGCGCAGGCGCGTCCGGTCACCGCCACCCCGATCGCCTCGCCGTTCGAGAACCAGCGCGCACAGGACGCGTTCCTGTCCTCGTTCGGCATCGCCACCGCGATCGGCGGTTTCATCGGCACCGCGATCGGCGCCCTGGTCGGGCTGACCGGCATCCTCGGCGGACCGACCGTGATCGCCAGTGTGCTGGCGGGGGCGGCCGTCGGCGGGATCATCGGCACCATCGTCGCGGGCGGTCCGACGCTGATCGTGGCGGGCATCGACCTGATCAGCACGCTCACCGCGGCGCCGGGGACGACCAAGTGGATGGACGAGACCGGCCGTTCCAAGAACTGACGCACACCTACCAGCGCGGCCCGTACCGAATCCTC
Organism: Nocardia sp. NPDC060255; assembly: GCF_042727395.1. Taxonomy (NCBI): domain Bacteria; kingdom Bacillati; phylum Actinomycetota; class Actinomycetes; order Mycobacteriales; family Nocardiaceae; genus Nocardia; species Nocardia sp. NPDC060255. The sequence goes on along the minus strand of NZ_JBHXAU010000011.1, from coordinate 201,810 downwards.
GGTGCGGGCCGCGTCTTTGTTTGTGCGCCAAGGCAATCGGGATACCGACCGCTCGGACCGTGCGCTAGCGCTCGTGGCAGCCCGGTGCGACCGGCACACCCGCGATTCGGTCCGCGAGGTAGGCCATCGCGCCGAACGACTCGCCGACGGCGGTCGGATTGTGGCCGGGCAGTACGGAATGCACGGAGGTGATGGCGGCCCCCTGCGCGCAGTACCGGCCGAGCAGGTCGGTGAACCCGGCAACGGGGACCACGTCGTCGCTGGTGCTGTGGTACAGGTACATCGGCACGTTCGGTGCGGGAGCGCCGAGTTCGTGCGGGTCGGTCGCCGCACGGAAGGCGGGCTGCCCCAACAGGTTCGGGACGGTGGCGTAGTCGTCGACGCGAGCGTTGACGTACTTCGTCACCAGGTCCGGACCGCAGGCGGCGCTGTCGGCGGCGATCATCGCGCGGCCGCGCTCGTTGAGCAGGTCCAGGATGCCGGCGCCCGGGTTGTCGCGGGTGGCCGCGATGACGATCAGCATCGCCAAGCCCGCCTGCATGGTGCCGTCCACGTGCTGGGCGATGGCGGGCCAGTTCGACGGAACGCCACCGGCGGCGATGCCCGCGAAGTGGATGTCCGGCGCGTACTGCGGCTGCATCTGCGCCGCCCACAGGGTGGCGAAGGCGCCGCCCGAATAGCCCCACGCGGCAAGGGGAGTCGCCGGGCCGAGGCCCGCGGCGGGCAGGTCGCGGGCGGCCCGGATACCGTCGAGCACGCCGCGTCCGGAATTGACACCGTCGAGGAACCGCGATTGCGGGCCTTCATGATCGCTGGTCACCACGGCCCAGCCGCGGCTCAGCGCGACGGCCATGAACGGGGTGTCGATCAACGCCTGGGTACCGCCGGGATCGCCGCCGCCGCGCAGCGCGTACGACGGCGCGCAGCGGGAGCCGAGGCTGTCTTCGGCGATCTGATACGACAGCAGCGGCCGCGGGCCCGGCCCGAGCCACGGCACCATCGGCACCATGACGGTGGCCACGTCGGCCACCGCGGCGCCGCTGGCGTCGGTGCTGCGGTATTTCACCTGCCACGTCGAAACCGGCAGCGGCAGACCGAACAACGCGGTCTGGCGCGAGTCCACGATCGCGCCTTCGGGGTAGGCGGCGAGGTCGGCGGGCGCGGCGTAGAACGGATCGGCGTCGGGCGGTGGCACCTGGGCGTGCGCGGCCGGTGCCGTGATCAGCGACGACGCCAGCACCAACGCTGCGGCAACGGCCGCCGACGAGCCGACTCGCGCTAGCGCCGCGCCGATCCGCCGGACCGGCGTGCCGGATGTTGTCGTGCTGCCGAGGAGCGATGTCCCCCTACCGATTCCGTCCGGAGTCGCCATGGCAGGCAACCTACCTTGCCGGTGGCCGAACCCGTCGGCACTCGCTCGACGTTTCGCCGACACCCCGAATTTGTTGCCGGAACGACACATTCGGCCGACGCGTTCGATTAGCGGGACCCCATCGACCCCGGCCGCTCCGTGGATGCTGCACATGGAGGCCTCCCCTGTCCGGCGAGGCGCGACGGAATGCGACGGGTGCCACGCTGCCGCCGACGCGCTCCGGCCTCGGGGCACTCACGGTACTGGCAGATCAGCGAGCCCGGCAGCGGGCATTCATGGTCAGTCGAATCGCCGCGGGTGTCCGTCGACGGCCGGCCGGAGTGCTCGAAAGTGGCCTTCGCGCAGTCGAGTTCCAGGACCATCCGCCGCCATGTCCCGGTTGGGCGCGGGTCACTTCTCCTGGCGGAGCGCCTTCTTGGCGGCTTCCTGGGCGGAGTCGACCTGACCGGCGAACTTGCCGTCGGTCTTCTGGTCGATGAGATCGCCTGCCTTGTCGATGACGGTCTCTACCTTGTCCGCGTTCTGCTGGGCCAGGTCGAGCGCCTTGTTCGCCAAGTTCTTGAAGTCCACCGTGTACTCCTCGTTCAAGATCGGTCCCGCCGGGGATCACTGTAATAGGCGCGGAGGAACCGAGTCGCTCGCCATCGGTGCGCGCTCAGTCCGAGGTGCCCAGCCAGGCCGGGTGCCACAGGCGACCGGTTTCGGTCCAGTTCATGAAGCGCACCGTGCCATGGATTTTCGGCGTCACCCAGACCGCCTCCTTGCGTTCCTCGGCGGTCAGGTCGTTGTCGAACGGGCTCGTCTTGCGCTCTGCCGGGCTGAGGCGCTTGGCCAGGTCCTGCATAGTCGATTCGTTGAATCCGGTGCCGACGCGGCCGACGTAGATCAGCCTGCCCTTGTACGGGATGCCGACCAGCAGCGACTTGAAGTCGCGTGCGTCGCTGCGCCGCCAGCCGCCGACGACCACCTCCTGGGTGCGCCAGTTGCGCTGCTTCACCCACGAGTGACCGCGCTTGCCAGGTAGGTACACCGAATCCTTGCGCTTGGCGACCACGCCCTCCATGCCGTGCTCCTGGCTGTAGCGCACCGCGTCGGCGCCGGATCCGTCCAGCCGGGGCGGCACGATCATCGACGGCGCGGTCGCGGCGAGCGCCTCCAGCACTCGGCGCCGATCCGAATACCGTTTGCGGACAAGCGAAGTGCCGTCCAGATAGAGCACATCGAAGGCGACGAACACCGCGCGCGCCGCATCCGCCTGCAGCAGGCCGAGATTGGCGACACCGTGATCGTCGAACACCACCGCCTCGCCGTCCAATACCACGCTGTGCCCGGCCAATTCGTCGGCGAGCGCCGCGATGCCCGGATACCTCGCCGTCACCACATTGCCCACCCGGCTGCGCAAAGTCAGTGTGCCGGACTCTATTTCGGCGATCAACCGGAAGCCGTCCCACTTCGTCTCGAAGCACCATTCGCCGGCATCCTGATCGGCGACATCGCCGGGGGTGGCGAGCATGGGCGCGAGTCCGCGCGGGAACGGCGACGGTCCGCTCGGCACCCGGATGATCCGGCCGGACGGCGTGTTCGGCTCCGCGCCGAGCGCTTTCGCTTTGTCGTTGTGCTGCTCGCGCATCAGGTGCATCAGCCACTGGTTGCCGTTGGTCTGGATCAGCGCGTAGCGGCCGTTGAGCCGCTGGCCGTGGAATTCGACGATCACCTCGTCATCACGCCACTTCTCGGTGTCGTAGGTGCCGGAATCCCAGATCGTCATCTCGCCCGCGCCGTACTGCCCCCTCGGGATGTCGCCATGGAAGTCCAGATACTCCAGCGGGTGGTCCTCGGTGTGCACGGCGAGCCGATTCTGGTCCGTGCTGGTCGGCGGGCCCTTCGGCACCGCCCAGGACACCAGCACCCCGCCGCGCTCCAGCCGCACATCCCAATGCAGCCGCCGCGCATGGTGTTCCTGCACGACGTAGCGATTGCCCGCCCCCGGCTCCGGCCGATCGGCGGGCACGGGCTCGGGGGTGCGCGCCGGGTCGCGCATCGACCGATACTTGGCCAGCGCGTCGGCACCCGACTCCGGCGAACCGGTGGCGCCCTTCGGCAGTGGCGGATCGAGCTCGGCGAGCAGGTCGCCGTCGTCCTGCCAGCGGGCCAGTACCTCGTCGAATCGTAAGTGCCGCAGCTTCTTCCGGTGCTCGATTTCCTTCCAGGAACGTGGCGCCGCCGCAGTGGGTTGCGCGCGCCCGCGCAGCGAGTACGGCGCGATCGTCGTCTTCGACGCGTTGTTCTGACTCCAGTCGAGGAAGATCTTGCCGCCGCGCACCGATTTCGACATGGTCGCGGTCACCAGATCCGGGTGCAGCCGTTCGAGATTCGTGGCCACCTGCTTGGCCACGGTGGACGCCCCGCTCGAACTGACCTCGCGATCCAGCGGCACATAAATGTGAATGCCCTTGCTGCCGCTGGTAACCGGGAACGCGCGCAGGCCGATGTCCTCGATCATGTCGCGGACCGCGAGCGCGACCCGCGCGCAATCGGCCAGTTCGGTGCCGGGCCCCGGATCGAGATCGAACACCAGCCGGGTCGCCGGGCCCACCGCGTCGCCGTCGAAACGCCACTGCTGCACATGGGCTTCCAGCGCCGCCTGCTGCCCGAGCCAGGCCAGCCCGGCCTCGGAATCGATCACCGGGTAGGTGACCGTGCGGTCGGAATGCTGGATGGTGTGCCGTTCGATCCAGGACGGCGCGTGCGCAGGCAGATTCTTTTCGAAGAAGGACGGTTCGTCTACCCCGTTGGGCCAGCGCTTCCTGGTGACCGGGCGACCGGCGATGTGCGGGAGCATGGCGGGCGCGATGGCCGAGTAATAGGCGATGACTTCGCCTTTGGTGGTGCCGGTGGCCGGATACAGCACTTTGTCGAGGTTGCTGAGTTCAACCTCGATGCCACCGAAGCTCCGGCGGGATGCCATGTGTCCGATTTTAGAGGCGGGGACCGACAAGTTGCCGGTTCCCCGCCGCTCGTCAGATCTGCGAGCTCGACGTGTCGGTGCCTGACGTGTCGGTACCCGTCGTATCGGTGTCGCTCGGCGACTCGGGCGTGGTGCCCGGCGCACCGGCACCGCCCGGCTGACCCGGCGCACCCGGCTGATCCTCCGGCGGGACCACCTTCTTGGCGGCCTCCTTGCCCTTCGCGATCTGGTCCGAGTACTTGCCCTGGGTCTTCTGATCGATGAAATCGCCGCCCTTGTCGATGGCGTCGTTGATCTTGTCGGCGTTCTTGGCCGCCGCGTCCTTGCCCTTGCCGACGAGGCCCTTCAGAGTATCCGCGAAGCTCATAGCGTTCGTTCCTTCCTCTAGCCCACTAGCAGGATGTCGTCAACCCACATCTTCCCACCACGAATCTTGTGGTGGTGCACTACCGGGGTCGACCCGCTGACCGGGCATCGGTACCGCGATCGCGGTACCAGCCGTTTCGGCCGCGGACACCATCCGCCGCACCGGCTCCGACCATCCGTGGAACGCCAGATTGAAGGTCGCCCAATGGATCGGCACCAGCAGGCCGTGGCCCGGGTCGCCCGCGCACAGATCGGCGTGCGCGCGGACCGCCTCCTCCGGGTTCATGTGCACGTCGCGCCAGCGCTCGTCGTAGGCGCCGATCGGCAGCAGCGTCAGATCGAACGGGCCAAGTGCCGCACCGGCTTCCGCGAACGCCTTGGTGTATCCGGTGTCGCCGCCGAAGTACGCCCGCTTGGTCGGGCCGACGATCGACCAGGACGCCCACAGCGTGGTGTTGCGGACCAGGCCGCGCCCGGAGAAGTGCCGCGCCTCGGTACAGGTGAGCACCAGGTCCGAGCCCTCGTGCGCCCGGCCCAGCGCGGACAGCGAAACCGAACCGCCCCAATCCAATTCGATGATCCGATGCTCCGGCACGCCCCAGTGCCGCAGGTGCGCGCCGATGCCGACCGGGACCAGGAACGGCGCGTTCTGGCGCAGCACCAGCTCGCGGACGGTGTCCTTGTCCAGATGGTCGTAGTGGTCGTGCGAGATGAGCACCGCGTCGAGCGCGGGCAGCTCGGTCAGTGGCGTCGGCACCGGATGCATCCGGCTCGGGCCGACCAGCGCGGACGGCGACACCCGTTCGCTCCACACCGGATCGGTGAGCACCCGGTAGCCGTCGATCTCGACCAGCGCGGTGGCGTGCCCATACCAGGTGACGGCCAGCTCGGCGGCGGTCTCGGGCAGCTGCGGCGTCTGCAACGGGATCACCCCGGTCGGGCGGCCCGCATTGCGCTTGGTGAGCGCCGAAATCAACAGCGACGGAGCCGATCCCGCGGCCAGCTGGCTGCTCGGCTCGGTGTTGTGGAAGTGCCGGTCGCGGTAGGTGGTCGCGCCGGTCGCGTACGGCTGAATGGCCGAGATCGAGGCGCCCATCGCGGACGGGATGCCCCACGCCGCGCGGACCACCCAGGTGAGGCCGAGCGCGCCCGCCGCCGTGCCGACAATGCTGCGCAGGTTCATCATCGCCCCACAAATTTCGCGGCGCGCTTCTCTTGTCTGGCCAATCGGCCCTCCTGTGCGTCGGCGCTGGTCCACGCCGCCTCCAGCGCGGCACGCTGCTGCGCGTTGTCCGGCTCGCGGGTGCCGTCGTCGTTGAGCACCAACTTCATGTGCCGCAACGACAGCGGCGCGAGCTGGGCGATCTGCTTGGCCCAGGCCTGCGCGTCGGCCAGCGAGCCGAGCCGGTTGGCGAAGCCGAAGCTGTACGCGTCGGCCGCCGTCACCGACTCCGCACCGAGCAGGATGGTCCTGGCCGGGCCGCCGCCGATCAGCGACGCCAGCCTGCGCACCGTCCACCGGTCCACCGAGATACCCAGCTTGGCCGCGGGAATCGCGATGTAGGCATCCGGCGAGATGACCCGCAGGTCCGAGGCGATGGCCACCTGCACGCCCGCGCCGAGCGCACCACCGTTGATCGCCGAGATCACCGGCACCGGGATCGACTCGAGGGTGTGCAGCATGTCCTGCAGGCCCGCGAGAAACTCGTCGGAGTAGACGCCGGACAAATCCGCGCCCGCACAGAAAATCGGGCCACGCCCGGTTATCACGATTACCCGCGCGTCGTCGGCGACGGCGGCAAGAACGGCTTCGCGCAACAGCGTGATGAGCTCGAGGTTCAGCGCGTTGCGCCGTTCCTCCCGCTGCAGTTCGATGGTCACCACGTCACCGTCTCGGCTAACTCCGAGCATGCGACCTCCCCAACTGAACGATCCGTCTAGTTACATTCACTTTGCCACAGCCGACGGCATAGACCGCTGAAGCGGATACGATCTTCGGCTGTGCCGACAGACTTCTCTATCCTGGTGATCGGCGCTGGTCAGGCAGGGCTGTCGGCCGGGTATCACCTCCAGCGCCTCGGGCTGCGTCCCGAGCAGGACTTTCTCATCGTGGACCATGCGCCCGGACCGGGCGGGGCCTGGCAGTTCCGCTGGCCGTCACTCACCTTGACCACGGTCAATCGGGTGCACGACCTCCCGGGCATGTCGTTCGCGGAGACCTTGCCGCCCGGTTCCGACGCCGCGCCCGCGGCGACCGCGGTGCCGCACTACTACGAGCTCTACGAAAAGCGCTTCGACCTGCGGGTGCGCCGACAGGTGTCGGTCACCGTGGTGTGCGATCGGTCCGAGGACGGCAGCCCTGCCGAGCACGGCCCGATCCTCAATGCCGAGACCGACTCGGCGGGCACGATCCGGGTGCGCGGCCTGATCAACGGGACCGGTACCTGGGAACATCCCTTCATCCCGCGCTATCGCGGCGCGGAGACCTTCGCCGGACGCCAGCTGCACACCCGCGACTACCGCACCGCGGCGGAGTTCGCGGGCAAGCACGTGGTGGTGGTCGGCGGCGGCATCTCCGCGGTGCAGTTGCTCGACGAGATCTCCCAGGTGACCTCGACCACCTGGGTGACGCGGACCGAACCGATCTTCCGCGACGCGTCGTTCGGCCCGGAGGACGGGCGCGCGGCGGTCGCCAAGGTGGAGGACCGGGTACGCAGAGGGCTGCCGCCCGGGTCGGTGGTCTCGGTGACCGGACTGCGGCTCGATGACCGCCTGCGGGCCGCCAAGGCGCGCGGCGTGCTGCACCGGCTGCCGATGTTCGACCACATCGAACCGGACGGGGTGCGCTGGGCGGACGGCTCGTTCCAGCACGCGGAGGTGATTCTGTGGGCTACCGGATTCCGCAGCGCGCTGGACCATTTGGCGCCGCTGCGACTACGCGGGCCCGGCGGCGGCATCACCATGACCGGGCGGCTGGCCACCCAGGTGGCCGCCGATCCGCGCATCCACCTGATCGGTTACGGACCGTCCGCGAGCACGATCGGCGCGAACCGCGCGGGGCGGGCGGCGGCCGTGGAGCTCACCGACTATCTCAGCCTGGGTTAGTCCAGCCCGCGGTCATCGTGTCCGGGTCGAAACCGACGCGGGAGCCGGTGTCGAGTGCGTTGATCGCGTCCATCTGGTCGCGGGTGAGTTCGAAGCCGAAGACGTCGAAGTTCTCCGCGATCCGGGACGGGGTGACCGACTTCGGGATGACGATATTGCCGAGCTGCAGGTGCCAGCGGATGATCACCTGGGCCGGGGTGCGGCCGACCGCGGCAGCGACCGAGGCGATGGTCTTGTCGTCGAGCAGGGTGCCCTGGCCGAGCGGGCTCCACGCCTCGGTGGCGATGGCATGACCCGCGTGGAAGTCGCGTAGTTCGCGCTGGGCCAGCCGCGGATGTAGCTCGATCTGGTTCACCACCGGGGTTTCCCCGGTCTCGCCGATGAGCCGCTCGAGATGGGCGGCGGTGAAGTTCGACACACCGATCGACTTGATGCGCCCCTGCGTCTTCAGCGCCTGGAAGGCGCGGAACGTGTCGACATAGCGATCGGCCACGGCCACCGGCCAGTGGATCAGATACAGATCGAGGTAGTCCAGGCCGAGCTTCTTCATGCTGGTGTCGAACGCGCGCAGCGTCGAGTCGAAGCCCTGCTCGGAGTTCCACAGCTTGGTGGTGACGTAGATTTCGTCACGCGGCAGGCCGAATTCGCGGATCGCGCGGCCGGTGCCTTCCTCGTTCCCGTAGATCGCCGCGGTATCGATGCTGCGGTAGCCGGCCTCCAGGGCTGCGGTCACCACCGGCGTCACATCGTCGTCGGGCACCTGGAAAACGCCGAAGCCCAGTTGCGGGATCACGTTGCCGTCGTTCAGGACGATCGAGGGGATAGCGGAGGTCTCGCTTCTGAAGGTCACCCTGCGACGGTAGAAGTGTGGCGGCGAGCCGTCAACGCTGGCCCCTGGCGTGTTGAGCCTCGGTTTACCGTTCGACCTGCGCTTTTCCGTTAACTGACAGTGACGGTCACGACTCGGTAAGCCTTGCTAAGCAATTCGGTAAGTCGCACTACGCGCGTGCAGCGCACGATCAATCCCGCTCAGCCGTTGACCGCGTTCGGGAGGCCGAGGCGGCGGTAGCGCTGCTTACGCAACGCGCGCAGTTCGGTGGCCGGTCGCTGGCGTAGCCGGGCGAGCTCGTCGGCGATGACTATGCCCATGCGGCGGGCGAAGTCGACCGATTCGTCGGCTGCGTCGGGGAATTCGGGGACGATGCGGTCGACCACGCCGTCGGCGAGCAGGTCGGCGGCGCGGATGCGTTGCGACTGAGCAAGTTCGGCAGCGTGTGCGGTGTCGCGGTAGACGATGGCGCTCGCGCCCTCCGGGGGCAGCGGGGCGAGCCAGCCGTGGGTGGCGGCCAGGACGCGGTCGGCGGGCAACAGAGCCAGCGCGCCGCCGCCGGTGCCCTGGCCGAGCAGCACCGAGATGGTCGGCGTGTCCAAGGTCACCAAATCCGCGATGCAGCGGGCGATCTCGGGGGCCAATCCGCGCTCCTCGGCCTCCTTCGACAAGGCCGCGCCCGCCGTGTCGATCACCAGGACGAGGGGCAACCGCAACTCTTCAGCAAGCGCCATGCTGCGGCGCGCTTCCCGCAGTGCGGCGGGCCCCATGGAGTACCCGCCCTGCTGTCCGGCGCGGTCGTGTCCGAACACCACGCACGGCTGGCCGCGGAAGCGCGCCAGCGCGTGCACCACGGTGCGATCGGATTCGCCCTGTCCGGTGCCGCTCAGCGGAACCCGTTGTGTCACATGGCGAAGCAGGTCACGAATGCCCGGCCGGTCCGGCCGCCGGGAAATCACCACGGACTCCCACGCCGAGACGGCTTCGGCCGCCTGCTGCTGATCACGGAGCGGAACTTGTTCGCCCGCAGTCGAATCCGGCACCGGGCGGCCACCGAAGACGCTGAGCGCGCGATGCGCGATGCGGCGAAAGATGGAAACCGGCACGGCACCATCGATAACGCCACGGCGGTAAAGGTTTTCGGCCGTCTGCACGCCCTCGGGGAACGGCTGGCCGTACAGGGCTTGATAGACGCGCGGTCCGAGGAACCCGATCAGCGCGCCGGGCTCGGCAAAAGTCATGTGCCCCAACGAACCCCACGAGGCGAACACGCCGCCCATGGTCGGGTTGCGCAGGTAGACGAGATAGGGATGGCCCGCGGCCTTGTGCGCGGCGACGGCACCGGCGATCTTCACCATCTGCACGAACGCGACGGTGCCCTCCTGCATGCGGGTGCCGCCGGAGGTCGGCGAAGCGACCAGTGGCAGCCCGAGCTCGGTGGCGCGCTCGACCGCCGTGACGATCCGCTCGGCCGCCGCGACGCCGATCGAACCCGCCAAAAAGCCGAACTCGCAGGCGATTACGGCCACCCGACGGCCACGCAGCAGCCCTTCGCCGGTGAGCACCGACTCATCGGTGCCCGCCGCGACCGCAGCCTTGTGCAACGCCTCGCGGTACCGCGGGCTCGCGGCCACCGTGATCGGTGGCCGGTCCCAGCTGACATACGAGTCGGTGTCGAGCAGTTGCCCGAGCAGCTCGCGCGCCGAAATCCTCACCGAGGGAGCTTATCCACTCGTCTTCGGACGGGCGGGCCGCCGCGCGTGCACTCAGTAGCCTTGCATCACCTTGCGCAGCGCGTACTCGGTGAGCGCGACCAAGGCCTGCTTGGCCGGCTCGCGACGCCGGGCATCGATGGACAGGATCGGCACGTCCGCAGGCACCGCGAGGGCCTGCCGGATGTCCTCGATCGGGTATCGCGGCGCGTCGTCGAATTCGTTGAGCGCCACCAGGAATGGTAGGCCGCGCGCTTCGAAGTAGTCGACGGCCGCGAAGCTGTCCTCGAGTCTGCGGGTGTCGACGAGCACCACGGCGCCGATGGCGCCACGGATCAGGTCGTCCCACATGAACCAGAATCGGTACTGGCCCGGCGTACCGAAGAGGTACAGCACCAGATCGTCGGCGAGGCTGATCCGGCCGAAGTCCATCGCCACGGTGGTGGTCGACTTCATCGGAATGCCCGTCAAATTGTCGATTCCGGTACTGGCATTGGTTACCAATGCCTCGGTGCGCAGCGGAACGATCTCCGAGACAGCACCGACCATCGTGGTCTTGCCGACACCGAAGCCACCCGCGACAACGATCTTCGCCGACGTTGGCTTGCTGGTGCGGGTGTCGACCTGCGCCGTCGAATCAAATACGCCGGAGTCCACTGAGAACCCTTTCGATCAGCTCGCGACGTTCATCGTCGCTGGAATCGTCTTTCAAAGTCGCCGAAACGCGTACATGCCCGGCCTCGATCAGGTCGGCAACCAGCACGCGAGCCACCCCGATGGGGATACCCAATCGGGCTGCTACCTCAGCGACGGACGGCGATTCTCTGCACAACTCCACGATTGACGTCTCGATGTTGGTCAGTTCGAACTGCCGCTCCAGGGCGACCGGATGCGATGCGACGAGTGCCTCCAACGCCAACTCGACCGCGGGCCTCGTTCGGCCTGCGGTCAACGAGTATGGGCGAACGAGACTGGGCTCGGCGCTCCCCAAGCGGTGATCTTCTATGTCCATCCCACCATCAGGAACCCATCGTGACACGTGGCGTGGCCTGGACTGTCTGGCCAACCCGCTCGACCAACAACGCCATCTCGTAGCCGACCTGACCGATGTCGCACGACGTATTGGTCAACACGGCAAGGTACGAGCCGTCGCCGACAGCCATGAGTAGCAGGTAGCCGTGCTCCATCTCGACGACGGACTGCAGCACGGTGCCGCCCTCGAACAGGTTCGAGACACCGACCGAGAGGCTGGCCAGTCCGGCGGTGACGGCCGAGAGCTGCTCGGCACGGTCGACGGGCAGCTGAGCACTCGCGGCCATGAGTAGGCCGTCAGCCGAGACCAGGACGGCATGGGCTACGCCAGGAACCTCGTTGGCGAAGTTCGAAACCAGCCAATCCAGCTGACGATTCGTACCACCTAGATCGGGGTTCATCGGTCTCCTTTATCTCCGGTTAAGTTCATTGCTCTCATTGCGCGGCCGTCCCGGACGCCCTGCTGATGGCGGCTCAGGCTGGACCTGATCGTTTCTGGATCGCGGCTCGGTGCTCGTTCCACCGCACCGTTGACGGCGCCCGGGACCAGCCTTCCGCCCGGATTGCGTTGCGGCAACCCGGCCGCCGTCCTTGTTTCGGATTGTGCCTCGCTGGCCGCGCGGGCCGCCTGCCAACCTTCATCACCCGGTGATTCGAAGGAGGCGGCCACGGTGGACCTGTCCATATTCGGGTCTGACAGCCATGCCGACATCATTTCCGCGAAAATTGGTGTCCCGCCCATCACGGAATCACCGGTTTCGACGGCGGGCTGGAGCCGGGTCTGGAAGAACGACGCCGTCCTGGTCGGGTTGGCCCGGTAACTGTGCCTGCCTGGATCGCCTCCTGCGGCCTCCGCGTCCTTCGGCTGTTCGTCGTTGCCGGGCAGCGTACCCCGACCACGTTGCGACAGACCAAGACCCGGCGATGCGTCCCGCTGCGGCAGGCCGTCACCCGGCTCGCGCTGCGGCAGATTCGGCGGCACCTGGGTGCCCGGCTGGCGCTGCGGCAACCCGCTGGGCGTCGCGTCCCGCTGCGGCAGGTTCGCCGCCGCGGCGTGCCGCTGCGGCAGGCCGCCGGCGCTCGGATCACGCTGCGGCAGAATCGAATCGCGTTGCGGCAAGCCACCCGCGCTCGGATCACGCTGGGGCAGACCACCGGCAAGCGGATCACGCTGCGGCAGACCACCCGCCGTCGGCTCGCGTTGCGGCAGACCACCGGACGCGGACTCCCGCTGCGGCAGCCCGCCAGCGCTCGGATCACGCTGCGGCAGACTCGAATCGCGTTGCGGCAAGCCACCCGCGCTCGGCTCACGCTGCGGCAGACCACCGGACGCGGATTCACGTTGCGGCAGACCGTTCTCGCCACGCTGACGCCGCGGCAGACCACCCGCCGTCGAATCGCGTTGCGGCAAGCCACCCGCGCTCGGCTCCCGTTGCGGCAAGCCACCGGAGGCGGACTCGCGCTGCGGCAGCTCACCGGCACTCGGGTCGCGTTGCGGCAGGCCACCGGCATTCGGGTCACGCTGGGGCAGGCCTTCACGCTGCGGCAGACCGTTGGGACCGGTCTGCCGTGGCGGCAGGCCGCCGGAACCGCTGTCGCGCTGCGGCAGTCCACCGGCGCTCGGGTCACGCGGCGGCAGCACGCCGGGCGCGGAATCCCGTTGCGGCAGACCGTTCTCGCCACGCTGCCGCTGCGGCAGACCGCTCGGCGGCTGCGCGAGCCCACTGATGCTCGGCTGCGGCACGCCGTTGCTACCCGGCTGGCGCTTCGGCAGTTCGCCCGAATTCGCGTCCCGCGGCGGCAGACCCGTCACGGTCGGCTCGGCGGGACCACCCGGCTGGCGCGGCGGCGGACCGCCCGGATTGAGATTGCGCTTGGGTAGGTTCGCGGCGGCGAGCTTGCCGCGCTGCGGTCCGCCGGACTGCTGACCCGGTGCGGGTCGCAGCGTCGGACCGGACTGCTGCGCATTCAGCCCGGACGCCATCGAATTGCCCGGCTGCCGCTGCGGCAGGCCACCACCGGCCGGAATCGGCCCGCTGGGTGCGGCATTCGGATTACTGACCGGGATCGGTCCGCTGACGCCGGGATCGACGGTCACCATGACATTGCCGGTAGGGGTACGGGTGACCGACCGCATCTGCATCGATGACGGGCCGGCCGGCCGCGGCCGCTCCGGGGCCTGCGGGGACGGGGTGACGGGCTGCGCCGTGATCGGCTTGCCCGCGACGATCAGGCCGCCGGGGACGTGCACGGTCACTGTGACACCGGGATCGCGGGCGGTGTCGAAGGTCGGCCGCAGCCGCACGGTGAGACCGTGCCGCTCGGCCAGCCTGCCGACCACGAAAAGACCCATGTGCCGGGCGGTATCGGGCCCCGGCTCGGCGGTCTGTTCCAGCCGCCGGTTGATATCGGCCATCTCCGACGGCGGCATACCGATGCCACGGTCGGCCACCTCGATGAGCATGCCCTGGTCGTGTGCCTGCGCGAAGGTGAACTTCACGTCGGTCTCCGGCGGGGAGGCGCGCAGCGCGTTGTCCAGCAGCTCGGCGAACAGGTGCGCCATGTCGGAGGCGGCGGGCTCGACCAGCGAACCACGTGGTGTGGCACCCAGTTTCACGCGCTCGTAGTCCTCGACCTCGGAGATCGCGGCGCGCAGTACGTCGGCGATCTCGACCGGGGCGGACTTGGCGCGGCGCTGCCTGGTGCCGGCGAGGATGAGCAGGTTGTCGCCGTTCCGACGCATACGGGCGGCGAGATGGTCCAGCCGGAAAAGGTTTTCCAGCAGGCGCGGATCCTTCTCGTCGTACTCCATCGCCTCGATCAGGCTGAGCTGATGGTCGACCAGCGACTTGGATCGCCGGGCCAGCGTCTCGAACATGTCGTTGACCTGAGAACGCATCTGCGCCTGGTCGCTGGCGAGCCGCAGCGCCTGGCCGTGGATGTCGTCGACGGCGCGGGCCAGCTGGCCGATCTCCTCGGTGCTGCGCACCGGCATCGGCTCGAGCGGCACCTCTTCCGGCGAGGCGCCGGTACGAAGCTGGGCCACCTCGTGCGGCAGATCGCTTTCCGCGACCCGCAACGCCGCGAGGCGCAATCGGTGCAGCGGCACGATCATCGAGCGCGCAACGAACACGGCGAGCAGCAGCGCGGCGAGGATGGTCGCGACTACGACCGCGGTGTATGTCCACGCGTCGCGCTGGGCAGTGGACACCAGCGAGTTCATCGCGCCGTCGATGTCCTTGGTCGCCTTGCTCACCACGAGCTCGTACACCGCGAGGCTGTCGGTCAGCGATTTCTTCAGATCGCCGACCGGGATCTTTCCTGCCTGCGCCTCGGTGCTGCTGAGCAGCGCTACTCGGGTATCGATGCCTGCGCGCAGATCGGCGATCGATGTATCGCCGTCGGAAAACCGGTGTGCCAGCACGCCGAGCAGCGAGCGCTCGGTGTTGGCCGCGGTGAGGAAGCCGGGGGTGCCACCGCGCGGATCTTTCAGCACGGCGGGGAAGGCGGCGACCTCACCGACCAGCGTGGCACGGGTGTTGAGCGAATCGACGAGGCGCAACTTGGCCGTGTCCACCGCGGTGTCGCTGACCTGCCCGACCGTCGTCTCGACGATCCGGACGCTGTCGTTACGCACCCGGTCGATCAAGCCGATGGCATCGGAGGTCGATCCGGTACTCACGGCCTTGCCTTGCTGACGCACGGCTTTCGCCTGGGTGAGCATGCTGTCCAGCGCCGCGCGGGCGCCCGACACACCACTGAGCTTGTCGGCGGCCTTGTCCGCGTTGGCAATCGCCTTGTCGAGATCGGCGAGGTTCTGATCGGTCACCACGGACACGTTGTCCGCGACAGCGATCATCTGCGAGCCGACCACCGTCGCCGTCTGCGCGCTGAGCGCGGTGACGGCGGGGATCGCCTGGACGTTCTCCGCGACGTCGGCGAGCCGACCCGAGTTGGTGAACTCCGATGAAATCCTGGACACGCCAAGGCCTACCGCGACTGCCAGGGGGACGGCGAGAACTGCCGTCACCTTCCAGCGCAGGTCCCAGTTGCCGAGCGCCCAGCGCCTTCTGCCGGACCTAGCGGCCTCACGCATCTCCCACTCACTTTCCAAACTGGCCCCAACCACGCGCCATCAGCGAACCTCCACACGCATACTGGCTCGACAGGCGGAGCTGGCCGAGAACTGCGGCTGGCCGAGAAATTGCGTCTACGACGGCCCAAATAAGTGACATCAGATTCTAACGGATCAATAACTTCTTGGGTGACTCCGAGTAAGCATGCGATCCTTGACCTGGCCGTTCCAGGCAAAACCAAAGGTCACAACACCCACCCGGGCGTCGCGTGAAGTCTGCCACAATCAACCAGATCTATCGAGGCGGGCATCGAGGCGAGGCTAGGGAGTCACGGGTTTGAACGTGCGGCACGAGTACCGACCGGTCTATCAGACCAGCTTGGTCGACCCCGCCGAGTTCTGGGCCGGGGCGGCTGAAGCGATCGACTGGGTGGTGCCACCAACCCAGATCCTCGACCCGGCAGCACGTCCGGTGGCCAGGTGGTTCACCGACGCTCGCCTCAACACCTCCTTCAACGCCCTCGACCGGCATGTGCACGGCGGCGCTGCGGCGGAGGGGGGCTTAGCTGATCAGCCCGCCTTAATATACGACTCCGCTATGACCGGCACCAGAGGCGTTTTCACCTACGCCGAATTGCTCGAAAAGGTAGCCACATTCGCGGGTGCGATGAGCAGGCTCGGGGTCGTCGCGGGCGACCGCGTCATCATCTACCTGCCGATGATCCCGGAAGCCGTCATCGCCATGCTGGCCTGCGCGCGGATCGGCGCGGTGCACTCGGTGGTGTTCGGCGGCTTCGCCGCACCCGAGCTCGCGGCGCGGATCGACGACGCGGAACCCGTGTTGATCATCACAGCGTCGGGCGGCCTGGAACCGGGCAAACAGCTCGAATATCCGCCGATTGTGTTGCGGGCCTTGGACCTCGCCGAGACCACCGCACCGCGCACGGTGATCGTGAAGCAGCGCCCGCAGTTCCCGACGATCCACTTCTCCGCGCCGCAGGCCGCGACCGAATCACTGCCGAGTTCCGCACAGACCATCGCGGCCCAATGGCTCGATTGGGACGACGCTGTCCGAGATGCGCCAGCGGCCGAGCCGGTCCCGGTCGCCGCGACCGATCCGCTCTACATCCTCTACACCTCGGGCACCACCGGGAAACCCAAAGGGGTAGTACGGGACAACGGCGGACATGCGGTTGCCCTCGCCTGGTCCATGCGCAATATCTACGACATCGGCCCCGGCCAGGTGATGTGGACCGCCTCCGATGTCGGCTGGGTCGTCGGGCACTCCTACATCGTCTACGCGCCGCTGCTGGTCGGCGCGACCACGCTGCTGTACGAAGGCAAGCCGATCGGCACGCCCGACGCGGGCGCCTATTGGCGGGTAGTGGCCGAACACAATGTTCGCGTACTGTTCACCGCGCCGACCGCACTGCGGGCGATCCGCAAGGCCGATCCGGAGGCCGAACTGGCGCACGGCCACGACCTGTCGTCGCTGCGCGCACTCTTCTGCGCGGGCGAACGACTAGATCCGGCGACCTACGCCTGGGCCGACGAGATCCTGCTCGCCGATCGCCCGGACTGCCCGGTGGTCGACCACTGGTGGCAGACCGAGACCGGCTGGCCGATCTGCGCGAATCCGCTTGGCCTGCAACAACTTCCGATCAAGGCGGGTTCGGCGTCGGTGCCGGTGCCCGGTTACCGGCTGCGGGTGCTCGACTCCGAGGGCAACCCGGTGGCGCCGAATATCGAGGGCAACATCGTGATCGGGCTGCCGCTGCCGCCCGGCACGCTCACCGGACTGTGGAACGACGACGAGCGCTACAAGCGTTCGTACCTGTCCGCCTACCCCGGCCACTACCTCACCGGCGACTCCGGCTACTTCGATGAGGACGGCTACCTCTACGTCCTCGGCCGCAGCGACGATGTGATCAATATGGCCGGGCACCGGTTGTCCGCGGGCAGCATCGAGGCGGCCATCTCTGGTCACCAGGCGATCGCCGAATGCGCGGTGATCGGCCTGCCCGACGAGCTCAAGGGGCACCGGCCGCTGGCATATGTGGTGCTCAAGTCGGGCGTCGAGGTCGACCCGGCGCAGCTGCGTGACGAGCTGATCGAGCGGGTGCGCACGCAGATCGGCGCGATCGCCACGCTGCACGACGCCGTCATCGTCACCGCGCTGCCGAAGACCAGGTCGGGCAAGATCCTGCGGAAGACGATTCGGCAGATCACCTCCGGTGAGCCGTACGAGATTCCGTCGACGATCGAGGATCCGGCGGTGCTAGAGGCGTTGGCGGAGCAGATACACGCCGCGAACCGCGGCACTCCGGTCAGCGCGGATCCGGTGGCGACACCGGACGTGGGCTCACCTGCCTGACCTTCCTCGCGAAATCGTTCGTCCCGCTTAGGGATTGGCGCGTGCTCAGAGTTTCCTTAGGGAACGTTCACACAGGTGCCAGTGCGGCCGCCTAGCGTCGAGGGCGCTAGGTACGCACCCCTCGACGAACTGGAGTCACCCCCATGAAGCGTTCAGTTGGCCGTCCCGCCGTCGCCGCACTCGCCGCAGGCGGGCTGGCCACCGTTGCCGTGTTCCTCAGCCCGGCGATCGCGTCGGCCGGTCCGATGGAGCTCGCCGGTCCGTTGCTCAATTCGGACTGTACGTTCGCCCAGGTCGACGCCGCGCTGCACGACAAGGCGCCGCAGCTCGCCTCGATGCTCGACTCGAATCCGACCCAGAAGGCCGAACTGCAGCGCAAGTTCGACCAGCCGGTCGAGCAGCGCCGCGCGGAACTGCAGCGGGCCATCGACGCGAACCCGGACGCGGCGCGCCAGGCCCAGAACGACCCGCGCTACGCCCAGCTGAGCGGAACAATCCAAGCTGTCGCCGATTCGTGCCACAACTACTGACAGGCGGGCGTGCCCTACCTGACCGGCTGGACAGTTCGATGACGGCACAATGACTGATGTGACACCTACGACTCCGACCGTCCTCGTCGTCGATGACGACGAGGACGTGCTCGCGTCGGTCGAGCGTGGGCTGCGGCTTTCCGGCTTTCACGTGCTGGTCGCCAGGGATGGCGGGCAGGCGCTGCGCAGTGTGAACGAGCATGCGCCGGACGCGATCGTGCTCGATATGAACATGCCGGTGCTCGATGGCGCCGGGGTGGTGACCGCGTTGCGCGCGATGGGCAACGAGGTGCCGATCTGTGTGCTCAGCGCGCGGGCCTCGGTGGACGACCGGATCTCGGGGCTGGAATCGGGCGCCGACGACTATCTGGTCAAGCCGTTCGTGCTGGCCGAGCTCGTCGCGCGGATCAAGGCGCTGCTGCGCAGGCGCACCGATACCCAGTCGCCGGCCACGCCCGGCGCGATCACCGTCGGCCCGCTGGAGGTCGATGTCGCGGGCTATCGCGCGCTGCTGAACGGCACCGAAATCGAGCTCACCAAGCGGGAATTCGAGCTGCTGTCCACGCTGGCGCGCAATGCCGGGGTGGTGCTGAGCCGGGAGCGGCTGCTGGAACTGGTGTGGGGCTACGACTTCGCGGCCGATACCAATGTGGTCGATGTCTTCGTCGGCTATCTGCGGCGCAAGCTGGAGGTGGACGGCGCGCCCCGGTTGCTGCACACGATCCGCGGCGTCGGGTTCGTCTTGCGGATGCCCAAATGACCTCGGACGTCGCACCGAAAACCCGTCGGCGCCCGGCCTTTTCGCTACGCACCCGGGTCGCGGGCGCCGCGGCCGCCGGTGCGGTGGTGATCGTCTCGGTGATCAGCGTGATCAGCATCCACGCGATCGAGCGCAACAATGTGCGGCAATCCGATCAGCAGCTCAAGGTCGCCTCGCGCATCGTGCTGATCGAGCCGGTCATCGTGGTCCGGTTCATCAGCCTGGTGCCCGGGCTGGACAACGACATCGCCGTCACCGTTCGCGACGACGGCAATGTCATCGCGAGCACCCCGACCCAATTGCCCGATCTGGCACCGGGTTCGCGGACGGTCCCGGTCGGCGGCACGCCCTACCGCATCCTCTCGACATCCGAGCATCAGCCTGCGGGCCGGGTGGTTTCGATGGGCCTGCCCGCCGCCTCGTCGGCCGCGGCGACCGCCGAGCAGCAACGCTGGGTGCTCGGCGGCGCCTTGTTCGCCATCGCGGCCGCCGCGGCGCTGGGCTGGCTGCTGGCCGGGCGGGCGGTGCGTCCGATCGTGCGGCTCACCCGCCAGGTCGGCGCGCGCAGCGGCCTGCCCGATCCGCGGAACCCGCAGACACCGGTGGACGGGTCGGGCGTGCGCGAGGCGGAAAAGCTTGCCGACGCGGTGAATACGATGCTGCAGCGGGTGGACGAGGCGCAGTCGGCGACGGCCGCCGCGCTGGAAACCGCGCGCGATTTCGCCGCCGTGTCCGCGCACGAGCTGCGCACGCCGCTCACCGCCATGCGCACCGATCTGGAGGTACTGCGCACCCTCGACCTGGACGAGGCGCAGCGCGCGGAGATCCTCGCCGACCTGCAGCGCAGCCAGGGCCGGGTGGAAACCACCCTGGCCGCGCTGGAGCGGCTCGCCACCGGCGACCTCACCAACGAGCGCGACCATGTCGCCACCGATGTCGGCGACCTGTGCGACCAGGCCGCACACGACGCCATGCGGCACTTCCCCGGGTTGAAGGTCCGCATCGACAGCGACACCGAGCTGGTCACCCGCGGCCTGCCCGCGGGTCTGCGCCTCGCGGTGGACAACGCGCTGGCCAACTCGGTCAAGCACGGCCGCGCCACCGAGGCCCTGGTGTCCGCGCACCGAGCACCGAACGGGCACATCGTCATCAGCATCGACGACAACGGCCGCGGCATCCCGCCGCACGAACGGCAAGCCGTCTTCGATCGCTTCTTCCGCGGCAGCCAGGCGAGCAAGGGCGGCTCCGGCCTCGGCCTCGCCCTGGTCGCCCAACAGGCCCAATTACACGGCGGCCAAGCCTATTTCGACGACGGCACACTGGGCGGCATCCGCCTCGTCCTCGACCTCCCCGCCCCCACCACCCCCTGATCGGTCGGTTGGGTCCTTAACGAACTCTCATAGAAACGCCAGCGCTGGGGTTATGCCGGGGTTCTATGGTCGGGGTTGTGATCGGAACACGTGCCCGCTGGGGTCTTCTCGCCGTTGCTCTTATCAGTGCTGGCGCGCTTGGCGCTGGGCTCACCGCGTGTGGTCGATCCGACCATGGGCCCACCGGTATTGCCCTGGTCAACGCCGATACCGGGCCGACTGGGGCGAAGGTGGTCAAGGCGTTGCAGGATGCGGGTGGGTACGAGTGGACGGCCGCTAAGCCGGGTGAGGCGAGCACCGATGACTACGCTGCGGTGATCACTCTGCCCGCCGACCTCACCGAATCCATGGGCACGTTGGCCGGTGCGCAGCCGCGCCGGGCCAAGGTCACCGTGGACACGCGCAAGGGCGCGGATACCGGCCTGGTGAACGGTGCGGTCAGCGAGGTGACGCACCGGGTCGGCGCGGCGGGGGTGGATGCCGCGCTGTCGGCGGTCGGGCAGGCGCGCAGCCAGATGACGCAGGCGCAGTTCACCGCGCAGTTGCTGAAGGCCGGGGTGAACGCGGCCGCCGCGGGCACCGAGCAGTTCAGCTCGGGCGCCGACCAGCTGCTCGGGTTCCTGAACTTCGCCAAAGAGGGTTCCGCGCAACTGACTTCGGCCATCGCGCTGCTGAACTCGACCGTCGACGGCGCCGCCGCACAGGCGAATCAGCTTGCCGCCGCGCTGGATTCGACCGGTATCACGATCGCGCAGGTGGAACAGACGGCGAACACGGTCAGCTCCGGGCTCGATCAGATCCTGCCGCCGTTGCGCGCGCTGCCCTTCGCCGGCGATCCGGCGCTGGCCGACATCATCAAGAAGCTCGAAGCCCTGCAGGGCATTTCGGGCCAGGCCGGTTCTCAGCTCACCGGCCTCGGCTCGCTGGTCGGCGGCGCGGTCGACCCGAACACCGATCTCGGCACCCTGCTGCACACCGTCGTCGACCGATTGACCAGTGCCAGTGCGCAATTGAACGAAGGCGCGAAGCTGGCCCAGGACCTGCCCCGGCTGGCCGACCAGGGCGGGGCCCAATTGGTCAGCGCCATCAGCCAACTCACCGGCGGCGTCACCCAGCTGCAGACCATCGTCGGCAACCTGAGCACGCAGACCGACAAGGCCGTCGACGCCCTCCCCCAGCGCAGCTCGGCCCAGCAGTCTGCATTGGCCCTAGCCCTGACCGACCCCATCGAGGTAGTGCGGCAATAAACGACAATGGTCCGTGCTCCCGAGATCAGGAACACGGACCACATACCCAGCCACTACGGAGCGAGTCTTACGAGCGACCCGTTCGCGGCCCGTCTCGTGTCCCAGCTGTCGAAGCGCATGCGCCGCAGGCGCGAGTCTCGACAGCTGGGACACGAGACACCAGGGGGCCGCGAACACGCCGCGGCCACGCGGCAAATTACCTAGCGTCCAGCAGGTCGATGACGAAGACCAGGGTCTTGCCCGCGAGCGGGTGGCCGGCACCGGCCGGGCCGTAGGCCAGCTCCGGCGGGATGGTGAGCTGACGGCGGCCGCCGACCTTCATGCCGGGGATACCGTCCTGCCAGCCCTGGATCAGGCCGCGCAGCGGGAAGTTGATGGACTCGCCGCGGTTCCACGAGGAGTCGAATTCTTCGCCGGAATCGAATTCCACACCGACGTAGTGCACCTCGACGTTGCCGCCGGGCACGGCCTCTTTGCCTTCGCCCTCGATGATGTCCTTGATCACCAGCTCGGCCGGCGCGGGGCCGCCCTGGAACTCGATCTCCGGCTTGGTCATTCGGCGTATCCCCTTCGATTGGGTGATGGTGGGTGAAACGGTGGAACTAACGATTGGTGATCTCGCGGTAGTCGCGCGCACCGTAGCCGGTGTAGATCTGCCGCGGGCGGCCGATCTTCAATGGCTCGCTGTGCATTTCGCGCCAGTGCGCGATCCAGCCCGGCAGCCGGCCCATCGCGAACAGCACGGTGAACATGCGGGTCGGGAAGCCCATCGCCTTGTAGATGACGCCGGTGTAGAAGTCGACGTTCGGGTACAGGCGACGCTCGACGAAGTACTCGTCGGTGAGCGCGGCCTCCTCCAGCGCCTGGGCGATGTCGAACAGCTCGTCGTTGCCGAGCTTGTTCAGGATCGCGTCGGCGTGCTTCTTGGCGATCGCGGCGCGCGGGTCGTAGTTGCGGTAGACGCGGTGCCCGAAGCCCATGAGCTTCACGCCGTCTTCCTTGTTCTTGACCTTGCGGATGAATTCCTTCACGTCGCCGCCGTCGGCCTTGATGCCGTCGAGCATCTCCAGCACGGCCTGGTTCGCGCCACCGTGCAGCGGGCCCCACAGGGCGTTGATGCCGCCGGACACCGAGGTGAACAGGTTGGCGTCGGAGGAGCCGACGAGCCGGACCGTCGAGGTGGAGCAGTTCTGCTCGTGGTCGGCATGCAGGATGAGCAGCATGTCCAGCGCCGCGGCGACCTCGGGGTCGACCTCGTACGGCTCGGCCGGGAAACCGAAGGTCATCCGGAGGAAGTTCTCCACCAGGCTCAGCGAGTTGTCCGGGTAGAGGAACGGCTGGCCGACGGACTTCTTGTACGAGTAGGCCGCGATGGTCGGCAGCTTGGCCAGCAACCGGATGGTGGACAGCTCGACCTGTTCGGGGTCGCGCGGGTCCAGCGAATCCTGGTAGTAGGCCGACAGCGCGTTCACCGCGGACGACAGCACCGGCATCGGGTGTGCGTTGCGCGGGAAGCCGTCGAAGAACCGCTTCAGATCCTCGTGCAGCAGCGTGTGCCTGCGGATCCGGTCGGTGAAGTCGTCCAGCTGGGTCTGCGTGGGCAACTCGCCGTAGATCAGCAGGTAGCTGACCTCGATGAAGGTCGACGTGCCCGCGAGCTGGTCGATCGGGTAACCGCGGTAGCGGAGGATGCCCGCCTCACCGTCGATGTAGGTGATCGCCGACTTGGTCGGGGCGGTGTTCATGAAGCCCGGGTCGTAGGTGACGTATCCCGTGCTGGCCAGAAGCTTTCCCAGCTCGATTCCGTCGTTGCCTTCGGCGGCCTTGGCGACCGTCATCGGGAACTCCCCGCCGGGGTAGGTAAGCACCGGCTTGGCGTCTTCGTCGACGTTGATGATGTTCTCAGCGGGCACGGAAGGATCCCTCTCAGGCTAGAACCGTAGGCATCGTCGCGGTCGGCGCACGATGCACTTGTCTCAACGCTAGACGTTCACCGACACGGACAACCAGGAGGGTAGTCCTGCGGCACCGCACAATCACCTCGTGGGCGAGTGCGGTCCGGACAACGCGCCCAACGACAGTTGCCGAATGTTCGCCGAGCTCATGGTGCCACTATTTCCGCATGTGCGCGGCCTACCCGGTATCGCACGAATGCCGGGAATGCGACGGCGGCGATCACCACGCCGATCACCACCAGTCCGCCACCACCCGCCGCGGCGACGGCGGTACCCAGACTCGCTGCCGCAAAACCGTGGGCAACATCACCGATTCGCGGCCCACCTGCGACAACCACGATGAACACGCCCTGCAGCCTGCCGCGCATCTCGTCGGTGGCGACCTGCTGCAGCATGGTCACCCGCAGCGCGGCCGAGATCATGTCCACCGCGCCGCCGAAGGCCGAGCAGAGCAGCGCGAGCCAGAGCCCGACGCCGAGGCCGAGCCCGTGTCCGGTGAATCCGACGGCAAGGCCGAAGCCGACCATGGCCACGCCCCACAGCACGATGCAGACGAGCACGGCTAGGCCCTGGCGCCGGATGCGCGGTATCCAGCCGGAGAACACCCCGCCGAGCACCGCGCCCGCCGACATGGACGCGAACAGCAGACCGAGCGCGACGCCGCCGGTGGTCGGATCGCCGAAGGTCTCGTGCGCGATCTGCGGGAACAGTGCGCGCGGCATGCCGAACACCATCGCGATCACGTCCACCGCGAACGAGGCGAGCAGGATCCGCTGGGTGGCCAGGTAGCCGAAACCGTCCAGCACCGTGCGGAATCCGGCCCGGCGCGCGGATCCGGTCGGCGGCAGCGCGGGCAGCCGCCACACCGCCCAGATCGTGGCGAGCAGGGCGATGGAGTCGATCAGGTACAGCGTGGCCAGGCCGACCACCGGGATCAGCGCGCCGGCCAGCACCGGTCCGGCGATCGCGCCGAACTGCATCACCGTCATGCTCAGCGAATTGGCCGCGGCCAGATGGTGTTCCGGCAGCAGCCGCGGGATGGTCGCGCTGCGCGTCGGCTGGTTCACCGCGAAGAACGCCTGCTGCACCGCGAACAGGCCGAGCACCACCCACACGTTGTCGATGCCCGACGCGGCCTGCGCCCAGAACGCCACCGCGGTGAGCCCGGTGCCCGCGTTGGTGATGAGCATCAGCTTGCGCCGGTCCATCACGTCCGCGAGCGCGCCGCCCCACAGGCCGAACACGATCAGCGGGACCAGGCCGAACAGTCCGGCCAAGCCCACATAACCCGAGCTGCCGGTGATCTGGAAGATCTGCTGCGGCACCGCGACGATGGACAGCTGCGCACCGATGACGGTGACGATGCCCGAGGTCCAGAGGCGCCGGAAATCATTATGTCGCAGTGGTGCCGTGTCGGCCAGCAGTCTCACCGGCGGCAGCGTAACCAGTCGACGCCGCTCGACTCGAATAGATATTTGTCACCCGCGCGTCGGGAATACCTCAGGGCTGTAGTCGCTGGACCGTCATCTCGCCCTGGTCGATGAGCACCCGGATCCGGTTGTGCAGCCTGCCGCGACGCCCCTGCCAGAACTCCACCTCGTCCGGGCGGAGCAGGAAGCCACCCCAGTGCGGCGGCACCGGAATCTCGTCGACGGTGTCGAACCGCGCGACGGTCTCGGCCATCAGCCGGTCCATCTCGGCGCGCGAACCGATCGGCCGGGACTGGTGCGAGGCCCACGCGCCGAGCTGCGAATCACGCGGGCGGGAACGCCAGTACACCGCGGTGGTCTCGGCGGCGACCCGCTCGATCGCGCCGCGCACATGCACCTGCCTGCCGAGCGCGGGCCAGACGAAGGTGACGGCGGCGAACGGGACCGCGGCGAGCTGGCCGCCCTTGGCCGAGTCGTAGTTGGTGTAAAAAGTCACACCCTCCGGTGAGAGCCCTTTACACAGCACCGTCCTGGCGACCGGTCGCGGCGTGCCGTCGGCCAGTGACACGGTGGCGAGAACCATGGCGTTCGGCTCCGCGACGCCGACCGCGGTGGCCTGCTCGATCCAGTGGCGCAACAACGGCTCCCAGCCGCCGGCCAGCCATGTTTCGTCCAGATCGACGTCTTCGCCGCTGCCGAAGGGGGCGCCGCCGTAGTCGGCGCGCATGCCCGCGAGATCGGTGCTCGGCGGGATATCGGCCGTCTCCTGGCCGCCGGGTGAATTGTCCAGGTCACGCATGGGCCAGACGTTACTCCGCGGTAGCAAGGATCTAAGGTGATGGTGATCGGCATGTGCTCGGCGAGCCTCATCAACCCCTGATCGACGCGAGCATCATGCGGCCCGAAGTTGCAAGGAGAAGTCACACCATGACTACCACCCCCGCGGTGCCTACCGGGCAGACCGCCGTACCCAGTGATTTCGTCAGTGGCCTCGAGGGCGTGGTGGCTTTCACCACCGACATCGCCGAGCCCGACAAGGACGGCGGCGCGCTGCGCTACCGCGGCGTCGATATCGAGAACCTGGTCGAGGGCCAGGTGACCTTCGGTGATGTCTGGGCCCTGCTGGTCGACGGCGAATTCGGTCGCGGCCTGCCGCCCGCCGAGCCCTTCCCGCTGCCGGTGCACACCGGCGACGTGCGGGTCGACGTGCAGGCCGGCCTGGCCATGCTCGCCCCGATCTGGGGCTACCAGCCGCTGCTCGACATCGATGACGAGACCGCCCGCGACAACCTGGCCCGCGCCTCGGTGATGGCGCTGTCCTACGTCGCGCAGTCCGCGCGTGGCATCTACCAGCCCGCGGTCCCGCAGAAGAAGATCGACGAGTGCAACACGGTCACCGAGCGGTTCATGACCCGTTGGAAGGGTGACCCGGACCCGAAGCACACCGAGGCGATCGACGCCTACTGGGTGTCGGCCGCCGAGCACGGCATGAACGCCTCCACCTTCACCGCGCGGGTGATCGCCTCGACCGGTGCCGATGTCGCGGCCTCGCTGTCCGGCGCGATCGGCGCGATGTCCGGCCCGCTGCACGGTGGCGCGCCGGCCCGCGTGCTGCCGATGATCGAAGAGGTCGAAAAGACCGGCGACGCCCGGGGTTTGGTCAAGGGCATCCTGGACCGCAAGGAAAAGCTGATGGGCTTCGGGCACCGGGTGTACCGGGCCGAGGACCCGCGCGCCCGCGTGCTGCGCGCCACCGCCAAGCGACTCGCCGCGCCGCGCTACGAGGTGGCCGCCGCGCTGGAGCAGGCCGCTTTGGCCGAGCTGCGCGAGCGTCGCCCGGACCGGGCGATCGAGACCAACGTCGAGTTCTGGGCGGCGGTGATCCTCGACTTCGCCGAGGTGCCCGCGCACATGATGCCCGCGATGTTCACCTGTGGCCGCACCGCGGGCTGGTGTGCGCACATCCTCGAGCAGAAGCAGCTCGGCAAGCTGGTGCGTCCGGCGGCCATCTACACCGGGCCCGCGCCGCGCCGCCCGGAGGACGTCGCGGGCTGGGCAGCCATCTCGCACGCATAGCAATAGTTGAATGACATGACCGCGAGCCGAATGTCCTGCACCAGTTGGACGTTCGGCTCGCGTAGCATCCGTGACTGACTTCGGGAAGAGGGGTTGACGGATGTTCGACAGAGGGTTGTCACGGCGGCGGATGTTCGGCGTCGGCGCCGCGCTGGCCGCCGGGTTCGCCACCACCGGATGTGGCACGGCACAAAGCGATACGGCGTTCGAGCAGCCGAATTCGACGAGTCGGTACCCGGTCGTCGGCGATTCCCCGGTGGTCGACAAGGCCGCGCCCGCGCCGGCCAACTCCCCCGCCGCCGTGGCCGCCAGGCACGCCGGTGACCAGCCGAAGCAGTGGGGCGTCGAGATGACCGGCATCCTCAGCACCTTCGCGGCCACCGGCAAGCAGATGGCACTGACCTTCGACGCGTGCGGCGGGCCGGGCAACAACGACATAGATGAATCGTTGGTGAACTTTCTGATCGCCCACGAGATTCCGGCCACCTTGTTCCTGAACAAGCGCTGGATCGACGCGAACCAGGGGCGGGCCGCCCAACTGGCCATGAGCCCGCTGTTCGAACTGGCGAATCACGGTGTGGCACACCGGCCGCTGTCGGTGAACGGGCGCGCCGCCTACGGGATCAACGGCACCGGCTCAGCGCAGGAGGCGGCCGACGAGGTCTGGGCCAATCACGAGCGACTGACCGGACTGGTCGGCAAGCCACCGCGGTTCTTCCGCGCGGGCACGGCGCACTACGACGAGGTCGCGGTCGCCATCGTGAACGAATTAGGGGAAACCCCGGTCGGTTTCAGCATCAATGCCGACTACGGCGCGACCGCGACCGCCGCCAAGGTGCAGGCCGCGATGAATGCCGCTGCGCCGGGAGCGATTTCACTCGCGCACATGCACCGCCCGCAGTCCGGCACCGGCGCGGGCATGATCGCCGCCCTGCCGACCATCCGGGACATGGGTTTTACCTTCGTGCACCTGTGAGACGGCGGTCAGTCCTCCCCGAGCGAGGCCGCCCAGTCGACCGCGACGGATTCGCCGTGATCCACGGTGAAGAAGGCGACCTCCAGGTGCTGGCCCAGATCGACCAGGCCGATCGCGGCCAGCGGCACCGGTTGGACGAGGCGGACGAGCCACGGCTTCGGCTCGTCCCAGGCACGCAGTTCGAGGTCGAGGCGCAGCACCGGATCGTCGCGACCGGAGTAGTCCGCGGCGACCGGAGTCGCGGCGAGCACGGTCGCGTCGGCGCGGCGGCCGTCGGCGAGGATCTTCGAGATGCTGGCCCGGCCGGTCTCCGCGAAATCGGGCACGTAGAGCACCAATCGATCCCGATCGCCCGGATCGACGCGGCAGCACACCACATCGCCGGGCTGCATCCATTCCAGATTCGCCTCGGACACCCGCTGTCGCACCCTGGTCTCGTACGGCGGTATGCCGTCGACCAGTACCCGCACCCAGAACACCTGCCCCGGCGCCGCGCTCACCTCGGGTTCGCCCACCGCCGCTTTGGTACTCGGCCGCACGCCGAGGATCGTCGCCGAGCCCAGCGCGCCACGCATCAGCAACTCGCGCCGCGCGCCATCGGAAATCACGCCGATGTGCCGCCCGAACGTCCGTGGCCGTCGTCCGAGCAATCGCCACCCCGAGTTCGCCGACGCCATGTTCATGGGCGCAAAGGTTAGCTGGCGTGTGCTCGGCGACACAGCAATACCACCGCAACCCGAGTAGACCGTGCCGAATCCGGCGTGGCGCGCCCGCGCGGGCGCCCGTGGCCTCGAGCACAGGTGCCGACCCGCACGAACCGGGCTGGTCCGACACGCTTTACCCTGTTCGCATGACCACTGCGTTCCCGACGATTCCCGACGACCTCAAGCCCGCCGACGGACGATTCGGCTGTGGCCCCTCCAAGGTGCGACCGGAGCAGTTGCAGTCCCTGGTGACCGTCGGTGCCTCGGTGTTCGGAACCAGTCATCGGCAGAAGCCGGTGAAGGATGTGGTCGCCCGGGTGCGCTCGGGTCTACGCGAACTGTTCGGGCTGCCCGACGGTTACGAGGTGGTGCTCGGCAACGGCGGCACCACCGCGTTCTGGGATGCGGCCGCGTTCGGCCTGATCCGGGAGCGTTCGCTGCACCTCACCAACGGTGAGTTCAGCTCGAAGTTCGCCAGTGTGGCCAAGGGCAACCCGTTCATCGGCGACCCGATCGTCATCTCGGCCGAGCCGGGCAGCGCGCCGGAGCCGGTGTCGGATCCGTCCGCCGACCTGATCGGCTGGGCGCACAACGAAACCTCCACCGGCGTCTCGATTCCGGTGCAGCGCCCGGCGGGCTCGGAGCACGCGCTGATCGCGATCGACGCCACCTCGGGCGCGGGCGGTCTGCCGGTGAACATCACCGACGCCGACGTCTACTACTTCGCGCCGCAGAAGTGCTTCGCCGCCGACGGTGGCCTGTGGGTCGCGCTGATGAGCCCCGCCGCGCTGGCCCGGGTCGACGAGATCAAGGCCTCGGGCCGGTGGACGCCGGAGTTCCTGTCGCTGCCGATCGCGATCGACAACAGCACCAAGGACCAGACCTACAACACCCCGGCGCTGGCCACCCTGCTGCTGTTCGCCGACCAGATCGAGTGGCTCAACGGCAACGGCGGCCTGGACTGGGCGGTCAAGCGGACGCTGGATTCCTCGTCGCGCCTGTACAACTGGGCCGAGTCGAGCGAATTCGCCACGCCGTACGTCGCCGACCCGGCACACCGCTCGCAGGTGGTCGGCACCATCGACTTCGCCGACTCGGTCGACGCGGCCGCGGTGGCGAAGGTGCTGCGCGCCAACGGAATCGTCGACACCGAGCCCTACCGCAAGCTGGGCCGCAACCAGCTGCGCGTCGGCATGTTCCCGGCCATCGACCCCGAAGACGTCAGCCAGCTCACGCGCAGCATCGACTGGGTCGTGCAGAATCTGGGCTGACACACCGGGATCGAGCGCGACACGCCACAGATGACACGCCGCGCCGAGAACTGCGGTAAGTCGAACAGAGCAGATTAGCGGGGTGCGGGAGTCTCTTCGGAGATTTCCGCCCCGCGTGTCTCGCCCCACGAATCCCAGAAGTGCACTACTGTTTCGGAAAGTGGGCGGTGTCGCGGGTCGACGCGGTAAGGAGGTAACGGTGCGTGAACTTCGAGTGATCGGGGTGACGCCCGACTCCACGCACATCGTGTGTATCGACACCGAGTCCGGCGCGAAATACCGGCTACCCGCCGACGACAAGCTACGAGCCGCAGCGCGCGGAGACCTTGCCCGATTCGGCCAGATCGAGATCGAAATGGAAGCAACTATGCGTCCTCGCGATATTCAGGCTCGAATCCGTGCCGGCGCCTCCGTCGACCAGGTCACCGAAGAATCCGGCATGCCGGCCAGCCGCGTCGAGCGGTTCGCCTACCCCGTGCTGCTGGAACGGGCCCGCGCTGCCGAACTCGCGCAGAAGGCGCACCCCGTCCGCCCCGACGGCCCCGCCGTGGAAACCCTCATCGATGTCGTCACCGCCGCCTTCACCGAGCGCGGGCACAACATCGAGGGCGCCGAATGGGACGCCTGGAAGGACGAAAAGGGCTTCTGGGTCGCCCAATTGCAATGGCAGAACGGGCGTTCCGAGATCGCCGCGCACTGGCGCTACCAGCCCGACGCGCACGGCGGATCGGTCTCCCCGCTCGACGACCCCGCCTCCGACCTGATCGATCCCGACTTCGGCCGCGCGCTGCGCGGCCTCGCGACGATCCTGCCCGCCGAGCCGGAGGTCGCCGCCCCCGCGCCGACGCCGGAACCCACCGTCGAACCGCGTCCCGCACCCGCCGCGCCGCCCGCGCGTCCCGCGGCACGCCAGCAGAGCCAGCCCACCCTGGACGAGTACTACGAACAGCGGGCCGTCGCGGCCGGTGGCGCGAACACGCCTGCCATCACGGCGGGCGCGACCGCAACCCCCACCGCCGCAACGACTGCGGCGCCTGCCGCGGCAAACCCGGTGCCCGCGCCGAGCACGCCCGCACCGACGACGCCGAGCACTCCTGCGGAGACCGCCCCCGCCGCACCTGCCGCGTCGGCGAAGCCTGCCGCCGAGGAACCCGCCAAGCCCGCTGCGAACGGCAAAGCGCCCGCGAAGTCCGCCCGCACCAAGCGTGGCAAGGCGCCCATGCCGTCCTGGGAGGACGTGCTGCTCGGGGTGCGTAGCTCGGGGCATTAAGAAGATTGTCCGCTGCTCCCGTCGTGGAGCTGCTCGGCACAAGGCTTCGGCCGCAGCGCGGGGTCACATCAGCGCTACCCGCGGGACAATATGCACTTCTCAGCGTGGCAACTGATTTCGTGAGCACATGGGTAACTCGTCGGGGACCGGCGAACGCTCACACCCACATCACCGCTGGCCGCCAACGCAACTCGCAACGCGCCTAAGTCTGGCTTGAATACGCGGAGAGGCGGAACAGAGTAGATTTTTAGGGTGTGGTCGACGACGCGCAAGGTGGCGAGCGAAGCACCGGGTCGGTGAATCGCTCGATATCACAGTGCGTTGCTCGAAGTTCGCGGAGCTGATTCGTGCAACCATCGGGAGGTGCCGGAAATGCTATCGAAAGCTTCGTCGCTCTGGTACGTCGACGCACCCGATCCGTTGACGGTCCTGCGCGCCAACCATGATCCAGATCCCGATGCCGCACTGGCGCTGGCGAAGCAGCTGCACAGCGACCGGGATGTGCTGCCGATCATGGTCGGCACCCTCGCGGGCTGCGCGGGCCCGGACCTCGACGAGGTGTACATCGGTTGCTACCCGGGCGTGACGGTGGTGTGCTCGGCGCAGGCCGCGCGGATCCACCCGACCGAGATCCCGGAACTGCTGGTCCGTCCGCTGGCCTCCGAGCACACCTATCTGGTGTCGTTCGACACCGTGCACGGCTGGGGCGCGTTCGCGCATTGGGAGCGCGGCGAATTCCGCAGGGCGTTCAGTTCGAGCCGGGTGAACATCCTGGAGGACGAGGGCCTGCCGCTGGTGTGGGAGCGGCCGTATTGGGCGGGTGACCATCCGGTCCACTGGCGCGCGGGCGAGCTGCCCGACCCGCAGACGCTGCCGTTCGATCCGCCCGATTTCGCCGACGCCGCCAACAACGAATGGCTCGGCTTCCACTATCGCTCCCCCGCCGCCGAGGGCGCGCTGGTGCCCGGCGACGTCGCGGTGTGCGGGTTCACGCTGTACCCGAAAGGCCAAGCGCCCGACCCGGCTACCCGCATGCCGCCGCAGCAGGAGCCGGACAGCGTGCGCCCGAGGCGCGGCCTGTTCGGCTGGCTGCGCGGCCACGACCGGGTCTCTTAACCCGCAAACCCGTTGATCAGCAGCGCGACCCAGCCGAGCAGCACGCCCGCCGTGCCGCCGCCGACCACCCACCTGGTCACCGGCGTCCACCGCCACCGCCACACGGTCGGCGCCGCACCACCGGCGGCGATCAGGTTCACCGCCACCGCGAGCAGCGGATGCACCTCGGCGAGCGCCCGGCCGAACGAGAACACCGCGACCGCGGCGAGCAGCCCGACCATGGTCGCGACGGTGATGCCCGAGCCCCACGGGGTCGGACCCTGGTGCGGCGGGTAATTCACGTGCGCACCCGCTCGTAGAACGCCATCGCGGCCGCGGTCGCCACATTGAGCGAATCGGTGCCGGGTGACATCGGAATTCGCGCCCGCACATCGGTGGCTCGCATCGCGTCCTCGCTCAACCCCGGACCTTCGGCGCCGAGCAACAATGCCACCCGCTCACCCGTCATCGCCGTGGCCAGATTCACCGCGGCCGGGTTCGGGGTTAACGCGATGATCTGGAAACCCTTGCGCCGCAGTATATCCAGACCGTGCGGCCAATCGGGGACGGAAGCGAACGGCACCCGCAGCACGTGGCCCATGGACACCCGCACCGCGCGCCGGTACAGCGGGTCGGCGCACCGGTCACCGAACAGGATCGCCTCGGCACCCAGGCCGGCCGCGTTGCGGAACATCGAACCGAGGTTCTCGTGATCGTTGACGCCCTCCAGCACGGCCACCGTGCGCGCCTGTTCGAGCACCTCGTCCAAGGTGAGCGCCGCCGGGCGCGGAGCCACCGCGAGCACGCCGCGGTTCAGATGGAAGCCGACCACCTCCGCCATCACCTCGGCGGACGCGCGGTAGTACGGCACCTCGACACCGGTCAGGTCGTCGGCGAGTTCCTGTCGCCGCTTCTCCACGCCGAGCAGCGCGGTCGGCGCGAATCGCGAGTCCAGCATCCGCTGCACGACCACCACGCCCTCGGCGATCACCAGGCCCTTGCGTCCTGGCAGATCGGGTCGGCGGTCGGCGGAGTTGAGGTCGCGGAAGTCATCGACCCGCGGGTCGGCGGGGTCGTCGATATCGATCACTTCGGCCACGGCTACATCCTGCCTGGGCAAGGCGCGTGGCGCCGCTACCGGTTCGGTCGAGTCCGGCGGAAAATCGAATGCGGCACGGATGGCGGCGTGCGAAGGTCGTGCCATGACGCTGCCAAACGGAATCACCATTCGGTCGGCTACCGCGGCCGACGACGCGGCCATCACGCTGCTCGCCGATACCGCCTTCGGCATGCGGTCGCCGTCGGCGACGCTGGCGCCGGAGGCCAGGGTGTTCACCATCGAGAACGCCGTGGTCGCGGTCGACGGCGGCCGGGTGGTCGGGGCGACGAAGGCGACCCGGATGACGCTGACGGTGCCGGGCGAGCGCGCGGTCGAGGCGTGCGGGATCGCGGCAGTCTGTGTCGCGCCGACACATCGGCGGCGCGGCATCCTGCGGGCGCTGTATACCGAGCAGCATCGGCGCACCGAGGCGGACGGGTTGGCGTTGACCATCTTCACGGTGAGTCAGGGCACCATCTACGGACGGTTCGGCTACGGGCCGACGGTGCGGGAGAACGCGGTGAGCATCGATCGGCGATTCGCCGAATTCCGGCCGTCGACACCGGATCCGGGTGGCGTCGAGCTGGCCACGCTGGCCGAGGTGACCGATCAGGTGCGGGCGATCTACGACCGGTGGCGCCGGATCGTGCCCGGTGCCCAGGTGCGTCCGGAGGCCAACTGGGCGATGCTGTTCGCCGACCCGGTGGCGGTTCGCGGCGGTGGCACCGACCTCTTCACGCTCGTGCACCCGGACGGCTATGCGCTGTACCGCCACCGCCGTGCCGAGAACGTCAACGTCGCCGAGGTGGTCGAGATCCGGGCGGTAACCTCCGATGCGCATGCCGCGCTGTGGCGGGCGCTGGTCGGGCTGGAGCTCGTGCAGCGGATCGATGCGGCGCTCAGCGACAACGACCCGCTGCCCTACCTGCTCACCGACGTCCGGCTGGTCCGGACCAACGCGCGCTATGACGCACTGTGGTTGCGGCTCATGGACATTCCCGCAGCGCTGACCGCACGTACTTACCAGCGCGACCTGGATGTCGTACTCGCGGTGGCGGATCCGTTCCGCAATGCGGGTGGCACCTTCGCCCTCACCATCCGCGACGGCATCGCCGAATGCGTGCCGACCACCCGTCCGGCCGAGGTCGAGCTCGGCATCGACGTTCTCGCCAGCATGTACCTCGGCGCCTATCCCGCCCGCGTCTTCACAGCGGCAAACCGCTTGCAGGCCAAGGATTCCGCCAAGGCTCGCGCCCTCGACGAGGCCTTCGCCACCGAACGCGACGCTGTGCTCGGCTGGTTTTTCTGAACGTTTGCTCGGGGCAACTACGCCGGTGCCCCATGGCCGACGGTAGCGGGTAGATCGACGGGCGAAGACGCGCCGGAGAATGCCGGATGAACTCGGCTTCCGGATTAGTTTCTATCGGTACTAATCCCTTAAGTTCAGCTACATCCGACCGAACAGTATGGGGTAGCTGATGATGAACACTCCGAGAGCCGTACGCGTAGTCGCCGCAACCGACGTCGCGAACGAGATCGGCAGGCAGGGGCAGCATCTCGTCCCGTATATCACTCGGGAAACTGCTGGGAGCCAGGGGATTTCGGCCGGAATCGTGAACATGCCGCCGGGGAAGGTGTCCAAGGCGCACTATCACGCGCACAGCGAGATCATCGTCATCTGCCTGCGCGGCCGCGCGGCGACGTTGGTCGGTCCGGATCTGACGCCCCACCTGCACGGCCCCGGGGAGTTCGTGTACATCCCCGAGGGGGTGCTGCATGCCGCGGTAAACCTCAGTGAGACTGAGGATCTCGTCGCGGTGGAGATGCGCACCGATCCGATGTTCAACGACGATGTGGTGCTGACCCCGGCGCACGACGGTGCTGTCGCGGACGCGGTCGCGCGGCTGCGCCGTGATCTCGCGAAGGTGGGCGCGGGTCTATGACAGCCGTGATCAGTCGCGGTGCCGCCGCGGTGCGCAGCGGGCCGATCGACGACATCTTCACGACGCTGGCCCTGCGTCCGGAGGTGATCTCGTTCGCCGTCGGCGCGCCGGATCCGGCCCTGCTACCCGGCGAGTTGGTGGCCGCGCTGGCCGCCGAAGTTGTTGCCGAGCACGGGACTTCGGCCCTGCAGTACGGGATGACCCGGGGGTTTCCGCCGCTGCTCGACCAGGCGCAGGCGCTGCTGCGGGGACGGGGGGTCACCAGCCCTGCCGATCTGACACATATCGCCACGGGCGGCTCCGGTGCCCTGCACAGCGCATGCATGGCGCTGCTCGATCCAGGCGCGGTGGTGCTGGTGGAGACACCGACCTACGGGCCCGCGGTGAAGGTGTTCCGCAGTCACGGCGCGGTCGTCGCCGGTGTCGAGTCGGATGCAGACGGAATCCTGCCCGCGGCACTGGATGTCGCTCTGACACGGCAGGAGGTGGCAATGGTCTATCTGATGCCGACCTTCCAGAACCCGACCGGGCGAACGATGTCGGCCGTGCGCCGTCAGCAGATCGCCGAAGTTGTACTGCGACACGGTGTGACGGTGGTGGAGGACGACGTCTATGTCGACCTCAGGTATCGGGGCGACCCGCTGCCCGCCTTCTGGTCCTACGCGCCGCACCACACCGTCTACATCACGTCGCTGTCGAAAACCGTTGCGCCCGCATTGCGGACCGGTATCGCGGTGCTGCCGGAGCACCTGCTCGAGCATGTGCTCGCGATGAAGCAGGGCATCGATATGCAGACCTCGACCTTCAATCAGGCGATCGCCGCGGCCTTCCTGCGCAGCGCGGCGGGCGACGCACATGTGGCGCGCGCGATCGAGAGTTACGGCGCGAAGCTGGCCGCGCTCACCGCGGCATTGCGCGGGCACATGCCGTCCGGATTTTCGTGGACCGAACCCGAGGGCGGAATGTTCGTATGGGTCGAGGGCCCTGCGGATTTCGACGCCGAGCTGCTGCTCGGCCGGGCGCTGGACGCCGGCATCGCCTTCCTGCCGGGCAGCATGTTCTACGCCGCGACGGACGCACCACGCAACAGCATCCGCCTGAGTTTCGCGAACGTCTCCCACTCCGAGATCGACCGTGGCATAACGATATTGGCCGACCTGTGCGGGGCACGATGAGCATCGTCGGAGTGTGGGAGGTGCGCGCCGAGGGTGCCCCGT
Source organism: Nocardia sp. NPDC060255 (assembly GCF_042727395.1). Taxonomy (NCBI): domain Bacteria; kingdom Bacillati; phylum Actinomycetota; class Actinomycetes; order Mycobacteriales; family Nocardiaceae; genus Nocardia; species Nocardia sp. NPDC060255. The sequence continues at coordinate 165,034 of NZ_JBHXAU010000011.1, read as the reverse complement.
TCGCGCACCACGTCATGATGTTCCACGCGGACGGCACCATGCTCCAGTCGAATCCGGATCACGGCAACCGGCACACCAGCGACAGCAATGGCATGGGTACCTGGCATACGGACGGCACGACGGTGTCAGGAGCGTTCATCGAATTCACCGTCGACCGCTCGCATCCGGAATCGGTCTGCCGGGGCGTCGTGCGGTTCGAGGTGACCGTGCGCGGCGACGAGTTCCTCGGCTCGGCGAGTGCGATGTTCTACGAGCTGGACGGAACGCCCTGTCGCGGCCCGCTGGTGACCGGCCTCACCGGTCAAAGGTTCGATGCCCGCGCGTATTCGGAGCCACCGGTGGGACAGGTGCTGCCGGTCATGTCGCACTGATCACCGCTCGGCTCGGGGGAAACCCTGATGCCCGATTCTCACATCGACTGGCATCCTGTTCACATGGCGCCGATTCGTTTGATCCTCAACGTCCTGTGGCTGGTTTTCGTCGGGATATGGATGGCGCTCGGCTACATCCTGGCCGGGATCATCTGCTGCATCCTGATCATCACCATCCCGTGGGGCATCGCGTCGTTCCGGATCGCGGCCTACGCGCTGTGGCCGTTCGGCCGGACCACGGTGGAGAAGCCGGGTGCGGGCGCGGGATCGCTGGTCGGCAACATCATCTGGGTGATCGTGGCCGGCTGGTGGCTCGCGCTCGGCCACCTGCTGACCAGCATTCCGCTGTTCGTCTCGATCATCGGAATCCCGTTCGGCTGGGCCAATTTGAAGCTCATCCCGCTGTCACTGTTCCCGCTCGGACGCGACATCGTGGACAGTGATCAGCCGTTCGGGGCGCGCTGACGCGCTAGGGGGATGGCAGGAGGCGGAGCCGACGGGGTGGGTTAACTCAGCCTTACTCGGATTCGGCGACGATCTGCTTCATGATGCCGACGGCACGGGTGAGCACCACGATTTGTTCTTCGGTGAGGTTGGAGAGCTGGTCGGTCATCCAGGCCTCGCGGGCGTGCGTCTCGTCGGCGATGAGCGCGGTGCCCGCCTCGGACAGCGAGACGATGATCTGGCGGCCGTCGGTGGGGTGCGGCTTGCGCTCCACCATGCCCAGGTCGGTGAGCGAGGCGATCACCCGCGTCATCGACGGCGGCTGCACGCGTTCCCTGGCGGCCAGCGCCCCTGGTGTCATCGCGCCGTCGCGCGCCAGGGTCGCGAGGGCGGAGAGCTGAGTCAGCGAAATCTGGGAGTCGGCGCGGCGGCCGCGCAGATGACGCGTCAGTCGAACCACTGCCAGTGAGAGCTCACCGGCGAGGGCTCGAACATCGGATGGCGTTGTCACAGAGCTGAACGATACGGGACGGGTGCGTGTCGGACGCGCGTTCTCGCAGCTACGCTGGTGCCGTGACGGAGAAAGTGCCACAGATCCCGCCGCGGCTGACAGATCCGCGCCCGGTGCTTGCGGTCGGCAGCGCGCTGTGGTTGGTGGCCACCCTGGTGGTGTGGGCCAGCGGTGACCGGTGGGCATCGGTACTGCCGGTCTGCCTGATGGGCCTGGTGGTCGGCGTGCTCGCCCTCGGGATCTTCCTGATCCAGCGGCGCGGGGCGCGCCGCGGCGACAAGGGTGCGCAGACGGGGCTGTAGACCTCGCACCGGCGTCAGCCGACCTCGAAGTCGTTGGTAGTACCGGTGAACGGATGCAGCGCGCCGTCGGGGCTCAGGCTGTCGGCGTAGTGCTGGAACCGATACCGTCCCGGCGTCGCGTCGGCGGGGATGTCCCAGGTGAACCGCGCCACGGACTCGGCGGCGCCGCGCTTGCTCCAGAAGAACTTCACCGCCCACTCGCCCTCGTTGGCCTCGCGCACCCACTCCCCTGACGCCTGCTGCCGCTGCACTTCCAGGAAGGTGCTGTTGCGGCGGGTGTTGTGTTTCGGGTGGGCGGAAACGAATTCGGCGGCCGCCTGGGTGCCGGGCGCGTAGGCCGGCCCGGGCTGGGTCAGTACGTCGCCGAAGTTGCGGCCGGGCGGGGTGGTGTCCGGGCCGGCGCCGGGCTGGAAGTTCGGCTGCAGGTTGGACACGTCGCGCGGGGCCGGCCCGCGCGGGACGACCTGGCGGGCGGCGAATGCCGTTGCCAGCCGGGTGAATTCCTGCTGATAGGCGCAGAGTGTGTAGCGGCCGAACATGGTCGAGGCGCCCTCGTACTGCTGCGAGTCGTATTCCTCAGGGGTGGTGACGTATTCGTGGTACGCGTTCGCGTAGCCCTGCATCAGCACCTGCTCCAGCGGCACGCCGAGCGCGTCCGCGACCGCGCGGCGCACCCGCAGGCCCGAGGTGATGGTGAATTCGCCACCGGCGGCGGCCAAGTAGAGCTCGCCGAGCCGAACGATCTGAATCGGCAACACATTCGGAATCCAGGCCACCGGCGGCATCAGGCCGAGCGGCGCGGCGATGGCCTTGGGCGCCTGGGCGTCCGCGAGCCAGGCCGGCGCCGGGGTGTTGGCGCCGCCGAGCGCGTCCAGGAAGGGGTTGCGGACACCCTCCGGGACGGGTGCGCCGGGGAAGCCCGGTCCGTCCTCGACGCTGCCCGCGATGAGCGAGACGCCCGCTGCCGCCGTCGCGGTGTGCCTCGGCTGCCCGTCGGGGGTAAATCGGCCGTCGACGGCGATGTCGGCCAGGTCGATGTAACAGAGCATCGAGTCGATCGGTCCGCCCATCGACCGCGCCTGGGCCAGCGCGTCTTTCGCCGCCTGATACTGGCGTTCGCCGATGATGCGGGTGTTGTCGAACTCGTTCTCGGTGGGGCCGGAGCCGGGGCGCAGGTTCAGGTTCGGGGACATGTCGCCCGCGTTGGTCTGCGCGAAGGCGGCCACGAAATCCGGTGCGCCGTCGAGGTAGCGGACGCCGTGCTCGAGGTGCTCGTAGGAGAACGATGCGTAACCCTTGTTGTCCGCGCTGATCAGCCGGTTCTCGTTGGTCATCGAGGTGCAGTGGGTGGAGAACCAGGTGATTGCGCCGACCTGCCGACCGCCCTTGACAAGGGACAGCACCGTCACCGCGGGGTCGATGGCCTCGGGAAAGTGTTGTTTGTCGGCAACGGGATTGAGCTCCCAGGCGACCCGGGACCGGTTGACGCTCGCGTCGTGCAGTTCGCCGTGGCCGAGCGCGAGCGAACCGGGGCCGAGGTCGGCGTCGGCGGCCGCGATGGCCTCCACGATGCCGTTGACCTCCGCGTCGTACACCTGCTGCTGAAAACCCAAGATGGACAGGTTGTATGCGTAATCGTTACTGGAGCCGCCGCAGGTCGCGTGCGAGTGCGTCGAGGTGAGCACCAGGTTCTGCTCGGTGTACCGATCGCCGAACCGGCGGGCCAGCTCCGCGAGCACGCCGCGGTGCACAGATTGGAAGATCATGCCGTTCTCGGCGACCACGAAAACCACGCGCTGTCCGGCGCTGCCGATGATGAACGCCCGGGCCCGCGGCCGCAGGTGAATACCAGCCGTCTGCTGCTCGAGCTGGGAATAACCCATCATTCCGCATTCCGCGGCGGGGCCGGTGATGTCGGAAATCCCGACACCTAACTCATAGCCACCGGAACCAGGGGCGGCCGCGGCCGGTGCGCCGAGCGGGCCGGACATGGCGGGCACCGCCGCTGCGGCGGCCAGCGTCGCCGAACCGACAACGGTTCGGGCAAGAACGGTTCTGCGCGACAGCGGCATACGCATCTCCTTCGATCCTGATGGCAGCGAACCATACAACTGGTCACTCGTCCAGTCGAGATTTTTCTACCGGCGAATTGACTGCACGCTCCCCGGGCGCTTAACTCCCTGGGGTGTCCTCCCGATTGAGCGTCGAAGAAAGACGGGCCCACCTTATCGAGGCCGCTATCGGTCTTGCCGAAAAAAAGGGCGTTGCGGGCGTGACCACGCGCGATGTCGCCCAAGCGGCAGGAGTCTCGCTTGGAGTGGTGCATTACTGTTTCGAAAACAAGGACGCGCTGATGACCGAGCTGGTCAAGGCGTTGTCGATGGAATTACGTGATTCTGTCGACGCCAATGAAACAGTCTGGCAAGACGTCGGAAGTGGAAAAGAAGCACTTCAAAAATTGATCCGCGCCGGACTGGAACTGATGTGGCTGAACATAGAGGCCACTCCGGAACGTCAGCTGCTCACTTACGAAACCACCACTTACGCACTGCGCGAGGGTGAGCAAACTCCGGCGAAACTCGCGATCGCCCGCGAGCAGTACAACTTCAACGACTCCACCGTCGCCGACATCCTGGAGCACGCGCGCGACGCGACCGCGAACCAATGGTCGGTTCCGCTGCAGTCGTTGAGCCGATTCACCCTCAATGTGATCGACGGAGTCGTGCTGCGCTGGCTGGTGGACAACGACAGCGAGAGCGTGCGTTCACAGCTCGATCTGCTCAGCCAGATGATCGCCGAGTACGCGGCTTAACAGCTGCGGCACAGTCGGATTCGCCGGTTCCCCGGAAAACTACCGCTGCACTCTGAAATGCACGGTGTCGCCCTCGCGCCACCAGGGAACCGACGCGGTGGCTTCGACCGCGCCGTGCAGGCGCACCTTCAGATCGTCGTGCAGCACCAGATCGCCCGCCTGCGGTGGCAACGAGAAGAGTTGTCGCAGTACAACTCCCAGTGGCTCCGCGGACCAGGTGGTGCGACGGCCGATGGTCAGGACCTCGGCGGTGACGGACTCGGAGACCAGCGGCAGGTCGAGCAGGGTCGCCAACGCGGGCGCGGTGTCGATATCGCCCGCTACCAAGCGATCTGGCGGGACAGCGAAGCCGAACCACGGCTCATCGAGGATGAAGGCCTGCGCCGGATCGACGACAGCACCAGACAGTGCGCGCACACGATCGGGCAGATCGAGATCACCGAGATCCAGCTGATCCGCGGCGACGGCACCGGCCAACCTCGCGTGCGTACGCGAAACCACCTCGGGGGTAGGCGTTTTCGACGGATCGGCAAGCGCGTTGAGCAAGGCCGCGGCCAGCTCGGGGGTGAGCACGGCCGCGTCGGCCAATATCGCGCGCATGGCGGTCGCGTCATCGGCGAGACCCGGCACCGTGAAAGTCGGCAGCAGCTCGGCGAATTCCGTGTCCGACGGATGCCGGAGCAGACCGAGCGGCGTGCCGTCGATGCGTGCGTTGGTGCGCAACCACCAGGCGGTGTAACCGTCGCGGTCGGTGAGCAGACGGCGCGTGCGCGGCGCGGAAGCCAACTGCCACAACGCCTCCGGCCATGCGGCGTCGTCCACCAGGTCGAGGTCGCGGATCGCGGCGAATTCCGGCGGATCGTCCGACAGCGTCGACCACCAGCGGTCTTCGTCGTCCAGATTGTGGTCCGGTCCGGTCGGATCGGACTCGGTGACCACGGTGAAGTCCCAGCCGACGCCGATGGCCCGCAGCGCTTGCGCGCCATAGCCTGCCACCACGGCAGGGTCGATCGAGGTGAACGGTGAATCCTCGATCAGCAGCTCGCGCAGCGGCGCGTCGGGCAGCAGCAGCTCGTCGGCCGGGCGCAATTCGCCGTCGACGTCAGGCAATTCGATCAGGCTGAGCCAGGACGGCAGCGCGGTCGGCTCGGCGAGCACGGCCAGGCGAAGGACCGCGTCGATGGTGTCCGCGTCGTCCGGGTGATCTTCCAGCTCAGCGCGCAGATCAGGTTCGTTCAAAAGATCTTCGGCAGTCGCGGAACGGGCGCCGAGCCTGGCCAGCAGCGGATGCGCGGCCTCCGGATGCACCAGCCTGGCCCAATGCACCGGGATGGCGACCTCGAGCTGATCATCGAGCACGGTCGTCCGCGGCCCGGTGACCAACCGCCCGTCCGCCAGCGGAACCGCAAGCGCCCCAAGCTCTTCGGCGGCCAGCGGATCCACTACGAACACCTCGAGCGCCTCATACAGCGAATACCACCAGTGCGGCGCCCGCTCCAGACCGCTCGACAACTCCGCCAGCCGCGCCAAACCGAGTCGGTGCACATCGAGCACACCGAGCGCCTCGGCATGCTCGCGGCCGGACAACTCCGGAATCACCAACGGGCCGACCACATCGTCGAGCAGGCGCGCCAATTCCTCGGTCAGCCCGGTGAGCGCACTCGCCCGCGTCGGTACGGCGACGTCGGCCGAGCTGGCGGTCGGTGCGTCGAACAGGTCTGTGCCGTATTGGCCCGTGGTTGCGTCCGCAGTCGCCTCGTGGCCTACGCCGGCGGTCACCGCATGCGTGACGACGATCGGCAGCCAGGGGTGGGTCTGGAGCTCTCGGACGAGGGCCTCGCGGAGCAGGCCGTCGGCCTCGCTGCGGGCGAAGGCGGGAGTGGGGACCAGGACCAGTCGGTCGCGGGGCGGCAGGGCGCGGGCGAAATCCGCGTAGCCGAGCGCCAATTCGGTGAGGCGGGCGCCGGGGAGCAGGCGACGGCGGTCCGGCTGCATGGCGATGTCGGCGATCAACAGCGCGGGCAGGGACAGTTCCTCGTCGGAGCGGGTCGGCGCGCGCAGCACATCCGGGGCCGCGGCGGTGGGCCTGCCGTTGCGGAGCGGGAGGAGCCAGCGGGCGTGCGGTGCGCGGTACTGCCACCAGGACCGGTGCGCGTCGCCGGGACCGTCGACGCGGATCTCCTGCAGGTCGTTGCCGAGATCGGTGGTGGTGCTGGTGAATTCCGCGGTCTCGATCGTGATGTGCTGGAGTGCGGGCAGTTCCAGCAGCAGGTCGATGGCTTCCGCGTGCATACCCGCGAGCAGTGCGGCGGCGTCCACGTCCGGACGCAGGCGCAGCACGACTTCGGTGTCGAAGCCCGCCACCGGCGCGGTCCCGGACGGCCAGGCCATCCGCAGCACCGGCGGCGCGAACCCGTCCACAGTGTCGTCGGCCGGACTGTCGGGGATGCGGATGTCGCGCTGCCGCAGGGCATCCCAGGTCAGATCGCGAGAAAACACGAGCGAGCCGGTGCTCGAACGCAGTTCGATCTCGTCACTGACCGAGAGCACCGCGGTGAAACCGACACCGAACCTGCCGACGGCCGTGACCTCCGACTTCCCGGACGCGCGCAGCGCAGTGAGCGCATGCACGCCGGAGAGATCCAGTGGCGCACCGGTATTGGCGATATGCAGGGTGCCGCCATCGAGCCGCACCACCAACCGACCCGCGACACCGGCCTTGGCGGCGGCGTCCGCCGCGTTCTGGGCCAGTTCGGTCAGCAGCCGGTCACGGTATCCGGCGCGCATCAGATCCGCCTCGGTCGCCGCGTCTTCCCGCAATCGAGTCGGCGAATCACGCCATGCGGCAAGAACTCCCGCCCGTAACGCCGAGGTGCCGAACGGATCGGCCGTCTCGGTCAGCTCTGCGGCGATGACTCGACCGCCCGGCCATCGCCGTCGACAACCGGCTCGTCGCCCGAAGTCGCCTGCGCCGCATCCACACCGGCGTCGGTCGAGCTGTCCGCGACGTCGGTGCCCGCCTCGCTCACCTCGGCCGGAGGCGAGTCGATACTCGCAGTGGCCGAAATACTTTCGTTGCCAACATGCGCATCCGCACGCGGAGCCACAACGGAGTCACCACTGTCGGCAAGCACGGTCTCTTCCACACTCGGCTCGGCTACAACCGCGACGCTGGACTCACCATCCGCGGTTACCTCGCCGTCCGCAGCAGGCTCGGTGCTCGCGGTGGCAGTGCCACCTTCGTCACCGGCTTGCACATCCGCGTTCGCGGACGCACTGTCCGACTCAGCGACCGCGACGTCCACACTCGGCGCATCGACGACATCCGCATCCGATTCGACGACGCCGGTTGCTTCCGCAGTCGGCGCGACACTTACTTCCGTCGGCGCGACCTCGGTGATAGTGGCTTCGGCATCCGGTACAGCCTCGACGTCCGGCACATCGATCTCGGCGGCGGGAACTTCCGCGGTGGGTGCCGCATCGACATCCGCGACAGCCGGTTCGGCCTCGGCGACAGGCGCAGCGGTCTCGACGGTCGGCGCATCGGCCGATTCGGTCTCGGCACTCGGCACGACCTCTGCCGATGTCGCGTCGACAGCCGATTCGGCCTCGGCGACAGACGCTTCCGCGGATTCGGTATCGGCCGCCGAAGTTTCCTCGACCGGTGCGACCAGCACTTCGGTCGGGATCATTTCCACGGCCGCGTCGTCGAACGCCTCGTACAGCGGCGAACCGCCGCCGGTGGGGGCCACGGTGTCGGAGTGGGCGCCGCAGCCGTAGGCGGCGTGCACGACGTGCCCGTCGGCGCCCATGGCGTTGCCGCAGACGCCGAAGGCGGCCTGCAGGGCACCGGCGAGCGGCAGATAGAAGCCGCACAGGCCGCAGGTGGACGGGGCCGCCTTGGCCATGTCGGCGTCGGGACCGAACTCGCCGTACCAGCGCTCGGCGGCCTCCTCGCGGCCCTCGAGGCTGAGCACCTGGGTGCGGCCGAGGCCGATCTCCAGGGCGACCTCGTCGACGGCCGGGTCGCCGTTGGCGACGTAGCCGGGCACCAGGCGCGGGTCGTTCGGTGGCGGGGCGAGCAGATCGCCCGGTGCCAGATCGCCGGGTCTGATCCGCTGGTCCCACGGCACGAAGTCGGGTGCGACCAGGGCGTCCGGCCCCGGCAGCAGCGCCGATTCGCTCACCGTCGCATAGTCGGCCTCCGGTGGGGCCGCCACCACGACCGCCCACTGCCAGCCGCGATAGCCGGGCAGTGTGGCCTCGAAGCGGTGGGTTGCCGCGCTGTCGTCCTCGGTAGCCACGCCGAGATGCGCCCCGACTCCGGCTGGTTCCAACTCCAGGAGCGCACGGCGGGCCAGATCGACGGCATCGGCCAGAATCGGCCTGACACCGGACTCAGAAACAGAAACTGCGCTCACGGCCTACATTTTGCCGTATGAAACGCAATCGGCGGACGTTGGCCATCGGTGTGCTGGTCGGTCTGGTCATCTTCAGCGGGTGTGGGGCCGCGCCAGATGCGTCGCCCGCGATGAATGTCGAGGTCGTGGCCACCAGGTCGCATGATCCGCACGCATTCACTCAAGGTCTGGAAATCGATGGCAACGTGCTTTACGAAGGCACCGGCCTGTCGGGCGCGTCGAGCGTGCGGGCCACCGACCGCGACACCGGCGAGCAACTCGCCCGGGTCGATCTGCCCGCGCCCTACTTCGGCGAGGGGCTGACGCTCGCCGGGGACATCCTGTGGCAACTGACCTGGCAGGACCACACGGCGTTCGCCAGGGACCCGCACACGCTGGCCGAAGTCGGCCGCGTGTCCTACGACGGCGAGGGCTGGGGCCTGTGCACCCGGCGCGGACAGCTGGTGATGAGCAACGGCTCCGACACGCTCACCTTCCGCGATCCGGTCACCTTCGCGCCGACCGGCTCGATCCGGCTCACCAGCCACCAGAACGCTCGGCTCAACGAACTCGATTGCGCCGAGGACGGTTCGGTCTACGCCAACGACTGGCCGAGCGACCACATCCTGCGCATCGACCCCGACACCGGCCAGGTGCTCGCACAGATCAACGCGAGCGGCCTGCTGCCGCGCACGATCATCCCGACGGGCGAGGACACGCTCAACGGGATCGCCCAGATTCCCGGCACCGACCGGTTCCTGCTGGCCGGTAAGAACTGGCCGACCACCTTCGAGGTCCGCTTCGTGCCCGCCTGATCGCCGTGACTTACCGCACAACGATTCGCATGCGATTCGCTGTGCGGGGAAGTCCGGTGACATGCACGGCCGTCCACGACGCGATGAACGTCACCTTCCGCCGACACCTTCGAGAGCGAGTGAACGCCCAGCACCGAAGTACGACAGAATTGAAGACGTGACTACTCCCCGCGAACCTTCCGGTCCCGACCGTGATCGGTGGGACGGCGCGGAGTACCCACCGATCGAACGGCACCCGGGTTTCGATCGATATCCACCGCCCAACACGCCGTCCGGCCGCAAGCCGCTGCCACCGCTCGACCCCGACCGGCTGGACCCGCAGGCCCGGCGCGCCGAGTCACCCGACCCGTCCGAGGCGGAGACCCGCCGGCACGCCACGCCCGATCCGGCGGACGCCAAGACCCGGCGCCACGGCGCGCCGCGCTGGGGTGCCCGGCGCGACGACGACCACGCGCCCGACGCGGACGCCACCACCCCGCGCCGCGTCTTCCCGCATCGTCCGGAACCGCCGCGTCTTCCGGAACCGCCGCGGCACCCCGAACCGCCACACCCGGAGCCGAAGGCCGCGCTGCCGCCGCCCACCGCGCCGCTGCCCGAGCAGCCGGACGCCGCCGACGAAGCCCCCATTCCGCCTGGCATCCAACGTGTTCCACGCAAACTCACGGTCACCCGCGTCGCCGCGATGCGCGGCCGCCAGCTGACCGAAAAGGGCATCGCCACCTTCCAGCGCGCGGCGAAGGCGGACGGCGCCGACAAGTCCGGCCTCACCGCACTGACCTACGCGACGATGGCGAACTTCGCCCTCGACGCCGCGGTCGCCGTCTCGCTGGCCAACACCCTGTTCTTCGCCAGCGCCACCGCGGAGAGCAAGACGAAAGTCGCGCTGTACCTGCTGATCACGATCGCCCCGTTCGCGGTGATCGCCCCGCTGATCGGCCCGATGCTCGACCGGCTGCAGCACGGGCGCCGGGTCGCGCTGGCCACCTCGTTCGCGTTGCGCGCGGTGGTCGCGGTGGTGCTGATCCTCGAATTCGACAGCTGGGCACTGTATCCGCTCGCGCTGTGCATGCTGATCGGCAGTAAATCGTTCTCGGTGCTCAAGAGCGCGGTGACGCCGCGGGTGCTGCCGCCCGATATCGACCTGGTGCGCACCAACTCCCGGCTCACCGTCTTCGGTCTGGTCGGCGGCACCATCGGTGCGGGCGGGATCGCCGCGCTGGCCGCCGCGATCGCCGGCTCCAGCGGCGCACTGATCTTCGCGACGGTGATCGCCTGCGCCGGAACGTATCTCAGCCTCCGGATCCCGTCCTGGGTCGAGGTCACCGAGGGCGAGGTGCCCGCGACGCTGAGCTATCACGCACCCACCGAGGCGCTCTCGGCGGATAAGGAAGCCGCGACGCCGCCGCGCAAACGCAGGCAGCCGCTCGGCCGCTCGGTGGTCACCTCGCTGTGGGGCAACAGCGCCATCCGGGTGCTGACCGGGTTCCTCACCTTCTATGTCGCGTTCGTGGCCAAGGCCACCGAGCACCGCCCGGCCCAGCAGGCGGCGATGCTCGGCGTGGTCGGCGCGGCGGCGGCGATCGGCAACTTCGCGGGCAATGCGACCGGCGCCAGGCTCAAGCTCGGCAAGCCGACGCTGATCGTGCTCGGCTGCACCGCGGCCTGCACGCTGGTCGCGCTGTTCGCGACCTTCGCCAACAACCTGCTCGGTGCGGCGCTGGCCACCCTGGTCGCGGCGGGCACCAGCGCACTGGCGAAGGTGTCGCTGGACGCCTCGATCCAGGACGATCTGCCGCCCGAGTCGATCGCGTCCGGTTTCGGCCGTTCGGAGACCGTGCTCCAGCTCAGCTGGGTCGTCGGCGGCGCGGCGGGAGTGCTGCTGCCGACCGACTACTGGAAGGGGTTCGCGGTGGTCACCGCGATACTCGTGATCGGCCTGGTGCAGACGTTCGTCAGTTACCGCGGCCATTCGCTGCTGCCCGGCCTCGGCGGAAATCGTCCGCAACACGCGGAACAGGAAGTGCCGTCGACCCGGCCGATGCAACAGACTTCGAACGCATACCGTCGACCGGGGACGAGCGGCGGCGAGACGACCCGTATCCAACGAGGAATAGGAGACCCCAGCCAGTGAGCGAGCGAACCATCGACACGGCAGCTGTGCTCACGGCGGAGCCGACTGGCCACGGGGTGGCGGTGTGACCAAGCTCAGCCCTCGCGCGATCGTCGCGCTGATCCTTGCCGGACTGCTAGTGGTCACCGTCGCGTTCGTCGGGGTGCTGGTGGTGCTGGTCCGCAACGCGGATGAACACGATCCGGTGATCACCGCCTACTCCCACGGCAAGACGGTGAACGTGACGCCGTACGTGTACTGCTCGGTGCGGATGGAGGACTGCCGCTACGGGCAGACCATCGCGCTGGACGTGCCCAAGGACTACCCGTTGCAGCTGTCGCTGCCGAAGCAGATCGCGGACGCGCCGTGGCTGGCGCAGCTGGTCTACGCGCTGCCCAACGGCGACCGGATCGACCGCGTGATCAGCCACGCCGACTTCGCGGCGGGCGCGCTGGCGGTGAGCATCGACTCGCATCCGGAACCGGACCTGCGCCTGGTCGGGGTCGAGCTGCAGCTGCCGATCCTGGCGCGGGACAAGGACACCGGCAAGGAGTTCTACCTCCCGCACGCGGCCTGGTCGATCAGCACCGCGGCCTGACCCTCCGAACGACGAACAGCGCATGGGCTCGCGAACGAGCCCATGCGCTGTTGTCTATCGATCAGTTCAGTGGTCGAGTTCACGCGCGACTGCGCGGACAACCTCTGAAATGCGTTGCGCCGTCTTGCGATCCGGGTAACGCCCCTTGCGCAGGTCCGGCTGCACCGTCGCCTCGAGCAGGGTGATCATGTCCTCGACCATCCCGTGCAGCTCGTCCGGCGTGTGCTTGCGGGCGACGGGCTCCTTGCGGACGCGCTCGCGTTCCTGACGCTCCTGCCCCTGTCGCACCGACGGCGGAGCCTCGAGCAGCTTCAGGCTCAGCGCCTGCGGTCCACGACGGCCCGCGGCCATGCCGAATTCGACGCGCTGGCCCGGCTTGAGTCCCTCGACACCCTCGGGCAACGCGGACGAACGGACATAGACGTCCTCACCCTCGTCCTGGGAAAGGAAGCCGAAGCCCTTTTCGACGTCGTACCACTTCACCCTGCCGGTCGGCACTGCGCTCACCTGTTCATCATCGAAAAACTCGAACCCCACCGGCCCGAGCACATCTGTCCACGGAACCCAGTGCGGCACAACGCCGCGCACAGGTTCACGTCTGTTTGCGAAAAGAACGCGCCCAGCAGTGATGCGGGACGCGCTTGCCTACGAGTCTACCCCGGTGCCTATAACGCAAGCACATCAGTTTTACGGTCGTCCGGTGACGAACCCTTCCGCTCCACCACCGCCGCACGATGCCGAGCCCTCGTCGACCGGAGGCGGGCAGCGCAGGCCGGGTGACTGGTTGCTACAGCTCGCGCTCGGCCTGTTCGCGCTGGGATTGCTGGCGATCATCGCGATCTTCCTGATCCCGGTGCTGTCCGACGGATCACCGGGGCTGTGGCTCTACTTCGCCGCGATGCTCGCGCCGCTGGGATTCCTGGTCGCGGTGCTGTACGCGTTGCGTTCAGGTAGGCGTTCGCGCTGAGCTACCCGGTCGTCACCCGGGGATCCGATCTGGCGATAACCGCCGATCTGGCCCGGAGGTCACCGGTGCGCTGCGAACGGGTTACCCGCGTCTGTCGTTACCAAATCCTGGTTGTGATCCTCGTCACATAACGGAGAGGTCACGGGCCGGTGACGACCGGGCACTGGTCTGAGCGCACCGCTCCTAGCTGCGCAGAAGGGCCGACCTCCGGCCCGAGACCGCACCGAGACCCGCTCGTACACGCCGGTTATCAAATGGTGATTTTTCCCGGCGATCGTCGTACGGTTCTTAGCGAGCCGGGACAACCGGCACACACCGGCCCGCCGCACCGAACCTCGCCCCGCGGGACCCGGAAACCCGACGGAAACGTAGGGGCGAGGGCGGGCATGACGACCTCTCAGTCCAGCCCATACCGATGACCTCGTAGGTGCGTCGAGAGGAAGACGAACCCGATATGAGTGGACGCCATCGCAAGCCAAGCTCCACCGGTCGCACGGTAGCCAAGGTTGCCGTGACCGGTGCGATCATGGGGACCGCAGGTGTGGCCCTCGCTGGCACCGCCAGCGCGGCACCCGACTCCGACTGGGATCGCCTCGCACAGTGTGAGGCCGGCGGTAACTGGGGCATCGATACCGGCAACAGTTTCCAAGGTGGACTGCAGTTCTCCCCGAGCACCTGGAGGGCCCATGGCGGCGGCGAGTACGCGGCCAGCGCCAACCAGGCCACCCGTGAGCAGCAGATCGCCGTGGCCGAGAAGGTGCTCGCCTCGCAAGGCTGGGGTGCCTGGCCGAGCTGCTCCTCCAAACTGGGTCTGAGCAGCGCGCCCACCCCGCGCTCCGCGCCCACCACCAGCGAGACCCCACACTGGAACCCCTCTCCCGCGCCGCAGGCCGCTCAGGCCGCGCCGGACAGCACCCAGCAGGTCTTCACGGCCGTCGACCGCGCTCTCGAGGTCGTGCAGAGCCAGGGCGTCCAGGTGCCCAAGGAAGCCTTCGACTTCTTCAACGCCGCCAAGGCGAGCAACACCAAGCTCGATCCCGCCATCGTGAACTTCTACGAGGCGAATAAGGGTCTGCTGCCTTCCTGATCAACCACGAATAAGGCCCCGCATCCTCGGATGCGGGGCCTTATTCGTATCTTCGGACTTTTCCGTCCGGAAATCAGCGGTTGATCACCGTGTTCGGGTGCATGTAAGGCAGCTGATCTGCCGGGACCGGAAACTCGGTGTCCTCACCGTACGGCGAGAGCCCACCGGAACGGGTCGACGAGAGTTCGGTGACCGCGTGATCACCTTCGGCGACCTTCGGCCAGCCGTTGTCGACATAAGGTTTCTTCGATTTGTTCACCACAAGCACATGCTAGCGGCTGGCGACCGCGCTGACTCGTCAGGCTGGGCCTAGTCGGCAAACTCTTTGCGTTGGCAAATCGACGGTGTCGAGAGTGTGTGTGAGCCGGTGCTCGACGAGCTACCGATGCGCTCTCGAAATCGATCGTGACCTGGGAATCCGCTGTGCGCTCGGCTCCGCACCGGCGTGCCCCCGAGCAAGACCGTAGGCTGGATCGGATGACCGCGACCTCCCTTGCCGGATGGCTCGGTGCACGCAGTGATGCCCAGTTGGTAACGCTGCTCGAACTCCGGCCAGATCTGGCTGTGCCGCTGCCCTCGTCGATGGCTGTTCTAGCCGCGCGGGCCGAGCAGCGCGCTTCCGTGCTGCGCGCCACCGATGACCTGGACACTCTCGATTTCGCGATCCTGGAAACCCTTGCGGTGCACGGGGTGACGCGCACCGAAAGCAACGGGGCTCCGCTGACCCGCGCCGAGTTGCACGTGCAGCTGAACGAACGCGTGCCTGCCGCCGCGATCGAGGCGGCGATCAAACGATTGACCGCCCGCGCGCTGGTGTGGACCAGCGACGATGGGCTGCATCTGATCACAGCTGCGGTCGAGGCGCTGCCGTGGCCGATCGGGAGCACCACCGAGATCCCGGACTCGCTCACCGAGCCCGAGGTCCGCGACGCACTGCCCGAACTCACCTCGGCCGCGCGGGCCCTGCTGGACAAGCTGGCCAGCACCGGTCCGCGCGGCCGCACCAGGGACGCGGCGCCGGGCACCCCGGCCGACCGCCCGGTCCAGCAGCTACTTACCCGCAGGCTGTTGAACCGGATCGACGACGAGACGGTGGAACTGCCCGTCACCGTCGGTCAGGTGCTGCGCAACGAGCCGGTCACGCATCCGCACGCGCTGACCCCGCCCACCCCGAAGCCGAAGAAACAGACCTCCGCCGACGTGAACGCCGTCGCCGCGGGCGAAGTGGGCGAACTGCTGCGGCACTGCGCCGCGATCCTGGACATCCTCGGCCAGGCACCCGCACCCGCCTTGCGCGCGGGCGGACTCGGTGTGCGGGAGTTACGCCGCATCGCCAAACAGGCCGGCATCGACGAGCCGCGAGCGGGTTTGCTGGTCGAACTGCTGGCGGCCGCGCGACTCATCGAAAAGGGTTTGCCGGACCCGCCGCCGGAGGTCGATTCGACCGACGACTTCTGGGCGCCGACCCCCGCGATCGACGCCTGGCTGGAGGCGCCGCTGGCCCGGCGCTGGACCGTGCTGGCCCTGGCGTGGCTCGAATTGGACCGGATGCCATGGATGATCGGCCTGCGCGACGCGAATGACAAACCCCTGGCGGCCCTCTCGCTGGAGCTGCGCACCCCGCACGCGCCGCGCGACCGGCACGCCATCCTCGGCCTGCTCGCCGAATATCCGTCCGGCAACGCACTGACCCCAGCCGATATCGGCCGCGTGCTGGCCTGGCGACAACCGCGCTGGCGCAGGCACTTTCGGCTGGAGGCGGTGGAACAGACGCTCGCCGAGGCCGAGGCGCTCGGCTTCGTCGGCCGCGGCGCGCTCGGCTCACCGGCCCGCGCGCTGTTGCACGGGGCGCCGACCAGCGCGGCCGATGCCGAGGCGGCGATGGAGTCGGCGTTGCCCGCGCCGGTCGATCACGTGCTGGTCCAGGCGGACCTGACGGTGATCGCCCCCGGTCCGCTCATCGCGGATCTGCAGCAGCGGATCGAGCTGGTCGCCGATGTCGAATCCGCCGGTGCGGCAACGGTTTACCGGATCAGCGAGACGTCGGTGCGGCGCGCGCTCGATGCCGGGCTGACCGCCGCCGAACTGCACGCGCTGTTCACGAAGCACTCGCGGACCCCGATTCCGCAGGCCCTGACCTATCTGATCGACGACGTCGCCCGCAGGCACGGGCAGCTGCGCGCCGGGATGGCGCAGTCGTTCCTCCGCAGCGACGACCCGGCGCTGCTGGCCCAGGTGCTGGCCGCGCCGGTGGCGGGGACGCTGGCGCTGCGGGCCATCGCGCCGACGGTGGCGATCGCCCAGGCACCGCTCGGCGAGGTGCTCGAACAACTCCGCGCGGCCGGTTTCGCACCGGCCGGCGAGGATTCGACGGGCATCATCGTCGATCTGCGCCAGCGCGGCGCCCGGATCTCGGCCCGGCCCAATGCCAGGCCGCCGTGGCGGCCGACGCCGCCGAGCACCGAACAGCTGGAACTACTCGTCACCGAACTACGCGCGGCCGAACGCGCCACCAGCGCGCGCTCCGGGCAGTCGGTGCGGATGGACGGCACCCGCACCAATACCGCGGCGACCCTGGCCCTGCTGCAACTGGCGGCGCGGGTGCGGCGCGCGGTGAATATCGGCTACGTCGACGCGTCCGGTGTCGCGACGCAGCGCGTAGTGGAACCGCTCAAGGTCGGCAACGGCCAGCTCGACGCGCTCGACCCGGTGACGGGCGCGATCCGGCACTTCACGCTGCACCGGATCGCGTCGGTCGCCCTGCTGGAATGATCAGGCCTTGGGCTTGGCGAGGCAGAAGGTGGTCTTCGGGGCCTCGGAGATGAGGCGGAAGCTGTCCGCGTCGGCCCCGCACAGCAGCTCGTCGGCCTGGCCGTCGATCCGCTTGACCACCTTGAAGGTGGCCTCGGTGGAACCGCAGTCCACATTCTTGACGGCGGTGCTGCTGGACTCGTTGTAGCAGCTGCCCTGCTTGAAATTGGGCGCCAGGCACAGGAAGGCGCCGCCGGCCTGGTAGCCGGAGTAGTCCGTCGCGCAGTCGATCTTCTTGTCGGAGGCCTGCGCGACCTTGTAGACGGCCTGCGCCGACGAGCAGTCGACCGTCTCCGTCTTGGCGTCGGCCGAGGCACCCTTGACGATGCAGTCACCGACCTTGGCCGAGCCGGACGTGCTGTCTTCCTTGGCCGACGAACAACCGACGACCGTGACGATCACCGCCGCCACCGCTACGAGGGCAAGCACCACGCGTGCCAGCAGCCGCGCTCCTGGAAACTTCACCTGAAAACCTCTCTCACCGAACACATTCACGCCGCTCGCGAACGCGGTGAGGATACCCGGACGCCGAGTACGGCCGCATCGGCGCTACGGGTGATATCGAACTGCGGGGCCAGCGCGGACTACCAGGTGCTCCACATGCCGAGGAGGGCGTATCCGAGGATGCTCGGAAGCAGACGGCCGAGCAATTGAAATCCAAAAGAGTTCACTAGCAATGCCTTTCGCGTATTACCCAGAACGTGGACATTCGTCCAACACGTGGGTTCTTTCGCTCCGACAGACCGAGTCGTTACGCTTGGCCAGTATGACGCTGGACGACGTTGCCCGCGACTTGTACGGACTCGCTCCGCGCGAGTTCGTCGCTGCCCGCACGGCCCAGGTCGACGCGGCCAAGGACGACGGCGACAAGGACCTCGCGGCCGCCATCGCCAAACTCCGCAAACCAACGGTCACCGCATGGACGGTGAACCTGCTGGCCCGCGAGGCGCCAGACGACGTCGAAGCGCTGCTGCAACTGGGTGCGGCACTCCGCTCGGCACAGCGGAAACTGTCCGGCGCCGAGCTACGCACCCTCACCGGGCAACGGCAACAGGCGGTCAACGCACTGGCCAAGAAGGCGGGCGCGCTGGCAGCCGAGCACGACCACCCGGTGAGCGAGGGCGTGCTGCGCGAGGTCGGGCAAACGTTGAACGCAGCACTGGCCGACCCGGCCGTCGCCGACCAGGTGCACTCGGGAACATTGACCACCGCAGCAACCTATGACGGCTTCGGCCCCACCGGCCCCGGCCTGACCTCGGTCGAAGACCACGAACCCGAGCCCGCCGACCCCACCGAGGACAACCCCCGCAAGGACCTGGACGACGCGTTGGCGACACTCGAATCCGCCCGTACAGCAAGGGATTCAGCGCAAGAGAACGCCAAAGGCGCAGCAGCTCAGCTGAGCGACATCGACTCCCGAATCGCCGAACTGAAAGAAGCACTCGCCCAGGCCGAACAAAAACGCCAGCTCAGCCGCACAGCCGACCGCACAGCCCAAGACCAATTACGTTCAGCCCAAAAACAACTCGACCGAGCCGAACGATCGGTAGAACGCGCCCGCGACCGCCTAGACGGCGAATAACCTGAACTCCTCACCCTTTGTCCAATCCTCACACCCAGCACACTGGGTGTGCCGGTTACACAAAGGGTGAGCGGCTTCCAAATCACCCCGCGGGCAGCGGAATACGCACCCTGTGTCGGGATCGCACACCCGGATCAGGGCCCTATCGCCGGTCCGATTCCGAGAGAGAGTGCGGATCGATGCTCGAACCGGGTGCACACCCCGCCACGAATGCCCAGCACCCCACCCCACCCCGCCGAACCCAGAATCTGCGCACCCTCTCGGGACCTGCACCGGCTTTAGGGCCCTATTCCCAGTGCACATCCCGAGTGAGGGTGCAGATCCTGGGCATACCGGCCGGAGAGCCCCTTTCGCAGGCTGATTGATCACCCGCACTCGCGCACCCCGTGCAGAGAACGCGCACCTGGCGCGACCCCCGCACTCACCACGCGGGCAACGGAATCCGCACTCTCACTCGGGACCTGCACTGGCATTAGGGCCCTATTCCGAGTGCCGATCCCGAGTAAGAGTGCGGATCCTGGACATACCGGCTCAGGGGTGTACCTGACGGGTCTGATCGCGCACCGAAACCGCCGCCGACCACCCCGCTCTTATCCAAAGCGCTTGTGACGCAACCACAGCCAGATGACCACCTCGGGAACGCGACATCGCGCACCTGACGCGCACCTAAAGCCGGGTACCCCACCTGACGTGCCCAGCACTACTCACAAGAAAACATGGGATCAGGTCTTCAGCTCATTGGACAGGTCATCGCCTGGAGTCCCTAAGAAGCACTTGCCCGGATAAGTGCACCTTTCCGAGGGTCTCTGAACCGCCCCCACTTTCTGGCCGGCTTCATGGTTGAGTCATCACCGGCTGGGATGGCTGTTGTTGAGCGTAGTAGGCGGCCTCGTACTCGACCGGCGGGACGTGCCCGAGCAGGCTGTGCAGCCGCCGATTGTTGTACCAGTCGACCCATTCCATCGTCGCGTACTCGACATCCTCGATCGACCGTAACGGCCCGGTGAGAAACGGGCTCTCACGAGCCACGGCTTCGGTCTTGAACAACCCGATCGTCGACTCCGCCAACGCGTTGTCATAAGCGTCACCGACGCTGCCGATCGACGCCGCGATACCTTCAGCGACAAGGGTTTCCGCGAATCTGATCGAGGTGTATTGCGATCCCGCGTCGCTGTGATGGATCAACCCTTCGGCCACGGCATGGCCGTCGTGGTCGCGTCGCCACAACGCCATCTTCAGCGCCGTGGTGACCATCGCGGTGTCCTTGACCGAGGCTGCCTGCCAGCCCACGATCGAACGAGAGAAACAGTCGATCACGAACGCCACATACACGAACCCGATCCAGGTAGGCACATAGGTAAAGTCGGTGACCCACTTACGATTTGGCTCGACCGCGATGAAATCACGATCGACCAGATCCGGGGCACGACAATGACCGCCACCCTTCCCCGGAAGCGTGGTGCGATGCTTGCCACCGCGGACCACCCCGGACAGGCCTTCATCGCGCATCAGCCGGTCGACGGTGCCGATGCCGACCTGGTAGCCCTGACGGCGCAGATACGGAGTCATCTTGCGACGCCCATACATCCCTTCGGGCGTGCCAGAGGTGGCCCGCAGTGCATCGGTCACATACGCATCAGTCACCGTCCGCGGCGAGGGTCGGGCAATTTTCCAGTTCCTGTAGGTGCGTCCGGCGACCTGCACGCCCTGCTCGGTGAGCACGCGACAGATCGGATCGACCCGGAAACCCTGTGCACGCATTTGATCTATGAATTGGCAGATCACCGGCGGCGCGGGTCGATCTCCCGCGCGAAGAAAATCGAGGCCGCTTTCAGAATCTCGTTGGCCTCCTTCAGATCTCGCACTTCTCGTTCGAGTTCTTTGATCCGCGCCGCCTCGGCACTAGTCACCCCCGGAGCCTTCCCGGTGTCGACCTGGGCCTGTTTTACCCAGACACGCAACGACTCCGGGTGAACACCTAGCTTCGGCGCGAGCGCCTGGCAGGCGGCATAGGTCGACCGATACCCGTCGAGTCGGTCCAGCACCATCTTCACCGCACGCTCACGCTGCTCGATCGGATAACGCTTGGGCATAGCCCACATCCTCCACAAAGAAGGAAGCGGCCAGAAAGTCGGGGCGGTTCACTCTTCGTGTACTGGCCCGGGTTGGTATACGCACAGAGAACTCCGGTGGTGTGCTGTCCTGGGGTTTTCGACTGGTTCATCGGATGACCGGAGTAGTGCTGGGCGCGTCAGGTGGGGTACCCGACCTGCTCTTCCGCGGCTTGTGATGGGCAACGCTTAAGTTCCAGCGTGAGGACTGGCTGTGGTCCGGTTCAAAGACGCTCGGGAAAGCGAAGAGAGTCACGTGGGCGCTGGCGTCGGCATGATCGAGCAGAGTCATATGGTTGTTGGCGTGATCGAGCAGAGTCATATGGTTGCTGGTGAAGATCGTTTCGCGACCATATGACTCTCGACTCGACGGTTATCCGCGGAGGGTGCCGGGGTAGAGGTATTCGTCGGGTGGTGGGGTGTTCTGGTTGAGCCAGGCGTCGAAGAAGGGGGTCAGGTTTGTTGGGGTTTTGGACTGGATGAAGGTGCGGAACTCTGGCATGGATGCGTTGCCGTAGGCGTGGGCTGTGTTGAAATCTCTTACTGCTGCGAAGAATATGGCGTCGCCGAGTTGTCTGCGTAGGGCGTGCAGGAACAGTGGGCCGCGGTAGTAGACGGACGTGAATTCGTTTCCGGCGCCGGGGTTTGCCAGTGGGATCTCCCAGAACTCGCTGGTGCCCTGGTATTTCTGGATGGTTTGCCGGTACTGCTGGTCGACGTCCTTGCCTTCCTTGTGCTCTGGCCACAGGTAGTCGGCGGTGTAGCTGGCGAAGCATTCGTTGAGGCAGACGTCGGACCACTGCCGCACCGACACCGAATCGCCCCACCACTGGTGGGTGATCTCGTGTACTGCGGTCGGTAGGTCGGTCCACGGCGCGTAGATCGGGCGGGTCTGGGTTTCCAGCGAGAACAGGATGTCGGCGTCTACGTAGATGCCGCCGGACGACTCGAACGGGTAAGGGCCGTAGAGGCTTTCGATGAAGTCGAGGATCTCCGGCAGGCGCTGCTCGGTCTCCCGGTTGCGTTCCGCCTGCGGGGCGAAGGCACTGATCAGTGGGGTGCCGTTGGCGCGCTGCTGGTCCAGGAAGCTGAACTTGTCGATCGCGATGGTGGTCAGGTAGCCGATCACCGGTTGATTCGCCGCCCAGCTGACCGTTCGCCGCTCGCCCTGCACCTCGTCCTGGGTGCGCAGGCCGTTGGAGACGACCTCCCATTCCGCAGGGACCGTCGCGTGCAACGCGAAAGTCGCCTTGTCCAGCGGAGTGTCGTTGAGCGGGTACCAGCTGGTTGCGGAGTGCGGCTCGCCCGCGGCGAAGGCGCCGCCGCTCGGCGCGTACGTCCAGCCGTTGCCCTCGGTGTTCTCCGCGATGCCCGCGTACTCCACGGTGACCGTGAACGGAAGTCCGGGGAGCAGCGGCAGCGTCGGTGTCACGGTGAGTTCGTGCTCGCCGTTGCGGTTGAACCCGGCGGGCAGGTTGTTCACCGACACCGTGCGCACCGCGGGCCCGGCGAAGTCCAGGTTGAACGCGCGCAGCGCCTGGGTCGAGACGGCGTCGATGCGGGTGGTCCCGGCGAGCTGGTGGCTGGCGGGGTCGTAGTCGATGGTGACGTCGTAGTGGCGGGCGTCGTAACCGCCGTTGCCGTCCTCCGGGTAGTACGGGTCGCCGAGCCCGGACGATCCGGTGAACGGATCGGGCGGCGGGTCGGCCGCCGCCGGGCCCGTCGCGGTGACCAGCGCGCCGACCACCGCGGCACACATCCAGCCGGACAACCTCATTCGACAACCACCCCTTTTCGCCCCCCACATTTCGGTACGGCCGTACCGACCTCGATAGATGCTAGTCGGTTCAGTCGGTGCTTCCGGTCAGCGCCACCGAGGCGCCGAGCCCGAAGATCATCATCCCGCCCGCCCCGCCGACCGCCGCCAGCCTGCGCGGCGAGCGGGCGAACCAGGTGCGCGCCGAGGACGCGAGCAACGCCCACGCGCTGTCCGAGACCAGCGCGACGGCCAGGAAGATCGAGCCGAGGATCAGGAATTGCAGCGGCAGCGACCCGGCGGCCGGATCCGCGAAATGCGGCAGGATCGCCGCGAAGAAGATGATCGCCTTCGGGTTGGTCAACCCGACGAGCACACTCTGGCGCAGCACCTTGGCATCCGGTGCGGGCTCGACCTCGGCACCGAGCGCGTCGAGCAGTGATTTGCGCTCGCGGAAGGCCTGGACCCCGATGTACATCAAATACAGCGCGCCGGCGAACTTGACCACGGTGAGCGCGAGCGCCGAGGCCATCAGCAAGGTGCCGAGCCCCACCGCGACGAGCAGCAGCGCGACGAACACGCCTACACAGTGCCCGGCCACCGACAGCAGCGCGGCCCGCCTGCCGAGCGTGAGCGCGCGTCCGATGGTGAACAGCACACCGGGTCCGGGCACGATGATGAGCACGGTCGCCGCGGCGAGAAACGCCAGCAGGTTTGACGTGGGAACCATCTCCGGAGTCTAAGCGGCGGCGCAACTCCAATAAGGCAAGATCGCCGCCGGTCTCAGGAGCCGAGATCGCCCGGCAGTTGGTGCGGATCGAGCAGCAGTCGCTTGGCGGGCGCGCGCCGGACCTTGTCGGTGAGCGCGAGATTGTCGGTGAGCAAACGCCATTCGGCATCGCTGATGGTGTTCCTGGCCCGGTCGATGACCGCCTGGTCCGTGGTGCCCCACGCGATCGGCATGGCACTGACCGACTGCCAGCGCTCGCCGACCTGCCGCGGCGCCCGGTCGGTGCGCACCGCGACCGAGGGCACCCGCTCCCCCGTTGCCATTGCGTGGCCCGGCAAGGCGTGCACCCGGCGGATCACCAGCGCGTAGCGCGAATCGGTGGCGCCCGGCTTGGCCACATCGACCAGCGCGAGCAGCACCACGCTCGACGGATAGGTCTCCGAGACCACCGCGGGCACGAGCTCGCCGTTGGTGTAGAGCTTGTCGATGCTGGCGTGCCGCGCGGTCCAGATGGCCACCCACAGCGCCACCACCGTGCCGAGGATGAAGGCGATGGTGAGCAGGTAGGCCCACGGGTGGTCGAGGTAGATCAAAAACGCCGCACCCGCGGCGGCGATGATCGCGGCCGCGATGGCCATGATGCGTAGTCGACGCTGGTCGGCGAAGACTTCGTTGACCGCGCGGGCATGCTTGCGGTCGACCGGGAATTCGAAGCGTCGCACGTCCCTATTCCTAGCACAGTTTGCGGAGAAGATGCCTCCACTTATCCGATGGGCGGACCGAGCAGGTCGTCGGCGTCCATGATGCGGTAGGCATACCCCTGTTCGGCCAGAAAACGCTGACGGTGCGCAGCGTATTCCGCGTCGAGGGTGTCCCGGGCCACCACCGAGTAGAAATGGGCTTGGCCGCCATCATGTTTCGGCCGCAACAGCCTGCCGAGGCGCTGCGCCTCCTCCTGCCGGGAGCCGAAGGTACCCGAAACCTGCACCGCGACCGATGCTTCCGGCAGGTCGATAGAGAAGTTCGCCACCTTGCTGACCACCAGCACCGGGATCTCGCCCTGCCGGAACGCCTCGAAGAGTTCTTCGCGCTCTTTGGTTTTCGTCGAACCCTGGATGATCGGGGCGTTCAGCGCGGCACCGAGCTCGTCCAGCTGGTCGAGGTAGGCGCCGATCACCAGGGTCGGCGCGTCGGCGTGCTTGGCCAGGATCGACTGCACCACGGGGATTTTCGTGCGCGCGGTGGAGCACAGCTTGTAGCGCTCCTCGGGCTCGGCGGTCGCGTAGGACATCCGCTCGGCGTCGGTGAGCGTCACCCGCACCTCGATGCACTCGGCGGGGGCGATCCAGCCCTGCGCCTCGATGTCCTTCCACGGCGCGTCATAGCGCTTCGGGCCGATCAGCGAGAACACGTCGCCCTCACGACCGTCCTCGCGGACCAGCGTCGCGGTGAGGCCGAGGCGGCGGCGCGACTGCAGGTCGGCGGTCATCCGGAAGACCGGCGCGGGCAGCAGGTGCACCTCGTCGTAGATGACCAGGCCCCAGTCGCGACTGTCGAACAGCTCGAGGTGCTTGTATTCGCCCTTGGTGCGGCGGGTGATCACCTGATAGGTCGCGATGGTGACCGGGCGGATCTCCTTGCGTTCGCCAGAGTATTCACCGATCTCCTCCTCTGTCAGCGAGGTGCGCGCCAGCAGTTCGCGCCGCCACTGCCGACCCGCGACGGTGTTGGTGACCAGGATCAGCGTGGTCGCCTTGGCCTTCGCCATCGCGGCGGCGCCGACCATCGTCTTGCCCGCGCCACACGGCAGCACCACCACGCCGGAGCCGCCCGCCCAGAACGAATCGGCGGCCAGCTGCTGATAGTCGCGCAGGTGCCACTTGTCGTCGGTGTAGTCCAGGTCGATCGGATGCGCCTCGCCGTCGACGTACCCGGCCAGGTCCTCGGCGGGCCAGCCGATCTTCAGCAGCATCTGCTTGATCCGGCCGCGCTCGGAGCCGTGCACGATCACCGTGTCGTCGTCCAGCCTGGCCCCGAACATCGGCGCCAGCTTCTTGTGCCGCAGCACTTCCTCGAGCACCGCGCGATCGAGGCTGACCAGCACCAGACCGTGCGCCGGGTGCTTGACCAGCTGCAACCGCCCGTACCGCGCCATCGTGTCGACGATGTCCACCAGCAGCGGCTGCGGCACCGCGTAGCGGGAGAAGCTGACCAGCGCGTCCACCACCTGCTCGGCGTCGTGCCCCGCCGCCCGCGCGTTCCACAGCGCCAACGGCGTCACTCGATAGGTGTGCACATGCTCGGGCGCGCGCTCCAACTCGGCGAAGGGCGCAATGGCCTGCCGCGCCGCATCGGCCAACTCGTGGTCGACCTCCAACAGCAGCGTCTTGTCGCTCTGCACAATCAGCGGACCGTCCGTCACAGCCCCTCCTCGCATCGATTCCGGACCATTCTCCCTGAGACCCCCGACAGCCCGGCACGGCCGGTCCCCTGACCACGACAATTGGCGGTCCGTCGCGGCGGACTCAGCGGGGTTCGGGTGCTCGTTGCAGCGCGCGGTCGAACTCGGCGGGCCAGCCTGCGGCGGGACCGGGCGGGTCGGTGGGGAGGCGGGCCGCCAGCCAGTGGTCGCGACGCCGACCGCGCTGCAGGCTGCCCTGGCGGGCCAGGCCCTCGTAGTAGAAGCCGGCCCGGCGGGCCACCGCGGCGGAGGGGTAATTGCCGACGAAGGCGCGCCAGCTGATGCGCCGCAACGCCAGGCCGGTGGGCCGGAAGCCGTAGTCGCAGACCAGGTTTACCGCCTGGGTCATCAGGCCGCGGGAACGCTCACTCGGCGCGAGCCAGAAGCCGATCTCAGCCGAGGACTCGTCGCGCTCGCCCAGGCCGATCATGCCGACCACCGGGCCGCCCTCGTGCAGGCGCAGCGCCCAGGTCGGGCTGCGGCCGGCCCAGCCGGGACGGACGATGTCGTCGACGAAGGTCTGGGCGTTGTCGCGGGTGTAAGGCACCGGGATGGTCACCCACTCGCCGATGGACGGGTCCTGGCAACACTGGGTGATCGCGTCGATGTCCGACGCGGTGGGGATCGACAGCCAGACCGTTCCGTTCGACAGCGCGTGTGCGTCCATCGAGTCATGTTGTCACGAATCACCGGGCCCGAGCATCGGGTTTCCCGCGCGTCGCCACGGCGGCACCGCGGTAAACCGACCGGCCGGGAGATCGTAGAATCTCCCTGATGGTTGCCGCTCTGCTTGCCGGATTGTTCGAATCACATCGAGCGCATCTGCTCTCGGTCGCGTATCGGCTGACGGGCAGCGTCGGCGACGCCGAGGACGCGGTGCAGGAGAGCTGGCTGCGGCTGGCCGGTGCCCACCAGTCCGAGATCGACGACCCGCGCGCCTGGCTGACGACGGTGGTGAGCCGAATCTGCCTGGACCGCTTGCGCAGTGCCGCGGTGCGCCGGGAAACCTATGTGGGGCACTGGCTGCCCGAGCCGGTGGTGACCGATCGCACACCTTCGAGCACGCCGGATCCGCTCACGGTGGTGGTCCGCAAGCAGGAGTACCGCCTCGCGGCCATGGTGGTGCTGGACAGCCTGACCCCGCCGCAGCGGGTGGCTTTCGTACTGCACGACGGGCTTTCGGTGCCGTTCGACGAGATCGCCGAGCTCCTCGACGTGTCGGTCGAGGCCGCGCGGCAGCTCGCGGTGCGGGCGCGTAAGGCCGTGGCGGACACGCCGCCGCCGGTGCCGGATGCCGAGCACGAGGTCGCGGTGCAGCGCTTCCTGACCGCGCTGCGGTCCGGTGACGTGCGCGCGGTTACCGCTGCGCTGCACCCGGATTCGGTGGTCATCGGCGATGCCGACGGCACCACGTCCACCACGGTGAACGTGCTGCGCGGTGCGGACCGGATCGCGCGCTTCTACTTGGGGCTCGTGCGCAAGTACGGACTGGACGGCACCGACGTCGATCCGGCCTACAACTACGAATTCGCTTCGGTCAACGGGCAATTGGGCCTCGTGGTCACCGCGGGCTACGGACATCCGCCCAGGGTCCTCGGTTTCACCATTCGCGACGGACTGGTCTGGGGCACATACGATCTCGCTAATCCTGCAAAGCTGACCGGCATTCGACTGGGCTGAGCCGACGAGGCATGTCACGGCCCGGCGGGCCGGTGATCTGGGCGTTGCCGAGCCGGAGAACCCCTCGCTTCGCGCCTGGCGTGCCGAGGAAGACCCGGTACGGATCCGACGACCTCCGACGTGGCCGGATTCACAAAGAATCCTGGGCTAGTCTCCGACTATGCCTCCGCAACCCGCGACTGTTGCTCGCCTGCGTCCCTTCGCCTCCACGATCTTCGCGGAGATGACCGAACTCGCCGTCCGGTTCGACGCGGTCAATTTAGGCCAGGGCTTCCCCGACACCGACGGCCCCGCGGGCATGCTCGAGGTCGCCAGGCAGGCCATCGCCGACGGCCTCAACCAGTACCCGCCGGGGCGCGGCATGCCGGTGCTGCGCCGCGCCATCGCCGACGACCGGGCCCGCCGCTACGGCACCCACTACGATCCCGACACCCAGGTGCTGGTCACCGTCGGGGCGACCGAGGCGATCGCCGCCGCCATCCTCGGCCTGGTCGAGCCGGGCTCCGAAGTGGTGCTGATCGAGCCGTATTACGACTCCTATTCCGCCGCAGTCGCTTTGGCCGGTGCGCAGCGGCGTACCGCGCGGCTGGTCGCCGATGGCGACCGCTTCGTGCTCGACCTGGACAGCCTGCGCGCCGCGATCACCCCGGCGACCAGGATGCTGGTCGTCAATTCCCCGCACAACCCGACCGGCACCGTGCTGGGCCGCGCCGATCTGCAGGCCATCGCCGAGATCGCCTGCGAGCACGACATTCTGGTGCTCACCGACGAGGTCTACGAACACCTCGTCTACGACGGCACCGAGCACATCAGCCTCGCCACGCTGCCCGGCATGGCCGAGCGCACCGTCGTGGTGTCCAGTGCGGCAAAGACATTCAGCGTCACCGGCTGGAAGACCGGCTGGGCGTGCGGTCCGGCGGACTTGATCGACGGCGTGCTCGCCGCCAAGCAGTTCCTGACCTTCGTCGCGGGTGGCCCGTTCCAGCCCGCGGTCGCGCACGCGTTGAACCACGAGCTCGAATGGGTGGCCGGCCTGCGGGATACGTTGTCCGACAGACGGCTTCGGCTCGCCGCCGCACTGGCCGACACAGGGTTCGGGGTGAAGTCCAGTCCCGGCGGCTATTTCGTCTGTGGCGACATCACCCCGCTCGGCGCCACCGACGGCCTCGCGTTCTGCCGTGAACTGCCCAAGCGGCTCGGCGTCGCCGCCGTCCCGGTCAGCGTCTTCGCCGACGACGCCGCGGCCTGGAACCACCTGGTGCGCTTCACCTTCTGCAAGCGCGACGAGACGCTCGACGAAGGCGTGCGCAGGCTCCGCTCGGGCGCGCGATAGCACCACCCGCTGATCTCCCGCTGCCGCGGGAGATCAGGACGGGTGTGGGAGTGTCGGATCGGTCGGCTTGATCCGCGGGTACCGACGGGCTTGCGGCGCATGCCAGCCGAAGCGGAGCGCGAGCAGGCGGAAGGCAATCGCGCCGAGGGCGGCCAGCGCGCCGGTCCAGGCCTGGTAGACGCCGAAGTGCAGCAGTGTCGCCGTGGCGACGGCGCCGGCCAGCGCGGGCACCGCGTAGATCTGGTCGGGCCGAAGCACATTCGGCGTCTGCCCACCGAGCAAGTCCCGGATCACGCCGCCACCGATCGCGGTGACCAGGCCGAGCAGCGCCGCCGACGGCGCGCCGAGCCCACGCGAGTAGGCGATGACCGTCCCGGTCACGCAGAACAGGCCGAGCCCGAAGGCGTCGGCGACCTCGAGCGGGCCTCGGGTCAGCCGCCGGGACGGATGCCAGAAGAAGATCACCGCGGCGGCGAGCACGGCGGTCCACAGATAGCTCAGATCGACGAACGCCGCGGGTGGCGTGCGACCGATCAGCAGATCCCGGATGATGCCGCCGCCGAGCGCGGTAGCACAGGCGAGCACCACGATGCCGAAGATGTCGAAATCGCGCCGCACGGCCAGCAGCGCGCCCGAACTCGCGAACGCGAACACCCCGAACAACTCCCCGGCGTGCTGCACCGCTTCGACCGCCGACCCGAAGTGAGCGGCCGACACCGCCGCACCGAAATCCACCATGCCGCTCACCGTGTCACACCCCGCCACGCGCACACCGCCGACAGGCCCCAGGCGCGTGGTGTCAGGCAGGCATGGGACGCGCCCGGTCGGTCGCGACCAGCACCGCGATGGTCCCGAGCATGGTGCCCATGAAGTACCGCTGGGCCCGCAGCCACAGCGGCCGGCCGGTGAGGAAGGTCGAGATGCCTGCCGCACCGAGCACGATCATCGCGTCGATGCTCAGCCCCACCGCGATCTGCACCGAGCCGAGCGCCAGGCTCTGCAACCAGACCTGTCCGTGCTCGGGCACCACGAACTGCGGGATCAGCGCCATGTACAGGATCGCGATCTTCGGATTCAGCAGGTTCGTCAGAAACCCCATCATGAACAGCTTTCGCGACGGATCCTCCGGCAAGGTCGTCGGCTCGAAAATCGAAGTGCCGCCGGGTCGCAGCGCCTGCCAGGCCAGCCACAGCAGATACGCCGCGCCGGCCAGCTTCACCGCCAGATACAACCCGGGCACCACCGCGAACACCGCCGTGATCCCGACGGTCGCCGCGATCAGATACACCCCGAACCCCGCCGCGACACCGCCCAGCGACACCAACCCGGCGCGTCGCCCCTGCGACACGGTCCGGGAAACCAAATACATCATGTTCGGCCCCGGCGTCAGTACCAATCCCAACGCCACGGCCGCAACTCCGAGAACTGCCGCCATTTCGATCACGCTGTCGATCCTCGCCGACCGGCGCGGGCGCGTCTCGGTCCACTTGAAAGGTGCTGGTCCCGTACCACGAACCGATGGTCAGCTTCCCGTCCGGATCATGCCGCGGGAAGCTGAAACCCGTTCGGCAGTCAGGGATTACGGCGTCGCGCGACCGCGTCGGCCAGCCGGTCGAGCTGCCCGGCGGTGGTGTCCCAATCGAGGCAGGCATCGGTGATGGACTGACCGTAGGTGAGCTCATCGGCGTGCCCGAGGGTGAGATCCTGCCGACCGGCGACGAGGAAGCTCTCCAGCATCACGCCGACCACGCCGGGTTCGCCCGCGGCCAGTCGGCCCGCGATGTCGGTGACCACGTCGACCTGCTTGTTGTGGTCCTTGTTGCTGTTGCCGTGGCTGGCATCGACCACCAAACGCTGTGGCAGCCCGGCCTTTTCCAGCCGCTGGCAGGCCTCGGCGACCGACGCCGCGTCGTAGTTCGTGCCAGAGGTGCCGCCGCGCAGGATGACATGGCAGTCGGGGTTGCCGGTGGTGCGGATCAGCGCGGCCCGCCCGTCCAGGTCGGTACCGGGGAACACGTGGCTGGCCCCGGCGGCGCGGACGCCGTCGACGGCCACCTGCACGTCGCCGTCGGTACCGTTCTTGATGCCGACCGGCATGGACAGCGCGCTGCTCAGCTGGCGGTGCACCTGGCTCGCCGCGGTGCGGGCGCCGATCGCGCCGTAGGAGACCAGGTCGGCGATGTACTGCGGGGTGATCGGGTCGAGGAACTCGCACGCCACCGGCAGGCCGAGCCCGGAAATGTCGACCAGCAGCTTGCGGCCGATGCCGAGGCCGGTGTTCACGTCGAAGGAGCCGTCCAGGTGCGGATCGTTGATCAGCCCCTTCCAGCCCAGGGTGGTGCGCGGCTTCTCGAAGTACACCCGCATCACCACGTGCAGCCGGTCGTCCAGCTCGGCGGCCTTGGCGGCCAGGCGGCGCGCGTAGTCGAGGGCGGCGGCGGGATCGTGTACCGAGCACGGGCCGACGATCACCATCAGCCGGTCGTCCACGCCGTTCAGCACGTCGACGGTCGCCGCGCGGCCCTTGCGGACGGTGTTCGCGAGGTCGTCGGTGAGCTGGTGTACCTGGCGTACCTCGGCGGGCGAGCGCAACGGGCTGACGCTGAGAGTGCGTTGGTCGTCCAGATCGGAATGCCGTGGATCGACGTCAACAGCGGTAGTCATGTGGGTTCCTTTTCTTCGGCCGACCCACGGACGTAAAACCCCGTCGAGCCGGTCTGTCCGGCTCGGGGTGGAATGTCGTCAGCGCAAGTGGTTGCCGCAGACCAACCCACCCGGGGCCGGCTTGCTAAACCAGAAATACACGCGCTGCACGTCACGGACTGTACCAGGCAAAGATCGACGGACGACTCGGCCGTGCCACATGCCACAGGGCCGGTTCATTCGATATCGCCCGCGACGAGAACGCCACGTCGGTCACCCGGCGTGGCGTTCGGTGCGGCTCGAGCTCAGCCCCACTGGCCGGGCTGGTAGTCGCCGGCCGGGGTGCGGGCGATCACGTTCAACCGGTTCCAGGCGTTGATCATCGCGATGGCGGAGATCAGGGCGGCGATCTGGTCGTCGTCGTAGTGCTTGCGCACGTCCTGCCACACCTCGTCGCTGACGCCGTGGCTGTCGGCGATCCGGGTGGCCTCCTCGGTCAGCGCGAGCGCGGCCCGCTCGGCCTCGGTGAACACGGTGGCCTCGCGCCAGGCGGCGACCAGGTTGATCCGGACCGAGGTCTCACCGTTGTGCGCGGCGTCCTTGGTGTGCATGTCGGTGCAGTAGCCGCAGCCGTTGATCTGGCTGGCCCGGATCTTGACCAGCTCGTGGGTGGCGGCGGGCAGGGTGGAGTCGCTGACGATCCGGGCCGCGTTGTTGAGCCGCTTGATGAAGCTGCCGGCGACCTGGTTGCCGAAGAGGTTGATGCGGGCGTCCATGATGTTGCCTTCCTCGTGGTTGTGCTGCGTCTTCACAGAGAGGACGACACGGGTCGGCGAGGTGTGACATCGATGGGTGGGGTGACCTGAGTCACTTCCCCTTTCGATTCATCGTCCCAGCTCAGAGCGCGGCGTGTCCACGGGCGACATCCCCGGGCGCAAGTAATGTCCGACAGCTATGGACACGCTCATCTTCGGCGGACTGCTCGCGGCTCTGGTCGTGCTGTACCGACAGCGTTCTCGGCGCGTAGTGCTCGGCGCCTGGTGGGTGTTGCTGATCGCCACCGTCCTGCTGCTCGCGCATCACATCACCGGCGGTCTCGGCCTCGGGCTGACCTACTGATGGCCACCGAGACCGTGCCGGCGCGGACGCTGGGAACCGCGGTGGGACAGCTGCAGTACTGGCTGGCCGTCGTTTTCGTCGTCGGCTGGACCGGTGTGATCTGTGGCGGGCTGGCCGTGCAGTTCGTCGGCCAGGAGTATCCGTGCCCGATGTGCATGGTGCAGCGCATGTTCATGGCGCTGGCCGCGCTCGGGGCCGCGGTGATCGTGCGCAAGGGCATGACCGGGACGGTCGGCGCCCGCGACTATGCGATGGGCTGGGGCCTGGCCGTAGTCGCCTGCGTCGCAGGCGGATTCGCCTCCTGGCGACAGACCATGCTGCATATTCTGCCGGGCGACCCCGGCTACGGTGAGCCCGTGCTCGGACTGCACCTGTATGTCTGGGCGTGGATCTTGTTCGTCGCCGCGATCGCGACCGTCGGTGCGGTGCTGGCGTTTTCGCACAGCACAGCCGCGCGGACGATCCCGGCGACGCCGCATCGGCTGATCGGGTCGATCGCGCTGTGGTTCCTGGGCCTGGTGCTGGCGATCAACTTGGTGATGATCTTCCTGCTGGAAGGCTTCCACTGGTTCCTGCCGGACGATCCGAGCCGGTACCAGTTGTTCTACGACCTGCACATCCTGAGCTGACCGTCGTCGATCACTGCGCGAAATCGTAAGTGACGCCGGTCAATTTCTCCGACAGCTCCCACAGGCCGCGGGCGACGGCCTCGTCGTGCGACGCCTTCGACGAACCGGAGCGGCCGGGATAGCCGCGCAGGCCACGGAAGCCGGTCGGCCCGTAGTAGCCGCCGGGCTCTACGTCCGCCGTCGCGGCGTAAAGCGTTGGCAGCGCGCCCATCTCGGCGCTCTGCGCGAGCAGCAGATTGCCGAGCCACATCACCGCGTCCTGGATCGACTCGGTGTGCGACATCAGCTCGGTCGCGGCGTAGCCCGGGTGCGCGGCGACCGAGATCCTCGACGAGCCCGCCGCGGTGAGTCTGCGGTGCAGCTCGCGGGCGAACATCAGGTTGGCCAGCTTCGCCTGCCCGTAGGCCGGCCAGCGCTGGTACTTGCGGCGCTCCCAGTTGAGGTCGTCCAGGTCGATCTTCCCGATGATGTGCGCCCCGCTGCCCACCGTGACGATCCGCTCCGAAATCTTGCCCAGCAGCAGCCCGGTGAGCGCGAAGTGCCCGAGATGATTTGTGCCGACCTGCATTTCGAATCTGTCGGCGGTCCGCAGCTCCGGCAGCGCCATCACCCCGGCATTGTTGATCAGCACATCGGCCCGATCGGTCGCCTCGGCGAACGCCCGCACCGACGCCAGATCCGCCAGATCCAGCTGCCGCACCACCGCGCGATCCCCCAGCGGCCCGGCCACCTGTTCCGCCTTGGCCAGGTTCCGGCACGCGAGCACAACGTTAGCGCCGGCCCCGCCCAGCGCCCGCACGGTAGCCGCCCCCAACCCACTGTTCGCGCCGGTCACAATGAACGTGCGGCCGGCCTGATCGGGCACATTCGAGGTATCCCACCTGCTCATGTCGGGGAGTTTAAACCGAGACATGGCGTCACACCTGGGCGAGCGCCTCGCCGTCACTCATCGCCGCGACCGTCGGATAACGGCCGGTCGCCGCCTCGAGACGGCTGCGGATTCCGGTGGATCGAGCTGCTCGATTCAGCGCACCCCATTGAGATAGGGTTGCCTTACCTATGTTCACCGGGCACCGCTCGGGTTAGCCGTGAGGTAGACCGTGACTTCGACATCCACTTCGCATCGCGATGGTTATGTGCCCTTCCCCACCGAGGTCGGCGTGGGTTATCGCGCTGCCGGGTATTGGGCCGGGCGTGCGCTGGGCGATCTGCTGCGGGAGACGGCGCGACGGCATCCGCACCGGACCGCGCTGCACGCGACCGAGGGTGCGCGCAGTTACGCGTGGCTGGACACGGAGGCCGATCGGATGGCGCACGGGCTGCTCGCGCTCGGGATCGCGCCCGGTGATCGAGTGGTGGTGCAGTTGCCGAATGTGCCGGAGTTCCTGACCGTGCTGTTCGGGATGCTGCGGGCGGGGATCATTCCGGTGCTGACGCTGCCCGCGCACCGGCGGGCCGAAATCGAGCATCTGGCGGCGCTTTCCGAGGCCGTCGGCTACATCGTCGTCGACCGGCTCGGCGATTTCGACTATCGGGAACTGGCCGCTGCCGTGCAGGAGGCGGTGCCGTCGCTGCGGCACGTGCTGGTGCTCGGCGCGGCCACCGTCGGTACGGACTTGAATTCGGTACCACGCGAAGGTGATTCGCTGCCGGCGATCGACCCGAGCGATATCGCGCTGATGCTGGTCTCCGGCGGCACCACGGGTCTGCCGAAGCTGATCGCCCGCACCCACGACGACTACGTCTACAACGCCACCGCGAGCGCCGAGGTCTGCGCGCTCACCGAGGACGACGTCTATCTCGCGACTTTGCCCGCGGCACACAATTTTCCGCTGGCCTGCCCGGGCATCCTCGGCACCGTGAGCGTCGGCGGCGCGGTCGCCTTCGTCACCGATCCCAGTCCGGAGAGCGCCTTCGCCGCCATCGAGCGGCATCAGGTCACGGTCACCGCCGTCGTGCCGCCGCTGGCCCAGCTGTGGTGTGCCGCAACCGAATGGGAGGAGGCCGAGCTGAGTTCGCTGCGGCTGCTCCAGGTCGGCGGCGCCCGGTTGGCCGAGGTCAATGCCCGCGAGGTGACACCCGCGCTCGGCGCCACCCTGCAGCAGGTGTTCGGCATGGCCGAGGGGCTGCTCAACTACACCCGGCTCGACGATGCGGCCGAACTGCTGCACACCACGCAGGGCCGGGCACTGTCGCCCGCCGACGAGATCCGGGTGGTGGACGCCGACGGCAACGATGTCGCGCCGGGCGCGGAGGGCGAGCTACTCACCAAGGGCCCGTACACCATTCGCGGCTACTACCGCGCCCCCGAACACAACGCCCGCGCCTTCACCCCCGACGGCTATTACCGCAGTGGCGATCTGGTGCGCAGGCTGCCGAGCGGACACCTGGTGGTGTCCGGCCGGATCAAGGACGTCATCAACCGAGGCGGCGAGAACGTCTCGTGCGACGAGTTGGAGGAGCATCTGCTCGCCCACCCGGCCGTCCGGCATGCGGCCGCCGTCGGGCTGCCCGACGCGACGCTCGGCGAAAGAGTCTGCGCCGTACTGGTTGTCGACGGCGAGATGCCGACGCTGGCCGAGATCAAAACCTTCCTCACGGCCCGCGGTCTCGCGACCTACAAGCTCCCCGACGTCCTGCGCCGGGCCGACCGACTACCGATCACGGCCGTCGGAAAGATCGACAAGAAGGCACTGCGAGCCGTAGAAAGCTAGCCGCTGATCGTGGGAACGGCAATGGGCAGCGCATCTTTCGATGCGCTGCCCATCATTTCCGGCAGGCCGCTACTGCGCCCGCACTACGTAAGGCGCAATGCTGCCGAGCTTCTCGCAGGTCTCCTCGAATTCCCGCTCCGGACGGGACTGCGCGACGATGCCCGCACCGGCGCGCAGCCAGGCGCCCTCGGTCGTCTGATAGATCGCGCGCAGCACCAGCGTCGCCTCCAGCGCGCCGGTCGGCGAAACCGTCACCACCGCACCGGAGTACAACCCGCGCGGGTCGAGATCGAGCCGGAACACCGAATCGATGCCTGCCTGCTTGGGAATGCCGGACGCGGTGACCGAGGGGAACAGCACCTCGAGCGCGTCCCAGCTGGACCGGCCTGCGGCCAGCGTGCCGCGCACGGTGGAGGCGATGTGCTGCACGCTGCCGCGCTCGCGCACCGCCATGAAGTCGGTGACCGCGACGGTGCCCGCGTCGGCCACCGAGGTGATCTCGGCGAACGAGGTCTGCACCGAAATCGCATGTTCCACGATCTCTTTGGGGTCGGCGAGCAGGTCGATGCGCGCCGCCGCGTCGACGTCCGCGCCGCGACCGAAGGCCCGAGTGCCCGCGACGGGTTCGGTGGTCACGATCCGGTCCTCGTCGATCGAGGCGACCAGCTCCGGGCTGAACCCGGCGGCTTCGAGCCCGCCGAGCCGCAGCAGGAACGACCGCGCCGGGGTGTTGTGCGCGCGCCCGAGCCGATAGGTCGCCGGAATGTCGACCACGAAGGGCAGATCGACCTTCCGGGACAGGATGACCTTTTGATACCGGTTCGCCTGGATCTCGCCCACCGCTTCGGCTACCCGGGACGTGTAGCCGGTCGGATCGAGCCGTACATCCGCCGGATGCGGCTGCGGCAGTTCGGTTTCCTGCGATCCGCTGATGAGATCGTGGATGTCGCCCGTCTCCCCGGGAGTGGCGCCGGACACCCGGATCCCGTACTCGCCGATCCGCACCTCGATGCGCGGAATCATCAACTGCGCCAAGGTGGTCCGCGGGTCCAGGTGCTCGGTCGCCTCGTACACCCACGCGCAGAACTCGAAACCGAGCCAGCCGTAGGCATTCCGGCCGTCGAGCGGCAGCGCGCGCAGCGCCTGATCGACCACGCTCGCCGGGCGGCCCTGCCATCGGGTGGCGGTGGT
Source organism: Nocardia sp. NPDC060255 (assembly GCF_042727395.1). Classification (NCBI taxonomy): domain Bacteria; kingdom Bacillati; phylum Actinomycetota; class Actinomycetes; order Mycobacteriales; family Nocardiaceae; genus Nocardia; species Nocardia sp. NPDC060255. The sequence goes on along the minus strand of NZ_JBHXAU010000011.1, from coordinate 127,857 downwards.
CTGCCCGGCCCAGCTGATCCGCAGCTCCTCGACATCCAGCTCGATACCGCCGATCGGATCGGCCGCGAACACCCACTCGCCCGGCCGCTCGTACATCACGTACTCACCGAACCGATCGGCCCCCGCCAGCCGGGACATCGCTGCCGCCGGATCGGTCACATATTCCACCCGCGAGCGTTCGTCCGTGGTCGACAACGATCCTCCAAAGCTCAAATCCGGCCCAACTTGGAGGTAAGGTTAGCATTACCTGACTAAATGGAGACTGTGCCCGCAACCACACCGGACGACCAGCGAACGGTCACTTCGACGGGACCGCCAGTGCCGAACGCTCGACGCTCAGCAAACTCTCCGCGCTGTGTTCGGCGTGGTACGCGGCGGCCCCACCGCGCAGCCCGAACAGCCGCTTCGAGTAGAGCAGCCAGACCACCGCGGCAATGTTGACCAGCAGCGCGCCGATCCGCAGCACGGTCACCTTCTCGGTCAACTCATAGATCTCCAGCGGCAGAAACAGACTCGTCGCGACGACCGCGAAGTACTCGCCCCAGCGCTTCATCAGCCACAGCCCGAGTGCCTCGATCCCCTGCAGCCCCGCATAAACGAAGATGCCGACCGCGACCCACAGCAGCGTCGTATTCGACAGCGAGAACGCCTGTTCCACCAGGTGCACGATCTTCGATCGGTCGACATCCCAGCCGAGTTGGTCGGCCAGCGGTCGCAGCAGCGGCAGATCCCGGTCGAACGCGGCCCGCATGGTCTCCCGCGACGTCCGGAACTTCAACACGCCGAACGCCGCACCGATCAGCACCAACCCGCGCAACAACCGCTCGATCGCCAGGGCCCGCATCAACCAGCGATCCCGCAGCAGCCGCCCGCGCGGCACCTCGGGCGCATGGTCGGCCGGACCGGTCCCGACCGGGTCGCCGGGCACGAAGGTCCCGCAGCGCAGGCAGCGCCAGGCCACCCCGGCCACAGTGTCGACACGCAGCCGGTCGGCCAGGTCCGGCTCGTCCGGTGCGTAGGTGTAGTGGCCGTGCCAGCCACACGCGCGTAAGGCCCAATCCATATGCGCAGCGTAATTCGCAGACTGGCGGAACGCGGGATCATGGCCGCGCGTTCAACTTGCACGCCCGAGTGCCTGCGCCGAAAGGGCCAGAGGGGATTCAATGGGGGGATCGTCAGTCGGAGGGACTCAGGTCATGATCGAGCACCGTGGCGCAACGCCCGCGGATACCGAGCGAGCGCCGGCACCGGGATCGGTGGTGGCGCTGGTCGACGCGGCCTCCCCGGTGGAGCGCGAACTCATCGGCACCTGGCTGACCGAGGGCGGGATCGCCAAGGAATTCGGCACCGACGCGCCGATCACCCAGTTGGATCTGGACGCCGGCGCGGTGGCGGGCCGGCTGGTCGGCAGGCACGACGATCCGCTCGTGGTACCGCTGCGGGTGCTCTGGCGGCCGCCGGAGCGCGACGGCGTCCGCCGGATCACCTTCGCGGACATGGCGTTGCTGACCAACCCGCGCAAACCGAATCGACTGGCGCAGCGCAAGCTGGCCGGCCGGCCGAACCGGCACGTGGTGCTCGCCGGGCAGCCCGCGCTGCTCAGCGAATTGCGTACGAACAACCCGGAGGCCGCCGCGCTGGCCACCAAGGGCACGGCCGAGCCGTTCGCCCGCGCCATCGTGCGCGCCGCGGTGGTGGCGCTGGAGCGGGCCGAGCGCACCATCATCGGCGACCGCTACAAGGTGCCCCGGCTGGTGGCCGAGGAGATCCTCGACTCCCCCGACTTCGTGCGCAGGCTCGAGCTCATCGCCGACCAGATCGGCGCCGGCCCGCACGAGGTGTACCGCCGCGCGGAGAAGGCGTTGAACGAACTCGTCGCCGCGCAAAGCAGATTGGTCTCCGATCTGTTCACCCAGGCGATGCGGCCGATCCACGCGTCGACCTGGAAGGTGGACTCCGACGATTCGGGGCTGGCCGCGCTGCGCGACCTCAACCGGCGCTACCCACTGGTCTTCCTGCCCTCGCATCGCTCCTACGTCGACGCGTTCGTGCTCGGTGATGTGCTGGCCCGCAACGACTTCCCGCCGAACCATGTGATCGGCGGCGCGAACCTCAGCTTCTGGCCGATGGGGCCGATCGCCCGGCGCACCGGAACCGTGTTCATCCGGCGCAGTTTCGGCGACGACGAGGTGTACAAGGCGGTCGTCGAGGAGTACTTCGCGTACCTGCTGGCCAAGCGATTCAACCTGGAGTGGTACTTCGAGGGCGGTCGTTCGCGCACCGGCAAGCTGCGCCCGCCGCGCTACGGACTGCTGAATTACCTTGCCGCGGCGGTACGTGCGGACCGGGTCGAGGACGTCATGCTGGTGCCGGTGTCGATCACCTACGAGCGGCTCAACGAGCTCGGCGCGATCTCGACCGAGCAGGTCGGCGGCAAGAAGAAGCCGGAGGGGCTGGCCTGGCTCGCGCGTTATGTACGGAGCCAACAGCATTCGGCCGGGCACGTGTACGTGCGGTTCGGCGCACCGCTGTCGGCGCGCGACCGGCTCGCGGCGCACGGCGATCCGCTCACCACGCCGCCGCTGACCATCCCGCTGCACCGCACCGAACCGGCGCCCGCCGGGCTCACCGAGACCGGGCAGGGTGTGCCCGACGCACCCGATATCGCCGAGCTGGAACGTAAAGCCGTGCAGCGGTTGGCGTTCGAGATCGCCGTCGGCATCAACGCGGTCACGCCGGTGACGGTCAACGCGCTGGTCACCCTCGCGCTGCTCGGCGTGCACGAGCGCGCCCTCACCCTGGGCGAGGTGCGCACGGTGCTCGCTCCGGTGCTCGGCTATATCGAGAAGCGCGGCCTGCCGCACGGTGAGCTGGCCGCGCTGCACGACGATCAGGGTCTTGCCGTTGTGCTGGAACAACTCTCGCTGGCCAAGGTCGTCACCGTCTACCGGGGCGGGCTGGAGCCGGTGTACTCGATCGAGGCGGGCGCGCACCTCGAGGCCGCGTTCTACCGCAACAGCGCGGTGCACTGGTTCGTCAACCGCGCCATCCTCGAACTGTCCATCCTGGCCGCGCTGGACAGCGACGGCGCCGACCAGCTGACCACCGGGTGGGACGAGGCGTTCCAGCTGCGCGACCTGTTGAAGTTCGAGTTCTTTTTCCCTGAGCGGGCCGAGTTCGCCGAACAGATGACGGCCGAGATGCTGCTGCTGGATCCCGAGTGGCACAGCCATACCAGGGACAACACGCTCGGCTCCGCGGTGATGGCCGAGCTGACCGGCTCCGGATTCATGATGGCGCACCGCGTGCTTCGCTCGTTCTTCGATGCGCAGCTGGTGGTGGCCGAACGGCTGGCCGCCCGCGATCCCGAGACCGAGCTCGACCGCAAGCAGTTCATCGCCGAGTGCGTCGCGGTCGGCAAGCAGATGATGCTGCAGCAGCGGTTGCACAGCCCGGAATCGGTCTCCACCGAATTGTTCACCAGCGCACTGAAACTCGCCGACAACTACGGACTGCTCGAAGGGGTGTCGCATGATTCGGCCAAGCGCAGGGCGGACCTGACCGAGCGCCGAGTGGAATTCGCGGATCGGCTGCGCACCATCGGTGCCCGCATCTCGCAGGCGGCCGCGCTCGATCCATCCAATCGGGAGACGCGGTGAGTGCCGAGCTCGATCGCGCGCTCGCCGCGATCCGCTCCGGGCCGCAGGGGGCGCAGGTCGCCGCGGTCTTCGACTTCGGCGGTACCGTCGTCGACGGATTCCCGCGAGAGGGCCCGTTGCGGCGGCTGTTCCGGCGGCGCAGCACCGAGGACGTGCTGCGCCGCGGCATCCGCAACGGCACGACCGACGGCGAGTACGGGCGGTTGCTGAACCAGCTCACCGAGGTGCTCGCGGGCAAAACCGAGGACGAGCTGGACGCGCTCGGCGAACGACTCTTCCGGCGCAAGGTCTATGGGCACCTGTATCCCGAAGCGTGGCAACTGATCCGGACGCATCAGGCCGCCGGGCACACGGTGGTGCTGACCAGCTCGCTGACCCGCTTCCAGGTCGCGCCCGCGGCGGCCGAGCTCGGCATAGAGCACGTGCTCACCACCCCGATGGCGGCCCAGGACGGCATCCTCACCGGCTACCCGGACGGGAAAACGTTGTGGCGCAACGGTAAGGCCGAGGCAGTCCGTGAATTCGCCGCCGACGGCATCGATCTCGCGCGCAGCTACGCCTACGCCGACAGCACCGCCGATCTACCGCTGCTGTCGCTGGTCGGCCATCCGGTGGCGGTGAATCCCGACGCACAGCTCAGCACCGTTGCCGCCGAACGCGATTGGCCGACGCTGCGCTTTCGGCCGCGCCAGGCCGCACGTCCGGTCGACTACGCCCGCACCACAGCGGGATTCGCCGGACTGCTCGGCGGCGCGTTCTACGGTGTCGCGGCCAAGTCACCGACCAGGGACCACCGGCAGATGGCCGACGGCCTGCTGGAACACGCGGCGGGGAACACATTGAGTATCGCGGGCGTGCACGTTCGGGTGACCGGCGCCGCGAACGCGCGCGCACCACGGCCCGCGGTGTTCCTCTTCAACCATCAGAGCCAGTTCGACATCATCATCGTCCCGGAGGTGCTGCACGGCGGGGTGACCGGCATCGGGAAGAAGGAGCTGACCCGGAACCCGATCTTCGGCCCGCTGATGCGGTTCGTCGGCGTGACCTTCATCGATCGGTCGAGCACCGACAAGGCCAAGGCCGCGCTCGCGCCGGTGGTCGACACGCTGCGCGGCGGTCTGTCGATCGCCGTCGCCCCCGAGGGCACCCGCTCCTACACCCCGGAGGTCGGGCCGTTCAAGAAGGGCGCGTTCCACATCGCCATCCAGGCGGGCGTGCCGGTCATCCCCATCGTGATCCGCAATGCGGGCGAAATCTGCTGGCGCAACTCGATGGTCGCGCGCCCGGGCACCGTGGATGTCGCGATTCTCGACCCCATTGATGTCAGCGCCTGGGATCCGAACGACATGGACGACAAGGTAGCGGCGGTGCGTCAGCTGTATCTGGACACGTTGTTGAACTGGCCGAAGCCTGACTGATCCGCGCGAACCCCACTTTGCCGCACCGAATTCCGTTGCCGCCGAGTGAGACAGGCCATACCCGCCTCGAATTGACCTCAAGAATTGTTCAGGTTTCAGGATTGTTCTCAGTGCCAAGCACAGCTTCGGATGAGGAGAACATCATGACCATCGCCCACACCACAACACCCACCCTGCGGATCCCCGCCGTCAACCGCCCGATCGCGATCATCGGCAGCGTCGCGGTCGCCGTCGCCGTCAACCTTGTCGTCTGGCAGCTCGGCGAGGCAGCGGGCGGCTCGTTCGAGTTCGTCAAGAACGGTGCCACCACGCAGGTCGGGCTGGGCACGGTGATCTCCTCGTCCGCGGTGCCACTGCTCGTCGGCCTGACGCTGGCCGCGCTGATCTCCTACCGGTGGGCCGGCGTGCTGCGGGTCGCCCAGATCGTCGGCGGCGTACTCGCCGTGGCGACCATCGGCCTGACGGTTTCCGCGGACTTCGACGCCACGACCACGGTCGCACTATCTGTGATGCACCTGGTGCTGGTACCGGCGCTCGTCGTCGGACTGGAAGCGATGCGCCGTGGACTGTCCGACAACTGAACCCACGAACGACGCAGGGCCCCACATCCGTTGCGGATATGGGGCCCTGTTGCTGTCTGTACTAGACCGAGCGGCCGAAGAGCAGCTTCCACGGCATCAGCGCCGATTCCAGCTGTACCTTCAGGCTCATCTTGGACGCGCCAAGGGTGCGCTCCTCGAAACGGATCGGCACCTCGGCGATCTCGATGCCCCGCTTGACCGTCCGGTAGTTCATCTCGACCTGGAACGAGTAGCCGTTGCTGCGGATCGAGGCGACGTCGATCGCGCGCAACGTGTCCGCCTTCCACGCCTTGAACCCGGCCGTGGCGTCTTTCACGCCGAGCCGCAGGATCAGGTTCACGTAGAAGTTGGCCCACGCGGACAGCGCCTTGCGGTGCCACTTCCACTCGTCGGCGGTGGAGCCGCCCGGCACATAGCGCGAGCCGAGCACCACGCCGGCGTCGGTGGTCGTCAGCTTCTCCAGCATGGCCGGAATCACCTCGGCCGGGTGCGACAGGTCGGCGTCCATCTGGATCACCACATCGGCGCCTTCGTCCAGCGCCCGGGTGATCCCGGCGATGTAGGCCCGCCCGAGGCCGTCCTTCTCGGTGCGGTGCAGCACACCGACCACGTTCGGCAGCTCAGCGGCCAGCTTGTCGGCGACCTCACCGGTGCCGTCCGGCGAACTGTCGTCGACCACCAGCACGTGCAGGTCGGGCACCGGCAGCGCGGTGAGCCGCGCCACCGCAACCGGCAGATTCTCCCGCTCGTTGTAGGTCGGCACAACAACGGTAACCCTCAAGGGTCGCCCTCCCTGCTGATCCTGGTCCAGCTCGCAGCCCACGTCAGGACCACAGAGCATTCGTCTGAGTTCGAAGAAACCGTACTTGACTCCCCCGCCTCTCCGGGCCTCGGGCCAGACTCAGGATGCGCTCTAGCAGCGCTGGCGACCGGCGGCAAGGCGGTGGATCAGTCAGCCGGTACCCGACGAGTTACCCATGTTCGTACGAAATCAGTTGTCCCTCAAGAGCATGCGCGATAATACCCGGTCACGGTCAACGTCGCGTCAATCCGCGTCCCCCGCGTCGGCCTGCGCATTGCGCGCCTTCACGATCTCCAATGCCCGTTCCGCGGTCGCCTGATCCGGATACGGCCCCATCCGATCCTGGAACCAGCACTGCCGGCCCTTCTCGGCCCGCTTGTGCTTCAAGCAGTAGTACCAGCGCTCAGCCATACCCCCAGCATTCCACCGCGCCCGCCCCCATAACCCCATTTCCAAGATCACCGGCCGGGTCGTGCCGCACGCCACTCGAGATTCGCCGCAGCCGTGCCCCAACACGCAGGGATTACCAGAGGAAGCGGAAGTGGATGAGGGCATCGACCACCAGGACTGTGCCGAATAGCACGAATAGGACGCGTAATGCGCGCGGCACGTACCGAGTGAGGATCCGCACGACCGCACGATAGACCCGCCGCGCCCTCGCGGTCCGGCGCAGCGAGAGGAGCAGCACCAGCAACGGCGGCAACAGCGCGAGCGCGCAATAGGCAACCACGATCAGCGGCCATAACGTCGGCAGCGGATCCTGCGCGGAGATCATCGCCAGCCCCGCCAGATACGGCACCGCCGTCGGCGCCTGCACGAGCCCGATCGCCATCCCGACAAATCCGAACAACCACGGCCGCCGCCGCACCGCCGCGGCCCACGCAGGCGGCTCGGCCTTCCCGGTCACCGGAATTCGACTGAGCGCGATCAACACCACGCCCAACCCCAACTCGCCCCAATACCGCATCGCAGGCGTGAGTTCGAACTCCACCAGCCCGGTAAGAAAGTTCAGCCCGAGCACCGTACCGATGCCGAACGCAGTGGTAACCGCGAAAACCCCCGCGATAAAACTCACCCCACCCGCCACCGGTGACCGGCGCCCGATCCGACTGTCCGCCACCACCGCCGTGGTAATCCCCACCAGCAGCACATCCAACGAATCCAGAAACGCGAAACCCGCGAGCGCTAGGAGAAGGGCCACCATGACCCGGCCAGCCTACGGGAGCGTTATCCGGTGAACGGCCGCCGCGAACGCGGACCAGCCGACGTCCCATCGGGTCCGGCGACACGCTCCTAACGCGATCGGGACGTGACGGATCAGGCCGTGGGAGGGCCGGATTGGGGCCGACGAGGGGTTCGAAGGTTGCGACGTAGCTGTCGAACCGGGCTTTCCAGTCGCCTGGCTCAAGGCCGCCGAGGTTGCACACGAGGAGGAGTCACAACGAGACACCCCGTCGCATGCAAGGAGGGGGTCCCGAACGGAGCGAGGGGGTTGCGCATAAAGAAAGGGGTCCGGGGGCGAAGCCCGCCGGGCGGGTGTGGGGTTGCACCCCACAAAACAAAAAAGGCGAGGAAGCTCCAGCATGCGCTCTTTGCATGCAGGGCTTCCCCGCTTCCGAGTGGCCAGGGCCGGGATCGAACCGGCGACCTTCCGCTTTTCAGGCGGACGCTCGTACCAACTGAGCTACCTGGCCGCAGGCACCCGAGTTGAATGCCATACGCGAAACGCCGGATTGCTCCGGCGACTCTTTTGCGACCCTGACGGGACTCGAACCCGCGACCTCCGCCGTGACAGGGCGGCGCGCTAACCAACTGCGCCACAGGGCCTTGCGTGCTTCCAACGGTCCGAAGACCGTACCCCCTACGGGATTCGAACCCGCGCTACCGCCTTGAAAGGGCGGCGTCCTAGGCCGCTAGACGAAGGGGGCTCGCCTCCGGATTTCTCCGGAACCGGCTTCAACGGCTGTCCGTTGGGAGCCCGGTTAGCTTATGACAGACCGGACTCGATTCCCAAATCGGCTGTTCAGAGTCCCAAACTGAGCTCTTCGAGGCGTGCGTGGGTGCGCCAGCCGTCGTTGCGGAACTTTTCGGCCCACTCGGGGGTGGACATGGATTCGACGACCACCTCGAGCGCTTCCTCGAAGCGGGCGCGCAGATCGATGCCTGTGCCGGTGGCGTGTGCGTCGACCATGTAGCGCTGGCCGGCCAGTGCGGCGGTCAGTGTCCGGGTGAACCGGTCGGCGTCCGCGTCGGGGCGCAGCTGTCCTTGGTCGATGGCGCGGACGGTGAGCGCGCGGGTGGCCCGCCCGAGTATTCGTCCGCCACCGGTTTGCACGTCCCGATAGAAGTCGGGTTCGATGATCAACCGGTATTCGGCCTGCACGATGATGTCGTGTTCGAGCCGTAATGCCATCTCGTCGATCATGCCGTGCATGATGTCCAGTGGTCCGAGATCCGTTCGGCCGAGCCAACGCTCGGCCGATGCGCGATAGCGTTCGACCGCCGTCTCCAGTACGGCGCGCGCTAGATCTTCCTTGGAATCGAAATGGAAGTACATGGCGCCCTTGGTGGCACGCGACCCTTCCAATATGCGGTTGAGCGATGCAGCGGCATAGCCGCTCTTCCCGAACTCAACGGCGGCGGACCTGATAATCGCCGCACGTGTCCGGCGGGCCCGCTCTTGCTGCCGTGCCATGCTCGAAACGCCTCCGAAGCCTACTCGCCGCCAAACAGCCACCCCCAAAGGAACGGGCCCTTGGCGCGAAGTTATGAGTTTTATCAATACTTCAAACCGGGTTTTCGCCCAGTTTCAAACTTTCGGTACGAAAACTTGCGAAAAACCTGAAACACACCAGCTGGTATAGTTTTCCTGCCCGGGTGCGCCGCAGGGGGTGCGCACCCGGGTATTTCTTCGTCTCGGATCTGCCTCCTGCGGCGTTGTGTTCAGGGAAGCCACGATCGGCCGGACCGCTCGCGACACGTTCGGGCACATCAACGATAAGCCGAATTCCGAATCGCCGGACGAGTAGGCGATTCTTCCGGAATTCATCAAGTCGTCACCGTACCCGGAAACCCCATCCGACACGCGGCAAACCGACGAGTCAGGTAACTGACCGGCTCGGTTTACTGTTACAGCAAACATTGCGCAACCAAGCTTCGCCGTATACCCGTTCTCCCAATTCGACAGCGTCCCAGCAACGTTCATCCGAGGAGACCGGCCGCCCGGAACACCCGGCGGCGGCAGCATGCCTGTCCGCTCACCCCGCCCGCCGGTACACCCGCGCTCAGGACCCTCACCCCCCGCAAATCCAAAGACATTGCTAGCCAACATGATTGGATGGTAGCCAATTCTCGGCACAATGAACAAAGTTGGGTACCAAATGTTTACCGGCAAGATCGTGTGCCAGACATCCCGCGTTACTTGGCGCGACAACAAGTCTCGGCGTCAGATTGCCACTATCCGCCGACCCTCGCGCTCCGAGCCGTCGCGGCTCCTCGACACGTCCCGCTCCCCCATTTGGGTCATCGGGCCGCGCCCACTACACTGGCCCACCGCGCCCCTATAGCTCAGTTGGTAGAGCTACGGACTTTTAATCCGCAGGTCGTAGGTTCGAGCCCTACTGGGGGCACTCATCGGGCGCCCGGTCCTACCGGGCGCCCGCTCTCGTTTCACAAGGACTGTCGCGGGCTCCGCCGTCAGGTTGACAGGGAGTGCTTGCGAGCGCGGATGCGCGAGGCCACACTGACAACGCGCCTCGGCGCGCGGGTTCGAAAGACCACACTCCATCCGGGCATTCCCCTACTGTGAGCGCGACACGGGCGATCCCGGGTCATCCCTCGACAAGGCGGAGCTGATGACTTCCTTCGATGATTTGCTCTCCCAGGTACCGATCTCCCAGATCGCCGCGAAGCTCGGCGTCGACGAGAGCACCGCGACGAACGCGGTCAAAGCGGCGCTGCCCACTCTCCTCGGCGGGCTGCAGGCGAACGCGACCAAGCCGGAAGGCGCGGCCTCCCTGGTCGGCGCGCTGGACAACCACGGCGACCTGGTCGAGGGCGAGGGTCAGGTCGATATCGACAAGGTCGATGTGGCGGACGGCTCGAAGATCGTGCAGAACGTCTTCGGCGCAGAGCAGAACACGGTGATCAGCACCCTCGGCGCGACCGAGGGCACCGGCGGCAACGACCTGATCGCCAAGTTGATGCCCATCCTCGCGCCGATCGTGCTCGCCTACCTGGCCAAGCAGCTGACCGGTGGCGGCGGCAACGCCGCGCCGCAGACCCAGCCGCAGGCGGGCAACGGCGGCATCGGCGATGTGCTCGGCGGACTGCTCGGCGGCAGCAGCAAGAGCGGCGGCATCGGCGGCGCGATCGGCGAGGCGCTGGCCAAGAACGCCGGCGGCGCGCTGGGGAACGTGCTCGGTGGCCTGTTCGGCGGGAAGCGCTGAGCGGGGCGGCCTATGCAATTCGCCGCGGCGTGTGCAGTACAGCACGCCGGGCTAACACTCCTCGGCCCGTAGCGATAGACCCCTAGCTGCGGGCCGAGGCAATACACTCGACACTGGTCGCCGAACGCCAACGACGGCGTATGACGTGCATCACGGGGCATCAACAGGCATTCGGATGCGTTTCGCATCACACCTACGGTGCCGTAAGGTATGGCCGCACGGCATCGGTCTACCTTGGGGGGATGACCTGCACGACCGGACGCACAGACTGAAGGGTTCATACATGGCAAGGGATCTGACTCAACTCGAGCTTCTTACGGAGTTGGAGCCGGTTGCCGCAGAAAACGTCAACCGGCACTTCTCCTTGGCAAAGGAATGGCATCCGCACGACTACGTCCCGTGGGATGAAGGCCGCAATTTCGCCGCACTCGGGGGCATCGACTGGGATCCTGAACAGTCCCGGCTGAGCGAGGTCGCGAAAGCCGCCATGGTCACCAACCTGCTTACCGAGGACAATCTCCCCTCCTACCACCGCGAGATCGCCGAGAATTTCTCGCAGGACGGCGCGTGGGGCACCTGGGTCGGTCGCTGGACCGCCGAGGAGAACCGGCACGGCATCGTGATGCGGGACTACCTGGTGGTCACCCGCGGCGTCGATCCGGTCGCCCTCGAAGAGGCCCGGATGATCCACATGACCAACGGCTTCGCGTCGCCGACCGAGGCCGACGCCGGCTTCCTGCACTCCGTCGCGTACGTGACCTTCCAGGAGCTGGCCACCCGCGTCAGCCACCGCAACACCGGCAAGGTCTGTGACGACCCGATCGCCGACCGCATGCTCCAGCGCGTCGCCGCGGACGAGAACCTGCACATGATCTTCTACCGCAACATGTGCGCCGCCGCGCTCGACCTGTCCCCGGACCAGGCGATCGAGGCCATCACGCTGATCCTGGAGAACTTCCAGATGCCCGGCGCCGGTATGCCCAACTTCCGCCGCAACGGCGTGCTGATGGCCAAGCACGGCATCTACGACCTGCGCCAGCACATGGAAGAAGTGGTGCAGCCGGTGCTCAAGAAGTGGAGCATCTTCGAGCGCGAGGACTTCACCGGCCGCGGCGAGGCCTGCCGCGAGCGGCTCGCCGCCTACCTCGACAAGCTCGGCAAGGACGTCGTGAAGTTCGAAGAGCAGCGCGACCGCATGCTCGCCCGCGAGGCCGCCAAGGCCGAACGCCAGATGGCGAGCAGCAACGCGAGCTGAGCTCGCGCCCCGATCGACATCGAGCCGCCGCCCGGATTACCGGGCGGCGGCTCGCGTATGTCCGGCTAACGCCGAGTCCAGCTATTACGGACTTTCGAAGGTTTATTGCGTCGAAGATCGCTTCGACGCAATAAACCTATAAACGTTGCGCTTACTGCAATAGGCCCGTTTACTTCACCGAAAGTGCGCCGTCGATTCCACCGACATCGGAGATCTTCCAGTCGGCGTTCTTGTCCAGCGTGACGTTGTAGGTCGCGACGGTCTGCATGCCTGCCGGATTCTGCGCGGTCGTACTGCGCACGTTCACGAACACATTCACCTTGTAGATGTCGCCCTGTTCGGAAACGACCTTCGCGCTGACCGGTGTCGCGGTCGAGGTCCACTTCAACGGAACCAGAATCTGTTCGAGCTTGATGCCCACCGCGTCGTACTTGTTCGCCAACTGCGGGGTGGTATTCGTCTTCAGCCGGTTCACCCAGCCATTGATGTCCTGGTAGGTCAGTGTCGCGGCACCGACCGCGTAATCGGTCGATATCCGCTCGGCCCGCTGCGCGTCGGCCGCCCGCGCGTTTCGGTCGGCGATATCGCTGCGGGCCGACCAGAGAAACCCGGCGAGCACGCAGACGGCCACCGGCGAGAGCGCTGCGGTCATCGGATTCGGGCGGCGCGGTCCTAGCCACCCGAACTGGCGATTTCTACGGTGAGGGCACGACGACGGCGTCGGCTGGGCGAAGGGACGGGCACACATGGCAAGGCACCGCTCACGGTGGATGGATGCGGAGATGGACGCGCTGGCCGAGCTGTCGCGCGACTTCTTCGGCAAGGAGTGCGCACCGAACGAGGAGCGGTGGGGCCAGCAGCAGCACATCGACCGCGAGGTCTGGTTGCGCGCGGGCGAGCTGGGCCTGCTGTGCCCCAGCATCCCGGAGGAGTTCGGCGGCGGGGGCGGCGACTTCCGGCACGACGCGGTGATCGCCATCGAGCAGGTGCGCGCGCTGGCGCCCAGCTTCGGCGGGCCGGTACACAGCACGATCATCGCGCACTACATCGCCGGGTACGGCACGGACGAGCAGAAGAAGACCTGGCTGCCCAAGCTGGCCTCCGGGGAGATCGTCGCGGCGATCGCGATGACCGAGCCGGGCACCGGATCGGACCTGCAGGCGATCCGCACCACCGCGACCGTGCAGGGCGACGAGTACGTGGTCAACGGCGCGAAGACGTTCATTTCCAACGGCTTCCTCGCCGACCTGGTGCTGGTGGTCGCCAAGACCAACGAGCAGGGCGGCGCGGGCGGGCTCTCGCTGGTCGCGGTCGAGACGAACCGCGAAGGCTTCCGGCGCGGACGCAATCTGCACAAGATCGGCCAGCACGGGCAGGACACCTGCGAGCTGTTCTTCGACGAGGTCCGGGTGCCGCGCTCGAACCTGATCGGCGAGGCCGAGAACATGGGCTTCATCCAGCTGATGCAGCAGCTCGCGCAGGAGCGGCTGATCATCGCCGTCACCGCGATGGCGACGATGGAGAAGACGGTCGAGCTGACCCTGGCCTACACCAAGGAGCGATCCGCTTTCGGCAAGCCGCTTTTCGCGTTCCAGAACACCAAATTCACCCTGGCCGAATGCGATACGGCAGTCACCGTCGGCTGGAGCTTCCTAGACGACTGCGTCGAGAAGCACGTCACCGGCGATCTGGACATCCCGACGGCGGCCAAAGCCAAACTGTGGCTTTCCGAGCAGCAGAACGTGCTGGCCGACCGCTGTCTGCAGCTGTTCGGCGGTTACGGTTACATGGCCGAGTATCCGATCGCGCGGATCTTCACCGACTCACGGATCCAGAAGATCTACGGCGGCACCAACGAGATCATGAAGGAAATCATCGCGCGCGGGCTCTGAGTGCGTCAGACCCGCTCCGCCGCTTCGTGATTGCCGAATCCGCCGACTATCGGTCCCCGAACGCCGACACTGGGGATATCGCGCCGCACCGGTCGATCGGGCGACCGCCGACCGGTGCGTAGTCGATCGGATCACGAATCAGGAAGGCCGACAACATGACCAGTGCACCGAATGGCGACGGCTCGCTCACCGGCAAGGTCGTCGCGATCACCGGCGGGGCCCGCGGCATCGGCCGGGCCACGGCCGAGGCGTTTCTCGGGGCGGGCGCCGCGGTCGCGATCGGCGACATCGATGTGGAGCTGGTCGCCAAGACGGCGGTGGAGCTCGGCGCCGACCCGGCCGCCAAGATCATCGGCCTGCCGCTGAACGTCACCGACCGAGCGTCGTTCGCCGCGTTCCTCGATCAGCTGGAACAGGAGCTCGGGCCGCTGGACGTGCTCGTCAACAACGCGGGCATTATGCCGACCGGGCTGTTCGCCGACGAGGACGAGGCGATGACCGATCGGATCGTCGACATCAACCTGCGCGGGGTGATCCACGGGTCGCGGCTGGCCACCAGCCGCTTCCTGGCGCGCGGCAGCGGGCACCTGATCAACATCGCGTCCCTCGCTGGGACGCAAGGCTTTCCGGGGCTGGCCACCTACTGCGCGACCAAGCACGCGGTGGTCGGCTTCACCTCGGCGCTGCATCTGGAGCTGAAGGAGCACGGCGTGCGGGTCTCGGCGGTGCTGCCGGGCATCGTGCGCACCGAGCTGTCGGCCGGTGCGAACATGCCGAGCTGGATCGAGCCGATGACCACGGTGGACCCGGCGGATGTCGCGCAGGCGATCGTGCGGACGGTGGTCAAGGGAAAGCCGATGGTGACCGTGCCGCGCAGGCTGGCCGCGATCATCAAGACCGCGCAACTGCTGCCGTATCGGGCGCAGCTGGTTGTCGCGCGATTCACCGGGGCGACAACGGCTTACGCGCAACCCGATGCGGAGATCAGGGAGAAGTATCACCGTCGCCTGCGCGATCAGTAAGCGCCAGAAGGGGATTCAGCCCGGCGGAGAACCACGGTAGGAGCCGGGCGGGCTGCCGGTCCAGCGGCGGAACGCGCGCCGGAACGCGCTAGGTTCGGAGAAGCCGAGCCGGGCCGAGAGCGCCTCGACCGTCTCGTCACCGCGCACCAGGCTGGCCACCGCCGCGTCGCGCAGGATGTCCTCGCGGATCTGGGTGATCGAGGTGCCCTCCTCGCCGAGCTTGCGGCGCACCGTCTGTGGGCTCATAGCGAGCCGCTTGGCCACCTCGTCCGCGGTGGGCCAGTCGCCGCGTAGGCCACGCGTGAGAATCTTGCGCACCTGTTCGGCGAGCGAGGTGCCGTAATCGCGCCGGGACAGCACGTCGACCGGCGCGTTGCGGGCCCAGTCGATGAGGTCCTCCTCGGACCGGGTGAGCGGCGCGCTCAGTAGCTCGCTGTCGAAGGTGATGGCCGCGGTGGCGGCGCCGAAGACGAGCGGGGCGCCGAAAACCAGGTCGTAGTCGGCGATATTGCCCGGCTGCGGATACGGAAACTCCACCTGGCGCAAGGGAACTCGGCGGCCGATGCCCCAGGAGATCATCCGGTGCACCGCCGCGAGCAGGAAGACGGTGAGCAGTTCCTCGCCCGCGGCCAGCACGCTGGTGTCGAGGGTGTATCGGGTGCGCTCGCCGTCGGTGGACACCGCCATCGGCGGCAGGCCGGGCAGCAGTCGCTGGTATTCGCCGAACCGTTCGATCGCCGAACCCAGATCGCGGCAGGCGACCAAGCCGAAGCCAACCAGCCGGATCGACCCGCGTGGCACCGGCGCCGGACCCAGTCCGAACAGTTCGTCGTCGGTGATCCGCCACAGCTGGCGCATGGTCGCGGCCACCTGATCGACGGTCACCCTGGCCCGATCCTGGGCGAGCAGTTCGGGCGCCACCCCCACACTGCCGAGCAGCTGCTCGATGTCGACGCCTTGCCGCTGGGCGGTGGCGACGGCGGAGCGCACGAAGTCGATCGGCACCGTCCTGGCCGTCACCGCAACCTCCTCACCGACGCGAACCTACCAGCCCGGATGTGCTGAGCGCGGCGGTCACCGAACGTGCGCCGCGCGGTCATCCCGGCCGCGCCCGCCGATTCCTAGCGTTGCGGTATGAGCAGCGACGCGTCGACCCGTGCGGCGGCAGTGCCGGACGGGACGACCTTCAACCTGGACCGGCTGGGCAACTGGGGTGCGCGCGCCACCTTCGAGGTGGATCGGGAGCGCACCATCGCCTACGCCGCCGCGACGAACGATCCGATACCGCACCATCGCACCGGGATATACGCGCCACCGGTTTTCGCGGTGGTGCCGATCACGGTGCTGATGGCCGATGCGGCGATGTCGGTGGTGCCCGACGCTCTGATGCTGCGAATCCTGCACGGGGAGCACGACTTTCGGTTCCACCGGCCGATCGAACCCGGCGAGACCCTGGCGGTACGCGCCAGGCCGATCGGGATCGAGGGCAAATCGTCGGGGGTGGTCGTCACCTCGCACATCGAGACCTACAGCGTCGATACCGGCGACCTCGTCAACGAGCAGTACTTCGTCGGCTTCTTCCGCGGTGGCCAATTCGACGGCGCCCGCGGCGAACCGAGTCCGGCGCACTCGTTCGACGAGAACCTGCGGGCCCGCGAACCGGACTTCCTCGCGCCACAGACCTTCGACGCGGACCAGACCTTCCGCTATGCCGAACCCGCGGGCGATCCGATGCCGATCCACCTGATCGACGAGTTCGCCAAGGCGATGGGGCTGCCCGGCATCATCATCCACGGCCTGTGCACCATCGCGTTCATTTCGCACGCGCTGATCACCCGGATCAGCCCGGACGACCCGGCTCGGCTGAAAAGGCTTGCCGTGCGGTTGAGTTCGCCCGCGTTCCCGGCGCAGACCATCACCACCGCCGCGTGGGCGACCGGACGTCACGGCGGGCACGACCGCTACGCCTTCGAAACCTGGTCCGACAGCGACCAATTCGTCATCCAGGACGGGCTCGCGGAGTTCGAGCCCGCAATCGGCAAGGAAACACTATGAGTAACAGGGTTTTTGTCATCGGTGTCGGCATGACGAAGTTCGAGAAGCCGGGCCGCCGCGAAGGCTGGGACTACCCGGCCATGGCGCAGGAGTCCGGCAGCAACGCGCTCTCCGACGCGGGCATCCGCTACGACCAGGTGCAGGAAGGGTATGTCGGCTACGTCTACGGCGATTCGACCAGCGGACAGCGCGCCATCTACGAGCTCGGGCTGACCGGGCTGCCGGTAGTCAACGTGAACAACAACTGCTCCACCGGCTCCACGGCGCTGTACCTGGCTGCCAGGGCGATTCGCGGCGGGCTCGCCGACTGTGCGATGGCGCTCGGCTTCGAGAAGATGCAGTCCGGCTCGCTGGCGGCGGGCTACACCGACCGGGAGCAGCCGCTGCTGCGCCACATCGAGGCGCTGGCCCAGCTGCGCGAGTTCGCGATGCCGGTGGCGCCCTGGATGTTCGGCGCGGCCGGGGTCGAGCACATGGAGCAATACGGCTCCACCCGTGCGCATTTCGCCAAGATCGCGGAGAAGAACCACCGGCACTCGGCGAACAACCCGTACGCGCAGTTCCAGGATGTGTACACCCTCGACGAGATCGCCAGCGCCAAAATGGTTTACGAGCCGCTCGGCCTGACCCGGCTGCAATGCTCGCCCACCTCCGACGGTTCGGGCGCGGCGGTGCTGGCCAGCGAGCGCTTCGTCGACGAGCACGGCCTCGGCGAGCGGGCCGTGGAGATCGTCGGCCAGGCCATGGTGACCGACCTCGAATCCACCTTCGCCGACAAGACGGCCCGCTCGCTGGTCGGCGTCGACATGACCGCCGCCGCGGCGCGAAAGGTGTACGCGCAGGCCGATATCGGCCCCGACGACCTCGACGTGATCGAGCTGCACGACTGCTTCTCCCCCAACGAGCTGCTCACCTACGAGGCGCTCGGCCTGTGCGGTGTGGGCGAGGGACACAAGCTGATCGACGCCGAGGACACCACCTACGGCGGGCGCTGGGTGGTCAATCCGTCCGGCGGCCTGATCTCCAAGGGACATCCACTCGGCGCCACCGGCCTGGCTCAGTGCGCCGAGCTGACCTGGCAATTGCGCGGCGAGGCCGAGGCCCGCCAGGTCGGCGAGGCGAAAGTCGCGCTCGCCCACAACATCGGCCTCGGCGGTGCCGCCATCGTGACCGCTTATAGACCCGCGAATCGCTGAATTCGGCAGTACGCCAATCGCTTTACCGAAGCAGAGGAGAACCGCCATGGCACAGGCCAAGGTTTCCAAGGAATTTCCCGCCGCGCAGGAGAAGGTGTGGGCGGTGCTGTCCGACCCGAACCGCTTCGAGGAGTGGCTGACCGTGCACACCAAGTGGAAGGAGCTGCCGCCCGCCCAGCTGTCCGCCGGGGCCACCATGACCGAGGTGCTCACCATCATGGGGATGGCCAACACCATCACCTTCACCGTGGACGACTACGCCGCCCCGAACTCGACGAAGTTCTCCGGCGTCGGCCTGGCCGGCGCGCAGATCAGCTTCACGCTCACCGTGCAAGCCAAGGGCGACAACGCTTCTCTGGTCACCGTCGACGCGGAGTTCATCAGTCAGATGATGGTCGGCGCGATCGGCGGCGCGATCGAACGCGCCTCCACCAAGGAACTCGAAGCCTCCCTCGGCAACCTCGCCGGTCTGCTCGCCTGACCGCGCGGCCTCGCGCATCCGCGCTCGCAAGCGCTTCAAGCACTCCGCAATCGAAAGGAACACCATGGGTTCGCTGGACGGACGCGTCGCCATTGTCACCGGTGCGGGCCGCGGCATCGGCCGGGCACACGCGCTGCTGCTCGCCGCCGAAGGAGCCGCCGTCGTGGTCAACGACCTCGGCGGCAACAACGAGGGCGTCGGCGCCGACGCCGGACCGGCCCAGCAGGTGGTCGACGAGATCGTCGCGGCAGGCGGGCGCGCGGTGGCCGACACCGCGAACATCGCCGACTGGTCGGGCGCGAAAGCCCTTGTCGAGCAGGCGATCACCGCCTTCGGCGGGCTGGACATCCTGGTCAACAACGCGGGCATCCTGCGCGACGCGTTCATCGCCGCGATGGACGAGGCGCAGTGGGACGCCGTGATCGCGGTACACCTCAAAGGCCATTTCGCGGTCCTGCACCACGCTGCCGCGTATTGGAAGGCACAGTCGAAGACCGGCCGGCAGGTCGCCGCCTCGGTGATCAACACCGCCTCCGCCTCCGGCACCTTCATGCCCAACCCAGGCCAAGCGAACTACGGCGCCGCCAAAGCAGGCATCGCCGCCCTCACCCAGGTCGCCGCCCTCGAACTGGAGCGATACGGCGTACGCGCCAACGCCATCGCCCCCGTAGCCCGCACCCGCCTAACCCTGGCCACCCCCGGCATGGGCGCCATGTTCGCCGAAGCGGTCCCCGCAGGCCAGTTCGACGCCTTCGCCCCCGAAAACATCTCCCCCATCGTCGCCTACCTGGCCCAGGAAAAATGCCCCATCACCGGCCAGGTCTTCGCCGTCCAGGGCGGCGCGATCTCCGCGTTGAACGGCTGGACCGCCAGCAAGACCATCGAAACCGACGGTCCCTGGAATCTCGACGATCTGGCCACCCGCCTACCCGAATTGGGCTGATCTACCGGCCTCAGAGCACGTGCAGAGCTGCCGCGATATCGCCGACTTCGATGTCCGAACATGTCGTGGCAGTTCTGATCACCAAGTCGAAAGCATCTTCGTCGGAAAGCGAAGTGCGGTATCCGTTCGCAAGCAGGAAGGCTTCGCACGCCACCCATCCGGTTCGCTTGTTGCCATCCACAAACGGGTGATTGCACACAATCGAGTGCAACAGCGCTGCCGCCTTGTGGTCGACGGCCGGGTAGGCCTCGACACCGAACGCAACCGTCGCTGGACGCGCCACCGCGGAGGCGACCAGGCCGACATCGCGCACAGCCGGACTCCCGCCGAGCTGCAATCCGTTGATTCGAATCACATCCTCGGTAGTGAGGTAGATCATGCGTCTCGCAACCGCGCCAGCAACTCACTGCGCCGAGTCATCACGTCGTCCACCGCGTACGCGACAATCTGACCGTGTGCCCGCTCGGTGGCCCACAGCTCGGCGGCCTGAACCAGCGCCGCGTTCAGGCTGATGTGATCAGCTTCCGCCAATGCGGACACACGCGCATGCACATCGTTCGGCAGGCGAAGAGTCACCGGAGTGGTCGGCTTGGTGGTCATGCCTCCAGCATAGCGACATGGTGGCAATTTGACACCACGGTTCCGAGGGGAAGCGGCAGCGACTACGCCACCAATGAGACACTGGATGGCGTGACGATGACTACCGGGGCGAAGAGTGGGCTGCGGATCGGGCCGTATGCGGTCGATCCGGCGGTGGTGCTCGCGCCGATGGCGGGCATCACGAATCTGGCGTTTCGCAAGCTGTGCCGTGAGTTCGGTAGCCCTACCTCTATCTATGTCTGCGAGATGATCACGGCGCGGGCGGTGGTCGAGCGCAACGAGAAAACCCTCGACATGATGGCGTTCGATGCGGACGAGTCGCCGCGGTCGATGCAGCTCTACGGCGTCGACCCGGCCACCCTCGGCGAGGCGGTGCGGATCATCGTCGGCGAGGGCTGGGCCGATCACATCGACATGAACTTCGGCTGCCCGGTGCCCAAGGTCACCCGGCTCGGCGGCGGCGCCGCGCTGCCGTACAAGCGGGCGCTGTTCAGTCAGATCGTGCGCGCGATGGTGCGCGCCGCCGAACCGGCGGGCGTCCCGATCACGGTGAAGTTCCGGATCGGCATCGACGACGAACACCAGACTCATCTCGACGCCGGCCGCATCGCGGAAGCCGAAGGCGCGCAAGCGGTTGCGCTACACGCCAGGACCGCCGCGCAGCGCTACTCCGGGCAGGCCGACTGGTCGGCCATCGCGCGGCTCAAGGAAGCCGTCAGCACGATCCCGGTGCTCGGCAACGGCGATATCTTCTCCGCCGCCGACGCGGTCCGCATGATGGCCGAAACCGGCTGCGACGGCGTGGTGGTCGGCCGCGGCTGCCTCGGCCGCCCGTGGCTGTTCGCCGAACTCCAGGCGGCGCTGCGCGGCGAGGAGCTGCCCGAACCGCCGAACCTCGGCCGGGTCGGCGAGGTGCTGTACCGGCACGCCGCGCTGCTGTCCGACCTGCTCGGCGAGGACAAGGCCATGCGCGACCTGCGCAAGCACATGGCCTGGTACCTGATGGGCTTCCCGGTCGGCGCCGACCTGCGGCGTTCGTTCGCCATGGTGTCCAGGCTCACCGAGCTGGAAGACCTTGTCGGACAGCTTGATCCGACCGCTCCGTTCCCCAGGGACGCCGAGGGCCCACGCGGAAGACAAGGCTCCCCAGGCAAAGTCGCGTTACCGCACGGTTGGCTGGACGACCCGCAGGATCCCTCGGTCCCGCACGGCGCGGACGTAATGCACAGCGGCGGCTGAAAACCGGGCGATCACGGCCTCCTGATACCCGAGTGACGCGATCGCGAATCGGGTATCCAAACCAGACTGTGGCCAATTCGATTTCGCACTCAGGTGGCTCGCCGTGGCGGAATCGTTATCATTGCGGAATCGGTCATGCCGGTCGAGTACGGCCCGAGGCGGCGACGTAGACGAAAAGCGAGGTTCGTTGGTGGGTGACGATCGGCACGGGCGTTCGCCTCGGCCCGGAGATCGCGCCCCGTGGGAGCGCTATCCCACGGAGGACAACACCGATCGAGACGACTCTCGGTCGTCCCGGCGATCCCGCCACACCGATGCCGACGCGGGCAACGCACCGCTTACCGTGCAGGACCTGGTTCAAAAGGTCGACAATGAGCGCTCCGGCCGCCGTGGCCGCCGCGCCGCAGCACCCCCCGAGACCAGCGCCGCACCCAATCGAGGCGCGCGCCAACCGGGACCGGAACAACGCCCCGCCGAGCCGACCCAGCGACGCCAGGCCGAACCGCCGCGCCGCCAGGGCGACCCACCGCGCCAACCGGATCCCGCCGCCCGCCGCCAGGGTGACGCGCCGCGCCAACCAGACCCGGCCGCCCGCCGCCAAGGTGATCCGGCCGCACGCCGCCAAGCACCGGCCCGCCCGACCGAGCCGACCCCACGGCGCACCGCCGACGGCCCACCACCGCGCACGGCCGGTTCACCGGTCGTCCAGGACATCGCGGGCACGCCCGCCGCCCGGACCCCCAACCGGCGCGGCCCGGCCGAGGAAAGCAGGAAAGCCGCACCAGCCCGGGCGAAGGAAACGCCCGAAGAGGTCACCGACATCCTGCCGCCGCTCGAGGAGACCACCCGCGCCAAGCGCAAGAAAACCGAGTGGCCGGCCAACGACGAAACCGGTGCCGCACAACCCAAGTCCGTCGGCGCCGCACCGCTGTCCCGGCTGGCCGCCAGCAAGCAGCGCCGCAACAAGCGGCTGCGCCTCGCGGGCCGCAGCGCACTGACGATGTTCGCAGTGCTCTGTCTGCTCACCACCGGCGGCGGCTGGAGCTACCTGCGGACCACCGGCAACAACTTCACCCAGATCTCGGCGATCGTCGACAACAACGACGACGTCGTCGACTCCGACGCTCAGCTGGGTGACGAGAACTATCTGCTCGTCGGCACCGACACCCGGGCGGGCGTGAACAGTCAGGTCGGCGCGGGCACGCTCGACGACGCCGAGGGTTCCCGCGCGGACACCGTGATGCTGGTGAACATCCCGAAGAACCGTTCGCGCGTGGTGGTCGTCTCGTTCCCGCGCGATCTCGACGTCACCCGGCCGCAGTGCAACGGCTGGGACAACGACAAGGCCCAGTACACCAGCGAGACCTTCCCGTCCGCGATCGGCGACAAGCTCAACGCCGTCTACGCGCTCGGCGGCCCCAAGTGCCTGTTCACCACGATTCAGCGGATGACCGGTAGCGCGATCAATCACTTCATCGCGGTCGACTTCGCGGGCTTCGAGGCCATGGTCGATCAGATCGGCGGCGTCGAGGTGTGCGCGCCGAAGCCGATCAACGACGAGATCCTCGGCACGGTGCTGGAGAACCCGGGCAAGCAGAAGGTCAACGGCGCGACCGCGCTGAACTACGTGCGCGCCAGGCACGTCTACGGCGAGGAGCGCAGCGACTACGACCGGATCAACCGGCAGCAACGCTTCATGGCCTCGCTGTTGCGCGGCGCGCTCTCCGGCCGGGTGCTCTTCGATCCCGGCAAGCTGAACGGCTTCATCAACGCGTTCACCACCCACACCTCGGTCGACCGGGTCACGCCCCAGGACCTGCTCACGCTCGGCCGTTCGCTGCAGAAGCTGGACGCGGGCACCGTCACCTTCCTGACCATCCCGACCGCGGGCACCACCTCCTACGGCAACGAGATCCCGCGCGAGCAGGACATCAAGGCGATCTTCAAGGCGATCCGCGACGATCAGCCGCTGCCCGGCGAGAAGAAGATCAGCCCGGCCCCCGGCTCCATCCCGTCGGCGCCGCCCACCCCGCCGAAGCTGACCGCGGTCGATCCGAGCACGGTGTCGCTGCTGGTCTCCAACGGCTCCGGCACCTCGGGCCTGGCGCAGCGGGCGGCGACCAAGCTCGGCAACCAGGGCTTCGGGATCTTCAATATCGGCAACTACTCCGGCGGCAGCGAGGTCACCTCGAAGGTTCGCTACGGGGCCGGGCAGGAGGCCGCTGCGGCCACGGTGGCCAGCGCGATCCCCGGCGCGCTGATGGAATCGGCGAACGATCTCGGCGGCATCGTCGAGGTGGTCATCGGCGGCGATTTCAACGGAACGGTGAAAGCGCCGACGCCGGTCGGCGATCCCATCTCGAACATGCCCGCGATGGCGCCTGCGACGCCGGTCACCCTGCCGTCCGACCTGGAGCACGTGAACGCGGCGGACGAGACCTGTAAGTAGGCAAGGCGCGACCTGCGGCAACACTGTCGCTAACGGTCGGCACCGGGCATTCACCCTCCGTTCGTGACATGGTCAGCGCTGGGAACTAATGTCTGGTTTTATGCGTGTCATCTACAACGAGCAAATGGCCGATCTCGCCCACCTGTTGGGTGAGATGGCCGGTCTGGCGGGTTCGGCCATGGACCGGGCCACCCAGTCACTGCTCCAGGCCGACCTCGCTCTGGCGGAGCAGGTGATCACCGAGTCCGACCGAATCGCCGAGCTGATCCAGGATGCCGAGGAGCGGGCGTTCGCGCTGCTCGCGCTGCAGGCGCCGGTCGCGGGTGACCTGCGGCAGGTGGTGAGCGCGATCCAGATCGTGGCCGACGTCAACCGGATGGGCGCGCTCGCGCTGCACGTGGCCAAGGTGGCCCGGCGCCGTCACCCCAATCACGCACTGCCCGAGGCGGTAAACGGCTACTTCGCCGAGATGGGCCGCATCGCGGTCAACATGGGCGCCGGCGCCAAAGAGGTGCTCGAGACGCGCGACCCGGAGCGTGCCGCGCAGCTCAACGAGGACGACGAGGCGATGGACGACCTGCACCGTCACCTGTTCACGCTGCTGATGGACCGCGACTGGAAGTACGGCGTCGCCGCCGCCGTCGACGTCACCCTGCTCGGCCGCTACTACGAGCGCTTCGCCGACCACGCCGTCGAGATCGGCCGCCGCGTCATCTTCCTGGTCACCGGCGTGTTGCCGCCGGACCCCGACGTCGAGTCGTAGTCGGCAGCTGCCTGCGGTCCTAATAAGATGGCAGGCAGACACGGACCCGCAACGTGATCCCCGCGTACACGACAATGGCCCGCGCACTGCGCGGGCCATTGTTCGTTCGTACCAACCGATCTCGGATTACCCGAAGCGGCCGGAGATGTAGTCTTCCGTCGCCTTCTGGCCGGGGTTGGAGAAGATCTTCTCGGTGTCGTCGATCTCGATCAGCCGGCCCGGCTTGCCCTGGGCCTCCAGGTTGAAGAAGCCGGTCTGGTCACTCACGCGGGCAGCCTGCTGCATGTTGTGGGTGACGATGACGATGGTGAATTCCTTCTTCAGCTCGGTGATCAGGTCCTCGATCGCGAGCGTGGAGATCGGGTCCAGGGCCGAACAGGGCTCGTCCATCAGCAGCACGTCGGGCGACACCGCGATCGCGCGGGCGATGCACAGTCGCTGCTGCTGACCGCCGGACAGGCCGCCGCCCGGCTTGTCCAGGCGGTCCTTCACCTCGTTCCAGAGGTTGGCGCCGCGCAGCGAGCGCTCGGCGACCTCGTCGAGTTCCTTCTTGCTGCGCACGCCCTGCAGCTTCAGCCCGGCCACCACGTTGTCGCGAATCGACATGGTGGGGAACGGGTTCGGACGCTGGAACACCATGCCGATGGTGCGGCGCACACCGACCGGGTCGACCTGCGAGCCGTAGATGTCCTCGCCGTCCAGCAGCACCGCACCCTCGACGCGGGCGTTCGGGGTCACCTCGTGCATGCGGTTGAGCGACCGCAGCACGGTGGACTTACCGCAACCCGACGGGCCGATGAAGGCGGTGACGCTGCGCGGCAGCACGGTCAGGTCCACATCGGCTACCGCGTGGAATTTCGCGTAGAAGATATTGAGGTCTTTGACGTCGATCCGCTTGGCCATCTGATTTCCTATCGATTCCGCGTGAGCAGCTTGTTGACGACCGCGGCCGCCGCGTACAGCAGCGCGATGAGCAGGATCAGCGTCAGTGCCGCACCCCACACCCTGGCCCGGCCCGCGGGCTCCGGGTTGGCCAGCTCCTGGTAGATCAGCAGCGGCAGCGAGGCCATGTTGCCGTCGAAGAGGTTGCTGTTGATCGACTTGCTGTAGCCGACGAGCACGAGCACCGGCGCGGTCTCACCCATCACCCTGGCGATGGCGAGCAGGATGCCGCTGATCATGCCCGGCAGCGCGGTCGGTACCACGATCCGTGCGATGGTCTTCCACTTCGGGACGCCGAGCGCGTAGGACGCCTCGCGCAGTTCGTCCGGCACCAGCTTCAGCATTTCCTCGGAGCTGCGCACCACCACCGGCAGCATCAGCAGCACCAGGGCCAGCGACACCGCGAACGCGCTCTGCGGTGCGCCGAGGGTGGCGATCCACAGCGCGAAGATGAACAGCGCGGCGACGATGGACGGCACACCCGCGAGGATGTCGACCATGAACGTGGTGACCTTGGCCAGCCAGCCGCGGCCGTATTCGACCAGGTAGACGGCGGCCATGATGCCGAGCGGCACCGCGATCACCGCGGCGACCGCCGACTGCACGATGGTGCCGTAGATGGCGTGGTACACACCGCCACCGGACTGATCGGGCAGGATGCCCTTCTGCGACTTCTGCCACCAGTCAAGGGAGACAACCGATTCGAAGCCTTTGCTCACCACCATGATGAGCACCCAGGCCAGCGGGATGAGCGCGATCGCGAAGCACAGCCAGACCACGCCGGTCGCGATGTTGTTGCGGATCTTGCGGCTGGTGCTGACGTCACGGAACGTCGGCGCCTTGATCGGCTTGTCGAGCGTTGTCGTTGTCATCACCCGTTCACCCTTCCGCCCGCGGCGAGCCGCGCCAGCGCGTTGACGACGAAGGTCAGCGCGAACAGCACGAAGCCTGCCGCGATGTAGGCGCCGGTCGGCAGCGGCGAGCTGAATTCCGAAGCGGCCGAGGCGATCTTGGACGCGAACGTGTAACCACCGTCGAAGACCGACCAGTGTCCGGCCTGCGCCGAGGTCCGCAGCACCACCAGCACCGCGATGGTCTCGCCGAGCGCGCGGCCGAGGCCGAGCATGGAGCCGGCGATCACACCGCTGCGACCATAGGGCAGCACCGTCATCCGCACCATCTCCCACTTCGTGGCGCCCAGTGCGTGGGCGGCCTCGATGTGCGCGGGCGGAGTGAGATTGAAGACCTCACGAGAAACCGAGGTGATGATCGGCAAGATCATCACCGCGAGCACTACGCCCGCGGTGAAGATGGTGCCGCCACCGGCGATCGAGACATTGCCGTCCGAGAAAAGGAAGAACCAGCCGAGCTTGTCGTTCAAGAACTTCTGCACCGGTTCGAGCTGTGGCGCGAGCACCAGGAAGCCCCACAGGCCGAACACGATCGACGGCACCGCGGCGAGCAGGTCTACCAGCATCGCGAACGGGCGCGCCAGCACCTTCGGCGCGTAGTGGGTCAGGAACAGCGCGATGCCGACGCCGATCGGCACCGCGATCACCAGTGCGAAGATCGCGCTCAGCACCGTCACCATGAACAGGTCGCGGATGCCGAACCGCAGGTGATCGGCGTTGGTGGTGTTGAACTCGGCGCTCGTGAAGAAGTTCGCGTCGTTCGCCATGACCGACGGCACCGCACGGATCAGCAGAAATAGCGCGATCAGCGCGATGGCGGCGACGATGGTCGCGCCCGAAGCGGTGGCCAGAGACCGGAAGATGGTCTCGGCCCGATTGCTCTGGGCGGGGCGAGCCTTTTTGGCCGGCTCGGTGCTCGGATCACTCGACATGGGGGCAATGTCTCCGGCCGTCCGCGGGCCCGTCGAATCCGACGAGCCCGCGGCGGTCACCTCAGGGTGCACGGTCATTACTTTGCGACTTGTGCGATCAGGAGATGGCGTTGATCGCGGTGGTCAGCCGGGTCTTGAACTTGTCCGGGATCGGGACGTACCCGGCCTCGTCGAGACCCTTCTGGCCGTTGGTGGTCGCCGAGGTCAGGAACGCCTTGACCGCCTTGGCGACGTCGGCATCGCTGTACTTCGAGCAGACGATCTCGTAGGTGGCGAGCATGATCGGGTACGCGCCGGCCTCGGTGGGCTTGTAGAACGAGCTGGTGTCGAGCACCAGGTCGTTGCCCTCGCCCTTGACCTTCACGCCGTCGATGGACTTGCCGGCGGAGGCCGCGGTCAGCTTGACCGGGTCCTTGCTCGCCGAGGTGACGATCTGCGCGATGGACAGGTTCTGCGACTTCGCGAACGCCCACTCGTTGTAGGTGATCGCGTTCTTGGTGCTCTTGATGGCGGCCGAGGTGCCCTCGTTGCCCTTCGCACCCTCACCGACACCGCCGGCGAACGCCTTGCCCGCACCCTTGCCCCAGGCGCCGTCCGACGCCGCGTCCAGGTAGAGCTGGAAGTTGTCGGTGGTGCCCGACTCATCGCTGCGGAAGATCACCGAGATCTTGTCCGACGGGAGCTTGGCGCTCGGGTTGAGCGCCTTGATCTCGGGGGCGTCCCAGGTGGAGATGGCGCCGTTGAACACCTTGGCGGCGGTGGGGCCGTCCAGCACGAGGTCGGAGACGCCGTCGATGTTGTAGGTGATCGCGATCGGGCCGAACACGGTCGGCAGGTTCCAGGCCGGGGCGCCGCAGCGATCCTGGGCCTTGGTGGTCTCGCCCTTCGACGCGCTCAGCGGCGAGTCGGAGCCACCGAAATCGGTCTGGCCGCCGACGAACTCGTTGACACCCGCGCCGGAGCCGCTCGAGGTGTAGTTCAGTGTGTTGCCGCCGCAGTTGGCCTCGTAGGCCGCGACGAAGCGGTCCATCGCGTTCTTCTGCGCGGAGGAGCCGCTCGCCTTGAGCGCCTTCTTGCCACCGCAGGCGATGTCCGACTTGGCAGTGGTGCCGCCGTTGTTGCTGGTGCTGGTGTTGTCGTCGCTGCCACAGGCGGCGAGCGTCATGGCACCAACGGCCAGCACACCAACGAGGGCGCTGCTGCGCTTGAGATTCACTATTCCTCCGGAAAGGCGTCCAACTCGCCCGGTCCCTCACCGGCCCGGACGGGTGATGTGGTGCTGTTCACGGGGAACTTGCGCACCAGGCAGCCGTGGGCTGCCCACCAATCAACGTAAAGTCACGGGGTTGACAGTTGGACCGAACTGAGTGAACGACAAGTGAACAGCCAAGCGCGATTGAGCCCGTTATGTGTGACATTTGCCGCAGTTTTACTCAGACACCCCCGAGGGGGCACCCGCTATTCAGCTGAGGCCGCCGAATAGGCGACATCGACGTGCGCGGGAGCGAACCCGAGCCGGGTGTAGGTGTGCACGGCGGCGGTGTTGTCGGCCTCGGTGTAGAGCAGCACTTCGGCGAGACCGCGATCACGCAGATGATGCAGGCCGACCAGGGTCAGCAGACGACCGAGTCCGCGGCCCTGCGCGGCCGGGTCGATGCCTACTACGTAGACCTCGCCGACGGCCGGGTTCTCGTCGTAATGCACCTTGGTCCAATGGAATCCGAGGACGCGGCCGGGCTCGGCGGTGTCGGTCGCGAGGAACAGCCCCTTCGGGTCGAACCACGACTCGGCCCGGCGCGCCTCGATGTCGCGTTCGGTCCAGCCGCCCTGCTCCGGATGCCAGGCGAAAGCGGCGTTGTTCACCCGCAGCAATTCGGCGTCGTCGGCGGGCCCGGCGTAGGTGCGAATGGTCACTCGGCCACGCGCCGCAATTTCTGGTAGCTCAGGCGTTGCCAGAGGGCGGCGCATCTGCCAGAGCTCGCGCGCGGTGGCCAGGCCGAGCCGCTCGGAAACCGCCTTGGCGGCGGGCAGATTTCCGTGCGCCCACACCCGGGTGCCCGCGCCGCCCTCGGCGAGTGCCGCGGCGACCAGGCCGGTGCCGATACCCTGCCCGCGCGCGGGCGGATCGACGACGACTTCGGCCATCGCCGGATGTTCGCCGTGCCCCGGAATCAGATTCGCGTAACCCGCGATCACGTCGTCGCGCATGGCGATCAGGTGCCGCACCGTGGGGCCATCGCCCGCGCTCAGCGACAGGACCGCCTGCTCGGAGATGGGGGCGACACCGTCGGTGCCGACCGCGCGTTCGAGCAGTTGCCGAACATCAGCGGCCGCAGCCGAATCCAGTCGCTCGGTCCACTGTGTTGCCACGCCGTTCATCGGGCTCCATTCCTCGCGCTGCGCGGCATCCCGAGCGGGATACCTACCCGGACAACGTCATTGCGTAGCCCTGCATTTCGCGACAGCGGCAGGCCGAGATGCGGCCCCGTCGCTGCGCGTCGAACACCGTGCCGGTCGCGCTGAACGCGACGCGAACACATAATGACGTGTCGGTGTTTCGGATTGGGCGGCGGGGCCACCGAGCTCACTGCAGCGAGCCGTTGACCGGAGCGAGCGGCGCGTCGTCCGTGCCCTCCGGCTCGTCCTCCGAAACCTGGACCGAGTCACCCTTGGCCGCCGTTCTGGACGGCCGCACCGCCTTGTAGCCGACGTTGCGCACGGTGCCGATGAGCGATTCGTACTCGGTGCCGAGCTTGGCGCGCAGTCGACGGACGTGCACGTCGACGGTGCGGGTGCCGCCGAAGAAGTCGTAGCCCCACACCTCTTGCAGCAGCTGGGCCCTGGTGAACACCCGGCCCGCATGCTGCGCGAGGTATTTGAGCAGCTCGAATTCCTTGTAGGTCAGGTCGAGCGGGCGCCCGCGCAGGCGGGCGGTGTAGGTGCCCTCGTCGATCACCAACTCGCCGAGGGTGATCTTGCCGGAGTTCTCCGGGCTGGCCACGCCGCCGTTGCGGCCGACGAGCAGCCGCAGCCTGGCGTCCAGCTCGGCCGGGCCGGTGCCGGGCAGCAAGATGTCGTCGAGTCCCCAGTCGGCGTTCACCGCGACCAGGCCACCCTCGGTGAGCACGGCGACCACCGGCACCGACGACCCGGTGCTGCCGAGCAGCCGGCACAGGCCGCGCGCGGCGGCCAGGTCGGTGCGCGCGTCGACCAGTGCGACGTCCGCGGTACCCGCTTCCAGCAGCGAGGAGACCTCGGTCGGCGCCGGACGCACGTTGTGCGCCAGCAACGACAGTGAGGGCAACACCGCGTCAGGATTGGGGTCGGAGGTCAGCAGGAGTAGCTCCACAAGCTCTCCTCCCATCTCGTAGCTCCGTTGGACAACAGCCGCACTGCCGGGGGCCACGTCGCTGATCACAGGTAATTCGGATGCAAGATTAGCGCGTCAACCCCGATGACCTCGCCATCCGGGTAGCCGAGTCCCGCCGAGTGATATGTCTGATACCAGAAATGCACCGTAGCCCGCCCTCCCGATAAGGTTCAGCAATGCGCAAGCTCATCATCGGGCTGCTGATTCTCGCGGGACTGGCAGTAGTCATTGATTTCAGCGTCGCGGCCTATTCGGAATATCGGGTCTCGCGCGCGCTACGCCAGGGCGCCGATCTACCCGCCGATCCGGCGGTGGCCATCCGCGGGGTCTCCTTCCTCGGCCAGGCGGTCGGCGGACGCTACGACGACGTCTGGATCAGGGCGAGCGGCAACCTTCCGCATACGCCCGGGGAGTACGAATTCGAGGCGAATCTGACCGGCGTGCGGATACCCCTGCACGATCTGGTCGACGGCAGCCTGCGCAACGTGCCCGCGGAGCAGGTCGCGAGCTCGCTGCGGATCGGGCCGACCGAGCTCGGCAGGCTGTTCACCATCCCCGACCTGCAGGTGCGCGGACCGCAGCAGGACAAATCCGACGGCACCGGCGGATCCGGCGGGTCCGGCATGACCTCGACCGGCGACGAGCCGCTGTGCCTGCTCGGCAGCCTGCCGGAATTGCAGACCACCCAATACGGCAGTAGCAAGGTGTTCGTGCAGGCCGACCTGTCGCTCGACGGTGACCAGGTGAAGGTCGTCGCGACGGGCTTCTGCGCGCAGGCGGGCAACGAGAAGACGATCCCGGAGGAGGCCATCCCCGAGGCCATTCGTCCCGCGGTGCTCGCGCGATTCACCCGTACTATCGACATCAAGGAATTGCCGTTCGGTGTCCATCCCACCAAGGTGCGTGCCGACGGCGGGTGGATCGTGGCGGAGGGCAAGGGTGTGAACGTGACGATCGACCTCGACCGATTGCAGCAACCATGATCGAAATCACAATCCTCGCAGTGATGTTGCTGGCCGCGCTGGCGGTCGGCCTGGTGCTGCGTGGCCGCGACGGCAAGGTCCGGGCCGCCGATGGGCCTCGCGCATCCGCGACTCGCAAGCGCTCCGACGGCGAAACCCAGTCGGTGCGGGCCGATCTGCTGGCGTCCGTCGGGGTGACCGGATCCGGTCCGGCCGTGCTGCACTTCTCCGCCGACTGGTGCGGGCCCTGTGCCGCGGTGCGCCGCGTGGTCGCCGATGTCACCGGGCAGCTGGCCGAGTCGCCGCAGCCGCCGCTGGACATCGAGGTGGACATCGACGCCGAGCCGGTGCTCGCCAAGGAACTGAACGTGCTCTCGTTGCCGACCACGTTCGTCTTCGATAGTGAAGGCCGCGAACGCTTTCGGATCTCCGGCGTGCCGAAGGTGACCGATCTGCGGTCCGCGCTGGAGCCGCTGACCATCGCCGCTTAGCGGCCTTGACAGGTTCCCCGGAAAGCTGTGATCAACCCGGGGTCCTTTTCTCCCGCCCGATTAGGTAAACTGCTTTCGTGCTTTACAACCACGAGCTGATGCTCACCCGACGCCGCACAGTTGACCTGTGCCGCCTCGGTGGTTGTTGCTGCCTGTGCCGCTGAGCGGTCGGCTTTCTCAGATTTCCTGACGCCGACCTGTGTCCGCCGTGCGAGTGATCTCGTTGATCCCCCGGCGAACTGGCAATTTTCCAGCCATCAGTCGCATCCAGCGCAGGAGTACGCACAATGTCCACAGAAATCCGTAATACTTCGCAGAATCAGCCAATTGCCAACGGGCAGGTCGATGTTCGCGGACCCCGCTTCGCCGCGTGGATCACCACCGCCGTCCTCGTGCTGGTGCTGATCGCCGCCATCTTCTCCCCCGTCGCCGCCGCGGTGCTCATCGCCATCCAGGCCGTCGTCTTCGCGATCGGCGCCGCCTACGGTCCGCGCAAGCATCCGTACGGCCGCCTCTACGCGAAATTCGTCGCGCCGCGGGTGGCCCCGACCACCGAGACCGAACCCGTGCCGCCGCTGAAGTTCGCGCAGCTGCTCGGCCTGGTCTTCGCCGTGGTCAGCCTGCTGGGCTTCGCGCTCGGCTCCACAGTTGTCGGCGCGGTCTTCGCCGGCTTTGCCCTGTTCGCCGCGTTCTTGAACGCGGCGTTCGGGATCTGCCTGGGTTGCCAGATCTATCCCCTGGTCGCCCGTTTCCGCCGGATTACCCCGTCCCCGGCACCGAACTGATCCGCAAGTCATCTCTGAAAGGAACAACATGGCTCGCTCCGATGTCCTGGTCTCCGTGGACTGGGCCGAAGAGAACCTCAACGCCCCCGGCATCGTCTTCGTCGAGGTCGACGAGGACACCTCCGCCTATGACGGTGGCCACATCGAAGGTGCCGTCCGGCTCGACTGGAAGAAGGACCTGCAGGATCAAGTTCGTCGTGACTTCGTGAACCAGGAGCAGTTCTCCGACCTGCTCTCGGCGCGCGGCATCGCGAACGACGACGAGGTAGTCCTGTACGGCGGCAACAACAACTGGTTCGCCGCGTACGCCTACTGGTACTTCAAGCTGTACGGCCACAACAACGTCAAGCTGCTCGACGGTGGCCGCAAGAAGTGGGAGCTCGACGGCCGCCCGCTGTCCACCGACGGCGTCAGCCGCCCGGCCACCCAGTACAAGGCCGCCGCCCCCGACGTGACCATCCGCGCGTTCCGCGACGAGGTCATCGCCGCCATCGGCACCAAGAACCTGGTCGACGTCCGTTCGCCCGACGAGTTCTCCGGCAAGATCCTGGCGCCCGCGCACCTGCCTCAGGAGCAGAGCCAGCGTCCCGGCCACATCCCCACCGCCATCAACGTGCCGTGGAGCAAGGCCGCGAACGAGGACGGCACCTTCAAGTCCGACGACGAGCTCACCGAGATCTACCAGGAAGCGGGCTTGGACGGCGAGAAGGAGACCATCGCCTACTGCCGCATCGGTGAGCGTTCCTCGCACACCTGGTTCGTGCTGCAGGAACTGCTCGGCCACAGCAATGTCAAGAACTACGACGGGAGCTGGACCGAATACGGCTCCCTCGTCGGTGCACCGATCGAGTTGGGAGCGTAAACAACATGTGCGCAGCACCTACCCAGGGTCAGGCCATTCCCGCCGGCGTCGATGTGGAGAAGGAGACGGTCATCACCGGCCGCGTCCTGAGCACCGACGGTCAGCCGGTCGGCGGCGCGTTCGTGCGCCTGCTCGACGGCAACGGTGACTTCACCGCCGAGGTCGTCGCCTCCGGCACCGGCGACTTCCGCTTCTTCGCCGCGCCGGGTGCGTGGACGCTGCGGGCGCTCTCCTCGGCCGGTAACGGCTCGGCGGAGGTTCGTCCGGAAGGCGCGGGTATCCATCCCGTAGACGTCGCGGTCGCGAAGTAGCGGACCTTTCGCAGCTAACGGCCCCGGGCTTCCCCAACTATGACGGGAAGCACCGGGGTCGTCTGCATATCCGGGGGTAGTTGTCGTTAGACTCCAAATGTGGTCCTCTTCTTCGAGATTCTGCTGGTGGCCGTCGCCATCCTCATCGGCTGGTTCGGCCTGTACGTCTTCTACCGGCTGTTCACCGAATCATGAGTGATCTCGCGAGCGAAGGTTCCAATCCGGCCGAGCAAGCGAGTGAACAACTGAACGGCAACGGCTCCGCCGAATCGGCTGGTCGCCGCAGCGGCGATCAAGCCGTGTCCGAGGCCGTCGAGCGGGCGAAGTCGACCGGTGCCCGCAACATTCCGGTGCTGCCCGATCTGCCGCTGCCCGAGGACACCGCGAACCTGCGGCTCGGGCCGGATCTGAGTTCCTCCATGCTCGCGCTGCTGCCCATGGTCGGCGTGTGGCGCGGCGAGGGCGAGGGCAATCACCCGGAGACCGGCGACTACCGGTTCGGCCAGCAGATCATCGTGGCGCACGACGGCGGCGACTATCTGTCCTGGGAGTCCCGCTCCTGGGTCCTCGACAGCGAGGGCGCCTACAACGGCCCCGATCTGCGCGAGAGCGGCTTCTGGCGGGTCGGCATCGACGGCAACGACGAGGTCATCGAGCTGCTGCTCACGCACAGCACCGGCATCGTCGAGCTGTTCTACGGCCAGGCCCTCACCCAGTCCTCCTGGGAACTCGCCACCGACGTGGTCATCCGCAGCCAGTCCGGCATCGTCGTCGGCGGCGCGAAGCGCCTGTACGGGATTGTCGAGGGCGGCGACCTGGCTTACGTCGAGGAGCGCGTGGTGGCCGACGGCCCTCTGGAGCCCCGCCTGTCAGCTCGCCTGCAGCGCTACATCGGCTAGTCGTTTAATCCGGTCCCCTACGAAGTTTGACTGGTCCCGGAAAAGGAACGACCCCCGAGCCTTACCGGTGCGGGGTTAGTGCACGGGTCCCGTTCGGACTCAAACGGGGGCTCGGGGGCCGGGTGACTGCGTGGAATTCGCTAACGCTCGCGCGGCGAATCACCTGCAGCGGTGGCGCTAGCGCGCAGCCACCTCACGAGTCCTTTGAACATACATTCGTCGAACCACCTCCTTCCTTGTGTACAAACGAATCTAGTCACGAGTCAGCGGGTCGGCAACGGAATTTCTCGGTGGGCGGAAGTGGGGACCGAGTGGTCCACGAAATCGGCCTTCACCTGCGCTGATGCGTCGACTCGGACGATCACGCCGGCGCGATTGCCCGGCGGCAGTTGATGTGTGACGACGACCACAGTTCGATCTGGCTCGACCAATCCGCTGTCGATATCGAGCAAGTCGCACAGGAGTTTTGCGCCCGCCTCGGCTTCGAGGTGTTCGGTCGGTTCGTCGAGCAGCAACACTCGAGCCGGCGAGACGAGTGCTCGGGCGAGCAGGATGCGGCGGCGTTGCCCGCCGGAGACAGCGGCGGCGCCACCGACCAGGTCGGTGTGCACGCCCTCGGGCAGCGAGTCCAACCAGTCGCCGAGACCTACTGTGCGCAGAGCGGTTTCGGCTTCTTCCTCGGTGACGTCGCCGCGCGCGACGCGCAGGTTCTCCAGCACCGAGGTGCCGAACAGGTGGGCGTCTTCGGCGAAGAAGGTGGCGCCGGTTCGGGGTGAGTCGAACAAGCCTGCCCAATTCATCAGCAGCGTGGTCTTTCCAGCCCCGCTCGGTCCGACGACGGCGATCCGGCGGCCGACGGGGATCTCCGGAAGCTGTTGGGACAGTCGCACTTCGAGCGAATCATCGGCTGCGCGATTGCCGACGGTCCCCTCGCTGTTCGCACCAGTGCCGCCGTCGAGCCGGATCAGCCGATGCAAAGCAGCCCGAGCGGTGGTCAGCGACTGCGCCGCAGCCGGTAGTGGACCGACCGCCTCGAAGGCCGAAAGTGGCAGCAGGACAAGCACAGTGAGCGCCATCGGCGTCATCGCACCCGGTGCACCGCCGGACGGACCGTACAGGGTGATGCCGATCAGCAAGGCCCCCAGCACACTTGCGCCGATCGAGAGCGGAGTCGCCGCCGCCGACCATGCACTGCGGGCAGCCGCTTTGTCCTCCGCCACGACCGCTCGTCGAGTGGCCTCGGTAGCGGCCGCGAGTGCCGCGTCCAGCCGACCCGCGACGCGCAATTCGGCCGCGTGGTCGAGCACGGTGAGGGCCTGCGCGGTGAACTCCGCCCGGTCCGCGCGCACGGCCTGTTCCGCGTCGCGCGCGGCCTTTGCCGACAGCCAAGGGGCGAGAATCCCGGAAAGCGCCAGTGCCCCCGCCAGAATCGCGGCCGCACCCACCGAGATCGTGGCGAGCAGACCGATCGCGATCGCGGACAACACGACAGCGACCGCGACCGGAACGAACACTCGAACCACGACAGCGCCGAGATCGTCTATGTCGCTGCCGATTCGGACGAGCAGATCGCCGCGCCGCAGCGGCCCGATATCGCCGGACCGCCCCGCGGCCGACCGCCGACCCGACGGCCTGCGCAGCCAGAAGCCGGATCCGGCCAGCGTCCGATACACCGTGGTGCGCGCCGTCGCCATCGCCCGCAGCGCGACATCGTGGGTGGCCAGCCGTTCCAGATACCGAGCCAGTCCACGCGAAATCCCCAGTGCCCGAACCGTCACCACCGCGATACTCAAATCCAGCACCGGCGGCATCTGCCACGCCCGAGCAATCAACCACGCCGCCAGTGCAGCCAACCCGAGCCCACTGCCGAGCGCCAGCACGCCCCACCCGATCGCCACCGCAACCCGCCACCGAGACATGTCGAGCAGCCGCCACATTCGCCGCAGATCGCTGAGCAGCGTCGGATGGTCGGTTGTACGCCCAGTCGAATTGCCTATCGCGGTCATCGGATCGTCACCTCTGCCAGATCGTCGGCGGCTGCGCGCACCTGAATCACATGGTCGCCCGCGGCGAGAACCGTTGGGCGGTGGCCGATCACGATCACGGTGGCGCCGTCTCGGGCGCGCTGTCGGAGGGCCGCGAGGACCGCGGTTTCGCTCTCGGTGTCGAGGTGGGCGGTCGGCTCGTCGAGGAGCAGGATCGGGCGGTCGGCGGCCAAGACCCTGGTGAGTGCGAGTCGCTGGCGTTGGCCGAGGGACAGGCCGACGCCGCCGGGGCCGACCACGGTGTCCCAGCGGTCGGGCAACTCGTCCAGCACCGTGTCGAATCCGGTTGCCATGCAGGCGGCTTCGAGGTCGTCGATGACCCGGGTGGGTCCGTGGGCGGCCGGCGACTCGGCCGGTGCGCCGAACAGTTCCAGGTTCTCGCGCAATGTGCCCGGCACCAGGACCGGTCGCTGTGGCAGCCACGCCACGTGTGCCCACCATTCGTCCTGATCCAGGTCACGCAGGTCGATGCCGTCGATGGTCACCGCCCCGCGGTCCGGCCCGATCAGGCCGAGGATCGCCTGTGCCGCAGTCGACTTCCCGCTGCCGTTCGGTCCGGCGAGCACCGTCACCGCGCCGGGGCGCAGTTCGGCCGACAACCCTTCGGGTGCGAAGCCGTTGCGCGCCGCGACGGAGAGGTCGCGCAGCCGGACGACTCCGGCACAGCGCCACGGCTCGGCGGCCTCGCTGGTTCGGTCGCGGGAATCTGTTGATTCCGGCACGGATTCGAGGACGGCGAAGGCCTTGCCGGCGGCCGCCATCCCGTCCTGTGCGGCGTGGAACCGCTCCCCCACCATCCTCAGTGGCAGATACACCTCCGGAGCCAGCACGAGCGCAACCAGGCCCGCGTACAGGCTCATCTCGCCGTACACCAGCCGTAGGCCGATGGACACCGCGATCAGCGCCACACTCAACGTCGCGAGCAGCTCCAGCACCATCGAGGACAGGAACGCGATCCGCAGCGCCCGCATGGTCCGCTGCCGCAACGCATCGCCGAGGTCGCGCACGCGATGCGCCATGGTGCCGACATGCGTCGCCAGCGAATCATCTTCGCCCGGTGCGGAACTCCTGCCAGCACCACTGCCCCGTGCATGCGGAACCGATTCGCCTCGCTCCCGTCCGAGCGCCCGCAGCGTCGGCATCCCGGCGAACAGATCGAGCAGTTGATCCGACAGCCGAGTGGTGGCGGCCAGTGTCGCCTCGGCCCGCCCCTGGGTCAGCAGCCCGATCAGGATCATGAAGACCGGAATCAACGGCAACGTAATCACCACGATGAGCCCCGAGACCGGATCGTGGATCGCGATGACCGCCAACACGATCGGCGGCACCAGGACCGCGAGCAGCAGGGCGGGAACGTATCCGATCAGGTATCCGCGCAGCCCGGACAATCCGGTGCCCACCACGACCGCGAGTTCGGTTCTGCGGCTTTCGAGTTCCCGCGGTGGCAGCCGAGCCCCCGAGGTGAGCACGGCGGATTCGAGTTCCGCCACCACGCCCGCGCCGGCCCGATGCGCCAGCCGCGATTGCAGCCAGGTGGCAAGCACCCGGCAGGCGACGGCCAGCGCGAGTACCAGCAGTTCCGTTGTCCACGCGCCGAGCGTGCGCCGGCCGGGATCGGTGACGACCCCGGCCAGCACCCGGGCCAGCATGACCGCCGCGACCACGATCGATCCGGTGATCAGCACGGACAGTGCGACACTCAGCGCCAGGTAGCGGCGGGCCGAGCGGGCATACCGCCACAGGCGCGGATCGATCGGCGGGCGGGCCATAGCTCAGCCCTTCACGGGTCCCAGCGGCAAGCCGACCGGTGCGGGGATCTGGTCGACGGTGATCCGCTTGCGGAACACCCAGTACGTCCAGCCCTGGTAGACCAGCACGACCGGCGTGACGAGCACCGCCGCCCAGCTCATCACCTTCAGCGTGTACGGGGTGGACGACGCGTTGTGGATGGTCAGGTCGAACGCCGCGTCGATGGTGGAGGGCAACACATTCGGGAACAGCGACCCGAACAGCAGCGTGGTCGCCGCCGCCACCGTGACGGTGGTGCCGAGGAAGGCCCATCCGTCGCGGTCGGCGAACACCGAGACCGCGGCGGCGGCGAGCCCGATCACCGCGAGCGCCAACGGAATCCAGGTCCAGCCGGTGCCGTAGGCCAGTTGCGTCCAGAATCCGAATGCACCGACGACCACGACCGTCGGCACCAGCAGCAGCTTCGCCGTGCGCTGCGCGTCGTCGCGTACCTCGCCGCCGGTCTTCAGTCCGAGGAAGACGGCACCGTGCAGGGCGAACAGCAGCGCGGTGGTCAGCCCGCCGAGCAGGGCGTACGGGCCGAGCAGGTCCCACACCGAACCGGCGAACTGCTTCTTCTCGTTCAGCGGCACCCCGCGCACGATATTGGCGAAGACCCAGCCCCACGCGAGTGCCGGTATCCAGGAACCGATTCCGATGCCGAGGTCGCAGCGGGCCCGCCAGCGCGGGTCGTTGATCTTGCCGCGGTATTCGATAGCGCAGATGCGCAGGATCAGCGCGACGAGCAGCAACAGCAAGGCCAGATAGAAACCGGAGAACATGCTCGCGTACCACTCGGGGAACGCCGCGAACATGGCGCCACCGGCGGTGATCACCCACACCTCGTTGCCGTCCCAGACCGGGCCGATCGTGTTGAGCACCACCCGCCTTCGGGTATCGGAACCCCGCCCGAGGATCGGCATCAGCATCCCGACCCCGAAGTCGAAGCCCTCCAGCACGAAGTACCCGGTGAACAGCACCCCGATCAGCACGAACCAGAACTCTTGCAGACTCATCGTCGGCTCCTAGTAGGCGAACGAAAGTTGTTCGACGGCAGGCTCTTCGACGCGATGCCTACCTGGGCCGCCGGTGTCGTCGGGCCCGTCGGCGACCACCGGCGCCGGATCGGGTCCGTGGATCACGTAGCGCCGCATCAGGTAGAACCACACGACCGCCAGCGAGCCGTACAGCAGCGTGAAGACGATCAGCGAGAACAGCACCACGCCGGCCGAATGGTTCGAGACGCCCTGCTGCACCATCAGCCGCAGGTTCGGATCACCGGTCGGATTGGGCGCGACAACCCAAGGCTGGCGGCCCATTTCGGTGAACACCCAGCCCGCGCTGTTGGCCAGGAACGGCGTCGGAATCATCAGCAGGCTGAGCCAGGAGAACCAGCGCTGGTTCGGCACCCGGCCGCGGCGGGTCAGCCACAGCCCGGCCAGGGCCAGCAGGGCCGAGCCCGCCGCCAGGCCGATCATGGCGCGGAACGACCAGTAGGTGACGAACAGGTTCGGCCGGTAGTCGCCGACGCCGTACTTCTCGTTGTATTCCTTCTGCAGGTCGCCCACGCCGGGCAGGGTGACGCCGCTGAACTCGCCCTTGGCCAGGTACGGCAGCACCACCGGCACCTCGAGCACGTGCGTGACGCTGTCGCAGTTGTTGTGCGTGCCGACCGTCAGGATGGAGAAGTCGGGATCGGTTTCGGTGTGGCACAACGATTCCGCCGAGGCCATCTTCATCGGCTGCTGCTCGAACATCAGCTTGCCCTGGGTGTCACCGGTGAAGAACAGCCCGGCCAGCGACACCAGCATCACCCAGATGCCGACCAGCGCCACCGGCCGCCACATGGTGCGCGCCTCCGCCAACTGGGCGGCGTCCCCGCTGCGCGCCTTGCGCACCATCCACCAGCCCGCGATGCCCGCCACGAAAGTGCCTGCCGTGACCAAGGATCCGGCGACCACGTGCGGAAAGGCCGCCAGCAGTGTGTTGTTCGTGAGCACCGCGACGATGCTGTCGAGCTCGGCCCGTCCGGTCGCCGGGTTGAACCGCGCCCCGACCGGATGCTGCATGAACGAGTTCGCGGCGACGATGAAATACGCCGACGCGTTCACGCCGATCGCGACCATCCAAATCGTGGCCAGGTGCACGAGTTTCGGCAATCGGGACCAGCCGAAGATCCACAGCCCGAGGAAGGTCGACTCCATGAAGAAGGCGACCAGACCCTCCAGCGCGAGCGGCGCACCGAACACGTCACCGACGAAGCGCGAGTACTCGCTCCAGTTCATCCCGAACTGGAACTCCTGCACGATGCCGGTGGCCACACCGAGCGCGAAGTTGATCAGAAAAAGTTTGCCGAAGAACTTGGTCAGTCGAAGCCAGTGATCCTTACCGGTGATCACCCAGGCCGTCTGCATGGCGGCGACCAGCGGAGCGAGTCCAATAGTCAGCGGCACCAACAGGAAGTGGTAGACCGTCGTGATGCCGAACTGCCATCGAGAGATGTCCAGGGCGTTCATGACTGCGCCTCGCTGACGCTCAGCTCCGCCATGACCGCCCAGGCGGCTGCGCCTGTGGTTCGCTCGCTGCGCTCACTCACGGCCACGACCTCCTCGTCGTCTACGACATGACGTAGTAATACTACGTCGGAGGCGGTCCAGAACAATGAGTCCTACGCCACGACACACCGGCTCGATCGGCCGTCAGCTGCGGTTTTCCGAGCTCGCTCAGCCCCGGAGCCGTGCGAGTAGGACGCACATCACGCCGGCAGACTCCCCCGTCAGCGTCCCGGTGCGGGCAGTCACCGGTCGCCGCGAGCAAGTCACCAATCGCCGATAGCGCCCGCTCGCTCGATACCGCGATCAACCAGGTCGATGATTTCCTGCGCGTTGTCCGGTGCCGACATTCGCAGCCCGTCCAACGAATTCACCCGCGCCGCCAACGAGATGCTGGACATCATCCACACGCTGTCGCAGGTGAGCAGGTCGGCGGTGAACAGCGACTTGTAGACGCACTCCCACCCGGCCTTCTCCGCCTCGGCGAACAGCGCACGCTGGGTGACGCCCGGCAGCACACCGTTCTTCGCGGGCGGGGTGATCAGCTGCTTGTCCCGCGCGATCACCACCGAGGAGCGCGGGCCTTCCAGCACCCGGTTCTCGGTGCTGGTGAAGATCGCGTCGTCGGCGCCCATCCGCGCCGCGAACCGCAGCGCCGCCATGTTCGACGCATAGGACAGCGTCTTCGCGCCGAGCAGCTGCCACGGCGCGGCCTGCGCCAGGTCGATCGAGATGCCGCGGGACAGGGTCACCACCGAGACCCCCTCGGTGCGCGCCTTCTGCACCCGATCTGGCACCGGCAGCACGAGCACATACGCGGTGGGCACCGGAACGGCGGCGGCCAGATCGCCGCTCGTCACCTTCTCGGCCACGCCGGATAGCTCGCTGTCGCGGCCGCGGGTGAGCACCAGCCGCATCACGCCTTCGCGGTCGGTGCCCCACTCCTTAGCGGCCCGCTCGACGGCCTCGCGCCAGCGCCCGATCTCGGGCTCGGGCAGCTCGAGCGCCTGCGCGGAGCGGCGCAGCCTGCCTAGATGAAATTCGATCGCGCACGCGTTGCCCGCGCGCACCAGCACCGTTTC
The DNA here is from genome assembly GCF_042727395.1 of Nocardia sp. NPDC060255. Classification (NCBI taxonomy): domain Bacteria; kingdom Bacillati; phylum Actinomycetota; class Actinomycetes; order Mycobacteriales; family Nocardiaceae; genus Nocardia; species Nocardia sp. NPDC060255. Next base: position 85,122 of record NZ_JBHXAU010000011.1, on the reverse strand, counting down.
GAAAATACCGTCGCCACGCAATACGCCGATATCGTCCGCAAACAACAACGGCGCGTCCGCATCCCGGACCGCGCCGTCGAGAGAGACAAGAACCCGATCTACCATGCGTCGAGACTAGGCGGTGTTGCAATGTCTCGCCTAGGTCACGGCGGACTTCGCGGCATCTTTTACAACCTGCCCCTTCAGGTTCACTAACACGACTCGAGCGCAGCTTCACGAACGGCTCCCAGCGGCCTCGGGTCGGCGCGTTCGCTAGCGCTCCCAGCAGCCCCGGGTCCGGCACCCCGCGCCGACCCCGCCTACAGTGGAAACGTGTCCGTGGTCGTTGCGCCCAGCCCTATCCTCGCTGTTTCGGGAGCCGTCGCGGGAGCGCCGGGTTCCCCCGATGCCGCCGTGGCGTGGCACTACGGCGATCCGCTCGGTGAACAACGCGCCGCGATAGACCGCGCGGCAGTCATCGATCGGTCGCATCGCTTCGTCATCCAGATCACCGGCGCCGAGCGGCTGACCTGGCTGCACACCATCAGCAGCCAGCACATCGCCGCCTTGGGCGACGGGCAGTCGGCGGAGAACCTCGACCTCGACCTCAACGGCCGGGTGCTGAACCACTTCGTGCTCACCGAGCTGGACAGCACGGTCTGGATCGACACCGAGGGTGATCGCGGCCCCGCACTGCTGGACTTCCTGAAGAAGATGGTCTTCTGGGCCGACGCCCAACCGACCGAGGCCGACTACGCGGTCGTCAGCCTGCTCGGCGCGAAGGCCGCCGAGGTCATCGCGGCCGTCGGCGTCGCGACCCTGCCCGGCACCTACGAGGCGGTCGCGCTGCCCGGCGGCGGGTTCCTGCGCCGGATGCCGTGGCCGACCGCCGACTCCTTCGATCTGCTCATTCCCCGCGCCCGACTCGCCGAGTGGTGGACCCGCCTGACCGAGGCCGGTGCCGAACCCGCGGGCATGTGGACCTTCGAGGCGTTGCGGGTCGCCGCCGTGCGACCGCGGATCGGTCTGGACACCGACGACCGCACCATTCCGCACGAGGCCCGCTGGATCGGCGGGGTCGCCGAATTCGGCGCCGTGCATCTGGACAAGGGCTGCTACCGCGGTCAGGAGACCGTCGCGCGGGTGCACAACCTCGGCAAGCCGCCGCGGCACCTGGTGCTGCTGCACCTGGACGGTTCGGCCGACGAGCGCCCCGAGATCGGCGCGGACGTCACCGCGGGCGGCCGCGCGATCGGCCGCCTCGGCACCGTCATCGACCACTACGAACTCGGTCCGATCGCACTCGCGCTGATCAAACGCACCGTCCCCGCCGATACCGCGCTGACCGCCGGGCCGGCCGCCGCCGCCATCGACCCGGACTCGGTGCCCTCGGACGACGCGCCCCAGGCGGGCAGGCTCGCCGTCGATCGGCTCCGCGGACGCTGACCAGCGGCCATGCGCATCGAATACCGAAGGGGCACATGCCCCGCGTTCGGCGACGCACCCGCCACCCCCGAATTTCCGGCCATCGCCCGACTACGTGACGAGAGGAGTGACTCCGATGCGAACTGATGATTCCGGCCAGGTGCTGGCCGTGTGTGTGGTGCACGCCGAACTCGACGTCCCGGGCCGGGTCGGCAAGACCGCCATCGACAAACGCCCGATGCCGGGCCGGGTACCGGTGCGCGCGCTCGGCCTCGACGGCGATCACGTGTGCGACACCGCGCACCACGGCGGCGTGCACCAGGCCGTCTACGCCTTCGCCGACGAGGACGCCCGGCGCTGGGGCAGCGAGCTCGGCCGGGAGTTGCCCGTCGGCTGGTTCGGCGAGAATCTGCGCATCGCGGGCCTGCCGGTCAGCGACGCGGTGCTCGGCGCCCGCTGGGCCATCGGCGACACGCTGCTCGAGGTGAGCGCGCCGCGGGTACCGTGCGCCACCTTCCAGCACTGGAGCGGAGAAGCCCAGTGGGTCAAGCGATTCACCAGGCAGGGCGATACCGGCGCCTACCTGCGCGTGCTCATCGAAGGCACGATCGGCGCGGGTGACCCGGTGTCGGTGGTGCATGTCCCCGACCACGGCATCACCGTCCGCGACCTGTTCACGGGTGACGACCCGGACCTGCTCGCGATCCTGCTCGCCGACGAGCCGACCCTGTCCGACGACGCGCGCAGGCAGATCGAACGCCATGCCCGCAGGCACGCCAACGCCGACCGCGCCGCAGCCCGCCGCGCGGACGAACCAGCAAGTCAGGCCACGCGACGTGGCGCCGAACTCGATACGGGAGCGCAACTGTGAGTGTGGAACTGGTCGAAGTAGTCCGCTCCGGCTTTCGCGAGTGCGTGCACCGCGGCTCGGCCGTGATCCTCGACCCGACCGGCGAGCCGACGCTCGCCCTCGGCGAGGTGCATCTGCCGATCTTCCCCCGCTCGACCAACAAGCCGATGCAGGCGATCACCTTGCTGCGCCACGGATTCGAGCCGGTCGACGACGCCGAGCTGGCCATCGCGACCGCCTCGCACTACGGCGAGCCCGACCATGTCGCGCTGGTGCGCAGGCTGCTCGACCGCTTCGGCTTCGACGAGAAGTCGCTCGAATGCCCGCCGGATCTGCCGGTCGACGACAAGGCGCGCGCGGCCGTGCTTTCGGGTTCGCACGAACCGCGCCGCATCTACATGAACTGCTCGGGCAAGCACGCCGCGATGCTGGCGACCTGTGCGATCAACGGCTGGCCGGCCGAGGGCTATCTCGACGAGGCGCATCCGCTGCAGCAGGCGGTGATCGCCACCGTCGCCGACCTCACCGGCGAACCCGAGACCGATCTCGGCATCGATGGCTGTGGCCTGCCGATCATTCCGGTGTCGCTGGTGAACCTGGCCCGGGTGTTCGCCACCATGGCGACCGCCGATTCCGACGCGCCGGAGCGCCGCGTCGCCGACGCCATCCGGGCCCATCCGCGAGTGATTTCCGGCACCAACGCACCCGATCTGCTGACCATGCAGGCCACCCCCGGACTGGTCTGCAAGATCGGCGCGGACGGAGTGCACGCGGGCGCGCTGCCCGACGGAACGGCATTCGCATACAAGATCGAAGACGGCAGCGACCGTGCTCGAATCCCCCTGACGCTGGCTATTTTGCGCCGCATCGGCGTCGACTGGACCGACGCGCATACCGCGCTCGCGGCCCCCGCGGTGCTCGGCGGCGGGGCCAGGGTCGGCGTGATCCGGGCCATCCCCGGGGTGCTCTGACCGCACGGACCGAGGGCGACAAACGGGCAAACGGAACCACTTCGGAGGTTCTTCACCCACTCCTGGAAGCGGGACGGCCGGACACACGCTAAAGTGTCTGTCAGGAAGAGTATTAATTCGAACGGGGCCGCCAACCAAACCCCAGGCCGCCCCGCAGTGACGCGAGGGGGTCAGCCATGGGCCGTGGCCGGGCTAAGGCAAAGCAGACCAAAGTCGCACGCGAGCTGAAGTACAGCAGCCCGCCGAGCGACTTCGCGAGCCTTCAGCGCGAGCTTTCGGGTAGCCCCCACTCCCAACGGAGTGGTGTGCTGTCCGATGAGCACGACGCGGACAAGTCCTCTACCCAATTTGAAGAGGACGACTACGACGACTGGCGCCGCTGACTCGAAGCAACGTTCGAAAGGGGAGGTCAGCGTGCCTCCTCTTTCTCGCGTTGCCGCGCGTTGACGGATAACGCCGAAAAGCCTTACAACACACCAGCGTCCCGCATCTAAACGATGCGGGACGCTGGTTTGCGTTTGCGTACTGGTCTCAGAACCGCGGGTGTTCGCCCACCAGAACGGCTCGCAGGGCGTCGGAATCCTTGGCCTTCTTGACGGTGCCCAGGGTCCAGCACTCGATGTGCCGGGCGGTCAGCACGGCCAGGGCCCGGTCGACGTCCTCGGGGGCGACGATGGCGACCATGCCGACGCCCATGTTGAACGTCTTCTCCATCTCGACCCGCTCGACCCGGCCGCGCTGGGCGATCATCTTGAACACCGGCGCCGGGTTCCAGGTGCCGCGATCCAGCTCGGCCACCATGCCCGCGGGCAGTACCCGGCCCAGGTTGGCGGCCAGTCCGCCGCCGGTGACGTGCGCGAAGGTGCGCACATCGGTCTCGGCGATCAGCGCGAGGCAGTCCTTGGCGTAGATCCGGGTCGGCTCGAGCAGTTCCTCGCCGAGCGTGCGGCCGAACTCCTCGATGTGCCCGGTGAGCGACATCCGGTCGATGTCGAGCAGCACCTTGCGGGCCAGGCTGTAGCCGTTGGAGTGCAGGCCGGACGAGCCCATCGCGATGACCACGTCACCGGGACGCACCCGGTCCGGGCCGAGCACCGCGTCGGCCTCGACCACGCCGACACCGGTCGCGGACAGGTCGTAATCGTCGGGGTCCATCAGGCCGGGATGTTCGGCGGTCTCGCCGCCGAGCAGCGCGCAGCCGGCCCGCACACAGCCCTCGGCGATGCCGGAGACCAGTTCGGCGACCTTCTCCGGGACGACCTTGCCGATGGCGATGTAGTCCTGCAGGAACAGCGGCTCGGCGCCACACACGACGAGATCGTCGACGACCATGGCGACCAGGTCGAGGCCGACGGTGTCGTGCTTGTCCATCGCCTGTGCGACCGCGATCTTGGTGCCGACCCCGTCGGTGGACGCGGCGAGTAGTGGTTCGCGGTAGCCGCCCTTCAGCGCGAACAGCCCGGCGAACCCGCCGAGGCCGCCCTGAACCTCGGGTCGGCTCGCCTTCTTCGCCAATGGCCCGAACAACTCGACTGCGCGGTCACCTGCCTCGATATCCACGCCTGCCGCGGCGTAAGAGGCACCACCACTGGGGGTCTGTTCAGTCATTTTCGGGGAGAGCTCCAAACCGAATCGGCGGATAGATGCCTGCTCACGCTACCGGAACCCGATAACGACGTTGCAGCTGTCCCGCCGCTAATCCGCCTCTCCGGGTATTTTGCCGGTCGAAAGCGTCGCGGGACTTGACAACCGGACCGGCCGTAGGTTGCTCGTCGGGTTCTGGGCGTACCCGACGAGTTACCCATGTACTCACGAAATAACTTGTCGCGTCATCCGACCTGTGTCGCGAACAACGCCGCGGTCTCCGCGCGGCGTCTGCGCTGCTCCACCGGATCCGGCACCGGTACCGCGGCCACCAGGCGCTGCGTATACTCCTCGGTCGGCGCCCGCAGAATGCGATCACGATCACCCTGCTCGACCACCGCGCCGTTGCGCAGCACCACGATCCGGTCGGCCAGCTGGTCGACCACCGCGAGATCGTGGCTGATGAACAGGCAGGCCCAACCACATTCGCGTTGCAGCTGCCCGAACAGCTCCAGCACCGCCGCCTGCACGGAGACGTCGAGCGCGCTGGTCGGCTCGTCGGCGACCAGCAGATCCGGGTCGAGGACCAGGGCCCTGGCCAGGCTCGCGCGCTGACGCTGACCACCGGACAGCTCGTGCGGATACCGCCGCTCGGTGCCGGCGGGCAGTTGCACATCGTCGAGCAGTTTGCGCGCCCGCGCCTTGATCTCCGCCGCGCTGCCCATCTTGTGCACGAGCAGCGGCTCGGCCACGCACTCGCCGACGGTGAGCCGCGGATTCAGCGAGCTGGCCGGGTCCTGGAAGACGAACCCGAAGCGCCGCCGGATCGGCTTCATCTTGCGCCCGGACATGCCCGCGATGTCCTGCCCGCGGATCTTCACCACGCCCGAGGTCGGGCGTTGCAGCGCGGCGACGCAGCGGCCGATGGTCGACTTGCCCGAGCCGGATTCGCCGACCAGGCCGAGGGTTTCGCCGGGCCCGATGCAGAGATTCACATCGTCGACCGCGCGGAACGCGGGCCGCCCGAACGAACCGGGGAACTCGACGACAAGATCGCACACCTCGAGCACCGGCTCGGCGGTCGGCGCGATCTCTTCGGCCGGACCGTGCGCCAGCTGCTCGGTGCCGAGGTGTGGCACGGCCGCGAGCAGCGCCCTGGTGTAGTCCTCCTTGGGACTGGCGAACAGCTCGTCCACCGGAGCCTGCTCGACCACCTTGCCGTTGCGCATCACCACGACGCGGTCGGCCAGGTCGGCCACCACGCCCATGTTGTGCGTGATCAACACGATGGCACTGCCGATCCGGTCGCGCAGATCACGCAGCAGCTCCAGGATTTCCGCCTGCACCGTCACGTCGAGCGCCGTGGTCGGCTCGTCGGCGATGATCACCTTCGGCTCGCAGGCGATGGCGATGGCGATCACCACGCGCTGCTTCTGGCCGCCGGAGAGCTGGTGCGGGTAGTAGTCCACCCGATGCTCCGGGTCGGGCAGGCCGACCATGCGCAGGAGTTCTACCGCCCGCGCCTTCGCGTCCTTCTTGCTCATCTTCGAATGCGCGCGCAGCGCCTCGCCGATCTGGAAGCCGACGGTGAACAGCGGGTCGAGCGCGAGGCCCGGCTCCTGGAACACCATCGAGATGGCGCCGCCACGCAGCGCGGTGAGCTGCCGCTCGTTCATCGAGGTGATGGCCTCGGTGCCGAGGGTGACCAGCCCGCGCACCCGCGCGGTCAGCGGCAGCAGGCCCATCGCGGTGCGCGAACTCACGGACTTGCCGGAGCCGGACTCGCCGACGATGGCGAGCACCTCACCGGGGAACACCTCGTAGGAGACGTCGGTGACCGCGTAGACGGGTCCGGCGTCGGTGGCGAAGGTGACCGACAGCGATTCGATGGACAGCGCCGGTTTGCTGCGGTCGGTGACCACTGGTGCGTTACTCATGGTGTCTCCTTCCCGGCGGTGCGGTCCTTGACCAGATCGACGTCGTCGCCAACGGCTTTCGCGCCGTCGGTCTCGACTTCGGCTGTGTCGCTCGTACTTTCGAGTTCGTTCGGGTCGGCGACCTCGACGCCCGCGACGGTGATCGCATCGCCCGGCGCCGCGGCGACCGCCCGGCGGGTACGCAGCACCGGGTTGAGCACCTCGTTGAGGCTCTCACCCACCAGCGTCATGCCGAGCACCACCAGCACGATGGCGACACCGGGGAAGATGCCGGTCCACCAAATGCCGTTGGAGACATCGGACAACGCCTTGTTCAGGTCGTAGCCCCACTCGGCGGCCTGGGTCGGCTCGATGCCGAACCCGAGGAAGCCGAGCCCGGCGAGGGTCAGGATGGCCTCGGACCCGTTGAGGGTGACGATCACCGGCAGCGACTGGGTGACGTTGGCGAAGATGTGCCGGAACAGGATTCGCGCGGTGGACGCGCCGGTGACCCGGGCGGCATCCACGTACGGCTCGTTCTTCACCGAGACGGTCGCGTTGCGCACCACCCGGAAGTATTGCGGCACAAAGACGGCCGTGATGGCCACCGCCGCGGAGAGCACGCCGCCCAGGCTGGTGGACCGGCCGCCCGCGACCACGATGGACACCACGATCGCCAGCAGCAGCGTGGGGAAGGCGTACATCGCGTCCATGAACAGCACCAGCACCCGGTCGAACCAGCGACCCAGGTAGCCGGACAGCAGGCCGAGCGGCACGCCGACGAACAGCGAGAGCACCAGCGAGATCACGATGACGAACAGCGCGGTGCGCGCGCCCCAGATCACCCGGGAGAACACGTCCTCGCCGCGCACCGAGGTACCGAACCAGTGGTCGGCCGACGGTGCCTGCTGGCGCACGAAATCGACGCCGTCGGCGGCGCTTTGCGCGAAACCGTAGGGCGCGAGCAGCGGCGCGAAGATCGCCGCGAGGGCGAACAGCGCGACCAGGCTCAAACCCAGGATCAGGGTCGCCCGCTGCAATCCGGCGGTCATCGAGAACAGCCGCAGGCCGGGTATGCCGCGCTTCGCCGACGGGGGTACCACCGGCGTGGTCACGGGCTCGTTCAACAATTCCGGTGCGGTCATCAGAACCTCACCCTCGGGTCGATCAGTGCCACCAGGGCATCCACCAGGAAGCTCATCAGCGCGACGAAGATCGCGATGAACGCGACGATGCCCTGCACCGCGACGAAGTCACGGGCCGAGAAATACTGGGCGAGCTGATAGCCCAGGCCCTTCCACTCGAAGGTGGTCTCGGTGAGCACCGCGCCGCCGAGCATCATGGCGATCTGCATGCCCATCACGGTGACGATCGGAATCATCGCGTTGCGGAACGCGTGTCGTCCGGTGACCACCCGCTGGGACAGCCCGCGAGCCCGCGCGGCGTCCACGTAATCCGAACGCAGCGTCTGGATCAGGTTGATCCGCACCAGCCGCAGGAAGATGCCCGCGGTGAGCAGCCCGAGCGCGATCGCAGGCAGCACAGCGTGTTTCAGCACATCGACGATGTAACCGGTGTCGCCGTAGAGGAATCCGTCGATCAACATGACGTTGGTCTTCGGCGAGACATGCTGCAGTGCCAGTTCGACATTGGTGCTGGCCCGGCCCGCCACCGGCAGCCAGCCCAGCTTCACCGCGAAGACCAGCTTGAGCAGCAGGCCGACGAAGAACACCGGCGCCGCGTAGGCCAGGATCGCGAACAACCGAAGGCCGGTGTCCGACAGCGAATCCCGGTGCGTCGCCGCGTACCTGCCCAGCGGAATGCCGATCGCGAAGGCCACGATGAGCGCCCAGAACATCAGCTCCGCCGACGCGGCACCGTAGGTGGTGATCACGTCGCTGATCTGCCGGTTGTCCTGTGATTTACCGAAATCGCCGCGCAGCAGGCCGGAGATGTAGTCCCAGTACTGGGACAGGATCGGCCGGTTCAGTCCCGCCGCCGTTTTGCGAATCTCGATCTGCTCCTGGGTCATTCGCCCACCCATGGCCGCACTGATCGGGTCGCCCGCCACGCGCATCAGGAAGAACACGACGGTGGCCAGGATCCAGGCGGTCACCGGGATCAGCAGCAGTCGCACGCCCAGATAGCGCAGCAGTGCGAGCTGACGCGAATCGCCGCCGCCCTTCCGTAGTCCTGGCACGCCGAAGCGCCGGGCCCGGGCCGGCGCTGGCTTCGTTTCTGGAGCAGCTATCGTCCCGGGCCCGGCTTCGCCGGATGTCACTTGCTCAGCACCGTGTAACGGAACTTGAAGGACGCGTCGAGAGTCTGGTCAACGCCCTGCACGTTCTTGCCGGAGACGGCGATCTGCTTGCCGGACAACAGCGGAAGGATCGGCACGAAGTTCTGTGCCAGGTCCGTCTGCAGGCCCTTGAGGATCTGGAGCCGCTTGTCCTTGTCGGTCGTGGTGGTCTCCGCGAGCAGCTGGGCGGTGATGCCCGGGTTCTCGAAGTGCGACTGCAGGAAGTTGTTCGGCGCGAAGAACGGGGTCAGGTAGTTGTCCGGGTCCGGAAAGTCCGGGAACCAGCCGAATTGGTAGAGCGGGTACGAGTCGCGGGCGCGCTCACGCTGGTAACTCACCCATTCGGTGGACTGCAGGTTCACCCGGAACAGGCCGCTGGCCTCGAGCTGCGACTTGATCGCCGCGTATTCCTCGGAGCTGCTCGAACCGTAGTGGTCGGGGTTGTACTGCAGGTTCAGCTCGACCGGGGTCGCGACGCCGGCGTCGGCGAGGAACTTCGTCGCCTTGTCCTTGCTCGGGCCCGCGCCGTAGATGTCCTTGTACGGCTCGGACGCGCTCAGCACGCCTTGCGGCACCGACGAATACGCGGGCGTGTAGGTGCCCTTGTAGACGCCTTCGGCCAGCGCGGCGCGGTCGACGGTGGACGCGAGCGCCTTGCGCACGGCCAGCTTCTGCTCCGGCGTGCCGCCCGGCATGGTGTTCATGTTGAACACGATGTAGCGCAGTTCACCGCCGGGGCCCTCGTGCACCGCGACCTTGCTGTCGCCGCGCAGCGAGCCGATGTCGGTCGGCGTGAAGGAGCGGTAGCCGACGTCGAGCGACCCGTTCTGCAGGTCGAGCTTCATGTTGTCGGTGGTCGCGTAGTACTTGGTCGACACCGTCTTGGTCTTCGGCGTGCCGAGGACCCCGTTGTAGTCCGGGTTCGCCGTGTATTCGACCAGCTTGTTCTTGTCGTAGCTGGCGATGGTGTACGGGCCGGAGTAGCCCTTGTTCTTCACCACGTCCTCGTCGGCCATCACCTTGTCCGGCGCGTAGACCTTCTCGTCGACGATCGGGCCGGCCTGGGTCGGCAGGATCGCCGGGAAGGTCTGGTCGTTGGCGACCTTCAGGGTGAAGTTGACCGTGCGGTCGTCCGGCGCGTCGGTCTTCTCCAGGTTGCCGAGCAGCGAGGCGGGACCGTTCGGGTCGTTGATCTTGAGCATCCGGTCGAACGAGAACTTCACGCTCTTGGCGGTCAACGGGTTGCCGTTGGCGAACTTCAGGCCCGCCTTCATGGTGCAGCTGTACACCGTGGGGGAGGTGAAGTCGCACTTCTCCGCAGCGTCCGGCTTCGGCGTGGTGTCGCCGGGCGCGGTGTTGAGCACGTACTGGTAAAACTGCGTTTCCGCGACCAGGGAGCCGTTGTCGTAGGCGGCCGCCGGGTCGAGCGAGAAGATTTTGTCTGTGGTGCCGGCTACCAAGCCACCACCGCCACCAGCATCACCGGTCCGGCCGGAACCGCAGCCGGCCAAGGCAGACGCAACCAGCGTCGCCAGGCCGACGGCCGCGATGGTTCGCGTCCGGGTCCGGCCCCCAGGTGTTCTAGAAACCAACATCAGGGCCCCACTTCTCGAGCGTCGCACCGCGTTGTCCTGGATCGCAGGACTGGTGCGGACGCAATGAACTTCCGATCTGACGGGCACCGTACCCACGAACCATTTCCGGCACGTTGCGTTTTCACAGAAAAAATTGCCGGGGTGTTAGCCCGCGTTGCGCATAGCGCACCGCACGGGCCAGATCACCGGACGAATGTCCAGGAACGTGCTACATCGGCGATTTCGATGTCTCGAAGACGTCACGGCGCACCAGCGGACAAAATCGGTCGGGCACTCGCGACGCGCGTGATCGACCCGCCGTGCGCACGCCATGTTTTGGGCATGGCTCATGGCACTGACCGGTGGTCACCGAGGAGAGAAAAAGCGGTCGAAATCGAGACAGCGATGTGCTCGAAAACGCGACGGCGATGTGCTGGGAATCGCGACAGCGATGTGTCGGGATTACCGGCATAAGACGGGCGGCAGCACGACCGCCCGCTGGATCACGGACGACTCAGCGCGCTCGCATTCGCGTTCTCGCCCAACAGCAAGGACTCCGGCTGCCCGCTGAGCATGCCCTCGAGCACGTTCTTGCCGATGGCCGCCTCGGAGGGCAGCTCGATCGGATAGGTGCCGTCGAAGCAGGCGCAGCACAGCCGCGAGCGCGGCTGTTCGGTGGCGGCGATCATGCCCTCGGTGGAGATGTAGCCGAGGGTGTCGGCGCCGATCGAGCGGCGCACGCCCTCCACCATCTCCTCGAAGCTGCCTTCCGCCCCGGATCCGTTGGCGATCAGCTCGGCCGGCGAGGCGAAGTCGATGCCGTAGAAGCAGGGCCACTTCACCGGCGGCGAGGCGATCCGGACGTGGATCTCCAGCGCACCGGCCTCGCGCAGCATCCGGATGAGCGCGCGCTGGGTGTTGCCGCGCACGATCGAGTCGTCCACCACGATGAGCCGCTTGCCGCGGATGACCTCGCGCAGCGGGTTGAGCTTGAGCCGGATGCCCAGCTGGCGGATGGTCTGGCTCGGCTGGATGAAGGTGCGCCCGACGTAGGCGTTCTTCATCAGGCCCTGGCCGTAGGGCACGCCGGAGCCTTGCGCGTAGCCGACGGCGGCCGGGGTGCCCGATTCCGGCACCGGGATAACCAGATCCGCGTCGACCGGATGTTCCTTGGCCAGCAGGCGGCCGATCTCCACCCGGGTGGCATGCACCGAGCGGCCGGAGATGGTGCTGTCCGGCCTGGCCAGGTAGACGAATTCGAAGACGCAGCCCTTGGGCTCGGGGTTGGCGAAGCGCATCGAGCGCACGCCGTCGGCATCGATCGCCAGCAGTTCGCCGGGCTCGATCTCCCGGACGAACGCGGCGCCGACGATATCCAGTGCTGCGGTTTCGCTGGCAACAACCCAGCCGCGGTCCAGCCTGCCGAGGCACAGCGGGCGCACCCCGTGCGGGTCACGCGCGGCGTAGAGGGTGTGCTCGTCCATGAAGGTCAGGCAGAACGCGCCCCGCAAGGTCGGCAGCAGCTCCATCGCCGCCTGCTCGATGCTGGAGTCGGCGGAGGCGTGCGCCAGCAGCGCGGTGATCACGTCGGAGTCGGAGGTCGCGGCGATCGGCTGCGGGCGGCCGTTGGCCACCGTCGCGCCGATCAGCCCGAATTCCCTTGCCCGTCCCGCCAATTCGGCGGTGTTGACCAGATTGCCGTTGTGGCCCAAGGCAAGTCCGGAGCCGACCGAGGTGGTCCGGAAGATGGGCTGGGCATTTTCCCAGGTCACGCCGCCGGTGGTGGAGTAGCGGCAGTGGCCGACGGCGATGTGGCCCGGCATGGCCGCGAGGGTCTGTTCGTCGAATACCTGACTGACCAGGCCGAGATCCTTGAAGACCAGAATCTGTGAACCGTCGGATACCGCGATGCCCGCCGCCTCCTGCCCGCGGTGTTGCAGCGCGTACAAGCCGTAGTACGTGAGCTTCGCCACGTCCTCGCTCGGCGCCCAGACTCCGAACACGCCACACTCTTCGCGTGGCTCGTTCTCGACCTGATCGGGGGTGGCGGAAAGAGCGTCAACCGGCAGTTCGGCCTTGGTCACCGTTTGCTCCCTGTTCGGGCGGGCTGGGGGCACGGTCCAGTCTACGGGTGAATGTTCGATAACGATCACCCCCACCGCTTACGAGCAGCAATCGGCGTGGCGCGCGGGCCGGGGAATTCGGACTCGGCAGCTGTTACGGTGCGAGCCGTGACGACTACCGACAGCGCGGATTCAGGCAGCGGGGCGGGATCGACCACCGGGGCGACGCCACCGCCGCGCAGGCCGTGGGCACGCATGGTGCTGTTTCCCATCGCGGTGCTCACGCTGCTGACGGCACTGCTCGGCATCATGTATCTGGATTACGTCGTCGATCCGGAGAAGAATCTGCACGATTTCCCGATCGCGCTGGTGAACCAAGATGTGGGCGATGTCATCAAAACGGCCGACCGCCAGCAGCAGGTGAACTTCGGGAACCAGATCACCGACGCGCTGGCCAAGGGCGTGCCGTCGGACAAGGTCGACCTGCGGGTGATCAGCATCAGCGAGGCCGAGCGGCAGCTGCAGTCCGGCGAGGTCTACGGCTCGATCGTCATTCCGGGCGACTTCAGTAAGCGCCTCGGCATCCTCGGCGTCGGCAGCGTGATCCCCGGTGAGATGGAACGCCCGATCATCACCGTGCAGACCAATCCGCGCACCGGCGCGTTCGGCACCCAGATCGTGCTGCGGGTTGCCAATCAGGCGCTGACCGAGGTGAACAAGCAGGTCGGCAAGCAGCTCACCGACCAGGTGACCGAGCAGCTGAAACCGCAACCCGGTGCGCCGCCCGCGCCCGAACTGTCCGGCGCGGCGCGGGTCGCGCTCGCCGATCCGGTGAAAGTTGTTGTCCAGCAATATCACCCGTTGCCCGACGGCACCGGTCAAGGGCTCAGCGCGTTCTTCTACGCCTTGCTGTTGCTGCTGGCCGGGGTGGTCGGCGCCATGGTCATCCACACGATGATCGACGCCCAGCTCGGTTTCATCCCCACCGAATACGGGCCGTGGTTCGTGCACTACCCGCCGACGCCGATCTCCCGCTTCCACACCCTGCTGATCAAGTGGGGCGTCATGGTGGTGACCGCCAACATCGTCTCGGCGGTCTTCCTCACCGTCGGCACAATCCTGGATATGCCGATCGACCATCCGCTGGCGCTGTTCCTCTACAGCGCGCTGGCCATCATCGCCGTCGGCGTCACCGGCCTGTCCACGCTGGCCGCCATCGGGTCGGCCGGCCTGCTGGTGAACCTGATCCTGTTCATCATTCTCGGCCTGCCCTCCTCCGGCGGCACCGTCCCGATCGAGGCGACCCCGCAGTACTTCGGCTGGCTCGCCTCCTTCGAACCGATGCACCAGGTGTTCCTCGGCATTCGCGCCATCCTCTACTTCGACGCCAGCTTCGAAGCGGGCCTGTCCCGCGGCGTGTGGATGGCCATCCTCGGCCTCGCCATCGGCCTGATCTTCGGTGCCGTGATCACCCGCTTCTACGACCACAAGGGGCTGCACCGCAGCAGCGACAACAAGCCCGTCGCCGCCTGAATCACCCGGCGCTGACGTCGGCCTCCGGCTGCTCGCCGACCCGCATGGCGTAGACGCGGTCCAGGAAATCACGGTGCGCGCGCAGCGTGGAGTCGAGCAGCTCGCGCCAGGTGCGGCGGTCGACGCGGCGGTCGCCGGCCAGCGAGGACAGTGAGGTTGGGCGTAACCGGTCGACGTGATCGACGATGAAGGTCAACCTGCGCCGCGGAAATTGCTCACCGATACGCGGGTTTTCGTTCAGGAAGGTGTCGAGCGAGTACAGGTAGTTGATCGCGCGGTTGTACTCCTCGTCGGTGAGGTGATAGTCCATCCGCTTGATCTCGACGATCCACAGCTCCCCCGCGTCGTGCAGCAGCACGAAATCCGGCTCGCGCTTCTCGCTGCCGATCGCGGTGGTGAGCAGGGTGGCGCCGAACTTCTGCCGGTACCACCGCTCGAAGCTGGCCCGGACCCGCTTGAGCGATTCGTTCATGCCGAGCGGGGTCCACTCCGGCGCGAGCAGCCAGGGCGCCCGCTCGATCAGCTCCTGGAACGGCCGCTCCAGCGAATGCCGGTCGTCGATCAGGGTCTGCAGCCGGTGCACCACCGCGACCCGCTCGGAGGCGATCTGGCCGAGCGAGTAGACCTCGGCCACCCTGGCCGTTTCGAACAGTGCGACAACCACATCGAGCTGATTGTCGGTGTCCTCGGCGACCTCCTTCAGCGTCTCCAGCAGGCTGCGCTGCGGGCCGAGCGAAAGGGCAAGCCGCACAATGCTGTCGATGTGCGCCCTGTCCTCCAGCGCGGCACGGTCCTTGTTGTTCACCAGGATTCGCGCCGCGTCCATCACCGACTTGCGGAACAGCCGGTCCTGCGGCGCGATCGCCTGCAGTGTCGCGTGAATGCCGGACTTCTCCACGAACTCCTCCCACACCCGGCGCTTCACCGAATGCTCGCCGAGCCTGCCGAGTTCGCGCACCAGGTTGCGGCCCCACACCGAAAGCGCCTCGCCGCGTTCGGAATTCCACAGGATGTCCTGGCGATCGGAGCGAACCAGATCCTCCTCGTCGTCCAGCCAATCCACGTGCACCGCGCCGACCAGGTAGGAGCGCAGCTTGTATTCCCCGGTGAAGCCCTCGGTGATGCCGAAGTCGCGGGTCTGCGCGACCAGCTTGCCGCGCGCGTAGATCCGTACGCCCGCCATCGCGTCGTCCCGATAGGGCTGCTTTGAGTAGGCCGCCCAGCCGGTGACCGGCAGGAAGCGGTCGCCGAGCCGGACCGGACGCTTGGCCACGTCGATCTTGGTCTCCGCCAGCAGGTCGATGGGCAGGTCGCGCAGCACGAACCGTTGCGGCACACCGCGTTCGGCGATGCTGTTGTGCACCTGCACCTGCCAGTCGCTGCGCTCGAGCCCGAACCGGGCGGCGAGCTGGCGGCTGAGTTCGGGTCCGGTGCCGACCCGCTTGCGCAGGAAGTCGCGCAGGATCACGGTGGTGCCGCGCACCGTGCCGAAGGTGCCGTCGCGCGGGCCGGGACGCGGGTGATAGTCGCGTTCGGTGTCGGACACCATATCGTCGAGGCTCATCACGATGTTCGCCACCGGCCAGCCCTCGGGCGTGCGTTCGCTGTCCGCGCCGCCCACCGAGATCACCTCGATGGTGCGGCAGATGCCGAACGGGGCGAGTTTGCCGATGCCCTTGCGCCCCATCACCGGTCGCTCCAGCAGGCGGGACAGATCGGAGCCGACCCGCATCCGGCGATCCGAGCCGACCCGCAGATAGTGTTCGTTGATCTCGGCGGCCGTCATGCCATGACCGTTGTCCCGCACCACGATTCGGTACGGCTCGTGTTCGGCCGAATGCAAGGTGCCCGCCAGCATCACGCCCCAGGGCAGCGACACCTCCACCGTGGTGGCGTCGGCGTCGTAGGAGTTGGCGATCAATTCGGCGAGGACCGCGGAAACGCGGTCGTAGAGGCGGATACCGAGTTTGTCGATGGTGAGTCGACTGATCCGCATCGTGTACTTGTGCTGTCCGTCAGTGTCTTCCATGGTCGGCCCCCAATGCTCGAGCGGTAGCCGAAAATCCGCTCGGGGCCTATCCTCGTCCCGCCGGTTGTCCACCGCCTGAACATCCGACCTCCGCTTCATAACGGACGGTCCGGTTCCGGTTTCGATTTCGGCAACCGCCGCGCGATCGCGCGGGCATCGGCTCAGCTCGCTGCGGCGCGCGCGATCGGCAGCCAGTGGGCGACCTCGGCCGCGCGGCTGCCCGACGCGGTGAGGGCGCCGGAGTCGAGGGCGGTGGCGAAATCCAGCAGGCCGGTGGCCAGCAGCAGCCAGGTGCGCGGGTCGGTCTCGACCACATTGGGCGGGGTGCCCCTGGTGTGCCGCGGGCCCTCGATGCACTGCACCGCGACGAACGGCGGCACCCGCACCTCCACCGAATGCCCGGGGGCCGAGGCCGCCAGCGTGCGCGCGGTGGCACGGACCGCCGCCGCGAGCTCGGTACGCCCAGGGGCGTTCACTGTCTCGTCCAGCACCCATGCACTGACCGCAGCCACCGCCGACCGGAGCTCGGCCGGACTCACCGATTGTCGCGCCACCTCGCCGAGATTACCGGCCCCGAACAGGCCGTCGGCCACCCGTTCGGCCATCGACACCGGCCACGCATGCCGAAAGGGCCGGGTTGTGGCCCGGCCCTGTGGCTTTCGTGGATCAGTTGGCGGGTGCGGCGTCCTTCGGCGTGGCGCGCATACCTACGTAGCAGGCTTCGGTGCCGTCGGCGAGGGTGGCGAACACGACGGGCATGTAGTCCTCGCTGAAGGAGGGGCCGGCGCCGGAGGCGGCGAAGACGGTCGCCGAGACCGGGGTCAGGTCCATGCTCAGCGGCGGGGACATGTCCTTCATGTCGTCGACGAATTCGTACAGCATGTGGGCCGAGCCGTCGTCGTGCTTGCTGACCGTGATCACGACGCCCGCGCGGCGGTAGGTGCCGACGAACGGATCGATGGCCACCTGGACCGGCGGTTCGGCGGGAGCGAACGCCTCCGGCATCTGCACGCCGGCCAGCTCGGCGAGCAACTCACGGAACAGCGCCGCGTAAAGCTGGCGCGCGCCACCACCATTGGTGAGCAGCGCGACGGCGACCCCGGCCTCGGGAACCGCCCGCAGGTAGGCGTACTGGCCGATCGCGGCACCGTCGTGACCGAAGCCCTTGATGCCGTTCCAGTCGTAGGTGGTCCAGCCCAGGCCCCAGCCGTCCGCGCTGACGCTCCACTTGTCCGGCACGTCGATCTCCCGATGCTGCATCGCCGCAACGGTTTCCGGCGAAAGGACCGCGGTTCCGTCGGCGGCGCGGCCGGCCTCGAGGTGCATCCGGGCGAACCGCACCATGTCACCGGCCGTCGTGATGACCCGCGCGGCGGGCGCGACCGAGCGCGGCATGATGTCCCACTCCGGTGCCGGATCCGGGTACTGTCCCGGCTCGCCGAGGTGGCTCATCGCGGTGCGGAACTTCAGCGCCTGCTCGGGCAGCGTCACCAGCTGGTCGAGGCCGAGCGGGGTGGCCAGCAGGTCCTGCACGGCCTGGTCCCAGGTGGTGCCGGTCAGCACCTCGATCACGCGGCCGAGCACGATGTAGCCGAGGCCGCCGTAGGACATCGCCGTGCCCGGTTTGCAGTCCAGCGCGACTTCCCGTGCGGCGCGGACATATTCGGCCAGGCAGTCGTCGCCGCGGCCGCCGTCGAAGTTGAAGTCGTTGGTCACGCCGCCGGTGTGGCTGAGCAGCTGGCGGATCGTGATCACCTTGGTGGCTTCCTCGTCCGGCGTCGCGAACTCGGGCAGCACGTCGACGACGGGCGCGTCGAGGTCGAGCTTGCCCTGGTCGACCAGCCGCATGATCATCGTCGCGGTGTAGACCTTGGCGATCGAGCCGCACAGGAACACCGAGTCGGTGGTGACCGGAACGCCGGTGCCGCGATGCAGTACACCGCTGGCGATCTCGTAGACCTTGCCGTCGACCAGGATCGCCAGCGACGCGCCCGGCACGTGGTGGGCGGCGCGGAGTTCGTCGAGCCGCTGCTGCCAGTGCGCGGGCGAGAATTTCCGCCCGGCCGAGTCGGCGCTGCCCCACTGGCCCTGCACCTTCCAGTCACCCTTGGCGCTCCAGCTCACGTTGTTCGACATGGTCTTCTCCCGATCTCGATCTCTCGGCGCGAACGCCGTTCTCCTGTTGCGAACACTGTACGCACAACGGAACGCTGTGCGCAAGTGTGCATGGCGTACTTACCTGTTTTGCCTGATGGGATGCGCTTTCAGCGCGCGGTACCGACGAAGCTGGATACGTTGCTACGCGAAAATTGGACTACCGCAGGTCTGTGCGGACGGCACGGAATGACACCGGGGCCGGACCGAGCCCGGTCTGCCTTCAGGCAGTCCCGACGAGCCGGGCGACCCGAGGCGCGAGAGCGCCACCCACATTGACGGCCAAGTGGAGCAGGGCCGGGGCCGTGACACTTCCGGTGCGACGGCGCAGCCGGCCGAGTGCGACGCCGCCCGCGGCCGTGGCGGCGATCGCAACCGGGACACTGTCGCCCGCGGCGCGAGCCGGGTGGATGTGCCAGAGGCCGAAGGTCAGTGCGCCGAGCGCCGATCCGATGCGGGAGCCGAACATGTTGTCCAGCAACGGGTCCAGGGTGGCGCGGAAGATCATCTCTTCGCTGTAGACGGTGCCGATCGGGATATGCACCGCGACCCATTCGGCCGTAGCTACCCCAGGACCGCGATCGTCGAGCTCGTGCAACCTCTTGCGCACCGACGGAATAGCCAGGGCCACACCATAACCGGCGGCAACGAGCGAGGCCGAGACAGCGCCGTACCGAAATCCCTTTGCAGAGCGCCAATTCGGCACTCCATGGAAAGCTACGGCGTAAGCAGTGGCAAATCCCGCATTGGCGGCAGTCCTGCCGCGAACACCGAGCCCGAGCCCCGGCAACACCAAGTTACCCCAAGCCAATGGAATACCAATGGCGGCAACGGTTTCCGGGACCCTACTCATTTCGTCTTCCGCTCGAAATCCTCGGCGGCCTCGATCTCGGCCCTGATCCGGTCCGACATCTCCGCGCTCCAATCCGGCGGCGCGGCGATGGCCGCCCACCCGTCGAGCACGAGACTCCCGTAGCGGTGCCCATGTCCATCAGTGACGCCCTGCGCGTTGGTGAGGTCGGCGGCGACCTGCCAGAAGGTGACGAACGGCCACCAGCGCATCTGCGAGGACACATCCGCGCCGCGCGGCTCGGACAGCCAATCCGGTTGCGAGAAAATGAGATCCGTCGACCACCAGACGATCGGGTCGGACGCGTGCTGCAGATAGGCGATCCGCGGCGGCCGCCACTCGGTGGACGGGCGCGCGAGATCGGCACTGTCCGAGGCGAATCGCACGACCAGACCGTCGGCGTACACCGGCTCGATCTCCCGCGAGCCGGGATCGCGCCGCGAAACGAACTGTTCCCATAGTCGATTCGAGTTCGGCGGCCCGACCCACAGCGCGCCGTCCACCTTGGTCCGCAGGTCGGCCAGCCCGTCGAAGGCGGCCTCGGAACCCTGCGAGCCCAGACTCTCCCCGTACACCAGCAGCTTCGGCCGCTGCCCGGCCGGCCGCGCGCTCCAGTGCCGGTAGACCGCGTCGAACATGGCCCGGCCCGCGGTCGTCGCCTTACCGCGGTCCGCGAGGAACGACAGCACGCTGGGCAGATACGAATACTGCGAGGCGACGATCGCGCTGTCGCCGCCGTACATGTACTCGAGCGCAGCGGCGGCCATGCCGTTCACCCAGCCGGTCCCGGTGGTGGTCACCACCACCAGCACCTTCCGGTCGAAGGCGCCAGTGCGCTCCAGCTCCGCGGCGGCCAGTTCCGCCGGATCCTGCTCGGCCGCAGCCGATTCCAGCCCCACGTAGGCGCGGATCGGCTCGCGGGCCTGCTTGCCGGTCACCTCGCCGATCTTGCTCGCGGTCGGCCCGTGCGACACGAACCAGCGCCCCTCGTAGCCGAGGGTCTCCCACTTGGCCAGCGAGGCCGGGCTGCCGGAGCGTTCCGGCTGCACCGGCGGGATCGCGTTCGCCGAGGTGTGGTCGTTGCGCACGCTGAACGCCGAGTTCGCGACGGCGAAGAAGGCCCGCGAGGCGACACCGTTGAAGATGGTCACGGCCAGCACGACCAGCACCAGGAACCCTGCGGCGGGCGCCAATTCGCGCGGTACCCGCACCCATTTGTTGAGCACGCGGGCCAGGAACCGGATGATCTCGCGCACCGTCCGGTACACCGCGACCACCGCCATGCCGACGGACAAACTCAGCAGTCCGGTGCGCAGGTAGGCGGGCGTCGTGGTGCCCTCCATACCCATCAGCGCGGTGATCTCCCGCTGCCAGCGCGCCGACTGGACCAGCATCAGCGCCGCACCGAGCGCCGCGGTGATCAGGATCGCGGACTTCACCGCGTAGCGCACCCAGGTGGGCGGCGGCGGAATCTTGGTCAGCCGCGGGCGCACCCACAGCCGGAACAACCACTCCAGCACACAGCCGACACCGTAACCGAGCGCGGCGTTGATCCCGCTGATCAGGCCCTGGAACAGCCAGTCACGTGGCAGCAGTGACGGCGTCACCGACAGCGCGAAGAACACGGTCGCGAAGACCAGTCCCACATAGTTCAGATCGATGATGTCCTCCGCGCGCCGCACGATGACGACGCCGCGCGCACGCAGCTTCGTCAGGGTGGAGGCGGACTCGAGCACCCGAACAGTATGGCGGGCCGGTAGGGCCTGCGGGCCGTAGCCCGGGCCGCCACGCGCCACATCGACGCAGATCACAGTCGGCAACACGGGATGCGGCCGGGCCGCGCGAATCGGGCTGTGACCGGCAACTACGCAGACCACTCGAGTAGTTGTACACGGTTGTGCGCGTGCGCGTGTCGGCAAAATTCTTACCCATGAGCACTCCCAACGCCCAGTCGAAAACCACTTCGGCCTTCATCGCGCAGGCCGCGATCGCGTTCGGCATCAGCTTCTTCGGGGTCGGCGTCGGCATCTGCTATCTCCCCCTGGACATGTGGCAGCGCGGCTTCCTCGCGATGTCCCTGCTGTTCCTGGTGACCAGCACCTTCACCCTGGCGAAGGTGGTGCGTGACCAGTACGAGGCCGCGACCGTACACGGTCGCATCGATCAGGCACGGTTGGAAAAGCTGCTCGCAGAGCACGATCCGTTCAACACCGTGTCCTGACGCACCTGGGCGGGCCTCGCACACGAGGGGTCCTGGTCCGCCCAGGTCCGCGTCCTACTTGAGAGAACGCTCCCGAACCGCGGACGCCTCCAAGTAGTTTCGGATCCGATCCGACAGATCCGCCGACCAGTCCGGCGGTTCGGCCAGCGCGGCCCACGCATCGAGCACCAGCGTGCCGTAGCGGTGGCCGTGCCCGTCGGTGACGCCCTGCGCATTGGGCAGATCCGCGGCGACCTGCCAGAACGTGACGATCGGATACCACGCCATGGTCGGCGACACGTCCGATCCGCGCGGCTCGCGTAGCCAATCCGGTTCGGTGAACAGCAGATCCGGCGACCACCAGACCACCGGATCGGACGCGTGCTGCAGGTAGGCGATGCGCGGGGTGAGCCAGGCGCCCGACGGCTGCCACAGGTCGCCGCGGCCGTCGGCGAACCGCACCACCAGACCATCGGCGTAGGTCGGCAGCACCTCGGGCGAGCCGGGATCGCGGCGCG
This sequence comes from Nocardia sp. NPDC060255, assembly GCF_042727395.1. Taxonomy (NCBI): domain Bacteria; kingdom Bacillati; phylum Actinomycetota; class Actinomycetes; order Mycobacteriales; family Nocardiaceae; genus Nocardia; species Nocardia sp. NPDC060255. The sequence goes on along the minus strand of NZ_JBHXAU010000011.1, from coordinate 63,177 downwards.
CGACGAATTCGCCCCACAGCCGGTTCGAGTTGGGCGGCCCGACCCACAGCACCCCGTCGGCCTTGGTGCGCAGGTCGGTCAGGCCGTTGAACGCGCCCTCCGAGCCTTGCGAGCCGAGGCTCTCGCCATAGACGAGCAGCTTCGGCCGCGACTGCGCCGGACGCGCGGACCAGTGCTCATACACCTTGTCGAACACCAGCTTTCCCATCCGCGTCGCCTTCGCCTTGTCCGAGAGGAACGACAGCACGCTGGGCAGATACGAGTACTGGGTGGCGACGATCGCGGTGTCGCCGCCGTACATCATCTCGACGGATTCGGCGCTGGTCGAGTCGACCCAGCCGGTGCCCGTCGTGGTCACCACGACCAGGGCTTTGCGCTCGAAGGCGCCGGTGCGTTCGAGCTCGGCGGCGGCCAGTTCGGCCTGGGCCTCCGGGCCGTCCGCCGATTGCAAACCGGTGTACACGCGGATGGGCTCGCGCGCGGGTTTGCCGGTGACCCTGGCGATATCGTCGGCGGTCGGCACATAGGAGACGAACCAGCGGCCCTCCGAGCCGAGCGTCTCCCACTTGGCCAGCGAGTTCGGGCTGCCGGAGCGTTCCGCCAGCTGCGGCTGGATGGCATTGGGCGAGGTGTGGCTGTTGCGCACGCTGAACGCCGAATTCGCCACCGCGAAAAAGCCTTTGGCCAGCACGCCGTTGAACAGCGTGACCGCGAGGATGGTGACGATCAGAAAACCGATGGGCAGCGCGAACTTTCGCGGGATGTGCACCCACTCGGTCAGCTCGCCCGCCACCCAGCGCACCAGCCAGCGCACGGCGCGGAACACCCCGATCACCAGCGCGATCACCGCGGCGCTGAGCGCACCGGTGCGCAGGAACCCGGTGGTCGTGGTGTCCTTCATGTTCATCAACTCGGTGATCTCGCGCTGCCAGCGTGCCGACTGGATCAACATCACGATCGCGACGACCACGCAGGCGACCACCACGACCGCCTTGACCACACCCGGAACCCACGTGGGCAGATCAGCGAAAACCTTTGTCACGGAAGCAGGTAGCCGCGGCCGGACCCAGCTCCGGAACGCCCACTCCAGCAGGCAGCCGACGCCGTACCCGATGGCCGCGTTCACCCCGCCGATGAGTCCCTCGAACAGCCAATCCCGCGGCAACAGCGACGGAGTCAGCGACAACGAGAAGAACAGCGTGGCAACGACCAGCCCGACATAGTTCGGGCGGAAGAAACGCTCGACGGTGCCGACGATGTCGCCGGCACCACCGGCCAGACGCAGTGAGACCGCTTCAGCCTCAGGCGTCATCAGACTGCGCTTGCCCCGAACAACTTCGGCAGCGTGCCCTCGTGCGCGGCACGCAGCTCGTCCATGGGGACGGAGAACTGCCCTTGTACCTCAACGGAATCGGTGCCCTGGTCGACCACGCCGATGCGCGTCCACGGCAGGCCGCGGGCGGTGCACATCTTGGTGAACCGGGTCTCCTCCGAGCGCGGCACCGCGACGAGCACGCGACCGGCGGACTCGGAGAACAGCGTGACGAACGGGTCGGCATCCTCGGGAAGCAGCACGCGGCAACCGGTTTCGCCGGCCAGCGCGGCCTCGACGACGGTCTGGATCAGCCCGCCCTCCGAAAGATCGTGCGCGGCACTGATCATGCCGTCGCGCGAACCCGCGGTGAGCACCTCGGCGAGCAGCTGCTCGCGCGCGAAGTCGACCACCGGCGGCACGCCACCGAGGTGATCGTGCACGACCTGGGACCAGATGGAGCCGCCGAACTCGTCGCGGGTGTCGCCGAGCAGGATCAGCGTCTCGCCCGGCTCCAGGCCCAGCCCGGTCGGGATGCGCCGGTGCACGTCGTCGATGACGCCGAGCACGCCGACCACCGGGGTCGGCAGGATCGCGGTCTGCCCGGTCTGGTTGTAGAAGCTGACGTTGCCGCCGGTGACCGGAATGCCAAGGGCCACACAGCCGTCCGCGAGGCCGCGGACGGCCTGCTGGAACTGCCACATCACGCCGGGATCCTCGGGTGAGCCGAAGTTGAGGCAGTTGGTGACGGCCTTCGGGGTGGCGCCGGTGGTGGCGACATTGCGGTAGGCCTCGGCCAGCGCGAGCTGCGCGCCGGTGTACGGGTCCAGCTTGGTGTAGCGGCCGGACGCGTCGGTGGCCAGCGCGATGCCGAGGCCGGTCTCCTCATCGATCCGGATGACGCCCGCGTCGGCGTGTTCGGCGAGCACGGTGTTGCCGCGCACGTAGCGGTCGTACTGCTCGGTGATCCACTTGCGGCTGCACAGCTGCGGGCTGGCCAGCATCCGCAGCAACGTCGCGCGCAGTTCGTCGCCGGTCTTCGGGCGGGTCAGCTTGTCGGTGCTGTCCGCGATCAGCGCGTCCTGCTCGTCCGGCCGCCGCACCGGGCGCTCGTACACCGGGCCCTCGTGCGCGACGGTGCGCGGCGGCACGTCGACCACGGTCTCGCCGTGCCAGGTGATGACCAGCCGGTCACCGTCGGTGACCTCGCCGATCACCGTGGCGAGGGTGTCCCACTTGCGGCACACCGCCATGAACGCGTCCACGTTCTCCGGGGTGACCACCGCGCACATGCGCTCCTGCGATTCGCTGGAGAGCACCTCGGCCGGCGACATGCCGGTCGCGCGCATCGGCACCTGTTCCAGGTCGATGTGCATGCCACCGTCCCCGGCCGCCGCGAGTTCGGAAGTGGCACAGGACAACCCGGCGCCGCCGAGGTCCTGGATGCCGACCACCAGCTTGGCCGCGTACAGCTCGAGACAGCACTCGATGAGCACCTTCTCGGTGAACGGGTCGCCCACCTGCACGCTGGGCAGCTTCTTGCGGCCGGTGCCCGACTCGTCACCCGAGAAGGTGTCCGAGGCCAGCACGGAGACGCCGCCGATGCCGTCGAGGCCGGTGCGCGCGCCGAACAGAATGATCTTGTTACCGGTACCGGAGGCGAAGGCCAGGTGCAGGTCCTCGACCCGCATCACGCCCGCGCACAGCGCGTTCACCAGCGGATTGCCCTGGTAGGACGGGTCGAACACGGTCTCACCGCCGATATTCGGCAGGCCGAGCGAGTTGCCGTAACCGCCGACGCCGCGCACCACACCGTCGACCACGCGCCGGGTATCGGCCGCGTCCGCCGCGCCGAAGCGCAGCTGGTCCATCACCGCGATCGGCCGGGCGCCCATCGCCATGATGTCGCGCACGATGCCGCCGACGCCGGTCGCCGCGCCCTGATACGGCTCGACATAGGACGGGTGGTTGTGGCTTTCCACCTTGAAGGTGACCGCCCAGCCGTCGCCGATGTCGACGACGCCCGCGTTCTCACCGATGCCCGCGAGCATCGAGGCCCGCATCTCGTCGGTCGTGGTCTGGCCGAAGTAGCGCAGGTGCACCTTCGACGACTTGTAGGAGCAGTGCTCGCTCCACATCACCGAGTACATCGCCAGTTCGGCGTCGGTCGGCCGGCGGCCGAGAATTTCCTTGATGCGGGCGTACTCGTCGTCCTTCAGACCCAGCTCTTTATAGGGTTGCGGCACGTCGGGAGTTGCTGCGGCTGCGCTGACGGTGTCGACCTGCGAAGTCACGGGATACAGCGTCCTTTCGACATGATCGGGCGCGCTGCGTGGTTACGCTGCGCTACCGCCTCCGCGCTTGACCCGACCATGTCAGGGGTCCTTTCGGGCCGGGAGCGCGAAGCTGGGGATTCGCCTCGGAGTTTAGCCGTGACCTTCGGTGGGCAGCGTGGCGCATCGGCCTCACGCCCGGTTCGCCGTTTTCCTGTGCGCCAGGTCACTCGCCGCAACCGGGACCGCGCGCGCCGACGGGGGTCACACCACCGGTCACAGATACTCTGTGCCCGTGAACGAACGATCGGGGGTTGCGGATTCCGCTGAGCCGGTTGCCTCGAAGAACCTGAACGCCGGTGCGTCCGCCGAGCCGACCAGCCCCGCGCGGGTGCCGTTGTCGCGCGAGCAGTGGCGCTGGCTGCTGGCCGCGATCGGCCTGTTCGCCGCGTCCGCGGCGCTGTCGCTACTGGTGCACTGGTGGTCCGGCTACATCGATCTGCAGGTGTACCGCAACGGCGCCCGGGTCTGGCTCGACGACGGCGAGCTCTACGGGCCGATGCCGCCGGTCGCCGGAATCGGGTTGCCGTTCACCTATCCCCCGCTCGCCGCGCTGTTCTTCGCGCCGCTCGCGCTGATCTCGTTGCCGGTGGCCGAGGTGCTGGTCGTGGTGACCTCGCTGGCCAGCCTCGGCGCCACGCTGTGGGTGGTGCTCGCGCGGATCCGGCCCGAGCTGCCCCGGGTCACCACCGCGACGATCGTCATCGGCGCGGTCGCCCTGCTGCAGACCTTCGAACCGCTGCGCCAGACCTTCGGCTTCGGCCAGATCAACCTGGTCCTGATGGCCGCGATCACGCTGGACTGCCTGGTGCGCAAGCCTTTCTGGCCGCGCGGCATGCTGATCGGCATCGCGGTGTCGGTGAAGCTGATTCCCGGCGGATACCTGCTGTACTTCCTGCTGCGCAAGGACTGGAAGGCGGCGGGCACGCTGGTCGTCTCCGCGGTCGGGGCGATCGGCCTGGGTTTCCTGCTGTTCCCGAGCGATTCGGCCGAGTACTGGTTCCACACGCTCGCCGACACCGGCCGGATCGGGCCGCCGTACTTCGCGGGCAATCAGTCGATCAAGGGCATGGTGTTCCGGCTCGGCGTCTCGGACTCGCTGGCCACGCTGCTCTGGATCGCATTGTCGCTGGTGGCGGTCGCACTGGCCGCCGTCTGGATGCACCGGCTGATCGACGCGAGCGCGAACGTGGCCGCGCTGCTGGTGAATGCCGCGGTGGTGCTGCTGGTTTCGCCGATCTCCTGGTCACACCACTGGGTGTGGATCGCACCCGCGCTGGTGGTGACCGCGGACGCGATCGTGCGCGGCCGACGCAGCCCGCTGTTCCTGGGCTCCGTCGGCGCGCTCACCGTCATGTTCATCATCGGACCGCAGTGGCTGCTGCCGCACTCCGAGGACAAGGAGCTCGGCTGGGCCTGGTGGCAGCAGCTCATCGGCAGCAGTTACGTGCTCGCCACCCTCGCGGTGTTCGTCGTCGCGGTGGCGACCTATCACCCCGTGACGGCAGGCGTCAGGAAAGCGGCAAGCGCCGCCGCGTAAGCCGGAACATCGGCGGCGCCCATGATTTCGCGCGCCGAATGCATGGCCAGCTGGGCCGCGCCCACGTCGACCGTCGTCATGCCGGTGCCCGCGGCCGTCATCGGGCCGATGGTGGAGCCACACGGCAGATCGGCGCGATGCACGTAGCGCTGCAACGGAACTCCCGCCTGCGCGCACGCCAGCGCGAACGCGCCCGCCCCGACGGCGTCGGTCGCGTAACGCAGGTTCTGGTTGACCTTGAGAACCGGTCCGCCGTTCACCTGGATCCGGTGTGCGGGCTCGTGCCGCTCGGGGTAGTTGGGGTGCGTCGCATGCGCCATGTCGCCGGAGGCGCACACCGAAGCGGCCAGGGCGGCAAAGAATTCGGATCGATCGCCGCCGCGCGACAGCACGATCCGTTCCAGCACCGTCGGCAGCAGATCGGACTGGGCGCCGCGATCGGACTGGCTGCCGACCTCCTCGTGGTCGAACGTGGCGAACACGGGAATGGCCGCGCCCGGCGCTTCGACCGCGGCGAGGAAGGCCTGCAGGCCCGCGTAGCAGGTGCCCTGGTTGTCCAGCCGGGGTGCGCTGACCAGATCCTGGTCGCGGCCGACGATTCGGCTCGGCGCCAGGTCGTGCGTCATCAGTTCCCAGCCGAGCAGCGTGGCCGGGTCGAGGTCCGCCTGCTCGGCGACGAAGGCCAGGAATGAACGCGGCTCGCGGCCGACGCCCCACACCGCGTTGACGTGCCGCTGCGGATCCAGCGTGACGCCCTTGCGGTCATCGGACAGGTGAATGGCCAGCTGCGGCACGCGCAAAATCGGCTCATCGATGCGAATCAACTGCTCGCGCACGGTGTCTCCGGCACGCACGGTGAGCCGCCCGGAGATGCCGAGCTCGCGGTCGAGCCAGGAATTGAGCCACGCGCCGCCGTAGGGCTCGAGGCCGACCAGCTGCCAGCCGGCCGACGCCAGATCGGGATGCTGTTTGACGCGCAGGTTCGGGCTGTCGGTGTGCGCGCCGACCACCCGGAACGGTGTCACGCCCGCGGCGTCGGCCGTCGCCCACGCGATCAACGAGCCGCCGCGCACCACGTAATGCTTGCTCGGGCCGTCCGAGGGCCACGGCGCCGATTCGTCGAGGCGGGTGAAACCGTTCGCGTCCAGCTCGGCCGCCAGCGTCCGGCAGACGTGGAAGGGCGAGGGCGACTCATCGATGAACGCACACAACCCGGTGGCCGTGGCAGCAGTGGTGGAAACGGGCATGCTGCGATCCTAGGGTCCGGTGATCTTGTGCACGGAAGGTGCTGATCAGGGCAGGGCCGGTGGCGTTCCCGCCAGGCGCGAACGCCGACCTGCCCACCTACTACCTGCTAAGTCATCCGCTAAGTCATCCTGTGCTAAGTCATCCTGCGGCTGCTCGGTACTACTGGTGGAGCCGAACTACTTGGCGTACGAGTCGCAGGTCGTGCCGACCCGGCTCATCTTGGCGCCGAGGTCCGGGCTCTCGCCCAGCGCCTGGTCCAGACCGTTGGTCACCTTCTGGCCGACCAGCTGCTGCAGCGTGTTCGCCCGCATTTCCGGCGCGACCTCGTAGGCCATCTTCAGCATGCCCTTCTGCATCGGCGAGGCATCCAGACGTGCGGCCATCTCCGGCAGTTCCGTGTGGATCGCGCCGTCAATTTGCGTGAAGGAGCACTGCGAGGTGAGCAGCGGCGACAGATCGCCGATCATATCCGCGGACGCAATTCCCGTTCCGAACAACGAAGCACCTGCGGCGATCCCGCTGATGGCGAGAGTGGCGAAGGCGTAACGCGGGTTGAGCATCTTCATGAATTCACCCTTCGGAGAGCTCGATCGGATGTTCGGGGCTGAATACCCCGGCGGTGATGGTACCCAAGGAATTGGACAGACCACCTACCGAGTCCGGTCAGCGCACGTTTACGCCGCATTTGCCGAGCGTGCTTTGCCTATCGGACATGGGCGGATCGCGCCGAATATTTCCGTACGGACCCTTCCGGAGGCGTTGGCGCGTCGAACATCGTTGCGCCGCATGGCGGCAACCGATACCGCCGAATGTCAACTGACCAGTTCGTAAGCCATTCTACGTAATTCGGACATTACATCGTGTCGCCGCACGAACGGTGCGAGCGACGTGCTAAAAGCTTGTCCTATGAATTGGAGCGTAAACGCAGAAGCGCACAACTCCCGCAGATCACGTTCCGTAGCCACCATCGCGGCGTCCGGACTGATCGCCTGCGCTATGACAACATTGGGGTTATCGACGGCCACGGCCGATCCGGCCGCCGACGCGAAACTGGTAACCACCTCGGTTACCGCACCGGATGGCTCGCGGATAACCGGCACCGAGTCCATCGACGATCGCAATATCCGACTTCAGGTTTATTCCGCGGCAATGGACAAGACTTTTCCGGTCGAGATCCAGCGACCCGCGGATACTTCGGTGCCACGGCCGGCCCTGTATCTGCTGAGCGGCGCGGGCGGCGGAATCGACATCGCCTCGTGGCAGGCGCAAAGCGACGCCCGCGAGTTCATGGCGGACAAAAATGTCAACCTGGTGCTGCCGATCGGCGGCATGTTCAGTTATTACACCGACTGGATCAAGGATGACCCGGTACTCGGGCGCAACAAGTGGAAGACCTACCTGACCGAGGAACTGCCGCCGATCATCGACGCCGCACTCGGCACCAATGGCGTGAATTCCATCGCGGGCATCTCCACCTCGGCCACCACGGTGCTCGCGCTGCCCATCGCCAAGCCCGGTCTCTTCAAAGCGGCTGCCGCCTATAGCGGTTGCGCCCAGACCAGTGACCCGCTCGGTTCCCGGTTCGTGAAATTCGTGGTCGACGGGTACGGCAATGCCAACCACGAGAACATGTGGGGGCCGACCGGATCGCCCGATTGGCTCGCCAACGATCCCTATGTCAACGCCGAAGGGCTGCGCGGCACGGAACTGTACATCTCGTCGGGCAATGGCCTGCCCGGCCGTTATGACACCCTCGACGGCCCGCACACCCAGCCGGGCGTGAGCGGCCTCGCCAATCAGATTCTGATCGGCGGCATGATCGAGGCGGCCACGAACAACTGCGCGCAGAATCTGCGGACCAGGCTGAACGAGCTCGGCATCCCGGCGACCTACGCGCTGCGCGATTCGGGCACGCACTCGTGGGGCTACTGGCAGGACGAGCTGAAGGCGTCCTGGCCGGTGCTCGCGCACGGCATGGGCCTGCCTGCCTAAACCGCTACCGACCAGCTGCTAGACGGTCCTGGAGGACCGGGTACGGCCAGTTCCATCGGCCGCCCGGTCCTTCCTTGCGTTCGGCCGGCGTGAGTCACCGTGTGGGACAAGGAAGACCGTGGGGACGCGGCGGGGAAAGCCCCCACCGGGTGCTCTGAGCTACGACATCGAGAGTTACCCACGCAGGCACGTCAGGAATACAGTGCGGTTTCTCGTACATACCTATACGCAAAACGAGATCGTGCCGGACGCCTGCAGTGCGTCCGGCACGATCTCGAATATCTGTCCGGCTAGGCAGGGGCCCAGCCGGGCGGGTGCAAACTAGACGACCGCGATGATGATCGCCAGAATCACACCGAGGGCCGCGACAGCAGCACCGAGAAAACTACCAACACCGGGGAGCAGCATTCTTCCTCCTGTTTATGGATTGATCCACTGCGATGCGCAGTGGTCATCATTGCCAGTTTGTGGCTTGTGAATGTCGAACAGCCTCACTCGGGAGGCGTTCATGATCTCGACCTGCTCGGAGACTTCCAGTCGGACGCTCGATGATGCGGAGCATCCGGCACGATCTCGACCTCAGCCGGCCGGACGGTTTCTAGCTAGACGACGGCGACGATGATTCCGAGAATCACGCCGAGGGCCGCAACGGCAGCACCCAGAAAACTACCAACACCGGGCAGAAGCACAGTTCCTCCTGTTTGTCGGTCGAGCTTGATCAGATGTCGAGCTGCCTCGACCACAGCGAATCAGCCGAGGTTCGCCTCACCGAGGAGGCATTTCACGAACTCAGCTAGCTGAAAGGCTGCTGACTAGACGACGGCGATGATGATCGCCAGAATCACGCCGAGGGCCGCGACAGCAGCACCGAGGAAACTACCAACACCGGGGAGCAGCATTTTTTCTCCTGTTTGTCGGTGGATCAATTGATCGAGCAGTAGCGATGACGCCGACTGCCGAGTGAAGACTGTAGAACATGGGTGGCCGATAAGAAAATCGGCCGAGGCCGCCTCACTGCGGAGGCGGCTTCGTGATCTCGATCAGCTCAGTGAACTAGACAACCGCGATGATGATGCCGAGAATCACGGTCAGAGCGGCAACAGCGGCACCGGCCATACTTCCAACGACGGGGAGCAGCATTGTTCCTCCTGATAGTAGGTCGAACCATTTGATCGATCGGTGGCGGACGCCACCGCCGATTTCAGACTGTCGACTTCCTCGACATATCAGAAAGTAGCCGACGTTGCCTCACATCGGAGGCGTTTGACGAACTCGGTCGGTTGGAAAGTTAGATGACCGCGATGATGATGCCGAGAATGACGGTCAGCGCGGCAACAGCGGCTCCGGCCATACTTCCAACCACGGGCAGCAGCATTGTTCCTCCTGATAGTAGGTCGATCCATGGATGACTTAGCGTTGGTGATCATGCCAACTGTCGAGGAACAAACCTCGAACCGACTCGGCGTGTCGGCAAATTCAACGACACACCCCCGATCTGGGCGGCGAATTTAATTGGACGCCAATACTCATTAATCAAATTGGACGATCGACCGACCAGCCGAATGCTCAACCGGCGCAAGCAAATCCATCGAACGCAGCCCATCGGGCAATCCCCATACCATCCGTCCCGCGATATATGCAAAAGCGCAGGAGTGGAAACTCGGCCCACGGGGCCGACAAAGGGCGCCACCGGACGCAACGGGAGACCGGAACGGCCAGCACGATCGCGATGCACGGATCGCAATCACACGGATGTCGTCGCGTCAACGACGCGAATCAGAAAGGATTACGCTTCGGATGAAACGAATCGTTCGCGGTCGATCAATTCCACACAGAATTGACGAGTGGGCGGCCGATCGCGGCAATCACCACGGATCGGACTTTCGGGACATTCGTCCGCTGAATTAGCGCTACTCGGGGTTCACTGAAACGAGTTCCAGCAAACGCATCAGTTCGGTGTAGCGGCGCGCGCCGATCCGGGACCGCAGTTCCTGCTCCGCCCGCGCCTCCTCGGCCCGCACGGAAGCGACCAACTCCGCGCCGAGCCGGCTCAGCCCGATCAGGATCCGCCTGCGGTCGTCCTGCGCCGCCAGCCGGAAGATCAGACCGCGCTCGGCCAGGTAGTCCGCGTGCCTGGTCGCCGAGGACGGGGCGAGCTGCGACCTGGCCGCTAGCTCGCTCATGGTGATGCCGGTCTCACTGGAGAGATTCGACAACATCGACCACTGGTCGGGTGTGAGCTGCCTGGCACACAGTGCGGCGTCCAAGTGACGCAGCCAACCGCGTTCCGCGGCACGCAGCGCACCATGCAGCGTCGAATATCCGCTTACAATGGTCGTCATTGTTATTCCTGCCTGCCATGAATTTCGCTCTAACGAGAAGAAGAGTACCGAATGCCGGCGTTCGGCGAGAGCCCAGAGGGCACAATCGAGATCCTGAACATAGTCCCGATGCAGGGACCAGGCGGTATCGTGGCCCCCTCCTGCGACGCGGCGATTTCCCTTGCGGTCGACGAAATCAACCGGGGCACAGGAATTCTCGGGCGCGAAATTCGTACTACGAATATCGATGGCGGGCGCCCGCCACACGAGGTGGCCAGCGAGGTTTCCGCGCTGCTGGCCACCGGCATGGTCGATGCGATCACCGGCTGGCACACCTCCGCGGTGCGCCGGGTGGTGGCCCGGGCGACCGACAGCCGGGTGCCCTATTTATTCGCCACCGGGCACGAGGGCCTACCGGACGAGCTACCCGGCGTACTGATGCTGGGCGAGCACCCGGCGGGGCAGACGCTGCCCGCCCTGCGCTGGCTCGCGCGCGAGCACGGGGTGCGCCGCTGGGCCATCATCGGCAACGACTACATCTGGCCGCGGGAGTCGGCCAAAGCCATCCGCAACAGCCTGACCGACCCCGCCGACGTAGTGCTGGAACGATTCGTCCCGCTCGGCGCACCCGATTTCGGCGACTTCCTGAATCATCCGGCACTCGACCAGGCCGACGGCGTGGTGATCCTGATGGTCGGCGCGGACGTGTCCCGGTTCAACCGGCAGTTCGCCGCGACCGGACGGGCCGCCGAGCAGCTGCGGATCAGCCCCGCCGCCGACGAGAACGTGTTACTGGCAGGCGGCGCGAGCGCCAACCACAACTTCTATGTCGCGTCGAGCTTCTTCATCGACGAGCACACCCCGGACGGGCGGGACCGGGTCGACCGCTATCGCAAGCTGCACGGCGAATTCGCACCGGCGCTGACCAGTTTCAGCAACATGACCTACGAGGCCATCCACACGCTGGCCGGGCTCGCACACGCGGTGGGCTCGCTGCGAGTGCCCGACGTGCTCGGCGCGATCGACCACGGCGTGCTGCTGGAGACCCCCGGCGGGCAGCGTGCCTTCCAAGGCAACCAGGCCATCCAGCACGGCTACATAGCCCGCGCGAACGGCGTCCGGTTCGATATCGTCGCCAGAATCACCTGAGCCGCACCCTCTTCGAACTCCCGCGCGCTGATCGGCGCGGTGGATCGAAAAGCGTGCGGCTCGTGGTGGTTATGCGATTACGCCGAGACCAGGGTGTCCAGCACCGAGAGGAACAGGCCGAGGCCGTCGTCGCTCGGGCCGGTCAGTGCCTCGGTGGCGTGTTCGGGGTGCGGCATCAGGCCGACGATGCGACCGTCGGCCGAGGCGATGCCCGCGATGCCGCGCTGCGAACCGTTCGGGTTGTCGCCCGCGTAGCGGAAGACCACCCGGCCCTCGCCCTCCAACTCGTCGAGCACGGCGGCCGAGGCCTGGAAGCGACCCTCGCCGGACTTCAACGGGATCAGGATCTGGGCACCGGCCTCGTAGCGCGAGGTCCACACGGTCGACGCCGATTCCACCCGCAGCCACTCGTCGCGGCAGATGAAGTGCAGTCCCTCGTTGCGGGTCAGCGCACCGGGCAGCAGACCCGCTTCGCACAGCACCTGGAAGCCATTGCAGATGCCGAGGACCGGCAGACCGGTCTTCGCGGCACGCACGACCGCACCCATCACCGGCGCGAACCGGGCGATGGCGCCCGCGCGCAGGTAGTCACCGTAGGAGAAGCCGCCGGGCACGATCACCGCATCGACGTTCTTCAGGTCGGCGTCGGCGTGCCAGAGACTGACCGCCTCGGCACCGGCCAGGCGCACCGCCCGGGCCGCATCGACATCGTCGAGCGTCCCCGGAAAAGTGATGACTCCGATACGGGCGCTCATGACAGCCGGGTGACTTTCCACTCCTCGATCACGGTGTTGCACAGCAGTGCCTCCGCGATCTGCTCGAGCTCGGCGTCACCGACACTGTCGTCGACGTCGAGTTCGAATCGCTTGCCCTGCCGTACATCCGAGATGCCCTCGAATCCCAGGCGCGGGAGCGCACCGACGATGGCCTGTCCCTGGGGGTCCAGGATCTCGGCCTTCGGCATCACCTCGACCACGACTCGTGCCACGCGTTGCTCCTCATGTGGTGGTGGGGGGTTACCTGAGCAGCGTAGTTGTGCTGGTTGCCCGCGCCGTCCCCGGGGTCGGCCAAAATTCGCATCGCATGCCCGAATTCTGGTCGCGCAATAACATGGCGGAATGCGCATAGCTCACTTCGGCCATTCCTGCCTCCTCGTCGAGCTACACGGCAAGAAGGTGCTGTTCGATCCGGGCACCTTCTCGCACGGCTTCGAGGGGCTTACCGATCTGGACGCCATCGCGATCACCCATCAGCATCCGGACCACATCGATCCGAACCGGATCGAGGCACTGGTCGACGCCAATCCCGGCGCCCGGCTGCTCGCCGATCCGCAGACCGCGCAGCAGCGCGGCGAAAAGTGGGAGGCGGTGCACGCGGGCAACGTGCTCACGCTGGGCGAGCTGCGGATCACCGGAGGCGGCGGCAGGCACGCGGTGATCCACCCGGAGATTCCGGTGGTGGACAACACCGTGTTCCAGCTCGGCACCCCGGACGATCCGGCGCAACTCGTGCATCCCGGCGACTCGCTGTGGGTGCCGCCGGTCCAGGTCGGCGTGCTCGCCATCCCCGCGGCCGCGCCGTGGATGAAGCTGAGCGAGGCGGTGGATTACCTGCGCGCGGTCGCGCCGCGCACCGCGCTGCCCATTCACTACGGCATCATCGAGCAGGCGGCGCAGAGCATCTACTTCGGCCGGTTGTCCGAAATGGGTCCGGCCGGCACGGAATTCACCGTGGTCGAGCCGGAAGACCAGCGCGAGTTCTAGCGCTGGCCTGCTCGGCACGGCGCTATCCGGGCTGCTCGGCGTAGTTCAGCAGGAACAGCGCCTCGGCCAGGGCCATGTGCTCGATCTCGGACGGATCCACGCTCTCGTTGGGGGCGTGGATCAGGCACGTCGGCTCCTCGACGCCGAGCAGCATGATCTCGGCGTCCGGGTAGGTGTCGGCGAAGACGTTGCACAGCGGAATCGAGCCACCCTGCCCCTGGGTGGTCGCCGCGCGACCGTACGAGACGGCCAGCGCGGTCTCCATCGCCTCCCGCGCCGGACCGCCCGCGCCGGAACGGAACGGCGCGCCGACACCCTCCAGTTCGATGGTGAGCTCGGCATTCCACGGGGTGTTCGCCTCGAGGTGCGCGACGAGCGCCTTGTGCGCCTGCTCCGGATCGGTGCCCGGTGGGATGCGCAGGCTGAGCCTGGCGCGGGCCGACGGCTGGATGGCGGCGGCCGAGCCGACCACCGGCGGAACGTCGATCCCGAGCACCGTCAAAGCCGGTCGCGCCCAGAGCATGTCGGCGACGGTGCCGTCACCGATCAGCTCGACGCCGCGCAATACGCCTGCGTCGGTGCGGTATTGGTCCTCCGGGTACTGCACGCCGGGCCAGCGCTGATCGTTCGGCAGCCCGGCCACCGTGGTGTTGCCGTGCTCGTCACGCAGCGTGGCGAGCAGGTGGATCAGCGCGGCGAGCGCGTCCGGAGACGGTCCGCCGAACATGCCGGAATGCAAAGGACCCGTGAGGGTTCGGATGGTGACGACGACACTCACGTTGCCGCGCAAGGTTTCGGTCAGCGTCGGCACGCCCGCGGCGAAGTTTCCGCAGTCGCCGATCAGGATCGCGTTGGCCCGCAACAGCTCCGGGTTGGCCTCGACGAAGCGCTCCAGCCCGCCGGTGCCCTGCTCCTCGGAACCCTCGGCGACCACCATGACACCGAGCGGCAGGTCGGGCCCGAGCGCGCGCAGCGCGGTCAGGTGCATGACGATGTTGCCCTTGCAGTCGGCGGCGCCGCGGCCGTACCAGCGGCCGTTCTTCTCGGTCAGCTCCCAGACCGGCGTGCGCCAGGCCGCGCTGTCCAGCGGCGGCTGTACGTCGTAGTGGCAGTACAGCAGCACCGTCGGCGCGCCGGGCGGCGCGGGACGGGCGGCGATGACGGCCTTGCTGCCGTCCGGCGTCTCGTGCAGCCCGGCCCTGGTCAGGCCCGCCGCGACGAACGCGTCCGCGACCCACTGCGCGGCCCGCTCGCATTCCTCCGGCGGGAACTGGCGGGCGTCGGCCACCGATTTGAACGAAACAAGCTGCGTCAGATCGGTTTTCGCCTGTGGCATGAGCGCGGCTACCTTCGCGCGCAGCTCGGCGGTGCGGGAATCGTCGGTCATTGCCAGCGCCTCACTTCTTCGTGTCGTCGCGCTCCATGTCGCGCACCCGAATGCCGGGACGGTCCGGGCGGCAGCGGCCGACAGCGCCGCTGTCCCACTCTCGCACGAACCAACTGATACAGAGCTGGAAATCTAGTCGACCGAGCAGTCCGTGTCGGCCGACTTCCGGCGACGGCATCGGCTGCTCGATCGACCTCGGTGTGATTGTGTTGGGTGACTGCAGTTCGGTACCACCACGCGAGCCGATACTCCGGAGGCCACCCGATGTCCCACAGCGCAGACTCCGACGACCTGTTCGCCCGGCCCGGCATGAGCCGGGTCGCGCCCAAGGCCGGTTTCCCGGATCACGAACTCTTCGCCGAGGTCGCCTACGAGATCGTGCACGACGAGCTGATGCTCGACGGCGTCTCGCGGATGAATCTGGCCACCTTCTGCACGACCTGGGTGGACGACCAGGCCCGCCGGGTGATGCTCGAAGCGCTCGACAAGAACATCGTCGACAAGGACGAATATCCGCAGACCGCCGAGCTCGAGCGACGCTGCGTCCGGATGATCGCCGACCTGTGGCACTCCCCCGATCCGGCGGGCACGCACGGCACCTCGACCACCGGGTCCAGCGAGGCCGCGCTGCTCGGCGGGCTGGCCGCCAAGTTCCGCTGGCGGCAACGCGGCGGCACCGGCACACCCAATTTCGTGTGCGGGCCGGTCCAGGTGTGCTGGGAGAAATTCGCGAGATACTTCGACGTCGAGATCCGCCAGATCCCGCTGCGCGGCGACCGCCTGACCATGCACCCGGACGACGTGGCCGCCTACTGCGACGAGCGAACCATCATGGTGGTGCCGACCTTCGGCCAGACCTTCACCGGGTTGTTCGAGGATGTCGCCGGGATCAGCCGCGCCCTCGATCAGCTGCAGGAGTCGACCGGGTTGGATATCCCGATCCACGTCGACGCGGCGAGCGGCGGTTTCCTCGCCCCGTTCACCGCGTCGGATCTGGCGTGGGATTTCCGGCTGCCGCGCGTCAAGTCGATCAACGCCTCCGGCCACAAAACCGGGCTGGCGCCGCTCGGCGTCGGCTGGGCGATCTGGCGTGAGGCGGCCGACCTGCCCGCCGAGCTGATCTTCGACGTGGACTACCTCGGCGGCAGCATCGGCACGTTCAACCTGAATTTCTCGCGGCCCGGCGGGCAGGCGATCACCCAGTACTACGAGTTCATCCGGCTCGGCCGCACCGGATACACCCGCGTCCAGTCCGCGATCTATCACGCGGCCCAGCATCTGGCGGCGGGGCTGCGCGAGCTCGGGGTGTTCGAGATGATCCACGACGGTGACCCGAGCCGGGGCATCACCGCGGTGGCGTGGCGACTGATCGGCGATCCCGGGTTCAACCTGTACGACCTGTCGGACCGGCTGCGCAGCAGAGGCTGGCTGATCGCCGCGTATCCGCTACCCGCGGACCGGGCGGACGAGACGATCATGCGCGCGGTGATCCGGCACGGCTTCACCGTCGACCTGGCCGAGCTGCTGCTGGCCGACTTCGAGCGATGCATGAAACAGCTGGCGCGGCATCCGTTTTCGACCTCGCTCACCCGGCAGGAGGCGGGCGGGTTCACGCACAGTGCGCGAGCGATGGTGCCGGACAAGAAGATCGAGCCTGCGTGAGCGGGCCTACGCTGGAGCGCCGCCGCTCGATTCACGCCATTTCACGAGCGGCGGCGCCGATCGGCGACACGCTCGGCGGTGCCGATAACCACGAGCCGCGGTGCCCGACCACACCACGCCGCGGCGTTTTTCAAGCCGCGCGCGCGATGGCGGGCGGTTCCCAGCGGTAGACGGCGCCGGTCGCGCCGTGGAACAGAGCCAGGTCGACGGCGTCGAGCATGGCCTGGCGCGGGCCGGAACGTTCCAGTTGTGCGGCCGACACCGCGAGACGCAGCATGCCGCCGCGACGCGCGGTGCGCGCGGCACCCATCACCAGCGCGCGACACCACCACGGTTCGGCGCGGAAACCCTCGCCGATGCCGTACACCCGAACCTTCTGTGCCACATTGTGTTCCAGGTCGAGGATCGAGGTCAGGCCGAGCGCGACCCGGAAACCGACCTCGGGCAGCGCCTCGATGGCGCCGACGGAGGCGTCCCAGCGCGGTGCGGCGAACAGGCGGGTGCGCAACTCCACCCGCTCCATCACCCGATCCGCCGCGGTGAGCCGCAGCCGCGCCTCATGCCTTGGCAGCGTGGCGAATTCGGCCCGGCGGCGCTTGGTCGCCGCCTGGTCGTAGCCGTGCAGCACGATCGCGTCGCCGCGGGCCCGGCGGCCGCGCAGCCAGGCCTGCGTCGCCGGATCATCGACCAGCTTGTACTTCCCCTTCAACCGGGGCGCCACGAGCAGCGACAGTGGCACCCCGCGCTGGTCCATCTCGGCGGCGAACTCGATCGCCGCGTCCCGAGTGGTGTCCCTGATCCCGGAAATGGATACGACCAGCTCAGCGTTCATGAATTTACGGTGCCAGGGGCAGATGTACTGGGCGTGCAGGCGGGATGACCGGGCGACGAACACCGTGACACACGTTCTCGCCGGACATCCCCGCGCGGTGGCGGCCGGTTTCGGGAAACCGGCCGCCCGGATTACGCGTCGGCCAAGCCCACCCGGTCCAGCACCCAGGCGTACTCGAAGGCGACTTCCTTCCACTTCTCGTATCGGCCGCTGACTCCACCGTGGCCCGCGCTCATCTCGGTCTTCAGCAGCAGCTGGGCGTCGCCGGTCTTGGTGGCACGGAGTTTCGCGACCCACTTGGCGGGTTCGACGTAGAGCACCCGGGTGTCGTTGAGGCTGGTGATCGCCAGGATGGCCGGGTAGTCCTTGGCCTCGATGTTCTCGTACGGGGCGTAGGACTTCATGTAGTCGTAGACGTCCTTGTCCGCCAACGGGTTACCCCACTCGTCCCATTCGATGACGGTCAGCGGCAGCGACGGATCCAGGATCGAGGTGAGCGGATCGACGAACGGGACATTCGCCAGGATGCCCGCGAACAGCTCCGGCGCCAGGTTCGCCACCGCGCCCATCAGCAGGCCGCCCGCGCTGCCACCGTCGGCGATCATCCGATCCGCCGCGGTCTTGCCGGTATCGATCAAATGCCTTGCGCAGGAAACGAAATCGGTGAAGGTGTTCTTCTTGGTGAGCGTCTTGCCGTTCTCGTACCAGAGCCGGCCCATCTCGCCGCCGCCACGCACATGCGCGACCGCGAACACCATGCCGCGATCCAGCAGCGACAGCCGCGACACCGAGAAGGACGGATCCATGCTCGCCTCGTAGGAGCCGTATCCGTAGAGCAGCAGGGGCTTCGGCGAATCCACCGCGAGACCCTTCTTCCACACCAGCGAGATCGGGATCCGGGTGCCGTCCTCGGCGATCGCCCAATCCCGGTGCTGCTCATAATCGTTCGCGTCGTAGCCGCCGAGCACCGGCTGCTCCTTGCGTAGCAGCAGATCGCCGGTGGCCGGCACGTAGTCGAACACCTGCACCGGCGTGATGAACGAGGTCAGCCCGATGCGCAGGGTCGGCTGCGCCCACTCCGGGTTCGCGCCCGCGCCGACGGCGAAGAGCTCCAGATCGAAGTCGAGCTCGCGCCGCTCGCCGTACCCGCTGTCGGTCAGCGGCCAGACCGCGACCCGGGTGAGCGCCTCGCGCCGGTAGCTCAGCACCAGGTGATCGGCGTAGGCGTCGACGTCCTCGAGCCGCACGTCGTCGCGGTGCTCGATCAGCAGCGTCAGGTCCGACGGATCGGCGACCGGGGCGTCGGCGAGCACGAAGTTCTCCGCCTTCACGCCGTCGACGACGTCGTTGTGCAGGATCAGGAAGCGGTCCTCGCCGCCGACCACCGCGTGCTCGGCGGAGTATTCGACGCCCTCGCGACGCGGCAGGATGACCCGGAATTCGCCCTCGGGATCGTCGGATTCGAGCACCCAGCCCTCGGTGGTGATCTTGGAACCGACCCAGATCATCAGGTACTTCTCCGAGCGGGTCGAGGTGATGCTCACCCAGTAGCGCTCGTCGGGCTCGTGGAACACCTGCACATCGGTGGCGGTCGGGGCGCCGAGCCGGTGCCGCCACACGGTGTCGGGCCGCCAGGACTCGTCGACCGTCTGATAGAAGACGTGCGTGCCGTCCAGCGACCAGGTCGCGCCCGGCGCCGTCTCGGCGATCGCGTCGGACAGCATCTCCCCGGTGCGCAGATCCTTGAAGCGCAGCACGTACCGCTCGTCACCGACGGTGTCTACGGAGTAGGCGAGCAGGTTGCCGTCATGGCTGAGCGAGAACGCGCCCAGCGCGAAGAAGTCGTGTCCCTCGGCGACCACGTTGCTGTCCAGCAGGATCTGTTCGCCCGGCACCTCGGTGCCCGCCTCCAGCTGCGGCGGGGTCCAGGCATCGATGCCTTCGGCGTCGGCCGCGATCGGACACCGGCAGTGCACGCCGTACTGCTTGCCCTCGAAGCTGCGCGAGTAGTACCAGTACTCGCCCATCCTGGTCGGCACGGACAGGTCCGTCTCCTGGGTGCGGCCCTTGATCTCGTCGAAGATCGAGTCGCGCAGCTCGGCCAGATGCGCGGTCTGTGCCTCGGTGTACGCGTTCTCCGCCTCGAGGTGCGAGATGACCTCGGGGTTCTCCTTGTCCCGCAACCACTCGTACTCGTCGACGAACAGGTCGCCGTGATGCACGCGTTCGGTGGGCACCGTCTTGGCGATCGGTGCCGTCACCCCGTCGAGGTCTGAGATCGTTCCGGTACCGCTGTCGAGAGCCATGGGTTCCACCGTAGCGGCGTGGGCCCCGCCCGTCCCGCCAGGACCCGGCAACCGCGCTGCTCGAGTGCGTCGCACTGCGGTATCGCTGATCTATCCCCGACCTTCGGTGCGCGGCTCGGTGCCGGAGGCGGCCTCGATGACGCTGTCGAGCACCTCGCGGGTGCGGTCCAGGTCGCGCATGGCCTGTTCGATCCGCTCGCGCTCCCCGGTGAGCTTCTGCACCAGGAATGGAGTGGCGGCCGCGTTCGGGCTGCCGTCCACGTCGTGGATGCAGGGCAGCAGTTCCCCGACGGTGTCGCTGTGCAGGCCCGCGGCGAACATCTCCTGGATGCGCCGGACCCGGTCGACGGCCGACGCCGGGTACTCGCGCTGCCCGCCGGAGGTCCGCTCCGACGCGAGCAGTCCCTTGGTCTCGTAATACCGCAGCGACCGGACGCTGACGCCGGTCCGCTCGGCCAGTTCACCGATGCGCACAATCGCTCCTTGACCTGACATTGATGTCAGGTTTTACGGTACAGGAATGCTGCTACTGACCGAATACCGCAATTCCGAACGGGCACTGCCCAATCGGATCGTCATGTCGCCGATGACCCGGCTGCGCTCGCTACCCGACGGCTCGCCGACCAGCGATGTCGCCGACTACTACGCCCAGCGCGCGGCGGCCGGGCTCATCGTGACCGAGGGCATCTGGCCGCATTCGACCGGGCAGAGCGAGGCCTGGGTGCCCGGGCTGCAAACCGAACGGCACGTCGAGGCGTGGCGCCGGGTCACCGCGGCCGTCCATGCGAACGGCGGGCGAATCTTCGCGCAACTCATGCACGGTGGACGCAAGGGACACCCGCTCGCCCGGATCGACGGCTCCTGGCCCGCCGGTCCGTCGGCGGTGCTGGACGAGGATCGGGTGCACCTGATCGACGGTGGCAAGGGCGAGCCGATCACACCGGCGGTACTCGACCGCGCCGCTATCGAAGCAGCCGTCGAGCAGCATGCCATCGCCGCCCGCAACGCCATCGCCGCCGATTTCGACGGCGTCGAAATCCACGGCGCCAACAGCTATTTCGTGCATCAGTTCCTAGCGGACAACACCAACCTGCGCACCGACGAATTCGGCGGGTCGATCGAGAACCGGATGCGCCTGCCGCTGGCCGTCGTCGATGCCGTGGCCGCCGCGATCGGCGCGCACCGCACCGGAATCCGCCTGTCCCCCGGCAACCCGCAGTTCAATATGGCCGAAGCCGATCCGGCCCCGCTCTACCGCACGCTGGTCACCGAACTCGACCGCCGAGACCTGGCCTACCTGCACCTGACCGACAACGACAGCTATCGGGCACTGGCCGACCTACGGCCACGCTGGCGCGGCACCCTCATCGCCAATGTCGGCGAAAACCGCGCGCCGACAACGGCGGCGGCCGCCGAGGAGGTGCTGCGCGCGGGCCTGGCCGACCTGGTGTCGTTCGGCCGCAACTTCATCTCGAATCCCGACCTGGTCCATCGCATCACCCACGACCTCCCGCTCGCCCCGATCCGCGAACACCTGCTCTACGGCCGCACCGCCGAGGGCTACAGCGACTACCCGCACTGGCAACCCGCCGAAGTATCGGCCCGCTGATTCCGGCGCGAACGAATCGTCCTGCCGCGCACAGAATTGCCGGCAGTTATGTGCGCGGCGGGAAGTTTCGGACGCGGCATCAGGGTTTTCCCGGGGCCGGGCATCGGGGTTTCAGGCTTCGAGCAGTTCGACTTTGTTGTTCGCGCGTTCGGCGAGGATCCCGCCGCAGGTGGCGAGCACGACGAGCGCGACGAGTTGACCGCCCCAGCCGCCGGGCACCCAGTCGAGCAGGCCCCACACCTGGGATTTGTGGTGATCGATGAACAGGCGGATGACGGCCTGGGCCGACGCGACCAGCAAGACCATGCCGACGATCTGCAGTCCGACCCACACGTTCTTGCCCATCACACTCTCCGTTTCCTCCGTTGGCCAGCATCGACGTATCTCATAATTGCCCCGAGGCAGGTCATCGCACATCGGCCATCGGTCGGCGGCGAGTTCATCCTTTGGTCGACCCGAATTCGCCCTGGAGACCGATGCGCGGGCGAACGCACGCCACCTACAGTCGCGTCATGTCCCCCGCACCCCTGTCGTCGGCGCCACCGCTTCGGCCGTGGTCGCACGCCTGGCGGCTCGCGGCGGTCGCGGGCATCGGACTACTGGCCTGGTCGACCACCAAGGACCAGATGACACCGATCGACGGCGCGTTACGCACCTGGTTCCAGATCGGGGATCCGCTGCTCGGTGTGGCGTGCATGCTGCTCACGCTGCTGCGGCGCCGGTATCCGGTGGCCATCGCGGCGATCGTGACGGTGCTGTCCACCGCGTCGGTCACCGCCAATGGCGCGGCGGCCCTGGTGCTGTGTTCGCTGGCCACCCGGCGGCGCTATGCCGAGACCATCGCGCTGGCGGTCGTCAGCATCGGGACCGGCCTGCTCACCGACAGCGTGCTCTACCCGACCGACGACGTGCAGCCGTATTGGGTCGGACCGGCGGTGCTCACGGCGGCCATCGCCACCATTGTCGCGATCGGCTTCGCGGTCGGCGCTCGGCGAGATCTGGTGTGGTCGTTACGGTCTCGTGCCGAAACCGCCGAGCGGGAACAGCACGCGCGGGCCGCCGAGGCGCGGCTGCTGGAACGCAATCGCATCGCGCGGGAGATGCATGACGTACTGGCACACCGGATTTCGGTGGTGGCGATGCATGCCGGTGCGCTCGGTTTCCGCACCGACCTGACCCGGGAGCAGACCGCCGCGACGGCGAAAACCATTGCCGAGAACGCGCATCTCGCGTTGCAAGAACTGCGTGAGGTGCTCGGCGTGCTGCGCACCAGCGACGACTCACTCACCGGCACCCCGGAACCGCCGCAGCCCACCCTCGCCGACCTCGCGCGCCTGGTCGACGAGGCACGCTCGACGGGCATGGACGTGTCGATCACCGACACCACGACCGCCGACCTCCCGGCGACCAGCGCGCGCACGGCGTATCGCATCGCCCAGGAGGGACTGACCAACGCGCGCAAGCATTCTCCCGGGGCCGCGGTCCGGGTGCGCATCGACGGCAGGCCGGGCCAGGATCTGATCGTCGACGTCGGCAACTCCGCGCCGCGCCGGCCCGGCTTCGCGCTGCCGTCCTCCGGCTACGGTCTGCTCGGTCTCACCGAGCGCGCCGAACTGGTCGGCGGCACACTGGATTACGGCCCCGACCCGACCGGCGGCTTCCGGCTGCGGGCCGTGCTGCCGTGGCCCGCCGTTGTCGCGACGAGCGACAGATGAACGCACGCATCAGGGTGGTCGTCGTCGACGACGAGCCATTGGCTCGCTCGGCATTGACGATGATCCTCGGCGGCGATCCGGAGCTGGAACTGGTCGGCGAGGCCGCCGACGGCGAACAGGCGCTCACGGTGGTCCGCGCACAATCTCCCGACATCGTGCTGATGGATATCCGGATGCCGGTACGGGACGGGCTCGACGCCACCCGCGAACTGCTGAGCCGGGCCGACCCGCCCCGGGTGGTGGTGCTGACCACGTTCGACGCCGACGACATGGTGTTGCAGGCGTTGCGAATCGGCGCACACGGCTTCCTGCTGAAAGACACACCGCCCGCCGATATCGTCGCCGCGGTCAAGCAGGTGGCAGCGGGCCGGCCGACGCTCTCGCCGAGCGTTACCGCGCAACTGATCTCGGTCGCCACCGCCGGGCCGAGCTCCGACGTCGCGGCATGCGAGCGCGCCCGCACCGCCCTCACCGCGCTGACCGCGCGCGAACGCGACGTCGCCGAAGCGATCGGCCGTGGCCTGTCCAACTCCGACATCGCCAAGGAAATGCACCTGAGCATCGCGACGGTGAAGTCGTATACCAGCAGGCTGTTCACCAAACTCGACGCCGAAAACCGGGTCCAGATCGCGATTGTCGTGCTCAATGCCGGGCGGAACTAGGGAATCCGCTGCGCCCGTGCGGAATTCAGGCTCCGATGGACGGCGCGATGGTCGACCACGACGCGTGCAACATGTCCTGCCAGTAGGACCAGGAGTGAGTTCCGGTGGCGCTGTAGTCGACCCGGGCGGGGATGCCGAGCCCGCGCAGCCGCTGTTCGAACGCGACCACGCAGGCGTTGACGCCGACCTCGACCGGGCCGCCGAGGAAGATGTTCTCCGCCAGTTGGGGTTTGATCTCCGTCTCGTGCGGGCCCGGGATGCCGGTGCCGCTGGACAGATAGATTGTCTTGCCGCGCAGTCGTTCTGCCAGCTGCGCCGGATCGTGTTCGGCCCAGGCCGGACTGCCGGGAGGTCCCCACATATTGAGCGGGTTGCCGCCGCGGTTGGCGATGGAGAACATCATCGCGCCCATCGCCAGGCCGGTGTCGGGGCAGGCGCTGTAGCCCGCGACGGCGCGGTACAGCCACGGGTTGCGGGCGGCCAGGATGAAGGCCGCGTTGCCGCCCATCGAGAGTCCGCCGATCGCGTTGACGCCGTTGCCGTTGAATCGGGTGTTGATCAGCGGTGGCAGTTCCTCGGTCAGGAACGTCTCCCACTGGTAGTGACCGAGTTGCGGATCGTCCTGCTGCCAGTCGGTGTAGTAGCTGGCCTCACCGCCGACCGGGAGCACGACATTGACGTTCGAGCCCGCGAAGAACCGTTCCGCGTCGGTGGCATTGGTCCAGGTGCTCTGGCTGGTGCCGGGATCGAGGCCGTCCAGCAGGTAGTACGCGGGTCGCGGGCCGCCGCCCGCCGGATGCAGCACCTGAACCTGGATCGTGCGCCCCATCGCGGGCGAATCGATGAACATCGCGGTGCGCGTCGGGCTCAGGTTGTCGATCCGCTCGACCTGCGCGGCCGAGGCGGTCGCAGGTCCGATGACCGCAGGCCCGAGCACGCCGAACGCGACGGTCAGCACTATCACAGCAACTGGTGTTCGACGCACGGTCACACCTCCATCGCCGCATCACAACGGCTTTTAAAGGTAACTCACCGTGGGTTGTTGCGGAAGTGATCTAGCTCTCGGCGTTCTAACAGCAAATCAGCCGATGCGGCACATGCTTCCCGCCGAACTCACGAATCCGAACGACCGAGCGCCCCTCGAATAGACCCGGCCAGATAATCCAGGTCGGCCCGCGGCGGACTCGTCGGCCGCCCGCGCAACCCGAACCCATCCCCCGGCGTCCGCGGAATCACATGCAGATGCACATGGAACACCTCCTGCCCCGCCGTCACCCCATCGGCGAGAAAGAAATTCACCCCATCACACCCCACCTCACTCGCCCGCAACGCCGCCGCCACCCGCTGCCCCACCTGAAACAACTTCCCCCCGATCACCGGATCCAACTCGGCGAGGCTGCGCGCAACCACCTTCGGCACCACCAGCACATGCCCCGGCGTCATCGGCCGAATATCCATGAACGCCAACACATCCGCGTCCTCATACACCCGGCTCGCCGCCGCCCGCCCAGCAATGATCTCCCCAAAAACCGTGTACGGATTCACGCCGAAACCCTAACCCGCACAACCACCCCCATCTACGAAAAATTCACTGGTGCCGACTGCGCTGCGACCTCATACTTGCAACAGCTCCTGGCACTAGCTGGGAGAAGTGGGCCCGGCTCGTCACCGGACGGTGGGAAGCCGGGTTCCGCGCTCACAGCAGCCGCACATCGGCGCATCGCAATTACATAGCCATCAAACATAAGATGCAGTAATATCGAGACCAGCTCCCGGCACTAGCTGGGAGAAGTGGACCCGGCTCCTCTCCGGACGGTGAGCAGTCGGGTTTCGCGCTATCTACGAGGGTTTTCGACCTCGTAGACGTCCTGCACCAACGGCGCGACCATCGCCTTCCACACCCCACCCGCACCAAACGCCCAGGCGACCGCGTCCGGCCACCACAGCCCGGGTTCACAATGCGGGAGCATGTGCACGTATGGCAGATCCGCCGATGCTTTACGAAGCACCCCGGCAATGCAGTGTCGATCACGATGGTCCAGGCTCTCCCGCGATTCGATCACCAGCCGCTCCGCCTTCAAGTCCACCAGGTGCGTCACCAATCGAGCCATGCATTCGTCGCGAGCGCGAACCTCGATCCCCCGCCCCACGAATATCGCCACGCGGACACCTTCACATCGCGCCATCGCAGCAAGAATCAACCGCCGACGAGTGTCCGGCTCCTTGGCGAAATGCCAGCGCCGCTGCCCAGGCAAACAGAGGCCGCGCACAAGCGACCGCGCAGCGGCCAACCGCTCAGGCGGAATGAGGGCAGCACAGAGGAGGTAACGGTCGCGACGAATCGACTCGTCCACAAAGGCGTGAATGGCCACCATGGGACGATATCCGTCGGCTATGACACCTGCTAGCGAATTTGCAGCGAAACAACCGCTCCCGCTACAGGATTGGGGAGGGGGTGTAGTTGGCGGCGGCCGGGTTCTGGTCAACGAGTTTCTGGACTGCGGCTATCACGTCGGCGACCTGGGCTTCGGCGGCCCCGATGAAGGCGGACTTGTCGGCGAGGGCAGCGTCGAGGGCGGCGCGGTCCAGCGGGAGGCGCTCGTCCGCGGCGAGGCGGTCGAGCAGGTCGGGTTCGCGGCCCTGTTCGCGCATCGCGAGGGCTACCGCGACCGCGTGCTCCTTGATGACCTCGTGCGCGGTCTCGCGGCCGACGCCGGCGCGCACAGCGGCCATCAGGATGCGGGTGGTGGCGAGGAACGGGAGGTAGCGGTCCAGTTCGCGGGCGATGACGGCGGGGTAGGCGCCGAATTCGGCGAGCACGGTGAGGAAGGTTTCCATCATGCCGTCGATGGCGAAGAAGGCGTCCGGCAGCGCGACGCGGCGCACCACCGAGCAGAAGACGTCGCCTTCGTTCCATTGCGCGCCGGCCAGTTCGGCGGCCATCGAGGCGTAACCGCGCAGCACCACCTGCAGGCCGTTGACGCGCTCGCACGAGCGGGTGTTCATCTTGTGCGGCATCGCCGAGCTGCCCACCTGGCCGGGCTGGAAGCCCTCGGTGACCAGCTCGTTTCCGGCCATCAGCCGGATAGTGTGCGCGAACGAGGACGGGCCGGCACCCACCTGAACCAGCGCGGAGAGCACGTCGTGGTCGAGCGAGCGCGGGTACACCTGGCCGACGCTGGTGAGCACGGTCGCGAAGCCGAGATGCCTGGCCACCTGCTGCTCCAGCTGCGACAGCTTGGCCGGATCGCCGCCGAGCAGGTCGAGCATGTCCTGTGCGGTACCCATCGGGCCCTTGATGCCGCGCAACGGGTACCGGTCGATCAGTTCACGCACCCGGGTCAGCGCGATCAGCAGCTCGTCGGCGGCCGAGGCGAACCGCTTGCCGAGGGTGGTGGCCTGCGCGGCGACATTGTGCGAGCGGCCCGCCATCACCAGCGTCTGATATTCGGCGGCCCGCTCGGTGAGCCGGGCCGCGATCGCGATGCCGTGGGCGTACACGTGCTCGAGCGAGAGCCGGATCTGCAGCTGCTCCACGTTCTCGGTGAGGTCGCGGCTGGTCATACCCTTGTGCACGTGCTCGTGCCCGGCGAGTGCGTTGAATTCCTCGATGCGCGCCTTCACGTCGTGCCGGGTGACCCGCTCGCGCTCGGCGATGGAGGCGAGGTCGACCTGGTCGATCACCCGCTCGTAGTCGTCGAGTACGCCTGCGGGCAGCTCGATTCCGAGTTCCGACTGGGCTCGCAGCACCTCCAGCCACAGCCGCCGCTCGAGCACGATTTTGTTCTCGGGCGACCACAGGCGCACCAGTTCGGGACTGGCGTATCGGGTGGCAAGGACGTTCGGAACGAGGCTCACGTGTTGTCAGTCTAATGCGCGGAAACGGTCCACTTGCTGGGGCGTCGCCGGTGCGACGATGTCGATCACCTCGAGCAGCGCGCCACGGGCCATTCTGCGCGGTTCCGGCTCCATTTCGGTCAGTGCCGCGACCACCGCGCCGTCCACCACCGCGACCAGCCTGCGCAGTTGCTCGGGCCGCACCAATCGATCGGAGCGGCGCAGCACATCGGCGAGCAGCTCGTCGAGCTGAGCTCGCAGGCGTAGCTGCACCTCGCGTAGCTCGGGGTGCCGCGCGGAGGCCACCGACCGCTCGTAGCGCGCGATCAACTGCCCGCGCGCCCCCTCGTCGTGCCAGTGCCCGTCGACGCCGACCAGCAGATCGAGCACCAGATCGACGGTCGCCTCGGCGCCGCGGCGACGGTGGCTCACCTCGCCCACGCGGCGGCGCATCGCGTCGAGTTCCACATTGCCGCTGAATTCGACCGCGCGCGCGATCAGGTCTTCCAGCGATTCGAAATAGTAGGTGGTCGACGCCAGCGGCAGATCAGCACGGGTCGCCACCGACCGATGCCGCACCGCCTCGAACCCGCCTTCGAGCAACAACTCGGCGGCGGCAGCTACCAAAGCCTGGCGACGCCGTTCGCCTTTCGGGGTCGTCGCGGTGATCACCGTGCCATCGTGCCAGTCGTCATCAGTTCTTCCAGGGGAAATCAGCGAGGAAAAGCAACCATCGATGTTCTACCGTATCCGCGCGGCCACGGTGCCGAACTGCGGAAAGTTCTTGCCGGACACGACGATCAAACACCCAGATAGTGCCCTAGACGAACCAGCGCCGCCTCGATGTCCGCGGTGGCGCCCGCGAAGGAGAAGCGAACTGTCCGGTTTCCGTGCACGGTGTCGAAGTCGATGCCGGGGGCGAGCGCGACCCCGGTGTTGTCTAGCACGTCGGCGCACCACGCGCGCGCATCATGGGTGAGATGGCCGATATCCGCGTAGGCGTAGAAGGCGCCGTCCGCCGGAGCCAGGTCGGTGATACCGATTTTCGGCAGGCCGTCCAGCAGAAGTTGGCGGTTGATCGCATAGCGGCGCACATGCCCGTCGAGTTCGGCCTTGGCCTCGGCGCCGAACGCGTGCAGCGCCGCGTACTGCGAGATCGCGGGCGGGCACACGGTCAGGTTGGAGGCCAGCCGCTGCAGGGCGGGGCGTAATCCGCTGGGCGCCAACATCCAACCGAGCCGCCAGCCGGTCATCGAGAAGTATTTCGACACCGAGCCGATCACCACCGATTCGCGGGAGGTCTCCCAGGACGAGGAGGTTCCGGTGTCCGAGCTGTCGTAAGTGATGCCGTGGTAGATCTCGTCGGAGATGAGCAGGGTGCCGTGCGCATCGCACCAGCGGGCCAGCGCGGCGAGTTCGGCGGGGGCGATCATGGTGCCGGTCGGGTTGGCCGGGCTCGCCACCACCAGTCCGGCCGGTGGTTCGGGCAGCGCGTCCAGCATGGCGACCGTCGGCTGGAACCTGGTTTCAGCACCGCAATCCAGTTCCACCACCCGGCAGCCGAGCGCGGTGAGCGTGTTGCGGTAGGCGGGATAGCCGGGGCGGGCCACCACCACGGTGTCGCCGGGATCGAAGGCGGCCAGGAAGATCAGCGAGAAGGCGCCCGACGATCCGGTGGTGACCACCACGTCATCCGGGTCTACGGCGTAGCCGTAGGTCTCGGTGTGATGCCGGGCGATCGCCTCGCGCAACGGCAGAATGCCGAAAGTCTCGGTGTAGCCGAGCAATTCGGATTCGATCGCGGCCTTGGTCGCGCGCAGCACCGGCGCGGGCGCGGGCGTCGACGGTTGTCCGGCGGCGAGCACCAGCACATCTCCGTGCGTCCTGGCCCGTTGCGCCGCAGCTTTCCAGACATCCATCACGTAGAAAGGTGGAATGGTCGACCGGCGAGATTCTCTGGACACCCGTGTGACGGTAGACGGTGCGGCGCGACGACACCTCGCGGACGGTCGTCTTTCGTCGTGCCCGGCAGACTCCGGCTCGGCGCGGGCAACCCAGCGCCGGTCGTGCGCTCCCCTCCCACCAGGGTTATGGTCGGCTTGATGCTCGAGAATGCTCGACGAGCTGGGCTCGACCGGGTGCGCGGAGTGGGTGGCATCGGGGTCATTCCGCCGGACTGGCGTGCTCGGCTGCGGGAACGACCGGCACGCGGCCTGCGGGCCCTGCTCGATCGGCGCAACGTGCGGGAGATCCTGCGACGGCGGCCCGATCCGCGGGAACTGTGGCGGCGGCGCTCCGAGCTGCGCGACAGGTGGGACAGACGACCCGACCGCGACCGGCTGCTCGCGCTGCTGCGCAAGCATCGGGTGCTGCTGGCCGGGCTCGCGGTGACCGCCGTCGTCGCCGCGGGCGATGCCTCCTTCGCCGGCGCGATCAGCGATCGCACCCCGGATCAGGACCACGTGCAGCGCGTCGCCGTGGCCTATCCGCTGCAGGTGCAGTCCACCCCGCCGTCGGTGCGCCGGTACCTGAACGCCATCGACAACGGTGAACGCCTGCGCGAACAGGCCGTGGTCGCGGCGGCCGCGCGGGCCACGCTGGAACGCGCCAAGGCCGAGGCCGCCGCCGCGGCGGCGGGCGAATGGCAGCCGTGGATGGGCGGCGGCGGCGCGACGACGCTGCCCGGCGTGACCCTGCCCGGTATCGGCGGCTTCTTCCTGCCCGCGCACGGCACCTTCACCTCCGGATTCGGTTCCCGCTGGGGCACTTTCCACGCGGGCATCGACATCGCGGCCCCGATCGGCACCCCGATCTACGCGGTCGCCAACGGCACCGTCATCGACGCGGGCCCGGCCGAGGGCTTCGGACTGTGGGTGCGCATCCGGCACGACGACGGCACCATCACCGTGTACGGCCACATGTACGACTTCTTCGTCTCCCGGGGCGAACGCGTCCCGGCCGGGATGCAGATCGCCCGCGTCGGCAACCGCGGCGACTCCACCGGCCCGCACCTGCACTTCGAGGTCATCATCGGCGGGCAACATGTAGACCCGCAACCGTGGTTGGCCCTACACGGCCTGACCGTCAACTAGGGACGGCGATCCGGTCTTCCACTGCGGCGAGGCCGATGTCGGTGCGGTAGTGGCTGCCCGGCAGTTTGATCGAGGCGATGCGCTCGTACGCGTGCGCACGCGCCTCGGCGAGGTCGGCGCCGACACCGACCACATTGAGCACGCGGCCACCGGCGGAAACCAGCGCACCGTCCTCGCGCTGGGCGGTTCCGGCGTGCAGCACCGCGGCGGAGTCGTCCCCCGCGCCGTCGCCCGCACCGGTGATCACGTCGCCGACGCGCGGGCGGCCCGGGTAGTTCTCGGCGGCGAGCACCACGGTGATCGCGGCGCCGTCGCGCCAACGCGGCGGGTCGACCTGGGCGAGGGCGCCGGTGGCGGTGGCGTTGAGCAGCTCGGCCAGCGGGCTTTCCAGCAGGGCGAGCACGGCCTGGGTTTCGGGATCGCCGAAGCGGCAATTGAATTCGACGACCGCGGGCCCGGCGACCCCCATCGCGAGGCCGGCGTAGAGCAGCCCGGAGAACGCGCTGCCCCGGCGAACCAATTCGGCCGCAACGGGTTTCACCACATCATCGACGATCGCGGTCACCGCCTCGTCGGACAGCCACGGCAGCGGCGTATACGCGCCCATGCCGCCGGTGTTCGGTCCGGTGTCACCGTCGCCGACCCGCTTGTGATCCTGCGCGGGCAGCAGCGGCACCACCGTCTCGCCGTCGACCAGGCAGAACAGCGAAACCTCCGGCCCGTCCAGGAACGACTCCAGCAGCACCGGGTGCCCCTGCTCCAGCAGTTCGGCGCCGTGATCGCGGGCCGCGGAACGGTCGGCGGTGACCACCACGCCCTTGCCCGCGGCGAGACCGTCGTCCTTCACCACCCAGGTCGGCCCGAACCGGCTCAGCGCGGCATCGAGGTCGGCCGGGGTGTCCACGATCTCGCTGTGCGCGGTGCGCACTCCCGCGGCCGCCATCACGTCCTTGGCGAAGGCCTTGGAACCCTCGATCCGCGCGGCCGCGGCGGACGGTCCGAAACAGGCGAACCCGGCCGCCCGTACCGCGTCGGCGACGCCGAGCACCAGCGGCACCTCGGGCCCGATCACCACCAGATCGGCCGCCGACTCGGTGGCCAGCGCGACCACCGCCTCCGCGGAGCACGGATCGACCGGCCTGGTCGTCGCGTGCTGCGCGATACCCGCGTTGCCCGGGGCGGCGACGATCGCGCTGACCGCGGGGTCGCGGCGCAACGCGAGGACGAGGGCATGTTCACGGGCTCCGGAACCGATGACGAGTACGCGCACGGCAGACAGCTTAGGTGAAGGCCCAGGAAGCTCTGCGCTCACTCATGAACAGCGGTCGACCATCGAATATCGGTCTCGCGACATGGATGATGGAAAGGGATGGTTCCGGCATACCTCAGCCGGGCCACGCCACCCACACCGCGCGAAGGATGTGCACACGATGGGTCTGATCGACGGACTGATGGGCAATGCCGGGCGGATCGATCCCGGCCGAGCGCAACAGGAATACGCGAAACTGATGGGCGAGGGCGAACAGATCTACGCCGCATATCTTTTGGTGCGCGATGCCATCCTGTTCACCAACCGGCGCCTGATCCTGGTCGACAAGCAGGGCGTGACCGGCCGCAAGGTCAGCTATCACAGCATCCTCTACCGTGCGATCACCCACTTCTCGGTGGAGACCGCAGGCACCTTCGACCTGGACGCCGAGCTCTGCATCTGGATCTCCGGCAGCCACGAGCCGCTACAGAAACGGTTCAACCGCCAGGTCGACATCTACGAGGTGCAGGGCATCCTGTCGCATTTCACCTCGGCGTAGCCTGCGGGGCATGGCTTCTGTCTTCAGCGCGATCATCGCCGGTCAGCTACCAGGTCGATTCGTTTGGGAGGACGACGAATTCGTCGGTTTCCTCACCATCGCACCGGTCACCCCAGGGCACACCCTCGTGGTGCCCCGCAAGGAAATCGATCAGTGGCAGGACATCGACGCGGACACCTTCGCCCGCCTCAACGTCGTCGCCCAGAAGATCGGCCAGGCCGTGCGCGCCGCCTGGGACGCACCGCGCGCCGGCCTGCTCATCGCCGGCCTAGAGGTCCCCCACCTGCACGTACACGTCTTCCCAGCCTTCACCATGGGCGACTTCGACATCTCCGGCGCCGACACCGACCCCACCCCCGAATCGATGGACGAGGCCCAGGCCAAGATCAAACAGGCCCTGCGCGACCTCGGCTACGGAGCCAACGTCCCGGACTGAACGTCGCTCCGGCCCAAAGCAAAGGGCGGTCGGACCGAAACTCGGTCTGACCACCCTTTTGCAGATGAGCCCCGGCCAGGATTGAACTGACGATCTGGCCGAGTAGCGTCGCTCCTCATGCGCCTATTGATCCTCGAGGACGACTCCGAGCTCGGCCCGGCAATCGCCCGAGGAAGGTGAGGCTCATGTCCACTTTCCGACTCGGCCGCACCTGGAGCCTGCGCGCCACCACTCTGCTGGCAACTCTCACCGTCGCGATCACCGCCTGCGCCCTGCCTGCGAGCAGGAACAGACCTGACGACGAAGGTCCTTCCAGCACAAGGCCGCCCGCGATCCGGGTCAACCAGGCCGGCTACGGGGTCGGCGAGGCCAAACAGGCTTTCGTCATGGGTTCGAGCACGGAATTGAGCCAGGCCGGCTACCGGGTGGTGGACGAACACGGCACCACCCTGACCACCGGCCAGGTCGGCGCCCGCACCGGAACGTGGAGCAGCAAGTACCCCGCGGTCCACCTCGTGGACCTCTCCAGCCTCGACACCCCCGGTAATTACCACGTAGAACTCACCGGCACGGCGTCGGGCAGCTCCCCGACGTTCCGCATCGCGCCCGCCGCGCAGCTGCTCACCCCACTCATCGAGGACAACATCCGTTTCTTCCAGGCCCAGCGCGACGGTACGGACGTGCTCGCGAATGTGCTGCACCGCAAGCCCGCACACCTGGCGGACCGCCAGGCCATCGTGTACGCCACTCCCCGATACAACGAGGAAGGCAACGAGTTGCTCGACGCGGTGCTGACCCCGGTCGGCGGACCCGTCGACGTGTCCGGCGGCTGGTTCGACGCGGGTGACTTCCTGAAATTCACCCACACCACCGCGTACAGCACCGCCGAACTCCTGCTGGCGCTGCGTATCGCACCGCACGCCGCGGGCCTGGCGCAGGAGGCCAACCATGGACTGTCCTGGCTGGACAAGATGTGGGACGACAAGAGCGGCACCCTTTACGCCCAAGTCGGCATCGGCGCCGGCAACGACAACGTCCGCACCGACCACGACATCTGGCGGCTACCCGAGACCGACGACGACCTGACCGTGCGACCGGGCGACCCGGACTACCTGATCAAGAATCGGCCGGTGTTGCGGGCCAACGAGCCCGGCGCACCGATCAGCCCCAACCTGGCCGGACGCGTGGCCGCAGTCTTCGCGCTCGCCGCGCAGAACAGCGCCAACGACGATCCCGCTGCCGCCAAATCCTGGCTGAGCAAAGCGGCTGCTGTCTATGCCAAGGCGAATACCGAGCCCGGCGACGCGTTGATCACCGCTTTCCCGCACAACTTCTACCCCGAGAACTCCTGGCAGGACGATATGGAGTTCGGCGCCACCGAGATGAGCCTGGCCGCAACAGCATTGGCCGACCCCCGCGCCGCCGACTGGAAACAGCAAGCCACCCGCTGGGCGGCACAGTACATTTCCGCCGACACCACAGGCACCCTCGGCGTCGCCGACGTCAGCGCTCTCGCCCACGCCGACCTCCTCACACTCCTGCGCGCAGGCAACGAGAACGGCGAGAACCTGCGGAAAGACCTGCGCCGACAGTTGGACGACGGCATGCGCCGGGCCGCCGAAGATCCCTTCCGGGCAGGGGCGGTGTACACCGACTTCGACTCGGTGCCACACACTTTCGGCCTCGTCGCTACCGCACAGCTGTACCGCAAGGCCACCGGTGACCACAATTACGACGCCTTCGGCGCGCAACAGCGCAGTTGGGCGCTTGGTGCGAACTCCTGGGGCAGCACTTTCATCATCGGTGCGGGCGAGGTCTACCCGCATTGCCCCGAACACCAAGTGGCCAACCTCGCCGGCGCCCTCGACGGCAACGGCGACATCCTGCGCGGCGCCGTCGTGAACGGCCCCAACGCCGCAGACAAACTCGACGAACTCAATACCTTCCCGACCATGAAACGTTGCTCCGCCGATCCCGGTACGCCCTGGACCGATTTCGACGGGCACGAGGCCCGCTTCCTCGACAACGTCGGCGCATGGCAGAGCGTGGAACCCTCGATCGACTTCACCTCAACCGCAATGCTCGCCTTCGCCCTGTCACAAAGCTGAGGTGTGCTGGGCGACGGTTGTTCCAGCCAAGGGCCTCTACTACGCGAACGAGCGCGCCGTTACCGACGCGCTCGTACTGGAGCCCCCTGTCAGGATTGAACTGACGACCTTCGCTTTACAAGAGCGGTGCTCTACCACTGAGCTAAGGAGGCGGGTGTCTTGGAAAAGCGGTTGCCATCATAGCCGGGCACACCGACTGCGTGATACCGGGTTTATGGCATCACGCAGTCGGCGGGTGTCCCGGCGCAGTATTCAGCTACCGCGAGTTCAGGACTGGGCGCCCTGACGGGCCGCGTCGTCGGCGGCCATCGCGTCGCGCAGGCTCTTCGGACGCATGTCGGTCCAGTTCTTTTCGACGTACTCGACGCAGGCAGCGCGGCTGTCTTCGCCGAACACGACCCGCCATCCGGCCGGAACCTCGGCAAAGGCAGGCCACAGGGAATGCTGTTCCTCGTCGTTGACCAGAACGAAGAAGCGGCCGTCTTCATCATCGAAGGGGTTGGTGCTCAATTTCACCTCACTGGATACTGGCGCTATGTACGGGATCGCTCGTGGATCGCCCGGCGCCGGGTCCGACGAACCGAGAGGTTCCACAGACTTGCGCGCCGTTGGAGTCCCGAGCGTTGTTTCGACCCTAGCAAGGGAGACGTTACGCCTGGGCGGTTACCTCTGGCCGCGGAATCTCAGCTCGCGAAGAAGTCGAGCAGAATCTTGTTCACTGTCTCAGGCCGCTCCAGGTAGCCGAAATGACCGGCGTCCGGCACCTCTTGGTAGCGCGCACCGGGGATGACCTCGGCAACTTCCCTGGACAGGTAGGGCGGGATCATCCGGTCGTCGGCGAAGCCGACGGCCAAGCAGGGCACCGTGATCGCGCGGTAGGCCTGCACCCGGTCGAAATCGTGATCCATCCGACGCTGGGCGCGGATGCCCGGAGTCACCGGGCCGCCGGTGAATTCGAACAGATCGAGCCAGTCGCGCGCCGAGTTCGGGTCGGCCAGCGTCGCGGGCGAGAGGTTCATCACCGCGGTCACCGCCGCCTCGTACTTCTCCGGCAGCTTCACCCCGCTGGCGTCGAGGTCGTGCTCGCCGAGCGAGAGTGTTTTCTGGAACTGATCGAGGCGTCCGTGGCCCGCCATGAAGACCGCCTTGCGGACCAGCTCGGGCCGGGCCAGCGCCAGCTCCTGCGCGACCCGCGCACCCATCGAGGTGCCGACCACCAGCGCGGGCCCCTCGCCGAGGAATTCGATCAGTCCGGCGGTATCAGCGACCAGCTGATCGACGGTCATGCCGGACGCGGCCTCGAACGAGGGCGCGATCCCGCGGTTGTCGAAGGTGCACACCCGGTATCCCGCCGCGACCAGCGCGGGCACCTGGTGCAGTTCCCAGACCCGGCCGGGACTGCCGGTGCCCATGATCATGACCACAAGCGGCCCGGAACCCTTGACATCGGTACCCCGCGCACGGTCACCTTTGACCTGGTAGTTGAGGGAAATTCCGTTCACCGTGGCCAGCGGCATATCGACCCTTTCGTGGAGTTGATGCTCCGCCCCACGGTATAGGGGCGGAGGGAGTCGGCACACCGGCCGGGGGCCGGTCTGACGCGGGTGCCACCCGCGCCTGCTGAGGACAGATACCATTGACTATTCGCACGTACGAGCGTAGTGAACCGGGAGGACTTGAAGATGGCCGCGAAGGGCAGCGCGAACGACATCGCGGACGACGATCTGGAACCACTTGCCGACGAAACCGCACGTCAGGCACAGCGCGTTGT
The DNA here is from genome assembly GCF_042727395.1 of Nocardia sp. NPDC060255. NCBI lineage: Bacteria > Bacillati > Actinomycetota > Actinomycetes > Mycobacteriales > Nocardiaceae > Nocardia > Nocardia sp. NPDC060255. The sequence goes on along the minus strand of NZ_JBHXAU010000011.1, from coordinate 26,294 downwards.
CGCGGCCTACGCCGAGGACGCCGACGAGTGCCGGATGCTGTTGTCGATGCTCGGCATCGCACCGAGCGCCCGGGCAGAATAAGCCCAGCCTTTCGACGCCAACGGCGACGTCGACGCACCGGACTCCCCGGGGGACCCAGCGACGCGCAAAGGATGCGTGAGTGCACCAGATGACTTCGTCCGACGACTCCGACCCCGCCCTAGACACGGCACCTGACGACACCACCGCGACGAGCACCGGTCCGGCCGCATCCGGTTCCGGTTTCGTCGTCGTGGCCAACCGGCTGCCGGTCGACCTGGAACGGCTGCCCGACGGCACGACCCGCTGGAAACGCAGTCCGGGCGGTCTGGTCACGGCACTGGAACCGGTGCTGCGCAACAACAAAGGCGCCTGGGTCGGCTGGGCGGGGGTGCCCGACGCGGACGTCGATCCGATCATCGAGGACGGCCTCGAGCTGCATCCGGTGCCGCTGACGGCCGCCGAGGTCGCCGACTACTACGAGGGCTTCTCCAACGGCACGCTGTGGCCGCTGTACCACGATGTGATCGTGCGCCCGGTCTACGACCGCAAGTGGTGGGCCGCCTACGTCACGGTGAACCGGCGTTTCGCCGAGGCGACCGCGAAGGTGGCCGCCGAGGGCGCCACCGTGTGGGTGCAGGACTATCAGCTGCAGCTGGTGCCGAAGATGCTCCGGATGCTGCGTCCCGACCTCACCATCGGTTTCTTCCTGCACATCCCGTTCCCGCCGGTCGAGCTTTTCATGCAGATGCCATGGCGTACCGAGATCGTCGAGGGCCTGCTCGGCGCCGACCTGATCGGTTTCCACCTGCCCGGCGGCGCGCAGAACTTCCTGTACCTGGCCCGCAGGCTGGCCGGACAGCCGACCTCGCGCGGCACTGTCGGTGTCCGCTCCAAGCTCGGCGTGGTGCAGGTCGGCTTCCGCACGGTCCGGGTCGGTGCGTTCCCGATCTCGATCTCCTCGGCCGAACTCGACGAGCATTCCCGGCGCCGCTCCATCCGCGAGCGCGCCGCGAAAATCCGTGCGGAACTGGGCAATCCGAAGAACATCCTGCTCGGCGTCGATCGCCTGGACTACACCAAGGGCATCGACATCCGGCTCAACGCGCTCGAGGAGCTGTTGCTGGAGGAGCGGATCGATCCGTCCGAGACCGTCATGGTCCAGCTCGCCACGCCCAGTCGCGAGCGGGTGGAGAGCTACATCCAGATGCGCGGCGACATCGAGCGCCAGGTCGGCCGGATCAACGGCGAGTTCGCCCAGGTCGGCTACCCGGTGGTGCACTATCTGCATCGGCCCATCCCGCGCGACGAGCTGATCGCCTTCTTCGTGGCGGCCGACGTCATGCTGGTGACGCCATTGCGTGACGGCATGAACCTGGTCGCCAAGGAGTACGTCGCCTGCCACAGCGGCCTCAACGGCGCCCTGGTGCTCAGCGAATTCACCGGTGCCGCAGCCGAATTGCGGCAGTCCTACCTGTGCAACCCGCACGACCTGGACAGCGTCAAGGACGCCATCGTCTCTGCCATCGAGGACGACCGCGACACCAAACGCCGCCGCATGCGCTCGCTGCGCCGCCAGGTCCTCGCACACGACGTGGACCGCTGGGCCCGCGCCTTCCTCGAGGCACTGGCGCAGGGTCAGGTCGCGGGCAGCGCACTGCTGACCGACGACGACACCTACCCGGAGGAGCGGCAGCCGTCACGCTAACCGCGTTCACAGGAATCACCCAGGTTTGGTCCAGCAAGTTCGCAGCCGGATAACGGACTATGAATCCATGAGTGGTGCGCCTGCGGAGCAGGCACCCGAGGCGCGGGTGCTGGTAGTCGACGATGAGCCGATGATCGTGGAGCTGCTCGCGGTGAGCCTGCGCTACCAGGGCTTCGCGGTGGACACGGCCGTCGACGGGGCGCAGGCGCTGGACAAGGCGCGCAGCTTCCGGCCGCAGGCGCTGATCGTCGACGTGATGATGCCCGGCATGGACGGCTTCGGCCTGCTGCGCCGACTACGCGCGGACGGCATCGACTCCCCCGTGTTGTTCCTGACCGCGCGCGACGAGGTGCAGGACAAGATCACCGGCCTCACCCTCGGCGCCGACGACTACGTCACCAAGCCGTTCAGCCTGGAGGAAGTGGTGGCCAGGCTGCGGGTGATCCTGCGCCGCGCCGGGTACGCCGCGCCGCAGCGGGAGAGTTCCCGGCTCCGGTTCGAGGACATCGAACTCGATGACGACACGCACGAGGTGTGGAAGGCAGGCGAGCCGGTCGCGTTGTCGCCCACGGAGTTCACCCTGCTGCGGTACTTCATGGTCAACGCGGGCACGGTACTGAGTAAGCCGCGCATCCTCGATCACGTGTGGCGCTACGACTTCGGCGGCGAGGTCGGCGTGGTCGAGACCTACGTGTCGTATCTGCGCAAGAAGGTCGACACCGGCGACGAGCGCCTCATCCACACCCTGCGCGGCGTCGGCTACGTGATGCGCGCACCGAGTCGCAGCCGGTCGGCTGGAAAATGACGGAGGGCCGGATCGCGGCGCTGCGCGCCAAGACCTCCGGTGTGTTGTCAGCGATCCCCCTGCGGGTGACGCTGATGCTGATTCTGGTCGCCACCGCCGGACTCGGGCTGCTGATCTCCGGCATGGTGGTCACCTCGGGCCTGGAACGCTCGCTGACCGACCGCACCGATCAGCAGCTGCGCAACGGCGCGATCGAATGGTCGCGGCGCCGGGTACCGCCGCCGCCGAGTCTGCCGGGCGACCCGCGGCACACCAGCCAGTTCTATGTCCGCTCGGTGCAGGACGACGGACGGGTCTACGTCATCAAGGCGTTCGGTCTGGATGTCGATCCCGCACTGCCGGATTCGCCGGAGATCGGCCCGATGACGGTGCGCTCGATCGGCGGCGGGCCGATCGAATGGCGGACCCTGACCGTCCGCGTGCCGGACGGCACCACCACGGTGGCGCTGCCGCTCAACCAGAACTTCGACATCGTGCAACGTCTCGTCATGCTGGAACTGGTCGTCGGGCTGATCGTGCTGACCGCGCTGGCCGTCGCCGCGTACTTCGTGATCCGGCGCAGCCTGCGTCCGCTGCTGCGGGTGGAGAACACCGCCGCCGCCATCGCCCGCGGTGACCTGTATCGCCGAGTTCCGGTGCGCGGCAGCAACACCGAGGTCGACCGGCTGTCTCGTTCGCTGAACGGCATGCTCACCCAGATCCAGCAGGCGTTCGCGAAAACCGAGGCGTCCGAGGCCGCGGCCAGGCGGTCGGAGGCGAAGATGCGCCAGTTCGTCGCCGACGCCAGCCACGAATTGCGCACCCCGCTCACCACCATCCGCGGCTTCGCCGAGCTCTACCGCCAGGGCGCGACCACCGAACCCGATTTGTTCATGGACCGCATCGAACGCGAATCCCAGCGGATGGGCATCCTGGTCGAGGACCTGCTGATGCTGGCCAGGCTGGACGCTCAGCGCCCGCTGGAGCAGGGCCAGGTCGATCTGCTCGCCGTGGCCAGCGACGCCGTGCACAGCGCGCGGGCGATGGCCGCCGCCGAGCATCCGAACGGCGCGAGCCGCCGCATCGAACTCGAAATCGAAACCGGTGAAGGCACTTTGGAGGTCACCGGCGACGAGACCCGGCTGCGCCAGGTGCTGGCCAACCTGCTCAACAACGCGCTCACACACACCCCGCCGGACGCCTCGGTCGCGGTCCGCCTCACGCCCACCGCCGACGAGGTCCTGCTCGAGGTCGCCGACACCGGCCCCGGCCTGCCCGCCGACGAGGCCGACCGCATCTTCGAACGCTTCTACCGCACCGACAATTCGCGCGCCCGCACCAGCGGCGGCACCGGGCTCGGGCTATCCATCGTGCAGGCGCTGGTCAGCGCGCATGGCGGCACCGTCGATGTGCGCAGCACCGAGGGTGTCGGCACCACCTTCACCGTCCGGCTGCCGCGCGAAACCACTGCGTGACAGCAGTTTTCAGCTAGACCGGGGTGACCTGATCGACCAGCCAGCGGTCGCCGTCCTTCTCCACCGTGGCCCGCACCCGGCTACCCGTGGTGGTGCCCTCCGGTGAATCCTTGCTGGTGGTCACCTGATTGAGGAACAGCAGCACGACCACCCGCGACTTGTCGCCGGAGACGACACCGCCCGCCTGGGTGGTCGCCTTCACGTTGAGCTGTTTTTCCTTGGCGCCCGGGGCGATTGCCTGCTCGATGAGCTTCAGGTAGTCGTCCTTGAACTTCGGCGAGAGGTTGTCGGCCGCCTTCGGCAGTTCCTTGTCCACCGTCTGGAAGTCGTAGGTGAACATGGCCGAGACGGTCCGGCTCGCGGCGGTCACCGCGTCCTTACGCGCCTGCTCGGCCTGGTTGTCGTTCCAGATCCGGTATCCGCTGACACCGAGCACCACCACCGCCGCGAGGGCGAGCACGCTCAGGGTGGCCAGAAAGATCTTGCCGCGCTTGGTCATTCCACGAAGTGTCATCCGACGAACTCCACCTTCGAAACCGTCATGCCGGAGTCGCCGCGACTCACGGTGACCCGGAACCGGTAGAACCGCGTCTGCTCACCCTGCTGGCCCGCGTTGGTGAGCGACTGCTTGGCTGCGACCAGCACCGACGCGGAATCGTCGCTGTCGCTTTCCAGCGCCGCGTCGATGATCTCGCCGTTGGAGACCACCTTGGCCTGCTGCACGATATTCATGAACGGGTCGACCCGCCCGTCGAATTCGTTCTTGAACTGGCCGGAGGCCACCGAGAGGATCCGGTCGATATCGGCCTTGGCGGAATCGGCGCGGATGGTGGTCAGGTTGAGGATGGCCTGCCGGGCGGTCTGCTCGTATTCGCCGCGACGCTCGTCGCGGGCGTCGATCGAACGCACCTTCATTCCGGCGAAGCCCGCGCCGACCAGCAGCGCGAGCACCAGCACCGCGGCCGCGACGGCGCCGATGGTGCGCCATGCACCGCGCGCGGTCCGCTCGGGTTCGGCGTCCTGCGCGTCGGTGGGCACGCCCTTCGCAAGGTCGACGACGGTGCTGTCGGCGACAACGGCGTCGACAGGTGCCGCCTCCTTCGCCGCCGGGGCGGAAGCCGTGACACCGGACGTGTTCTCGGCGTCGGCGGCAGTCTTGTCCTGACTGCCCAGCGCCGCGGCCCGAGCCGTGAACGCGGCGGTGTCGGCCTTCGCGACCGGAACCGACGTCACAGCGGGGCTCGCCGTCTCGTCCGCCGGCGGACCCACCGAACGCACCGCGCGTCGCCGCGTCCGGTGCTGATCTGCGTTTTCACTACTCATCGTTGCTGCTCCTCGAGCATCGCCTGCCAGCTCGACGGTACCGTGCCAGAACCGCCCGGTCCGATATCGCCCTGCCGGTAGGTGCGGCCGTCCGGGCCGATGTACTGGCCGGTGGACGGGTCATAGGATCTCGCGGCAGCGGGCGTGCCGGTGCCGTACGCGGCGGGTGCCACCTGTGTCGAGCCCGGCGCGACCGGCGTGGACGCGGGCGCTACCGGGCGCGGCGGACCGAACGCGGGGTTGTCCCCTTGCGGGACATAACCGGTCCGGCAGAGCTCGGGTGTCGGCGCTCGCACGCCGGGGAATTCCGCGCACGGCGTGTTGCGGATGCCACGCACGTCGACCGGCGAGTCCTGCGGCACTTTGCAGTAGAGGCCGGGCGGTGAGGGGATCGAATCCAGCTCGCTCGGCGAGCGTCGTTCGTTGGGCGGCAGGAATCCGGTCGTGCAGGCGGGCGGGTCGTTGACCACCACCATGAAGTCGACCATGGCGCCGTATTCCACCGGTCCGCGGATGATCGTCCGCAGCGCCGCGATCAGCGGCGGGAAGACCACCAGGAGTTGTTCCAGCCCAGCGTGATACGTGACGCCGACCTGCCCGGTGCTGACCAGGTTGGTCAACAGCAGCGGCAGCGTCGGGCGCAGCGATTCGAACTGCGCGCTGACCCGCCGCATCGCCGACGGCCCGTCGCGCAGCACATTGCGCAGCGACGGATCGTGTGCGCGCAGCTGGTCGGTGACGGTGGCCAGGTCGCTGGTCCACGATCGGATGGCCGCGTCGGACTGGATCTGGGTGTCCAGCAGTGGTCCGATCTGATCCAGCAGCTTCTTCGTCGGTTCCGCGCTGTTCTGGGCCTCCTGCACCAGCAGCGAGGCCGAGTCGATGAACCGCTGCAGGTCCGGACCCGCGCCGTTGAACGCCTTGAACGCCTCGTCGATCACCTGCCGCAGCCGGGTGTCGGCGACACTGGACAGCAGCCGGTCGGACTGGTCGAGCAGCGAGCCGACGTCCTGCGGAAGTTTGGTGCGCCCCACCGGGATCACCGCGCCGTCGGCCAGGTTGCCGCCCACGGGGTGGTCGGCCGGAATCAGGTCGACGTACTGCTCGCCGACCGCGGAGACGCTGCGCACCCACGCGTTCACGTCCGAGGGCACCTTGTAGTCGCTGTCGATGGACAGCTTCGCCTCGACCCCGCTCGACGTGAGCCGAACATCCTGCACCACACCGACATTCGTGCCGCGATAGGCCACATTGGCGGTCGGGTAGAGCCCACCGGTCGCCTCCAGCTGCACCGTGACGTCGTAGCGGCCGATGCCGAACATCGCGGGCACCTTCACATACACCCCGCCCATGATCACCAGGCCGATCACCGTGAGCACGGCGAAGATCGACAGCTGGACGCGGACGAATCGGGTGAGCGTCATCGGCCCGGACCCCCTTGTGGCGCAGTGTTTCCCGGCAGCGGCACGGTCAGCCCGGGAATGGCGGGCAGACCGGGAATCGGCGGCAGGCCGGGAATGGTCGGCGTGGGCTGGGCGCCGGGAGCGGGCCCCGGTTGCAGCGGTCCGGTCGCCGGATTACCGCTCTGCGTCGCGGTGTCGGGCGCGAAACTGCCGATCACACCCTCGACGCCGCCGAATCGGCCGCCGAGCGGCGTGCCGGTCAACCAGTTGCTGTCCAGGCGTTTTCCGGTGAGGTCGACGGTGATGAACAGGTTCAGGTAGTCGCCCATGATCGCTTTGTCGAGGTTCTTCATCGGGAACGGGAAGGTCGGGATGATCTTCAGCGACTCGATGAGGTTGGACCCCGTGTCGGCCAGCGTCTGCAGCACCGGGGCGAGGCTGCGCAGATTGGCCTTCAGGTTGTCGCCGCTGCTGGCGATGAGCCGATCGGTCACGTCGCTGAGGTCACCGAGCGCGTTGATCGTGGCGGTGATGTTCTTGGTGCGGTCGGCGAGCACGGTGAGCGCGGGGTGGATGCGCTCGATGGCGGCGGCGACCACGTCGCGCTGCTGGGCCAGTTGGCCGCCGAGCCGGTCCAGTCCGCTCATCGCCGCGATGATGTCGTTGCGCTGCTTGTCCAGGTTGGTGGTCAGCTCGTTGAGTTGCGGCAGCAGATCGCGGATATCGTTGGCCCGCCCGTTGAGCGCGGAATTCAGTTCGCGGGTAATCGTTTCCAGCTGCGAGATGCCACCGCCGTTGAGCACCACCGACAGTGACGAGAGCACCTGCTCGGTCGTCGGATAGGCACCCGCCCGCGCCAGCGGTATCAGGTCGCCGTCCTTCAACTGTCCTTGCGGCACCGCATCACTCGGCGGGGCCAGCTCGACGTGGTTGCTGCCGAGCAGACTGGTCTGCCCGATCTTGGCGACGGCATTGGCGGGTAGTCGAACGCTGGGATTCAACGTGACGGTGACCAGCGCGTGCCAGCCCTCCACCTCGATATTCGACACGGTTCCGACGGTCACGTCGTCGACCCGAACCGGCGAGTTCCTGGTCAGCGTGGTCACATTCGGCATCTGGATGCGCACCTTGTACGCGCCGTCCATGGTGCCCTCGGTGCCCGGCATGGGCAGCGAGTTCAGTCCGTCCCACTCGCAGCCCGAGATGCCAAGGGCCACCGCAAGACCCACCACCAGCATGGCCATCCGGCGCGGCCGCCTCATCGCCCTCCTCCTGGAATAGCCAGTCCGGTAAGGCCGTTCGGCACGGTCACCGGAGCCGGTCCGGGCGCCGGCGCCGGCGGTGCGGTCTGCCCGGCCAGGCTCGGCGGGCTGTAGGTCAGCTGGTTCGGGAACGCGTGCACGCCGGTGGCCGGATTCAGCATGATCGGCGCGTAATTCATGGCGAGCGAGCTGATTACCGGCGCGAGGTACTGCGCGCACAGATCGGCGGAGCGATCCGAGTCATTGGTTTCCAGCGCCCGCACCGAGCCGCAGAGGAAGCCGAGCGGATCGGCCGTGTTGTTGAGCGAGACCGCGCCGGCCAGCGTGCCCTGGGCAGGCTTGTAGATCTGATAGAAGTTCACCAGCGCCGTCGGCCCGGAATGCAGTACTCGTTCGAGCTCGGGCCGCTTGTCCACCAGTTGCTGGGTGACATCGGCCAGCCGCTGCACGCCCTCGGTGAGTTCGGCGCCGCTGCCGTCGAGGAATCGCTTCACGTCGCCGAGCGCGGTATCCAGATTGTCCAGTCCCGCACCGAGTTCCTGCGAAGTACCCGCGAGCACCGAGGACACCGACGCGAGCCTGCCGCCGAACTGCACGATCTGCTCGTTGCTCGCCGACAGCACGTCGACGAACTTCTGCAGATTACGAATGGTGCCGAACAGATCGGTTCGCCCGTCCGACAAGGTATTCAGGGTCGCGGACAGCTCGCGCAACGTGTCGCGCAGCTTCTGCCCGTTGCCGTCCATATTGTCGGCGGCGGTGTTGACGAAGCGCCCGAACGAGCCCTGCGCGTCGTCCCCGACCGGACCGAGAGTCGTTGACAGCTTGGACAGTTCGGCCTTGATGTCGTCCCACTCCACCGGCACTGCGGTGTGCTCGAGCGGAATCTCCGCGCCGCTACGCATTTTCGGGCCGCTGACGTAGGCGGGCGCCACCTGGATGAACCGCGCCGATACCAGCGACGGCGAAATGATCACCGCGCGTGCGTCGGCGGGCAGGTCGATCCCGCGATCGACGGTCATCTTGACCTTCACCCGGTCCTTGCCGGGCTCGATCGAGTCGATCCGGCCGACGCTGACGCCGAGCACCCGGACCTCGTCGCCCTGGTACAGCCCCGACGTCGACGGGAAATACGCGGTGATCGAGGTCTTCCCGATCCGGCTCACGCCGGTGTACACCCCGGCCAGCACCAGCACGGCGACCAGCCCACCGGCGACCAGCAGCGCCCAGCGCGGCAACTTGCGAGCTCTGTCCAGCATGTTCATCGCGGTGGCTCCTGAATGGCGGGCCCGATCGACGGCGGTGCCGGGTTGGTGAAGATATTGCGCAGGTCCTCGGGCAGATGCTCCGGCCACACCAGCGCGTCGACCAGCGGCTGCAACTCGGTGCTGGTGGCATTGACGACGTAGGCGTTGAACCACGGCCCGTTGCCGACCTGCTCGCCGAGCGCCGCGGCGTACGGACCGAGGCTGTCGAGCGCGTCGGAGATGTTCTGCTTGTTGCGCTGCAGCAGGCCGAGCACCGAATTCAGTTTGTCCAGTGCGGGTTTGAGGATCGGCTCGTTGTCCGAGACCAGGCCGGACAGCTGCTTGGCCACCTCGTTGACGTAGACGATCAGCTGCCCGATCGCGGCGCGGCGCCGGTCCAGCTCGCCGAGCAGGTTGTTGCCGTCCAGCAGCAGCGCGTTGATCTGGTTGCTCCGGTCGGCCAGGATCTTGGTGACGTTCTGTGCCCTGGTCAGCAGCTCGGACAGGGCCTGGTCGCGGGCATTGATGCTGCGCGACAAGGCGGTTACGCCGTCCAGCGCCGCGCGCAGCGGCGCCGGGGTGTCGGCGAAGGTGGCCGAGAGCGTGTCCAGGGTCTTGTCCACCTGATCCATATCCAGCCCCTGCACCGTGCGGCCGAGGTCGCCGAGCGCGTCGTTGAGCGAGTACGGGGACGTGGTGCGGTCCAACGGAATCGGGTCGGTGCGCCGCAGCGTGCCCGATCCGGTCGGGGTCAGCTCGAGCGACTTGCGGCCGAGCACGGTGTTGGTCTTGATCGCGGCAGAAGTCTTCTGGCCCAGCACGATCGACTCGTCGAGGGTGAAGCGAACCAGCACCTTGGCGCCGTCCAAGCGCACGTCGTCCACCTCGCCGGACCGCACACCGGCCACCTGGACCGCGTCGCCGGGCAGCAGGCCGCCCGCGTCCGCGAAGTACGCGGTGTAGGTCGCGCCGCCGTGGATGAACGGTAACCGGCCGAACTGCAAGGCGGACAGGGCAACACACGCCGCGACAACCAACCCGACGATGCCGATGGTGACGGCGCGTGATCGCTCGTTCATCAGGGCGTGCACCTTCCGGTCGTCTGCTTACCCGGCAGGTTGACCTGCATCGGCTGCCCGTTCGGGCCGTCCACGACCAAATTGGTCCCGCAGACGTAGAGCTGCAGGAACGAGCCGTAGGCGCCGATGCGGATCAGCTTCTTGTAGGTGTCGGGCAACTTGTCGAGCACCCACTGCAGGGTGTCCGAGCCGTTGTCGAGATTGGTGGACAGCCGCCCTGTCTGCTCGATGGTCGACCGCAGGTCCGGCCGGGCCGTCTGCAGCAGTCCGGTGAGGTCGCGGGTCGCGCCCGCGATGCGGGGCAGCGCGTCACCGATCGGGTCCCGGTCGGCGGCCAAACCGCTGACCAGCCGCTGCAATTCGTCGAGCGTGGTGGCGAACTGGTCGCCACGCTGATCGATGGTCGCCAGCACCGTGTTCAGATTGTTGATCACATTGCCGATCAGCTCGTCGCGATCGGCGAGGGTCTTGGCGAACGAGCCACCGCTGTTGAGCAGCGACACCAGGGTGCCGCCCTGGCCCTGGAAGATCTGCAGCAGCGCGCCGGTCAGATCGTTCACCTGGGCCGGGTCCAGACCGCGCAGCAGCGGCCGGAACCCGCCGAGCAGCATGTCCAGGTCCAGCGCGGGTGCCGTCTTGTCCTTGTCGATGGTGCCGCCGTCGGGCAGCACCTCGTTCGTGCCAGGCCCCTCCAGCAGCTCCAGATACCGGTCACCGACCAGGTTTTCGTAACGAACGGTGGCGCGGGTGCTGGTCAGCAGCCGGTACTTGCGGTCGACGTCGAACTCGACGTGCGCGAGATGGTCCTTGCCCACCTTCACCGAAGAGACCGAGCCGACCGGGACACCGGCGATGCGCACCTTCGAGCCGGGCAACATCCCCGACGAACTGGTGAACACGGCGTGATAGCCGTACTCCCTGGCGAAGCGCATCTGGCTGAACACGATCACCAGACCGGCGAACACCAGCGCCATCACCAGCGTGAAGATCAGCAGTTTGACCGTCGTGGCGGTGTTCTTCACAGCGAGCCCACCCCCGGCAGCCCGGCGAACAACAGCTGGAACACCTTCGGTGCTTCATTGGGCTTGGTGAAACCCGTGTTCGGCACGTACGGAGCTCCCTGGTTCGTGTCGGTGACGACGTAACCCGCATGGCTGTCCGGCACCCGATCGACCACGCCCTCGCAGTGCGGGCCGCCGGTCGCGTTCACCTTCGGCAGGTCGTCCGGATACTTGTAGGGCTGCGCGCCGAACATGAAGTTGGTGTTCATCCCGATGCCGGGCAGCTTGCCGCCGAACACCTCCTCGGCCAGCGGCATCATCGGGCCGAGGCCGTTGATGATGCAGCTGAGCGCGGGAGCGTATTCGAAGAGCAGGCTCGTGGTCGGCCGGAGCAGATCCAGCGCGGTGCTGAAGTTGGCCTCGTTCTCGCGCAACACCGATCCGGTGGTGTCGGCCAAGCCGATCAGGTTGGCCAGCACGTCGTCCAGGCTCTGCTGCTCGTCGACCAGCGTCTGGCTGGTGACGGTGGCGTTGTCGACGGTGCGCAACAGGTCGGGCACGGTGTCGGCGTACAGGTTGGTGACGTCGCCCGTCTTCACCAGATCCTGTTGCAGCGTGGGCAGATACGGGTTGATGTCGCGCAGGTAGGCGTCGCTGCGGGCGAGCAGGTCGCCCAGCTTCTCGCCGCGGCCCTGCAGCGCCGTGCCGAGCGCGGACAGCGTCGCGTTCAGCTTCTCCGGCTGCACCTTGGCCAGCACGTCGGACAGGTGCTGGAACAGCGTGTTGAATTCGACGGTCACGTGCTGCGCGGTCACCCGCGCGCCCGGCTGCAACGAGGCCGACGAAGGCTGTTGCGGCACGGTGAAGTTCACGTACTTCGCGCCGAAGACGGTGGTGGAGCGGATATCGACGCCCGCGTTGGCCGGAACCAGCTTCAGCTGTCCGGGATTGAGCGCGAGCTTCAGGCTGGCGCCGTCGGCGGTCTGATCGATCGAGACCACCCGCCCGATCTCCACCCCGCGCACCTTCACCTTGGCGTCCGGGTCGAGCACCAGCCCGGCGCGCGGCGCGTCGATCGTCACGGTGGCCGTCGAGGTGAACCCGCCGACGAACATCACCAACGCGACGGCGACGATCGCGACCAGCGCGAGCACCATCGCGGCACCGGCCAACTTGTATCCCACTGCTGCGCGCACTTTGTTCGAATCCGCCATATCGGTTTACCCGGAGAGGTGAAAGTTGCCGGAGGTGCCGTAGATGGCCAGCGAGATCAGCAGGGTCACCGTGACCACCGCGACCAGCGAGGCCCGCACCGCGTTGCCGACCGCGACGCCGACCCCGACCGGTCCGCCCGAGGCATGGAAGCCGTAATAGGTGTGGATCAGCATGACCGCCAGCGCCATGAAGATCGCCTGGGCGAACGACCAGAGGATGTCGCTCGGGATCAGGAAGGTGGAGAAGTAGTGGTCGTACACGCCCGCCGACTGCCCGTAGATGACCACCGTCGCGAACCGGCTGGCCAGGAACGACGCGATCACCGCGAGGGCGTACAGCGGCACGATCGCGATCATCCCGGCGAGCACCCTGGTGCCGACCAGATACGGCACCGGCCGGATCGCCATCGATTCCAGCGCGTCGATCTCCTCGGCCACCCGCATGGCGCCCAGCTGCGCGGTCGACCCGGCCCCGATGGTGGCGGCCAGTCCGATGCCGGAAATCACCGGCGCCGCGATGCGGACATTGATGAATGCCGCGAAGAAGCCGGTGAGCGCCTCGACACCGATATTGCCGAGCGAGCTGTAACCCTGCACGGCGATGGTGCCGCCCGCGAACAGGGTGAGGAAGCCGACGATCACCACGGTGCCGCCGATCACCGCCAAAGCACCGCTGCCCATGCTGATTTCGGCGATCAACCGAATGGTTTCGGTGCGATAGTGCGTCAAGGCACGCGGAATAGCCCCCAGGGCCTGTGCATAGAACACAGCATGTTTACCAACAGAATCGAGCGAGTCCGACATCCGACGCACTCGTCGCACGGTACGCGGGAAGCGGGATTCGATCACGAAGGCCATGCGGTCACCGCGCCGTGAACTTGATACCAACGGCGGTGACCACGACGTTCACCACGAACAAAGCCATAAACGCGAAGACAACGGTCTGATTCACCGCATCACCGACACTCTTGGGACCACCCTTGACATTCAGACCCAGATAACAGGCCACCAGCCCGGCGATCAGCCCGAACAATCCGGCCTTCACCTCCGAGATGACCAATTCGGGCAAATGGGTCAGCAGCGTGATGCCGTTGACGAAGGCGCCGGGGTTCACGTCCTGCAGAAAGACCGAGAACAGAAATCCGCCGACGATGCCGATGGTGCACACCAGGCTGTTGAGCATCAGCGCGACGAACATCGACGCGAGCACGCGCGGCACCACCAGCCGCTGCACCGGGTTGATGCCGAGCACCCGCATCGCGTCGATTTCCTCGCGAATCGTGCGGGCACCCAGGTCAGCGCAGATGGCGGTGGCGCCGGCCCCCGCGACGATCAGCACGGTGACGATCGGGCCGACCTGGGTGACCGCGCCGAAGGCCGCGCCCGCCCCGCTCAGGTCGGCCGCGCCGATCTCGCGCAACAGGATGTTCAGCGTGAAGCTCACCAGAACGGTGAATGGAATCGCGACCAACAGCGTCGGCACGATGGAAACGCGTGCGATGAACCAGGACTGGTCGATGAACTCGCGTCCTTGAAATGGTCTGCGCACACTGGAACGCGCGACTTCGGCCGTCAGTTCGAAGAACCCGCCGACCGCCCGCAATGGCACAGCAAGGACCTCGTTCATCTTTGAACCTCCTTGCTGAAATCTGCGCGTACTACTCACGGCACGATTCTTCACCGAGGCCGCACCGCCTCCACGATTAGAACACGTTCACTGCGTTGCCGGAAGATGTTTGCCACTTTTGAACTGCACTTTTTCTTTACATCGGCATGTGAATTTGGAACGAGTGTCAGGAGATAGATCCCACCTTTGTGAGGCGGCACACATCTCACACACCAATGTCTACCAAGTGCCCGACCCTTGATCAACAGTTGGACGGCCGATCAGCAGTTCATTGTCAGCGGGCCTTGCAGAAGTGGGTCCTCGCCGCGCATGTTTCGCGCGGCGGGACCGCATCGAACGAACTCAGCCTAGATCCATCAGGGCCGAAGCCGAGAATGTCTGCCCGGCAGGGCGTTCGGCGAAATAGCCGCCGAGGGTGGCGGCGAGATCATCGGCGGACCACTGCCCGCCGGTAGCGTCGAAGCGTTGCTCGACCACAGGGGCTGCCATGAGCGCCACCATCCCCCCGTAGACCACGAACAGCTGGCCACTCACCGTGTCGGCGGCGGGTGAAGCGAGGTAAGCGACCAGCCGGGCCACATGATCGGGCGAGAGCGGGTCCACCTCCCCCTCGGGCGCGGCGCTGAACACGGCCTCGGTCATCGCGGTCCGCGCACGCGGCGCGATCGCGTTGGCGCGCACGCCATACCGGGACAGCGCCCGCGCGGCCGACAGGGTCAGCGCGGTGATGCCCGCCTTGGCAGCACCATAGTTGGCCTGCCCCTCCGGACCGAGCAGGCCCGCCTCGGAGGAGGTGTTGATCAGTCTGCCGTAGATCGGCGCGCCTGCCGCCTTGGACTTGCCGCGCCAGTACGTTGCGGCGTTGCGGGACAACAGGAAATGACCGCGCAGGTGGACCGCGACAACGGCGTCGAAGTCCTCGTCGGACATGTTGAACAGCATCCGGTCCCTGGTGATGCCCGCGTTGTTCACCACGATGTCGACGCTGCCGAAGGCCTCGTCCGCGGTGCGGATCAACGCGTCCGCGGTCGCCCGTTCGGCAATGCTGCCCGCGACGAATTCGGCCTTGGCGCCGAGCGCGCGGATGTCGGACAGGGTGTCGGTGACCGCGTCGGACTCCGACAGGTCGTTGACCACGACCGAAGCGCCGGCCCCGGCCAGCGCGAGCGCCTCTGCCCGCCCCAGCCCAGCTCCGGCCCCCGTCACAATTGCCACCCGCCCAGCAAGACTCACATCATCACTCACGAGCCCGACCCTAGAACGTGTTCCATTCTATGGCAAGGGTCGGTCTCATTGCAGCCGCAGCGCCGCTTTCGGGCACTGCGCGACCGCGTCCTCGATGTCGGCCAAACGGTCCGCCGGAACGTCGGCCTCGAGGATGTGCAGCTGGTCCTCGTCATCGAGTTCGAACACGTCGGGGGCGATTCCGACGCAGATTCCGTTCGCTTCACACTGATCCAGATCGACGCTGACCTTCATGAGAACTCCTTTACCGCGATCCTTGCCGAAGCCTAACAAGCCGATGCCGCCGGACGTGGCGCCATCGACCCGATTCCCCCTCAATACTGGAACATGTTTCAGTCCATATGCAATGATCGGGTGAACCCACATCGACGAAGGCCTGAGGTATTTGCCATGCGCATTGCGTACACGCCGCAGCAGGAGGAGCTACGCGCGGAGCTGCGCGACTACTTCGCGCGACTCATCACCCCGGAGCGCCGGGCTGCGCTCAGCGCGCAGACCGGCGAGTACGGCCAGGGCAACGTGTACCGCGAGGTGGTGCAGGAGATGGGCCGCGACGGCTGGCTCACCCTGGCCTGGCCGAAGGAGTTCGGCGGCCAGGACCGGCCGACGATGGACCAGCTGATCTTCACCGACGAGGCGGCCATCGCGGGCGCGCCGGTGCCGTTCCTGACCATCAACTCGGTCGCGCCGACGATCATGCACTACGGCAGCGAGGAGCAGAAGCGCTTCTTCCTGCCCAAGATCGCGGCGGGCGAGCTGCACTTCGCCATCGGCTACTCCGAGCCCGGCGCGGGCACCGACCTGGCCAGCCTGCGCACCAACGCGGTGCGCGACGGCGACGACTACGTGATCAACGGCCAGAAGATGTGGACCAGCCTGATCGCCTACGCGGACTACGTCTGGCTCGCGGTGCGCACCGATCCGAATGCCAAGAAGCACAAGGGCATCAGCATGCTCATCGTGCCGACCACGGCCGAGGGCTTCTCCTGGACACCCGTGCACACCATGGCGGGGCCGGACACCAGCGCAACCTACTACCAGGACGTCCGGGTGCCCGCGAGCGCGCTGGTCGGCCAGGAAAACGGTGGCTGGTCGCTGATCACCAACCAGCTCAACCACGAGCGGGTCGCGTTGACCTCGGCCGGACCTTTGGGCCTGGCCGTGAGCCAGACCGTGGAATGGGCCCGCAACACCAAGGCGGCCAACGGTTCCCGCGTCATCGACCAGGAATGGGTGCAGCTCAACCTGGCGCGGGTGCACGCCAAGGTCGAATACCTGAAGCTGCTCAACTGGGAGATCGCCAGCCGGGCCGACGCGGGCGGCGACGCCGCGCCGCGCCAGTGGGACGCCTCCACCTGCAAGGTGTACGGCACCGAACTGGCCACCGAGGCGTACCGGCTGCTCATGGAAGTCCTCGGCCCGCAGGCATATCTGCGCCAGGACTCGCCCGGCGAGGCGTTGCGCGGACGGCTCGAGCGGATGCACCGGGCCGCGCTGATCCTGACCTTCGGCGGCGGCACCAACGAAGTGCAGCGCGACATCATCGCGATGACCGCCCTCAAGCAGCCCGCGTCGGCGCGCTGAGTCGGAAAGCAGGTAAGCAGAAATGGATTTCACTCCCACCGAAGCCCAGCTCGACCTGGGCAGGCTGACCGGCGAGGTATGCGGCAAGCTCGTCACGGCCGACCGGCTGCGCGAACTCGACACCGCGGCCGAGCGATTCGACGAGGCGCTCTGGAGTTCACTTGCCGAGACCGGTGTTCTCGCGGCGGCACTTCCGGAGTCCGTTGGTGGCAACGATTTCGGCGTGCTCGAGCAGACCGCCGTCCTGCGTGAGCTCGGCAAGTACGTCGCCGCGGTGCCGTACCTGTGGTCGATCGTGGTCGGTGCGGGCGCACTGGCGAAGTTCGGCGATGCGGCGCAACAGGATCGGGCGAGGCAGGCGGGTGCGGGGCAGGTGATCCTGACCGCCGCGCTCACCGAGGAGCACAACTGGGAACCCGCCCGGCCCACCACCACCGCCGTCGCGGCGGACGGTGGCTGGCGGCTCACCGGCGCCAAGATCACGGTGCCGTTCGCCAACCGGGCCGACCGAATCCTGGTCCCGGCCACGGTGTCCGGCGCCACTGCGGTATTCCTGGTCGATCCGGCGGCAGCCACGGTGACGGCGCAAGAGGTCGTCGACCGCACCCCCGAGTACGCCGTTGAACTCACCGATACCCCCGGCGAATTGATCGGCACCGTCGAGAACGGCGCCGAGATCCTCGACTGGCTGCTCACCCGCGCCTGGCTCGGACTCAGCGCCCTCCAACTCGGCACGCTCGAACGCGCACTCGACCTCGTCGCCGAATATGCCCGCGAGCGTGAGCAATTCGGCAAGGCCGTCGGCAGCTTCCAGGCCGTCGCCCAGCGCCTGGCCGACGCCTACATCGACGTCCAAGGCCTGCGCCTGGCGCTCACCCAGGCCGCCTGGCAGATCTCCGAAGACCTGCCCAGCGCGGCAGCCGTGCACACCGCCAAGTTCTGGGCCGCCGACGCGGGCCACCGGGTGGCGCACACCGTCGTGCACATCCACGGCGGCGTCGGCATCGACCGAGATCACATCGTGCACAACTACTTCACCGCCGCGAAGCACCACGAATTCGCCCTCGGCGGCGGCACCGACCACCTCCGCGCCCTCGGCGCGCTGTTGGCGGCTACCCCGTCCTGATCCGTCGCACTGGAACGCCCCGCCGGTCTCGGCGGGGCGTTCTTTTGTCTGTGCCGAACTCATTCGGGATGTGCCCTTCACCAGTTCCGTTGCAGGCAAAGCGATTTTGCGAGCGTCGAGCCTGCCCTCGGTCGACATCGACACCGATCCGAACGCTCACTCGCACCGAATATCGAGAGGTTCCACACGACACCGCGGTGCGCGCACCGTGCACCCCGACGATTCCGGAGGACGATATCCCCACCGTACGGTCCACCCTCGCTCGTATCTCGGTTGCAATCCTCGAAGTATTCGCCGTCTCGGGCACCGCTCCGGCAGCGACCGCGCATCCCGACATCGAGACCGAAGCGCCGAGTACCTGGCACGAGGCCGCGTCCCGGACCTCCGACTGCCGCGAGCCGGCCAGCGCTCAGGGCTTGGTCGAAGTCAGGTAGCGCTGGAGAGTCGGCGCGATGTCCGCGATGAGCTCGTCGCGGGTGAAGGCGACGACCGGGGGGATGCGCAGGATGTAGCGGCACAGGGCGATGCCGAGGAGCTGGGTGACGACGAGGGCGCTGCGGCGGGGGGCATCGGCGGGGTCGCCGAAGCGCAGGACTGCGGGGAGAACCTGCTGCGCGAAGACGTCGCGGAAGCGTTCGGTGACCGCTTCGTCGGTGATGGATGAGCGCAGCAGGGTCAGCAGCACTTCGTTGCCGGGGGGCTCCTCCCAGAGGGCGAGGAAGCGGCGGATCAGCAGTTCGCCGACGGCGTCCTGGTCGGCGGCGGCCAGGTCGGGTAGAGCGAGATCGATGTCGACCGCCGCGGCGAATAGACCGTCCTTGCTGCCGAAGTAGCGCATGACCATGGACGGGTCGATGGCGGCGTCCGCGGCGATGGCGCGGATGGTCGCCTTGCCGTAGCCCTCTGCGGCGAACCGGGCACGGGCCGCGTCGAGGATGGTCGCGCGGGTCGCGTCGGAGCGGCGCACAGGCTGCTGATCAGGCTCGATCTTCATGCCAACGAATGTAGGCCAACAACTGTTGACTTCGCAATGCGAGGCGCGCTACCGTTATGCCAACAGGCGTTGGCCTACAGATGTTGACCTCAGGAGTTCCGATGAACACCACCCAGAATCCGCTGCCGGACAGCACTTCCGTCGCGATCGTCGGCGCGGGCCCCGCCGGGCTGACCGCGGCGATCACCCTCGCGGACGCCGGCGTCGACTTCGTGCTGCTGGACCGTCTTGCCGAAGGCGCCAACACTTCTCGCGCCGCCGTCGTGCACGCCAGAACCCTCGAGGTGCTGCACGAACTCGGTATCGCCGAGGAGCTCATCGCCAAAGGTCTTGTGGTGCCGCGATTCACCGTGCACGACGGCTCGCGCACCCTGGCGACCATCCGATTCGACAACCTCCCCACGCAGTACCCCTTCACCCTGATGGCCCCGCAGGACATCACCGAGGCGGTACTGCTCGCCCGGCTGCGCAAGGCAGGCGGCGACGTCCACCGGCCGTACCAGGTCACCCGGGTCGCCGACGAAAACAACGGCGTCACCGTCGAATACACCGACGCGGCAGGCAGCACCGGCACCCTGCGCGCCGACTACGTCATCGGCGCCGACGGCATGCACAGCGTCGTCCGTGACCAGGCGGGCATCGCCTTCACCGGCGACACCTACCCCGCCTCCTTCGTGCTCGCCGACGTCCGAATGGACTGGCCGGTCGCCCGCGACGAAGTAGCGCTGCATCTTTCACCGGAGGGCGTCACCGTCGTCGCACCACTCCCCGACGAAGCCGAACCGAACCGGTACCGCGTAGTCGCCACCGTCGACGAGGCACCCGAACACCCCACCCGCGACGACGTCCAGGCCATCCTCGACACCCGCGGCCCCGGCGGCGACATCAAAGTCCGCGAGGTGCTGTGGAGTTCACGCTTCCGCGTCCACCACCGCGTGGCCGATCACTACCGGGCCGGCCGAATCTTCCTGGCGGGCGACGCCGCTCACGTGCACAGCCCCGCAGGCGGCCAGGGCATGAACACCGGTATCCAAGACGCCGCCACCCTCGGCCCGCTCCTCGCCCGCGCACTCAATGGTGAACCGGAAACACTGCTCAACACCTACGAAACCACCAGGCGCCCAATAGCACTCGACGTGGTCAGCTTCACCGACCGCATGACCCGTATGGGCACCCTGCGCTCCCCCTCGGCCCGCGCCGTCCGCAATCTGGCCATGTCCACCCTCACCACCATCCCCGCCGTCCGCAGCGGCCTCGCCTACCGACTGGCCGAACTCGCGAACCGCTGAAAGGCGCTACTGGATACTGGCTTTCGCCGAGCGGAAGTCCTCGTTGGTGAAGTCGACCTGACGCTGCGCATTCGACAGCGCGGTCACCACGCAGGTGCCGAAGGATCCGGTTCGGTCGAACAGGGTCGCGCTACCGACCGCGACACCGTCCGCGCTGATGTGACTGTCGGCCTCCACGCCGACCTCGGACCCCACCGGCTGCCGGGCCAGCGCCAGGGTCATATCCGTATTTATGAAGCCGACCCCGGCGCTGCCCCAGTTGGTCATCAGACTTGTCGCCTCGCCGATCACCACGGCACCGACGAAGGGTGAGGGTGTCTCACCCTCGACCACGCATAACGGCACCTGCCACATGCGCTTTCGACTGTCGTTCTGGTGCTCGGCAATGTCGCCCGACCAACCGTCGGCATGGGCATCACTGCCCCACAGCGGACGGGTAGGTTCCGTGGCGACCGGCACCGACGGCGGCTGCGGGACCTCCGCCCGCGTCCACAACTGCCCCGGCGGCTGCACCGATCGCTTGAGAAAGACGACCGTCGCCCTGGCGACGTCCACGCCGTCCTGCATCAGGGCGGCGTCGGCGACTCTGATCCGCTGACCGTCGCGAACCAGCTCGGTCACCACGGTCAGCGGTTTGGCCAGCGTCGGCCGGAACAGATCAACGGTCAGTCTGGCGGGCTGGAAGCCTGCCGAACAATGTTGCTGTTCCAGCGCTCTGGCCATCAGTCCACACACGGCGGGCCCATTGATCATCGTGGGCGACCAAGCGCTCGCGGCGAACGGCAACGGCTCGAAGCCGCGCTCGGTCGCCTCGAAATACCCGTAGCGGACAACCACTTTCGATTTCCCCCTGTTTCCGATGGTGCTACTTGCGGCTCGCCTCGGCGTGCTCGTCGGCGGCGCGCTCCTCGGTTTGCGATTTGGCCCAACGATAGTCGGGCTTGCCCGCCGGGGAGCGTTTGATCTCGTCGACGAACCACAGGCTGCGCGGCAGCTTGTAGGGCGCGATCTCCTTGGTGAGGAAAGGACGCAGATCATCGATGGTGGGACGGTTTTCGCCACGGCATTGCACTACCGCGACGACGCGCTGCCCCCAGCGTTCGTCGTCGACACCGACCACCAGGGCATCGAAGATCTCCGGGTGGGTCTTGAGCGCGCCCTCGACCTCTTCGGGGTAGATCTTCTCGCCGCCGCTGTTGATGCTGACCGAGCCGCGGCCGAGCATGGTGACCGTGCCGTCTTCCTCGACCCTGGCGTAGTCGCCGGGGATGGCGTAGCGAATCCCGTTGTACTCCTTGAACGTTGCGGCGGTCTTCGCCTCGTCCTTGTAGTAGCCGAGCGGAATGTGCCCGCGGCGGGCCAGGATGCCGACCTGCCCCGAGCCGGGCCGGACGGGATTGCCTTCCTCGTCGAGCACCTCGGTGGAGCCATCGATCTTCACCCGCGGCCCACCGGTGTGGTTGACGCCCTTGGCCACGATCGAGATGCCACCGAATCCCGTCTCCGAGGAGCCGATGGAATCGGAGATCATCCGGTTGGGCAGCAGCTCGAGGAACTGGTCCTTGATCGCGGGCGAGAACAGCGCCGCACTGCTGGCCATCACGTACAGGCTCGAAAGGTCATA
Source organism: Nocardia sp. NPDC060255 (assembly GCF_042727395.1). NCBI lineage: Bacteria > Bacillati > Actinomycetota > Actinomycetes > Mycobacteriales > Nocardiaceae > Nocardia > Nocardia sp. NPDC060255. Next base: position 4,290 of record NZ_JBHXAU010000011.1, on the reverse strand, counting down.
GGGCTGACCGGTTTCCGGGTTGCCCTCGATCAGCGCGTCCAGCATCGGCCGCGCCATCGCGTCGCCGGTGATGAAGATCAGGTTGATCTTGTGCCGGTCGATCGCCTGCCACACCCCGTGCCCGCTGAACTCGGGCAGCATCACCGCTTTGCCACCGTCGAACAGACTGTGGAAGGTGGCCGTCTGCGAGCCGCCGTGGATCATCGGCGGAATCGGGAACCGGACCATGCTCGGATTGTTGGCGGCACCGACCTTGGACTGCTGCCATTCGTCCTCGATGGGCTCACCGGTGATGAAGTTGATGCCACCGCCGAGCACCCGCCACCAGTCCTCGTGCCGCCACATCACGCCTTTCGGCAGGCCGGTGGTGCCGCCGGTGTAGAGCATGAAGACGTCGTCCGGGGAACGCTCGCCGAAGTCCCGCTCGCCCGAGGAGGCCGCCAGCGCCGCCTCGTATTCGACCGAATCCGCTGCGGTCGCGACCGTGCCGGTCGTATCGTCGTCGACGACGAGCACCGTCCGCAGCAGCGGCGTATTCGGCCGGACCCCGGCCACTCGATCGGTGTAGCGGCGCTCGTGGATCAGCGCGACCATGTCCGAATTGTCGAAGATATATTGCAACTCGTTCTCGACGTATCGGAAGTTCACGTTGATCATCACTGCCCGTGCCTTGAAGACCGCGACCATCGCCTCGACGGCCTCGATCGTGTTGCGCGAGTAGATGCCCACCTTGTCGCCCGGTTTCACACCGTGTTCGAGCAGGTAGTGAGCCAACTTGTTGGCGCGCTCCTCCAGCTGTGCGTAGGTCACCTCGCGGCCGTCGTCAGCGAGCGCGACGCGGTCGGGCATCAGGTCGATGGAGTGTTCGACAAGGTCCGCTATGTTGTAGCTCACAAGCCTAAAAATAGAACGTGTTACCGTTCCTGGCAAGGCCGTGCGACTGCGTGCAGGTCGCTCGAAATGATCGGCTCGAAGGTCAGGAGATTCGCCAATGCCACATTGCCTCGTCGAGAAACGCGACCATGTCCTCATCGTGACGATGAATCGCCCCGAGGCGCGCAATGCGCTCTCGGCGGAAATGATGGCGATCATGCGCGACGCCTGGGACCAGGTGGACAGCGATCCGGACATCCGGGTGGCCATCCTGACCGGCGCGGGCGGCGCGTTCTGCGCCGGCGCCGACCTCAAGGCGATGACCACCCAGCACCCCGGCGATTCGTTCGCGGGCGGCGGCTGGGATCTGTCCAAGATCGAGGCGCTGCTCAAGGGTCGCAGGCTCAGCAAGCCGCTGATCGCCGCGGTCGAGGGCCCGGCCATCGCGGGCGGCACCGAGATCCTGCAGGGCACCGACATCCGGGTGGCCGGCGAAAGCGCGAAATTCGGTGTGTCCGAGGCGCGTTGGGGGCTGTTCCCGCTCGGCGGGTCCGCGGTGCGGCTGGTCCGTCAGATTCCGTACACCGTCGCCGCCGACATCCTGCTGACCGGCAGGCACGTCACCGCCGCCGAGGCCAAGGAGATCGGGCTGATCGGCCACGTGGTGCCCGACGGCAGCGCGCTGGACAAGGCACTCGAACTCGCCGCGCTGGTCGCCGCCAACGGTCCGCTCGCCGTGCAGGCCATCCTGCGCACCATCCGCGACACCGAGGGCATGCACGAGGAGGAGGCATTCCAGATCGACGCGAAACTCGGCACCGCCGTCTTCCGCTCGACCGACGCCAAGGAGGGCCCGAAGGCCTTCGCGGAGAAGCGCAAGCCGACTTTCACCGGCAGCTGAGAAAGCAACGCCCCCGGCACCATTCGGTACCGGGGGCGACCCCTCGCCGTGCTCAGCAGCCCGGGTAGTCCATCCAGAACGGCTCCCACTGGTGACCGTCCGGATCGAGGAAGGTGCGGCTGTACATGCCGACCTGCTCCTCCTGCGCCCGCTTGTCCTCGCTGATCTCCTCGGTACCGCCCGCGGCCAGTGCCGCCGCCGCGAGCGCGTCCACCTCCGCGACGCTGGTCAGCGCCAAACTGTAACTGGCACCGATGTTCTCGGTGGTGTCCGCGACCCGGCGCTTACTGAAGGTGGTGAAGAACTGTCTGGTCAGCAGCATCAGGCAGATGTTGTCGTCGATGACGATGCAGGCCGCGTTGTCGTCGCAGAATTCCTGGTTGACCTTCCAGCCGAGTGCCTCGTAGAAACCCTTCGCCCGGTTCAGTTCGGCGACGGGTAGGTTGAGGAAAATCATCCGGCTGGTCATGTCGGCACCTTTTCGTAGTCCGCCTGTTTAGTTGCGCACAAATAGAGACGAACCCCGGCTGCCGAACTCATCGCTCGCCCACACGATGTGACAGGCCGCACTGCGGCGAGCCCGGCGATGATCTTGATCGCGCTGGTGGCAGGCTTTTGGGTCTGGGATGTGTCGGTGGGCTGTGGCAGGGTGACACCCATGAACGACTTGTCCGGCTCGTCCGCCGGCCTCGCTCCCGACGTGCTCGAATCCTTCGAGAAGCACCGCCGGGAATTGTGCGCTTACGCCTACCGCATGCTCGGCTCCTCCTTCGAGGCCGAGGACGCCGTCCAGGAGACCTTCACCCGCGCGTGGAAGTCCTACGACTCCTTCGAAGGGCGCGCGAGCTTGCGCTCCTGGCTGTATCGGATCACCACCAACGTCTGCCTCGACATGCTCGACGGACCGCAGCGGCGCGCCAGGCCGATGGACCTGTCCGGACCGTCGCGACCGGATTCACCACTACCCGCGCCACAGCCGGATTACGTCTGGATCGAGCCGATCCCGAACGCCCTGGCCTTCGGCGCCGATCCGGCCGACCACGCCTCGGCCAAGGACACCCTGCGCCTGGCCTTCGTCGCGGCCTGTCAGCACCTGCCCGCCACCCAGCGCGCGATCCTGATCATGCGGGAGGTGCTGCGCTTCTCCGCCAACGAGACCGCCGAGGCCCTCACCATGTCCCCCGCGTCGGTCAACAGCGCGCTGCAACGCGCCCGCGCCACCATGTCGAAGGTGCAGCCCGCCGCCACCGACACCTACGACGAATCGAACGAGGATCAGCGCAAGCTGATCGACAACTTCGTCGAGGCGTTCGAGGCGTACGACATGGACGCCCTCACCACCCTGCTCAAAACCGATGTCTCCCTGTCCATGCCGCCACTCGAATTCTGGGTCTCCGGCCCCGCGAACGTGGCCGCATTCATGCTGGGCCACGGCAACGCCTGCCGCGACTCCCGCATGATCCGACTGGAAGGCGCCAACGGCGACCCCGCCTTCGGCCAGTACAAGCCGGGCGACGAGCCCGGCGTATGGATCCCCTGGTCGGTCATCGTCCTCGAACTCGACGCCAACGCCATCTCCGGCATGTGCTTCTTCCTCGACACGGAAAAACTGTTCCCCCTCTTCGGCCTGCCCCCGGAGCTGCGCGAATCGGTGTGAGGTTGGGCCGCCCCCGCCGAGAGGTTTGCAGGGAAGAGTGGGTGGTGATTTCTGGGGAGCTGCGGTCGTTTTCGGGATTCGCACCCCTTTGGGGTGCTCCGAGGGGTGCGAATCCCGGCGACCCACCGCGCCCAACCCCGGGCAGCAAACAGCCACACCCACTCTGCAAATCTGCACTCTCACTCGGGATCGGCACTGACTTTAGGGCCCTATTCCGAGTGCAGATCCCGAGTGAGGGTGCAGATTTAGTGCGATGCGGCCCGCCTACGTCGGACCCACAGAGCGTGCATACCCCTCACAACAGTTAGACACGCTGTGAGGGGTATGCACACTCTGTGAACCCCTCCGCACCAACGGGTTTCATCGCGTCGGAGCCAGCAGGGTGCAACCACGGCCAGGTAGAAACGCGAAGACCTATCCGTACACCGCTGTGTCTGAACCATCACGGGTTCGGGCTGCCTAAGCCGGTCCCTTACCCGACGGCTCACAGGGTATAAAGCCTTTGTGAAGGGTATGCACGCCCTGCGAAGCCCTCCGCACCAACAGGTTTCACCAGGACGGAGCTCTAAGAGAGTGGCCTTGCGGCTTGATCGCGCACCGAAACCGGCGCCGGGCATCTCGCGGGTTTGATCGGCCACCGAAACCGCCGCCGACCACCCCGCTCTTATCCAAAGCGCTTGTGACGCAACCACAGCCAGGTGACCACCTCGGAAACGCGACATCACGCACCTGACGCGCACCTAAAGCCGGGTACCCCACCTGACGTGCCCAGCACTACTCACAAGAAAACATGGGATCAGGTCTTCAGCTCTATGGACAGGTCATCGCCTGGAGTCCCTAAGAAGCACTTGCCCGGATA
>NZ_JBHXAU010000010.1:0-280547 GCF_042727395.1 Nocardia sp. NPDC060255 | reverse complement strand
CCGAAACGGATCACACCGACCTACCCTCAACTACAACCCATAACTGTCCGGGATGTCCTGTCACCAACTGTCAGCGATGTCCTGTCACATCACACATGCGATTTCCGGTGCGGCAAGTCAGAAGCCGTGCGTGGCGAGGTCAAGCGAGCAGGGTGGTCACTTCTTCGTCTGCTAGTTGGTGGAAGTCCTCGTAGGCGGTACCTACTCCGCCGAGCGTGCGCGGAACCAGCGGGCACACAACTTGGTCTGCTTCCGCAGCCACTCTGCGCAACGCCTCCGCCGAGGAGACCGGTACGGCCACCACGATCTGGGCGGGCTGATGCAGGCGGGCGACGCGACAGGCGACCACCACGGTCGCGCCGGTTGCCATACCGTCGTCGACGATCACCACGGTGCGCCCGTCCAGCGGAATCGGTTTCGCCTCGCCGCGCCACACCGTCCGGCGCCGATCCAGCTCCACCCGCTCGCTGTCCTCGATCGCGGCGAACTCCTGCGCGCTGATCCCGATGTGCGACAACACATCCGAGTTGAGCACCCGCACACCGTCCTCGCCGATGGCACCCATCGCCAGCTCCGGCTGCCACGGCACACCGAGCTTGCGGACCAGCAGAATGTCGAGGTCACCCCCGATGATCTCGCGCACCCCGGCGGCCACCGGCACCCCGCCGCGCGGTAGACCGAGCAGCAGCGGATATGCCGCGCGCAGGTCCTCCAGATGCGTAGCGAGCGCGCGACCGGCCGATGTCCGATCTGTGTAGATCATCCCGCAAAACGCTACGCGCACCCGTCGCCCGACCACCACCGCTTCGCGATACTGCGGCCGACCCGTCGCCACCCAGCGGAACACTTGGCGATACTGCCCCCATCCATCGCCCGACCAGCAGCCCGCAGCAGATCACGTCGCGATGCTGGGTCAGTTGCGCTGGGCGATCGCGAATCGCCGCAACTCCAGGCTCGGATTGGTAGTACGGACCTCGGCCAGATGAACGAGGTCGATGCTTGCGGTCAACACGCCCGCTTCGTCGCCGAGTTCGGCGAGCACCGCACCGGTCGGATCGATGATCATCGACGCGCCCGCACCGCGCGGCGCGGCCTGATCGGCGGCAGCCACGTAAACGGTGTTCTCGATAGCCCGCGCCCGCAGCAACGTCGTCCACTGATCGACCTTGGCCGGCCCGGGTATCCACTGGGCGGGCAGCACCAGCACCTGGGCGCCCGCGGTGGCCACCCGGCGGATGCCTTCCGGGAAGCGCAGATCGAAACAGGTCTGCAAGCCGAATGTCACGTCCGCCACACCGAAGACGGCAGGCGCCTCGATCGCGCCCGCCTCGACCACCTCCGATTCGAGGAAGCCGAAGGCGTCGTAGAGGTGCACTTTCCGATACTTCGTGACGAGCGTTCCGTCGGGCCCGAGCACCACGAGCGTGTTGTGGATCCGGCTACCGCCCGGCGCGACCTGCTCCACCATTCCGGCGACCAGATGCACACCGAATTCGCGGGCGATCTCGCCGAGTCCGGTGACGAACGGCCCGGTCAGCGGTTCGGCGACGGCCACGACACGCTCATCGAGCCGGGTGACGGCAAACATCGAGTATTCCGGCGCGACCACCACTCGGGCGCCCCGATCGCGGGCCGCGCGCACGTGCTCGCGCAGTGCGGAAAGGTTGGCCGACGGATCGGTGCCGGGGGCGAACTGGACGACCGCCACGTCCAGTTGGTTCGGGCCTGGGGTCTGATTCGTTTCGGAGCTATCCAGTTGCATACGTCTCACCGTATTGGGGCGGTGGCCGGGCAGGCCAGCACGAGGCAGTAAACTCCTGGTCAATGAGTACCAATCAGGTCGACAGCGTTCCTGGCGACAACGACAGGGACAACGACGGCCCGACCTTCGCCGATCTCGGGATCGATGACCGCATTCTCGCGGCCATCGCCGATGTGGGCTATGAGTCGCCGTCGCCGATCCAGGCTGCGACGATTCCCCCACTGCTCAGCGGCGCCGATGTGGTCGGCCTCGCGCAGACCGGCACCGGCAAGACCGCTGCCTTCGCGATCCCGATCCTGATGGGTCTCGAAACCTCCGGCAAACTCCCGCAGGCCCTGGTGCTCGCGCCGACCCGCGAGCTCGCGATCCAGGTGGCCGAGGCGTTCGGCCGCTACGCCACGCATATCCCCGGGTTGCATGTGCTGCCGATCTACGGCGGCCAGGCCTACGGTGTGCAGCTGTCCGGCCTGCGCCGCGGCGCGCACGTGGTGGTCGGCACGCCCGGCCGGGTGATCGATCACCTGGAGAAGGGCACGCTCGACCTGTCGCAGCTGAAGTATCTGGTGCTGGACGAGGCCGACGAGATGCTGAAGATGGGCTTCCAGGAGGACGTCGAGCGCATCCTCAAGGACACGCCGTCCACCAAGCAGGTCGCGCTGTTCTCGGCGACCATGCCCGCGGCCATCCGCAAGATCTCCAAGCAGTACCTGAACAACCCGGTCGAGATCACCGTCAAGTCGAAGACCTCCACCGCGACGAACATCAAACAGCGCTGGGTACAGGTCTCGCATCAGCGCAAGCTGGACGCGCTGACCAGGGTGCTCGAGGTCGAGTCGTTCGAGGCGATGATCATCTTCGTGCGCACCAAGCAGGCCACCGAGGAGCTGGCCGAAAAGCTGCGCGCCAGGGGCTTTTCCGCGGCCGCCATCAACGGCGACATCGCGCAGAACCAGCGTGAGCGCACCATCGGACAGCTCAAGTCCGGTTCGCTGGACATCCTGGTCGCCACCGACGTCGCCGCGCGCGGCCTGGACGTGGACCGCATCTCGCACGTGGTCAACTACGACATCCCGCACGACACCGAGTCCTACGTGCACCGCATCGGCCGCACCGGCCGGGCCGGGCGCAGCGGTGAGGCCCTGCTGTTCGTCGCGCCGCGCGAACGCCACCTGCTCAAGTCGATCGAGCGGGCCACCAGGCATCCGCTGGAAGAGATGCAGCTGCCCAGCGTCGACGACGTCAACGCGCAGCGCGTCGCCAAGTTCGGCGACAACATCACCGAGAGCCTGACCTCGTCGAACCTGGCGCTGTTCCGCAGGCTCATCGAGGATTACGAACGCGAGCACGACATTCCGCTCGTCGACATCGCGGCGGCGCTGGCCGTGCTGTCGCGCGACGGCGACAACTTCCTGATGCAGCCCGAACCGCCGGAGCCGGTGCGCGAACGCCGGGAACGCCCGGATCGCCCGCGCCGCTTCGAAGGTGACGACGATCGCTCCGGTTTCGGTCAGCACAGTCGCGCCAACGGCACCGAGCTGGCGACCTACCGGATCAGCGTCGGCAAGCGGCATCGCGTGGTGCCGGGCGCGATCGTCGGCGCCATCGCCAACGAGGGTGGCCTGCGCCGCAGCGACTTCGGGCACATCAGCATCCGGCCCGACCACAGCCTGGTCGAGCTGCCCGCGGACCTACCCCCGGAGACCCTGGAAGCGTTGCGTCGCACCAGGATCAGCGGCGTCCTCATTCAGCTGACGCCCGATCAGGGTCCACCGGGACAGCGCTCGTTCACCCGCGGCCCGCGCCGCGAGGGCGCGCCGGCGAAGCGGCCGGAGCGGCGTAAACCGCGCTCCTGAGGCGGGCAGGGTCCACCGAGATCGAGCGCGCTAGCTAGAGTGTTGCCGTCCGTGCGTAATTAGTGCCGACGGCAGCGGGTGTCCTGCGAAAACTCGAGACGCGATGAGCGACAATGGCGCAGCCTGCTCATCGATGCCGACCGGGTGCGGGTGTCCCGCAGCGACCCGAGGCGTCGATGGGCGACAATTGCGCAGCCCGTTCATCGTCGCCGACCGGGTGCGGGTGTCCCGCAAGACACAGGAGGGCCGCGTTTGTTCGTGTTCGGTGATCGTGTCGTCTGCTCCGCCGTCGACCTCGTGCGCGCGGCGCGCTGTGAATTCGCGCTGCTTCGCGCCCTCGACACCGAACTCGGTACCGTCGCGGCCGATCCGGAAACCACCGCCGAATGGGCGCCCGCGCCGCGCACCTGGTTCGACGACTCGCGAGATCGCAGGCTCAGCGACTTCCGCGACCGGTTCGGCGGCTCGATGGTGGAGATCCAACGCCCGCAGCACAAGTCGGACAGTCCGGAGACGCTGATCGCCGCGTTGACGACCGCGCACGCGGAGACCGTCGCGGCACTGCGGGCCGGCGTGCACGTGATCCACGGCGCCACCTTCTTCGACGGCGCCTTCGACTGTTCCTGCGATTTCCTGGTGCGGGCGGGTCATCGGGTGCGCTACACCGTGCACGGCACCGCGCACAGCAAAGCCGACCGGGTCGGCACCGCACTGGAACTCGCCGCCTGCGCCGACGCGGTGGACAACAGCGGATCGTTGACCGGCCCGCTGATCCGGCTGCATCTCGGCGAGGACAACACCGCCTACGCGCTGAGCGATCAGATCCCGGTGTACCGATCCCGCAGGCGCAGAGTCGAACACATCCTGGACGAGAAGCTGAGCGAGCTGCTACCCGTGCAGTGGGGTGATCCCCGGTATCTCGCCTGCGGGCGGTGCGGGACCTGCACGGCGGCCGCGGCGGCCGCGCGGGATCTGCTGCTGGTCGCGGGCATGCCGACCACGACCAGGGCCCGGCTGCGCGAGGCGGGCGTGAGCACCATCGACCGGCTGGCCGGTACCGAGAGCACCGTGCGCGGGGTGCCGCCGCGTACCTTCACCGCGCTGCGCCGCCAAGCCGAAATCCAGTTGCGCCGGGAGGATTCCGGCCTGCCGACGCACAGCCTGATCGATCCGATCGCACTCGGCGCACTACCGCCGCCCTCCCCCGGTGACCTCTCGCTCACCGTCGAGGGTGGTGGGCGCACGCCGCTGGCGGTGGACGTCGGCGGTCCCGGCACGGTACACCTGACCTTCCGCGGACCGTTCGGCGTCGACGGTGAGCCGGGCAGCGAGGCAGCCGGGCAGCGGCGGGCGCTGGAGGAGGTGCTCGACTATCTCGCGCAGCGGCGGCGGATGTATCCGGACATGCACGTCTATCACTACACGTCCGCGGTACGCAGTGCGCTGCTGCACTGCACCGGCAGCACGGGTGTCGGCGAAGAGATCGTGGACGAGTTGCTGTGTGACGGTGTGCTCGTCGACCTGTATCCGATCGTGCGTAACGCGCTGATCGTCGGTGAACGTTCCTACCGGCTGAACCGGCTGGCGCGACTGCTGCCCGGCGCGGCGCATTCGCCCGCCGCCGAACGGGATTGCCTGACCGTGCTGCGGCTACGGGACTGGCTGCTGGACCGGGCCGCCGAACAGCGGATCGACCCGCAGGCGATCACGCTGGAGCGGGCCGGGTCGTGGTGTCAGGTGGCCGGTCCCGACGAGCTGGAGCCGATCCCGCCCTCGCGACCGTCCTCGTTCGAGGCGGCGCTCGCCGAATACGCGGCGGCGCAAGACGAACCGCGCCACGTCGCCGCGATGATGGCCGCGGCGCTCGGTTATCACCGGCGTGAGCGGCAGCCGCTGTGGTGGGCGCACGTCGATCGGCTCAGCCATCCGGTCGACGAATGGGCCGACGCGCCAGGGGTGCTGGTCGCCGAATGGGGCACCGTCGACACCAAGTGGCATCGCAGTCCGGACCGGCCGACCATGCGCCGCTATCTCACGCTGACCGGCCGGATCGGTTCGAGCTGGAGTGCGGGCGGGCCGGGACCGGCCACCGTGCTGACGCCCGGTGCCACGGTCTACACCTTCTACGATCGGCCCGCGGCCGCCGGCATGGTCACCGCCGTCGGACGCCGCGCCACCGCCGTCGCCACCGTGCTCGGCTGCTCGGTCGACGCCGAATTCGACGACGCGGTCCGCCTGGAAGAACTGCTGCCGGACGGCTGCGAGCCCTACGACGAGCTACCGACCGCGATCGCCCCCGGACTACCCGCCTGGGATTGGAACGCCGAAACCGCGGTCGAATTCGCCGCCCAGCAGCTGCTTGTCGCGCTCCCGGAGATCCCGGCGGGCGCCGTGTTCGACCTGCTCGCCCGCCGTCCGCCCCGGCTGCGCACCGGTGCCGCGCTGCCCGAGGTGCACGGCGATCACGCCGCCGCGATCACCGCCGCGATGCGCGAACTCGACAACTCCTACCTCGCGGTGCAGGGGCCGTCGGGCACCGGCAAGACCTCCACCGCCGCGCGCGTGCTGGAACGCCTCGTCACCCGGCACAAGTGGCGGATCGGCATTGTCGGACAGACACATTCGACCGTGGAGAACCTGCTGGACGCGGTCGTGCGGGTCGGCGTGCTGCCGGAACTCGTCGCGAAGAAGGACGTCGAGTCGGTGGGGCCGGAATGGGTCGTCATCGACGCCGCCCGGTACGCGCGCTTCCTGGACAACGCGATCAGTGGCTGCGTACTCGGCGGCACCCCAACGGATTTCGCGAACGAAGAGATGGTGGCGCGCGAGGGACTCGACCTGCTGGTGATCGCGGACGCGGGGCGGTTCCCGCTGGCCGACGCCGTCGCGGTCGGGGTCAGCGCGCGAAACCTGTTGCTGCTCGGCGATCCCGTGCCACCGGCCACGCACAGCGCGCACCCGGAGCCGGTCGGCGAATCGGTGCTCGGCTGGCTCGCCGAGGGACGGCACACGCTGCCCGGCGAACGCGGCTACTTCCTGGACCGCACCTGGCGGATGCATCCGCGGGTGTGCGACCCGATCTCCCGCCTGTACTACGACGGACGCCTGCGTGCCAACGAAACCGTCACCCTGGCAAGGGAACTCGACGGCGAAGAGCCCGGCGTGCGCACCGTCCTCGTGCCGCACCACGGCAATGCCACCGAATCCGCGGCCGAGGCCCGCGAGGTGGTTCGCCGAGTACGCGCGTTGCTCACCATGAACTGGACCGTCGGCGCGATGACCCGACGGCTACACCCACACGACATCTTCGTGGTCGCCCCCTACGCGGCACAGGTCGGCCGGATCCGAACCCTGCTCGCCCGAGCCAGGATCGAAGATGTCCTCGTCGGTACCCCCGACCGCTTCCGTGGCCGCGAAGCCGCCGTAGTCCTGCTCTCGATGACCACATCCAGCCCCGCCGACGCCCCCTACGGCATGCCATTCCTGTTGTCACGAGCCTTGATCCACGCCGCCCTGTGCCGCGCGATGTGGAAAGCGATCATCATCCGCTCACCCCTGCTGAGCGAGTACCTTCCCCCGTCCCCGGACGAGATACCCGACCTGGCCGGGTTCCTGCGGTTGTCCGCCTCACCCCGTCTCTAAGGCCAAGTGCGCGGACTCGACTAGCCGAAGCAGTTTCCTTCGCCACGATAGGTCGGGATCGTTGTCCGGGTGCCGTCGGAGTCGACCAGGTGCACCTTGTCGAAGCGCTCGCACAGTTCGCCTGCCTTGGCGTGGCGGAACCATACTCGGTCGCCGATGCGCAGTTCTGCCGCGCCGGTCAGTGGGGTTTGCACTTCGCCGGTGCCCTCGGTGCTGATCAGGCGTAAGCCGGTGGGCCACACCGGCTTCGGCACGCGGGAGGGGCCGGTGGGGCCGGAGGCGATGTAGCCGCCTGCGAAAACCGTTGCTATGGAAGGGGTTGGGCGGCGCAGGACCGGGGTGGCGAAAAACAGTGCAGGCCTTGGGGTGAAGGAGCGGTAGTGGTCGAACAGGGTCGGGACGTACAGGCCGGAGCCCGCGGTTACCTCGGTGACGTCCGGGTCCGCGATGCTGACCTCGATCGAACCGGTGCCGCCGCTGTTGACGATTTCCAGTTTGCCGGTCACCGAGCGGACGGCGTCGAGCACGCGCTTGCGGCGCTTGGTGATTTCGGCCGCGGAGGCCCGCTTCATCAGGCGCAGTGCGACGTTGCTGTCGGGCATCCCGGCGATCTGCGCCTCGTAGGTCATCACGCCGACCACCTCGAACTTGCGGCGCAATGCCGCGCCGGCCAGGGCGGCGGCCTGTTCCGGTGTGCGAATCGGAGAGCGGCGGACGCCGAGGTGGAGCGGGCCGATCCGCAGCGAGGCGTCGACATCCAGGCAGATCCGGGGACGCACCAGGTCGGTGCCGATGGCGGCGCGGATGAGATCCAGCTGGGCGACATCGTCGATCATCAGCGTGATGGAGCGGAGCAGCGTCTCGTCGGCGGCGAGTTCGGCCAGCGCGGCCCGGTCGACGGTCGGGTAGCCGAGCAGAATGTCGCGGGCGCCGCGACGGGCCAGCCAGATGGCCTCGGCCAGGGAGTAGGACATGATGCCCGCGAAGCCGCCCGAGGCGGTGAGCTCATCACCGAGCACTTCTTCGAGGACGGCGCGACAGCGCACGGATTTGCTGGCGACCCGCACCGGGACACCGTTCGCGCGGCGCACCAGATCGGCGGCGTTCGCACGCAAAGCGGTCAGGTCGAGGGCGGCCAGCGGCGGGTCGAGCTCGGCGGTGGCCGCATGCAGCCCCGCGATAGGAGACGTCTCGGTCAGTTTGTCGTCGGTTCGCTCGCTGCGCTCGCTCACGGCACCTACTCAACCACCAAACTGGTCAAACGTCCAGCATTTGCGGGTTCCCCATTTCCCGAGGTCACCGCATACTCGGCGGGCCGCTACACCTCGGTGGCCCTGGTCGCCAGGCTGCTCACCAGATCGTCGAGCACCACCAGCATTGTCTCGTCATTGCAGTCGGCAAGCCAGCGCAACACGGTGCCTTGCAGCACCGAGACGGCGTAGGCGGCGATAGCGTCCACCGGTTCCAGCCACTGCGCGCCCGAACGATCGGCGCAGAGCTGCAGGAACGCGGCGACCTCGGAATCCATCTCCCGGTAGGCCGCCGTCGCGGTCGGGTCGGCGATGCAGTCGGTCTGCGCTGCCCAACGCTGACGCAGGGTCTGCAATGTCGCCTCGTAGGCCTGGACCTGCTTGGCCGGTGCGGCCTTGACCAAAGGCCAGTACGCGCTGACGCCGGCATGCAGTAGCACCCGTAGTGCGCGCACACCTCCGTGGTCTAGTGACGCGGCCGCCTTCTCGACGGCCTCGCAGATGGTCGGCCGCAGCCGAACCACTGCGGTGTCTCCTCGTACGCTCAACGACGACTCCCTCGGCGAAAAGATCTCGCGCACCCTCGTCGGCGCGACTCGTCGAACATGGCGGGCAATTCGCTGGAAACCCCAGGCTGCCCGGTCCAACGTTCATCAATGGTAGAGGGTTTTCGGGGTTTGAGAACAGGTTCAGTGGGTAATTCCAGACTGAAAGAATGTTTTGTTACCCAAACGGAATAGTGGGGGTACCACTCCGTCCTGCCCGGATTTCCCTCCCTCGAGGTCACTCTCAGCCCTGCCCGGCCGAAAAGCAGACCGTTGACCACTCTACGGGCGGGCTGGAACGCGCCCCGAATCCTGTGGCGGATCACACAGCTGAACCGCGCAAATCGGTCACCTACCGGTGTGCGGTTCGATCCGTGAACGACACCCGCTCGACGCCGACGGCCGGATAGCCTGGATCGGTGACTCTCTCGCCGCCAGCCGACCAGTACCTCATCTCCGGCACCTTCAACTTCCGCGACCTCGGCGGACTGCGCACCGTGGACGGCGCGAAGATCCGTCCCGGCGTGCTGCTGCGCTCGGCACAGCTGACCGGGCTCGACGAGGCGGGCCTGGCCGCACTGCGCGAACTGCGCGTCAGCGACGTGCACGACCTGCGCGGCGAGCGCGAGATCGACCACATCGGCCACGACCGGGTGCCCGAGGGCGTCCGGGTGAACGTCACGCCGTTCGATGCGCGGATGGCCGAGGCGCCGCCACACCACACCGATGCGCAGGGCGCGTTCACGCACATGCTCGAGGTCTACCGGATGTTCCCCGCGCTGCCCGAGGCGCACGCCGCGATCACCGCGCTCGCGCAATCGATCGCGCGCGGCGACGGTGCGGTGCTGGTGCATTGCGCGGCGGGCAAGGACCGCACCGGCTGGGCCATCGCCACGCTGCTGCGCGCCGTCGGCGTGACCGAGGCCGAGGTAAAGGCCGACTACCTGGAGAGCAACGGCGCCGTCCCGGCGCTGCGCGCCATGATGACGACGAAACTCCTTGGTGGCGAAGAACTCTCGATTGATCTGCTGGGGGTGCGCGAGGAATACCTCAGCACCGCTACCGCATCGATGCACGAGTTGCACGGTGACGTGGACACCTACCTGACGAACGCCGGGATCACCCCGGACCTGCGAGCTCGGCTGCGCGAGCGGATGCTGGAGTGACGCAGGATCATTCGGTCTGAATCGGGCCGCGGCGCACCAGGCCGTCGGCATCGATGGTGACCTGATCGCCGGTGTGGAACCAGGTTCCGGTGAAGCGGGCCGCGGTGGTGGTCGGGTCGTTCCAGTAGCGCGGGGAGACGTTCGGCCCACGGCACAGCAGTTCGCCGTGGCCCGCCTGCGCCTGCGGCCCGCACAGCGCCAATTCCGTACCGCCGAACGGGAATCCGAGCACGGCGTCGGCATCGGCGACCGGTTCCGCGTCGTCGACGGCGAGGCCGATGCCGCTGGTCTCGGTGGCGCCCCAGATCGACCACTGCCGGGCCGCCGGGAACATCTCGCGCAGTTCGGCGGCCAGGTCCGCCGGGGTTGCCGGGGCCGCGGCTCGCTCGCCCCGGTGCCCGGCCTTGCAGATCCGGCCGACGCCCTCGGTGCGCACACCGTCGTCGCGCAGCGCGGCGAGCTGGGGCAGCAGGCGGGCGAAGATCCGCGGCGTCGCCGACATCATGTCGATCCGTTCGGCCACAATGGCTTCCGCGAGTCCGCGGCCGTCCCTGGCCAGCACCACGGTGCCGCCGACCGCCAGGGTCGGCAACAGCTGGTCGACGCAACCGCTGGCATGGGCGAGCGGCAGCAGCACCAGGTTGCGCAGGCCGTCAGTCGGCAGATCGAGCGCGCAGACCACCGAACGTATTGCCGACAGCAGGTTTTCGTTGGTCAGCTCCACTCCCTTGGGCGCGACGGTGGCGCTGAGCGGGGTGCCGCTGGTGTAGCTGAGCAAGGCCAGATCACCCAGTGCCGCACCGTCATCGATGAACGCGGCGCCGTCGGGCAGGTCGGCACCGCGGGCGATATCGCGACCGAGCACGAAATCCGCACTGCTGTCGGCGATCACCCGCTCGGCCACCGCGTCCGGTAATCCGTCGGGCACGAGCACCGGTACCGCGCCGCTGAGCAGCGCGCCGAGAAACGCCTGCACCCAGCGGACGCCGACGGGCATGTGCACCGCGACCCGATCGCCGTAACCGATGCCGTGCTCCTGCAACCCGCCCGCGATGCGGGACGCGGAGTGCCACAGCTCCCGGTAAGTCAGCCGGGGGCCGCCGATCTCGACCACGGCCTCGCGCGTCGAGAACGCGTGCACCTGCAGGTCGAGTAGCTCGGTGAGCGCCGGGGTGAGGTTGCCGTAGCGCAGCACACCGTCGGCCCCGCGGGCCAGCGGGTTGTCCTGGGCATAGCGGCGAGTCAGGGGATATTCGACTAGCAACTGCGACATTCGTCCTCCGCGCGCCTCGAGTCAGCAGGCACTGCGACTATATGACGCGAGTCACACTTTAGCCGGGAGAGGCGATCGACGTGTCCTGTCTGTCACCGCCCGGTGTAAGTCGCCTTCCCCGGACCTACTTCGAGGAAGCTACGCACCGCGCCCTCGAGGTCCGCGGTGTCGAACAGCGCGCCGGACACCTCGGGTGTCACCGAATCCGCGTGTGCCACACCGCCGGAGCGCCACGCCTCGATGATCTTCTTGGTCGCGGCGTGCGCGACGGTCGGCCCCTCGGCCAGGCGATGCGCCAATTCCCTTGCGGCCGTGTCGACGTCGTCGTGGATGGCATTCACCACGCCCCACTCGGCCATGGTGGCCGCGTCGTACAGGTCGCCGGTCATCACGAACTCGCGCGCCCGGCCCGAGCCAGCGCGTTCGGCCAGCCGCTGCGGGCCGCCCATCGACGGCGTCAGGCCGACCACGGTCTCCACCAGGCCGAACTTCGCCTTCGGCGCGGCCAGCATGATGTCGCAAGCCAAGGCGATCTCGAAGGCCGCGGTCAGCGTCAGTCCGTGTGCGGCGAACACCACCGGGCACGGCAGTGCCTCGAGCGGGTGGATGATCTGCGCGAACAGGGTCCGCCACAGTTCGGCGCCCTGCTCCACCGACAGCCCGTCGAAGACGTGCACGTCGACGCCGCCGGACACCAGCTTGCCCTCGGCGCGCAGCAGCAGCGCGCGCGGCGGGTTGGCGGACAGCTCGGCGAAGTCCTCGATCAGGGCGTCGAGCATCGACTGGTCGAAGAGATTGAGGGGCGGATTGGCGAGGGTCAAGGTCGCCACCTCCGCGCCGCCGTCGGTGATTTCGCGTTCCAGGCGGGTGGCCTTCGATTCGGTCATTCGGCCAGACTAGGTCCTCCGTCTGCGAGACTGTCCAGGTGACCAAGTCGGTGGAAAGTGGCTCCTACGTCGAGCCCGGCGAGTTCAAGCGGGACACCAACTACATCACCACCCGGATCACGGCCGATGGCCGCGACGGCTACCCCGTCGAGCCGGGCCGGTACCGGTTGATCGCAGCGCGGGCCTGCCCGTGGGCGAACCGCACGCTCATCGTGCGCCGCCTGCTCGGGTTGGAGGACGTGCTCTCGCTGGGCCTGTGCGGGCCGACGCACGACAAGCTCAGCTGGACCTTCGATCTCGACCCCGGCGGCGTCGACCCCGTACTCGGCATCCCCCGGTTGCGTGACGCGTATCTGAAGCGGTTCCCGGACTATCCGCGCGGCATCACGGTGCCCGCGGTCGTCGACGTGCCGACCGGGCAGGTGGTGACCAACGACTACGCGCAGATCACCCTCGATTTCTCCACCGAGTGGACCGAGTTCCACCGGCCCGGCGCGCCGCAGTTGTATCCGGAAGCGCTGCGCGCCGAGATCGACGAGGTGAACCTCGCGGTGTTCCGTGACGTCAACAACGGCGTCTACCGCTGCGGTTTCGCCGGATCGCAGGACGCCTACGAGGCCGCCTACGACCGGCTGTTCAACCGGCTCGATTGGCTCTCGGAACGCCTTGCGGCGCAACGCTATCTGGTCGGCGACACGATCACCGAGGCCGACGTGCGGCTGTTCACCACGCTCGCCCGGTTCGACCCGGTGTATCACGGCCACTTCAAGTGCAACCGATCCAAGCTGAGCGAGATGCCGGTGCTGTGGGCCTACGCCCGCGACCTCTTCCAGACGCCCGGATTCGGCGACACGACCGACTTCGCGCAGATCAAGGAGCACTACTACGTGGTGCACCGCGACATCAATCCGACCGGGATCGTGCCGAAGGGACCGGACCTGGCGAACTGGCTGACCCCGCACGGCCGAGAGTCGCTGGGCGGGCGCCCGTTCGGCGACGGCACGCCGCCACCGCCGCCGGTCGAGGCCGAACGCGTGCCCGCGGCGCACCAACCGGGCTGATGGAACCGATCAGGCTGGGTACATCGTTGTCATGACGAGCTGAGGGTGGACGTGCCACTACAGTTCAACCCAGCAGACCGGAAGAGGAGGGTGCCGCCGATGTTCAAAGGCGCGTTCGAGAAGACGGTGGTCCAGCTACTCGATACGGGGTCTCGCCTGCAGGCACCCGCGGTCGCCAAATACGTCGACCGAATCCGGCGCTCCCACCCGTCGGAAAGCCCCGCACAGATCATCGAGCGCCTGGAGAGCCAGTACCTGCTCGCGGTGACCGGTAGCGGCGGTGCCGTCGGCGCGACGGCGGCGGTACCCGGCGTCGGCACGGTCGCGGCCATCGCCGCGGTCAGCGCGGAGACCACCTTCTTCATGGAAGCCTCGGCCGTGTTCACCCTCGCGGTGGCCGCGGTGCACGGCATCTCGCCGGAGGACAAGGAGCAGCGCAGGGCGCTGGTGCTCGCCGTCGTACTCGGCGAGGGCGGCATGGACATCGTGCAGAAGACCGTCGGCACCTCGGCGAAGAACTGGGGCACGGTGTTCGCCAACCGCATCCCCGGGCTCTCGTCGATGAACGACTCGCTGCTCAAGCGGTTCATCGTCCGCTTCATCACCCGGCGCGCGGCCCTGATGGCAGGCAAGATCGTGCCCGCCGGTATCGGCGCGGTGATCGGTGGCGTCGGCAACCGGGCGATGGGCAAGACCACGATCAAGAACGCGCGCCAGGCCTTCGGGCCCGCGCCGGTGGTCTGGCCCGCCGACCGGCACCTCATCGTCGACGCCGATCCGCTCACCGCGATCGACCCGTCGAAGCCGCAGACACCCACCAAGCCGCAGTGACGACGGTGCCTGCACTCGCCTTCTCCGTCCGCGGCCTGACCAAGCGCTACGGTCTGGTTTCGGCCATCGAGAACGTGAGTTTCACCGTCGCGTCGGGCACCACCGCCGCCCTGGTCGGGCCGCAGGGTGCGGGCAAGACCACCATTGCGCGGACGCTGCTCGGGTTGCTCGAACCCACCTCGGGGACAGCGGCGGTCGGCGGTCCTGGGTCGAATCGGGCCCGCGGCGACGCGGATCGCGAGGTCAGCTCAGCCCGCGTCGTCGGCGGGGTGCTCGCGCCGCGCGGACTGCATCCCGGCCGGAACGCGCGCGACCACCTGCGGGTGTACGCGGCCGCAGTCAATGTGCCGGACGGGCGCGTCGAGGAG
Organism: Nocardia sp. NPDC060255; assembly: GCF_042727395.1. Taxonomy (NCBI): domain Bacteria; kingdom Bacillati; phylum Actinomycetota; class Actinomycetes; order Mycobacteriales; family Nocardiaceae; genus Nocardia; species Nocardia sp. NPDC060255. The sequence goes on along the minus strand of NZ_JBHXAU010000010.1, from coordinate 265,909 downwards.
GTGCTCGAGCTGGTCGGGCTCGGCGATGCGGCCGGGTCGAAGGGCAGCGCGCTCTCGGCCGGGCAGCAGACGCGGCTGGCGCTGGCCACCGCCGTGCTCGGCGATCCGCCGCTGCTGATCCTGGACGAGCCGATGGACGGCCTCGACGCCGCGGAACGTGGTTGGCTGCAAGACTTTCTGCGCAGGCACGCCAAACGCGGCGGTAGCGCGCTGGTGACCAGCGAGAGCCTCGCCGCGGTGTTGCCCGGCGCGGACAGTGTGATCGTGCTGAACGAGGGTGCGGTGGTGTATCAGGGCAGTCCGGCGCGGTTGCGGCGCGGTCATCCCGATCGACTCGTCGTCGCGGCGTCCACCCCGATCGCGCTGGCCACCACACTGGCCGCGCGCGGGTTCACCGACGCGGTGATCCGGCCGGACGGGCGGCTCGCGGTGGCCGAGGCCACCGAGGCCGATATCCGGGACGCCGCGACCGCGGCGCAGGTGCGGTTGGACAGCATCATTCCCGACCTGATCCATCCCGATCGGGTGCTGGCGTCGCTGACCAAACCGCCGGCACCGACGGTCTCGCCCTACCCCGGTCTGGCCGGGGCAGCTCATCATCCGACGCCGACGCCATACGGAATTCCACGATGATCACGATTGTGCCCCCGGACCTGGTGCCTGCCATCAACTCCGAGGTCCGCAAGGTCAGCACGCTGCCGCTCAGCCGGTACCTGGCCGGGGTGCCGCTGGTGGTCGCGCTGCTCGCGAGCATGGCGAGCGCGCTGCTGGCCGGTAAGGCCGATCCCAAGAGCGAACCCGTCACCGGCACCGCGACGATCGGCCTGTACGCCGGTATCGCGGTGGTGGTGCTGGCCGCCGCGGTGTTCGGCGCGGTCGGCACCGGCACCGAGTACCGGCATCAGACCATGCCGGTGACCGCGCTGTTCACCGCGGACCGCGATCGGCTCGCCGCCGCGAAGCTGCTGGTCACCGGAGTGTTCGCGCTGGCTCTCGCGCTCGCGGTCGAGGTGGTGTCCGTGGTGGCGCTCTTCGCGTTCGGGCGAGGCAAATTCGACTTCGGCGTCGATCTGGCGGCGGTGCTCGGCGGCGGACTGCTCGCCGCGGTCTGCTGGTCGCTGATCGGCGCGGGGCTCGGACTGCTGCTGCGGTCGTCGTCGACCGCGATCGTGGTCGTGCTCGGCTGGCTTGCCATCGCCGAACCCCTGGTCTGGCTGATCGCGAACGGCGTCGGCGCTACCGGTTTCGTCACCCTGTTCCCCGGTTCGGCCATCCTCAGCACCGTCGCGGTCGGCTCCTTCGCCGACAGCGACTTCCTCGCGCCCACCCCGGCCGCCGTCGTGGTGCTGCTCCTGTGGACCATCGGCCTCGGGGGCGCGGGCTGGTGGAACCTGCGCCGCCTCGACCTCTGAACCGGTCTGCGGGAACAACGACGTGTCGGTGAGCGTCGTTACCGTGGATGGTTATGGGCGGGGTTGTCGAAGCGAGTACCCACACCGAGTCGCCTGAGCGCGACGCGGGCGGTCCCGGCTGGATTCGTCGGCTGTGGGCCGAAAGCCGGTCGCACCCGGGCACGCTGGCCGGGCTAGGCGCGGCTGTGCTGGCAGGTGCGGTGGTGGAGATCGCCGGGCCGCTGTTGACCAAGCGTGCCGTGGATGCCGCGGGGATCGGTCAGACCGGAGTCATCGCGGTGGTCGCCGTGCTACTGCTGTTGCTGGCGCTCGGCAGGTTCGCGGCCGGGTTCGGGCGGCGGCTGCTCGCGGGCAAGCTGTCGCTGGACGTGCAGCATTCGCTGCGGGTGGATCTGCTCGGGTCGCTGCAACGGCTGGACGGGGCGGGCCAGGACACGATCCGGACCGGGCAGGTGGTGTCGCGGTCGATCACCGATCTGCAACTGGTGCAGGGATTGCTGGCGATGGTCCCGCTGTCGAGCATGGCGGTGCTGGAGTTCCTGCTCGCCGCGGTGGTGATGATGTGGTTGTCGCCGCCGCTCGCGGTGCTCGCGCTGCTGGTCGTGCCCGCGATCGCGGTGGTGGTCTACCGAATTCGGCCACGCTTGTACGCGGCAACCTGGTCGGCGCAGCAGCGCGCGGCCGATGTCGCGCAGCACGTCGAGGAAACCGTCACCGGTGTCCGGGTGGTGAAGGGGTTCGGGCAGGAGGCCCGGATGGTGGACGTGCTCGAAAAGCACAGTCGCACCCTGTATTCCGAGCGGATGCGGGCGGCCGCGGTCGACTCGCGGTTCGCGCCGACGGTGGCCGCCATTCCGCAGCTCGGCATGGTCGGCGTGATCGTGCTCGGTGGCCTGCTCGCGCTGCACGGGACGATCGGGATCGGCACCTTCGTCGCGTTCGCCGCCTACGTCGCGACGATGACCGGGACGGCCCGGATCATGGCGGGCGCGCTGGTCCTCGCCCAGTTGACCCGCGCCGCCGCCGAACGGGTGTACCAGGTGATCGACACCGCGCCGCTGGTCACCGACCCGCCCGAGCCCACGCCGCTGCCCTCGGGTCCGCTCGGCATCGAAATCGATACGGTGACTTTCGGATTCGACCCGGAACAGCCGGTGCTGCGGGAACTGGACCTCACCGTGCGGCCCGGCGAGACGGTCGCGATCATCGGGCCGGCGGGTTCCGGGAAGACCACGCTCTCGCTGTTGCTCCCCCGCTTCTATGCGCCCGACGCGGGCCACATCCGGTTGTTCGGCACCGACGCGTCCGACGACCGAGTCGACATCGCGCAGGTGCGCGCCGCCGAGCTGCGCAGCGCGATCGGCGTGGTGTTCGACGATCCGTTCTTGTTCTCCGACACCATCGCCGCCAACATCGCCATCGGCCGACCGGAGGCCACCGACGCCGAGATCCGGCGGGCCGCGAAGTCGGCGGCGGCCGACGACTTCATCGGCGAACTCCCCGACGGCTATGACACGGTCGTCGGTGAGCGCGGGCTGACGCTGTCCGGCGGGCAACGGCAACGCATCGCGCTCGCCAGAGCCCTGCTGGCCCAGCCGCGCATCCTCGTGCTCGACGACGCGACCTCCGCGGTGGACGCGATCACCGAGGCCGCGATCTTCGGCACGCTGCCCGACCAGGCCGGACGCACCACCCTGATCCTGGCGCACCGCGAATCGACACTCGCACATGCCGATCGGGTCATCCGGCTGCCCGCGCCGCTCGGTGCGCACCTGCCCGAGCACCGCGCGGCCGCCGCGATCCCGACCACCGTCAGCAACGGCAGTGCGGGCCGTACCTTCGCCGCGGCGGCCGCCGACCTCACCGAAACCCCTGAGCTGCGCCGGAATATCGCACTGCTGCCGCCCGCGACCGAGCAGCCGAAGCTGGACGACCAGCGGCTACGACAGCCCGATCCGGAATTCCGGCTGACCAGGCTGTTGCGGCCGGTCCGCGCGCTGGTGCTCACCGCGGTCGCGCTGCTGCTGCTCGACGCGCTGGCCGGGGTGGCCTTCCCGCCGATCGTGCGGTTCGCCATCGACACCGGCGTCGGCCGCGACGATGCCGGTGCGCTCGGCCTGGCCGCCGGGCTCGGCCTCCTGCTGGTCGCCGCAGGCTGGCTGGTCGGCGCGGCGAACACACTGATCACCGCGCGCACCGGCGAGCGGGTGCTGTACGGCCTGCGCATCCGCAGCTACGCGCATTTGCAGCGGCTCGGGCTCGACTACTACGAGCGGGAACTGTCCGGCCGGATCATGACGCGGATGACGACCGACCTCGACTCGTTGTCCACCTTCCTGCAGACCGGGCTGGCGACCACCTTGATCGGCGGACTGACCTTCGTCGGCATCGCGGTGGCGCTGTTGGTGATCGACGTCTCGCTGGCCCTGGTGGTGCTGGCCACGCTGCCGCCGCTGTTCCTCGCGACGGTGCTGTTCCGCCGTTACGCGTCCACGGCGTACACCGTGTCCAGGGAGAACGTCTCCACGGTGAACGCCGACTTCCAGGAGAACGTCGCGGGACTGCGTGCGGTACAGGCGAATCGGCACGAGCCGGTCGCGGCCCGCCGCTTCGCCGAGTACTCCGATCGATATCGGCGCAGCCGGATGCGCGCCCAGGCCTCGATCGCGCTGTACTTCCCGTTCGTCACCGCCTGGTCGGGTGTCTCGTTGGCCGCAGTGGTTTTCGTCGGCGCGCGCGAGGTGGCCGCCGGGACCACGACGGCAGGCACGCTGGTCGCGTTCGTGCTGTATCTGGAACTGCTGTTCGCGCCGGTGCTCGCGCTGTCCCAGGTATTCGACGGATATCAGCAGGCCCGCGTCGGGCTGCGCCGGATCGGCGAACTGCTGCGCACCCCGTCCGCGATCGCGAGCGATCGAGCCGACGCGGTCCCGATCGAACAGCGGCTGCGCGGCGAGGTCGTCCTCGACGGCGTGCGCTTCCACTACCCGGGCGTCGAGGCACTCGCCTTGGACAACGTCTCGCTGACGATTCCCGCGGGCAGCACCCTCGCCCTCGTCGGCCCCACCGGCGCGGGCAAGTCGACCATCGTCAAGTTGCTGGCCCGCCTCTACGACCTCCCCGCCGATGGCACCGGCGCGATCCTCGTCGACGACACCGACATCCGTGATTACCGTCTCACCGACTACCGCGCCCGCCTCGGCATCGTGCCGCAGGAGGCACACCTGTTCAGCGGCGACGTCGCCAGCAATATCGCCTTCGGAAAACCGTCCGCGACCGACGCCGATATCGCCGAAGCCGCAGCTGCCGTGGGTGCGAGCGACATGATCGCCGCCCTCCCGCAGGGCCTGCGCCAGCCGATCGGCGAGCGCGGCCGCGGCCTGTCCGCGGGGCAGCGTCAGCTCATCGCGCTGGCCCGCGCCGAGCTGGTCCGCCCCGACCTGCTGCTGCTCGACGAGGCCACGGCTACCCTCGACCCGGACGCCGAGGCTTCGGTGCTTGCCGCGAGTCGCTCGCTGACCCGCGGCCGGACCACCGTCCTCGTCGCACATCGGCTCGGTACGGCGGCGCGGGCCGATCGGATCGCTGTCGTCGAGCACGGCCGGATCGCCGAAATCGGCACCCACGTCGAGCTGCTCGCCGCGGGCGGACCGTATTCCAGACTGTGGTCAGCGGCACGTGAAACCGGGGGAATATTCTTGGTGACGGACAAGTCGTCTTCTATGAGGTGAGGTTTGCCGGGTGGTCAGTCGCTCCGTCGGTTTGCTGCTGGGCCTATCCTCAGATAGGGCGCATCGGCGCGATTCCGCTGATGCCGATCCTCTCGAGCGACCTGCATGCAGTCGCTACGCAGTGCCGGGCACGTCACAAACGTCGCAGCGCGAAGAACGAAATGAGGCGAACACCTGCTGTGAGCAGCTCAACTTCCCAGTTCGGACAGAACCAGTGGCTAGTCGATGAGATGTATCAGAAGTTCAAGCAAGATCCATCTTCGGTCGATGAGAGTTGGCACGAGTTCCTCGCCGATTACACGCCCGAAGCCACGGGTGATTCCGGTAACAGCTCGGCCGCTCCGGCCGTAGCCGCACCCGCGCAGGCGCCGACCCCGGCTCCGGCACCCGCGTCGGTGAACTCGGCCCCCAAGGCGACCGCAGCCCCCAAGGCCGCCGCACCCGCGCCCGCACCGGCCAAGGCCGCGGCCCCCGCGAAGGCCACCGCGCGCACGCCGCAGACCACCCCGGCGCCCACCTCCAACGCGGCGCCCACCTCCGGCGGCCCGAAGACCGACAAGACCGACGAGGCCAAGGTGCTGCGTGGCGCCGCCGCCGCGGTGGCCAAGAACATGGCCCTGTCGCTGACCATCCCGACCGCGACCAGCGTGCGCGCCATCCCGGCGAAGCTGATGATCGACAACCGTCTGGTCATCAACAACCACCTGGCCCGCACCCGCGGTGGCAAGATCTCGTTCACCCACCTGCTCGGCTTCGCGATCGTGAAGGCCGTCAATTCGTTCCCGAACATGAACCGGCACTTCGCCGAGATCGACGGGAAGCCGAACGCGATCGCCCCCGCGCACACCAACCTCGGCCTCGCCATCGACCTGCCCGGCAAAGACGGCAGCCGTTCGCTGGTCGTCGCGGCCATCAAGGGCACCGAGGAGATGACCTTCGGTCAGTTCCACACCGCCTACGAGGACGTCGTCCGACGTGCCCGCGACGGCAAGCTGACCGCTGACGACTTCGCCGGTGTCACCATCTCGCTGACCAACCCGGGCACCATCGGCACCGTGCACTCGGTGCCCCGCCTCATGCCGGGTCAGGGCGCCATCATCGGCGCGGGCGCGATGGAGTTCCCGGCCGAGTTCCAGGGCATGAGCGACGAGCGCATCGCCGATATCGGTGTCGGCAAGCTGATCACGCTCACCTCCACCTACGACCACCGCATCATTCAGGGTGCGGAGTCCGGTGACTTCCTGCGCACCATCCACCAGCTGCTGATCTCCGACGAGTTCTACGACGAGATCTTCCACGGCCTCGGCGTGCCGTACGAGCCGGTGCGCTGGCGCAAGGACATTCGCGAACGCGGCGTCGACAAGAGCACCCGCGTGCTGGAGATGATCGCGGCCTACCGCAACCGCGGCCACCTGATGGCGGATACCGATCCGCTGCGGCTGGTCAAGGACAAGTTCCGCAGCCACCCCGACCTCGACGTCACCCAGCACGGGCTGACCCTCTGGGACCTGGACCGCACCTTCAATGTCGGCGGCTTCCACGGCCAGGAGCAGATGAAGCTGCGCGAGGTCCTCTCGGTCCTGCGCGACGCCTACTGCCGCCACGTCGGTGTGGAGTACACCCACATCCTGGAGACCGAGCAGCTGCAGTGGATCCAGGAGCGGGTCGAGCAGAAGCACGTCAAACCGACTGTCGCACAGCAGAAGTACATCCTGAACCGGCTGAACGCGGCGGAGGCCTTCGAGACCTTCCTGCAGACCAAGTACGTCGGGCAGAAGCGCTTCTCGCTGGAAGGCGCCGAGGCCGTCATCCCGATGATGGACGCCACCATCGACCAGTGCGCCGAGCACTCGCTCGACGAGGTCATCATCGGCATGCCGCACCGCGGCCGGCTGAACGTGCTCGCCAACATCGTCGGCAAGCCGTACTCGAAGATCTTCACCGAGTTCGAGGGCAACATGAACCCGGCCGGCGCGCACGGCTCCGGCGACGTGAAGTACCACCTCGGCGCGCACGGCACCTACCTGCAGATGTTCGGCGACAACGAGATCGAGGTCTCGCTCACCGCCAACCCCTCGCACCTCGAGGCGGTCGACCCGGTCCTCGAGGGCCTGGTTCGCGCCAAGCAGGACCTGCTGGACAAGGGCGACGGCCCCGAGGGCTACTCGGTCATGCCGCTCATGCTGCACGGTGACGCCGCGTTCGCGGGTCAGGGTGTGGTCGCCGAGACGCTGAACATGTCGGGTCTGCGCGGCTACCGCGTCGGCGGCACCATCCACATCGTGGTGAACAACCAGATCGGCTTCACCACCTCGCCGGAGAACAGCCGCTCCACCGAATACTCCACCGACATCGCGAAGTTCATCGGCGCGCCGATCTTCCACGTGAACGGCGACGACCCGGAAGCCTGCGACTGGGTGGCCCGGCTCGCGGTCGACTTCCGGCAGAAGTTCCGCAAGGACGTCGTCATCGACATGGTCTGCTACCGGCGCCGTGGCCACAACGAGGGCGACGACCCGTCGATGACCCAGCCGTCGATGTACGACGTCATCGACACCAAGCGTTCGGTGCGTAAGGCCTACACCGAGAGCCTGATCGGCCGTGGCGACATCTCGCTGAAAGAGGCCGAGGACGCGCTGCGCGACTACCAGGGTCAGCTGGAGCGGGTGTTCAACGAGGTCCGCGAGCTGGAGAAGTACACCCCGGAGCCGAGCGAGTCCGTCGAGGACGACCAGAAGGTGCCGACCACCGTGCAGACGGCCGTCGACAAGACCGTGCTGCAGCGCATCGGCGACGCGTTCCTGAACGTGCCCGAGGGCTTCAACGTGCACCCGCGCGTCAAGCCGGTGCTGGAGAAGCGGCGCGAGATGGCCTACGAGGGCAAAGTCGACTGGGCGTTCGCCGAGCTGATGGCCTTCGGCACGCTGATCGACGAGGGTCGCGCGGTGCGCCTGACCGGTCAGGACTCGCGCCGCGGCACCTTCACCCAGCGGCACTCGGTGATCATCGACCGCAAGACGGCCGAGGAGTACACCCCGCTGCACAACATCGGCAGCAAGGACCCCGGCTGGTTCGCGGTGCACGATTCGGCGCTGAGCGAATACGCCGCCGTCGGTTTCGAATACGGCTACTCGCTGGGCAACCCGAACGCACTGGTGTTGTGGGAGGCGCAGTTCGGTGACTTCGTCAACGGCGCGCAGTCCATCATCGACGAGTTCATCTCCTCCGGTGAGGCCAAGTGGGGTCAGCTCTCCGACGTCGTGCTGCTGCTGCCGCACGGCCACGAGGGTCAGGGTCCGGACCACACCTCCGGTCGCATCGAGCGCTTCCTGCAGTTGTGCGCCGAGGGCTCGATGACGGTCGCCGTGCCGTCCACCCCGGCGAACTACTTCCACCTGCTGCGCCGCCACGCACTGGACGGCATCCGCCGCCCGATGATCGTCTTCACCCCGAAGTCGATGCTGCGCAACAAGGCCGTCGTGTCGGATCTGAAGGACTTCACCGAGAGCAAGTTCCGCTCGGTGTTCGACGAGCCCTCCTACGAGCAGGGCATCGGCGACCGCAGCAAGGTCAAGCGGGTCCTGATGACCAGCGGCAAGCTCTACTACGAGCTGGCCGCCGAGAAGGCCAAGCAGAAGCGCGAGGACGTCGCGATCGTGCGGATCGAGCAGCTCTACCCGCTGCCCACCTACCGCCTGAACGAGTCGCTCGACCGCTACCCCAACGCGACCGACATCGCGTGGGTCCAGGAGGAACCGGCCAACCAGGGCGCGTGGCCCTTCTTCGGCCTCAACCTCCCCGAGGTTCTGCCCGACCGCCTCGGCAAGCTGCGCCGCATCTCCCGCCGCGCCATGTCCGCCCCCTCCTCGGGGTCGAGCAAGGTGCACGCGGTGGAGCAGGCGGAGATCGTCGCCGAAGCCTTCGAGCCGACCAGCTAGTTCCGTGAACCGACGCCGGGCCGAATCCGCTTTCCAGCGGTTCGGCCCGGCGTTCGGCATTTTCCGGCATCGACACTGGTGAACGGGGTCAGTAGACTTCGCTGGCATGAGCGACGGGGGTACGCCGACAACGCCCGGCCAGCAGATTTCGGTTGTTCCCGAGCAGGTTCGCGACGTCGGCAAATACGTCTATGAGCTGGCCGAGGCGCTGCGTTCGGCGTTGGATTCCGCCGCGAAAGACGTGGACGCGCTGACCAATGGGAGCTGGACCGGCGATTACGCCACGGAATTCGCCAACGGGTGGACCGATGTCCGCGATGGCGGCGTGCAGATCATGTCCGCGTTGACCGGCATGGCGGAGAAACTCGGCATCACCGCCGACACGTATCAAGCCCGTGACTCGAATAATGCCGCCGCGCTGCACACCTCCAGTCTGGACCTGCCGTGAGTTCGGAATTCTCGGTCGACCTCGAACACCTCGACCAGATCGTCTCCCGCCTTTCCGGACTGGCCGGCTTCGTCGCCGACCATCTCGACGAAATCGACGACCGAGTCGCCGCCCTGCACGGCACCGGCTGGGAAAGCGTTGCCGCCCAGGCTTATGCCGACGCTCATCGCCAATGGGCCACTGGTGCACGCGAATTCGTCGAGGGTGTGCGCGAGATGAGCGACGCGGCGAAACAAGCGCACGGGCGCTATACCCGGGCGATCGAACTCAACAGCAAGATGCTGCAAGGGGGTTGAGCGGTGCGCATCGACTGGCAGACCTACTACGACGCCGCCAAGAAATGCCACGACCTCGCCACCGATCTCCGCCGCGCCGACAAACCGGTGCACGACGCCGTCAAAGGCGAGTGCGCGGGCATGGCCGGTGACGCCCCCGGCTGCAAAGAATGGGGCGAGAAATACGACACCGCCGCGCGAGACACCATGCAGTCCTGCACAGACCTGGCGGATGCCCTCACCAACTTCGGTTATGTGCTGTACGCGACCGGATACAACTACGGCATCAACAACAAGAGCAATCCACCGCCCGATCTGCCGGTCGTTCACCAAGTATCGAAGTATCAGGTCACGATCCCGACCTCGGTGCGCGACAACGGCATCGGCATCGAACACCACGGCGGCGTTCAGGAACTCTTCGACGCCCTGATCGCCCAAATCCTGAAACAGTTCGGCAAGCTACCCAATGGTGATGTCGCGAAGCTCGCGAAAGCATCGTCCACCTGGACAACCTTCGCCAACCATCAGACCGTCACCGGCGCGGCAACCCAAATCACCACCATCATCGGCTTATTCGACAACATCGATGACAAAACGAATCTGCCACCGCTCCTCGGCCACCTCGAAACCCTGCGCAACGGTGCGACCCAGGTCGCTGCCGCATCCCAAAACCTGGCCGGCCCGGTCGCGGATTACCACACAGGCACCGTAGCTGTGCGGGGCAACATCGAATCCTCGATCACCCAGGCCGAATGGGCAATCGGCCTCACCGTGGTCGCCGCAGCAGCCGCCGCCTTCTTCACCTTCGGCAGCAGCGCCGCCGCCGGAGCAGGCGGCGTCGGCGTCATAGTCACCAACACCATCAACACCATCCGCACCGTCTACCAGGGCAGCAAACTCCTCCAGGTAGTCGGCCTAGCCACCGCCGCCGCCGGAGCCGTCGGCCTCATCAAATCCTTCGACAAAGTCCCCGACCTCGGCACCACCCTCACTGGTCTCGCCAGCATCATCGCCATGCGGGTGCTGATCGACAACGGCGGCAATAATCCCCATCCCGGTGCCAACAACCCTGCGGAAGACCCCAATGTCGGCAGGCTGAGCGACGCTGAGCGGGCAACTCTCGAACGGGCTCAACAGGCACACCCCGAGCTCGGACTGCGAGCCACAGCTGAGGAAAGAGACGGCGAATACGTCGACAAGGATGGAAAGATCTACGATCAGATGGGTAACCCGAAAGCGTCGGATCACTGGAGTGCAGAGGCTGCGGAGAAGTTCAATCGATCGATCGACCACCATCTGACGAAGTCGACCGACGCCACCCTTATCGACCTGACCGGTTTCAGCGATGAGGCAATCGCAGACATCAAGCGCTACGTTGATTCCCTCCCGGCCGACAAACAGGCGAAGATATTCAGGATTGGATTCTGATGACAACGATCAGCTTTTCGCCCGCCGCCGAAGATATCTTCAGTGTTCGCAAAGCGGTCTATAGGATGATTATCATACGCGCGACGAAAGAACTGGATTACCCAGAAGACATCAAAGAGCTCGAGATGAGTGAACTCTTTGATGACATGTCGCTATATTCCCTGCCACAAGATCAGCGAGCGCGACTCCAAGCAGCATTACTGGCGGGCACGTCAACCCTCCGGGCGGACATAATCACCGGTCGCCCAACCGAAGAGCCCACCCTACCTGGGATCAATGAAAAGCTCAGCGAACTAATCGAGTTCATAAGAACGCACATTGCGGCGTAAGCGAAAAGTACAATTACCGAATGGGCACAACAGGCGCTGAACAGACCTGCTTGGCTCGATATGAAACCCTCGCTTCGGCAGTCTGCGCGGCGGTACCACCATATGGAAGAGATCATTTCGCGCCACCGTTTTGCGTTGCTCTCGATTAGCCGATGCAGCGCCTGCCCCTAAAAGTGGGGGCGCTTGTCGTATCCGATGTGGCGATCGTCACATTATTCCGGATTTCGGAGGTTCGTCGGATATGAATATCTCTGTCGATCAATATCAACGCTTCGATTCGTCTGGGGGACAAGGCGTTCCATAGCGATCGGGGGCGGGAGAGAAAGCCTAAATGTTCCATAAGACTGTCATGCGCGCAGGCCGCAACATCCTCACGGTCGTGCTGCCTTTCGCGGTAGTGGCGACCCTCGCCAGCGCGGGGACGTCGTCCGCGACCGAACTGGCGGACCAGCAGGCTCGGTGGGCCGACAGCCTGGTGGCGTCGGGTGCCGAGCAGGGCGTCGAATACAAGACCACCACGTCTCCGGACCTGAAGTCGATCTCCACGGTGCTGAACAGTGGCAAGTTCACCCTGAACGCGGATTCGTCGGCGGTGAAGGTGGAATCGGCCTCCGGTGCGAAGGTCACCGAGTTCCCGATGTCGATGAAGACGGTGGCGGGCAACACGATCGCGCTGGCTCCGCAGATTTCCCAGGACGGGAAGACCCTGGTCGTCACCCCGCAGGTGACCCCCGAGGTTGCTGCTGAGCTGAACAAGGCCACCGCCACCGGTGACCTGAAGCCCATCGCGACCAACCCGGACGCGCAGAACCACGACCCGGTCGCCAACGGTCTCGCGGCCGGTGCCCTGGTCGGCCTCGGCATCGCCGCGGTCCTGTGCATCCCGGCACTGATCGTGTTCATCGTCGGCTACTTCGCCTGCATCATCGCGAGCGGCATCAGCTACGTCGTGTTCGCCGCGGTGATCGGTGCGATCCTCGGCGCGACGGCCCCGCAGGTGATCCCGCAGGTCCTGCAGTAATGCTCAACTGACCGGGCGAGACCCCGGTCGACAAGAAGCCCGCCCCCACCGAAACCGGTGGGGGCGGGCTTTTTTCGTCGAACCGGTCAGCCGCGCAGAGCTGCGGCCAGCGCCGGACTCAGCGCCAGCGCCGGTAGCGATTCCACCAGCAAGTCGATGAGTTGCACGCGAGGAATGGGCTTTTCGCTCATCCAGGTGAGAATCGTTTCCTCTACGAAGGCAATCCACCCGCGCAGGGCGAGGGTGAGCCGGGGCAGGTCGGGGTCGTCGGGCGGGATCGGCAGCTCGGTGAGCACGAGTTCGGCTATCGCACTGCGGGATTCGTTGACGTAGGTGACCATGCCGGGGTTGTAGCTCGACGGTCCGCGCAGGATCGCGTGATAGGCCGCGCGGTTGTCCTCGACGTAGTCGACGTAGCGCTCCACCGAGTCGCGCAGCATGTCGAACAGCCCGAGGCTGCGATTCGGCGCGGTGGCGGTCAGGAATTCGGCGCTGACGTGCCGCGCGATGGCCTCGTGGAACTCGTTGACCGAGGCGAAGTAGTGGAACAGCAGGCCGCGCGAGATGCCTGCTTCTTTGGCGATGTCGTCGACGGAGATGTCCTGGAGCGCGCGCTCGGCGAGCATCTCGGCACCGAGGGTGATCAGTTGCAGGCGGCGTTCGTCCGGGCTGAGCCGGACACGCTTGGTCTCTCCCGAACCGGAACGACTGATACTCACACCGACATCCTACTGAACGTGATTCAATACTGTTGACTGATGCTCAATAAGCCTCTACGCTCGGATACATGAGTCGCAAGGTTACAGACAAAGCTGTCGGCGACCGGCCCGTCCGCCGTGTCACAACGATCATCATCGGCGGCGGGTTCTCCGGACTCGGCCTGGCCATCCGGCTCAGCCAGCAGGGGCGCAACGATTTCCTCGTACTGGAGCGCGGCAGCGACGTCGGCGGCACCTGGCGCGACAACACCTACCCCGGCGCGGCCTGCGACGTCCCCTCGCACCTGTACTCCTACTCCTTCGCGCTCAACCCGGACTGGTCCCGCTCGTTCTCCCGCCAGGGCGAGATCCAGCAGTACATCCAGGGCGTGGCGAAGAAATACAACGTGCGCGACAAGCACGTCTTCGACTGCGACGTGACCAGCGCACGCTGGAACGACGAGACCGCCACCTGGGAGATCGAGTCGTCCAAGGGCAGCTTCGTCGCCGACACGCTGGTCTCCGCGGTCGGCGCGCTGTGCGAGCCCGCGCTGCCGGATATCAAGGGCATCAACGACTTCCAGGGCGAGCTGTTCCACTCGGCCCGCTGGAACCACGACACCGACCTGACCGGCAAGCGGGTCGCGATCATCGGCACCGGCGCCTCGTCCATCCAGATCGTGCCCGCCATCGCGGACAAGGTCGCCCACCTCGACGTCTACCAGCGCACCGCACCGTGGCTGCTGCCCCGGCTGGACCGCCCGTACACCAAGGTCGAGCGGCTCGCCTTCAAGCACGTGCCCGGCTTCCAGCGGCTGTCCCGCGCGGCCATCTACGCGGCGCGCGAGACCCAGGTCGTCGGCCTCGCCAAGTTCCCCCCGCTGATGCAGGCGTTCGAGCTGATCGCCAAGGCCAAGCTACTGGCCGAGGTCCGCGATCCCGAGCTGCGCGCCAAGGTGACGCCGAACTTCCGGATCGGCTGCAAGCGCATGCTGATCTCGAACAACTACTACCCGGCGCTCAGCCGCGACAACGTGGACGTGGTCACCGACGGCATTGCCGAGGTGCGCGCGAACTCGATCGTCACCCAGGACGGCACCGAGCGCGAGATCGACGCGCTCATCGTGGCGACCGGCTTCCACGTGACCGACTCGCCGACCTACGACACCATCGCAGGCCGCGACGGACGCACGCTGAGCGAGGTCTTCGACGAGATCGGCCAGCAGGCCTACAAGGGCGCGACCATCGCCAACTTCCCCAATATGTTCTTCCTGCTCGGACCGAACGTGGGCCTCGGCCACACGTCGATGGTGTACATGATCGAATCGCAGCTCAACTACGTCGCGGACGCGCTCGCCACCGTCGACAAGCTCGGCCTGCAGACGGTCGAGGTGCGCCGGGACGTACAGGACGAGTTCAACGTGGACCTGCAGCGCAAACTGAGCAAGAGCGTCTGGCTCAACGGCGGCTGCGCCAGCTGGTACCTGGACAAGCACGGCAACAACACCACGCTGTGGCCCGACTTCACCTTCGAATTCCGTAGGCTCACCAAGTCATTCGACGTGGACGCGTACGAGACCACCCGATCCGATCTGAAAGTAGGGGCTGTCCAGTGAGCAATGATGCTTACTTCCAGAACAAAATCTGTGTGATCACCGGAGCGGGCTCCGGTATCGGTCGCGCACTGGCCGAGAACCTGGCCAAGCGGGGCGCGAAGCTGGCGCTGTCCGATATCGACACCGAGGGCCTGGCCGAGACCGTGCGACGCTGCGAAGCTCTCGGCGCGGAGGTCAAGTCCGATCGGATCAACGTGGCCGAGCGCGAGGCCGTGCTGCTCTACGCCGATGCGGTCAAGGCCCACTTCGGCAAGGTGCACCAGATCTACAACAACGCCGGTATCGCCTACCACGGTGACGTGATCAAGTCCGAGTTCAAGGACATCGAGCGCATCATGGACGTCGACTTCTGGGGCGTCGTCAACGGCACCAAGGCATTCCTGCCGTACCTCATCGAGTCCGGCGACGGACACGTCGTCAACGTGTCCAGCCTGTTCGGCCTGATCGCGGTGCCCGGCCAAAGTGCCTACAACGCAGCTAAATTCGCGGTGCGCGGGTTCACCGAGTCGCTGCGCCAGGAGATGCTGGTCGGCAAGCACAAGGTCAAGGTCACCTGCGTGCACCCCGGCGGCATCAAGACCGCCGTCGCGCGCAACGCCACCTGGGCCGAGGGCATCGACGGCAAGAAGGCCGCCTCGATGTTCGACGCGAAGCTGGCCATGCACACCCCGGAGATGGCCGCGCAGACCATCACCGAGGGCGTGCGCAAGGGCCACGGACGCGTGCTGATCGGCTGGGAGGCCAAGCTGCTCGACGTGTTCGTCCGCGTCACCGCCTCCGGCTACCAGCGCATCGCCGCCGTCGTGAACCGTCCGTTCCTACCCTGATTCGAGACCGAAAACCATGCGGGACATCAATCTTCCGCTGCCCGTCGCACGAGCGGTGCTGCGTCCGATCTTCCGCGTCACGCTGAACAAGCGGGCGCCGTGGCGGATGCAGCGCCTACTGCTCGAGGTCGGCTCGGCCGCGCAACTGGTGCCCGCGGGCACCACCATCGATCGGATTCGGCTGGGCGGCAGGCCCGCCGAGCGGATCACCGCCACCGCCACCCCGAACGGTGCGGTGCTCTATCTGCACGGCGGCGGGTACGCGGTCGGTTCGCCGGCCACGCACCGGTCCCTCGCGGCTCGGCTGGCCCACGAAACCGGTGCCACCGTCTACGTTCTCGACTATCGACTGGCCCCGGAGCACCCGTTCCCCGCCGCGCTCGACGACGCCGAGGCCGCGTTCCTGGAACTGGTGGAAAGCGCGGGCTACCGGCCCGACCAGATCGCCCTCTCCGGCGATTCGGCGGGCGGCGGTCTGTCGCTGGCCACCGCGCAGCGGCTGATCGCGCGGCACGGGCACACCCCGGCCGCGCTCGGCCTGATCGCGCCCTGGACCGATCCGAACCAGATCCCGGAACGCGCCGGCGACCTGGTGATCAACCGGCTGTGGTCGCGCGCCTGCGCCGCGGCCTACCTCGGCGGCGGGGATTCCAGTGATCCTGGTTACGCGCCACTCACCGGCGAATTGGTCGGGCTGCCACCGACCTATGTCCAGGTCGATGTCGACGAGCTGCTGCACGGGCAATGCGGCGATCTGGTGACCGCGCTGCGTACGGCGGGCGTGCACGTCCGATTCACCGAGACCAAGGGTTTGTGGCACGTCGCGCAACTGCAAGCCGCGCTGGTCGCCCCGGCCGCCGCGGCGCTCAGCGAACTGGCCGCGTTCCTGCGGGAAGCGATTCAGCCGGTCGATATCCGGGACTTAGGATAGTTGGGAAGCGGGTCCGTACTCGGGTGTTACGCACGGATCCGTTTCTGGTGGTCGACCTCACGGCCCTGATCCAGGTGTCGTAGATTACTGGCGAGTAAACCCACGTGGAAGGGCACTGATGCGAGAGTTCGAAGTCCCGGCTTCCTACACCATTCCGGAAGACGCGAACAATTCCGACAACGTCTTCCGGCACGCCGAGCAGTCGCCCGAAGCGGTGCTGTTCAACGTGCCGAACGGCAGTGGTGGCTGGCGGGACGTGACGGCCGCGGAATTCGCGAAGACCGTCACCGGCGTCGCCAAGGGACTGATCGCCTCGGGCATCGAACTCGGCGACCGCGTCGCCATCATGGCCCCCACCCGCTACGAGTGGGCCGTACTCGACTTCGCCATCTGGGCCGTCGGCGGCTGCACCGTCGCCATCTACGACAGCTCGGCCGCCGAGCAGGCCAAGTGGATCCTGCAGGACTCCGCCACCAAGCTGCTGTTCGTGGACAGCGACAAGCACCGCGCGATCATCGATGAGATCGACGCGACCGCGCTGACGGACCTGAAGGAGACCCTGCAGATCGACAAGGGTGTCGTCGACGAGCTGATCAGCCGCGGCGCCGACCTGGACGACCAGGCCGTGCACGACCGGCGCAAGCAGGTCAACGCGGACTCGCCCGCCACCCTGATCTACACCTCCGGCACCACCGGGCGGCCCAAGGGCGTCATGCTCTCGCACGCCAACCTGTACGCCGAGTCCCGGTCGGACCAGATCGCCCTCGGCACGTTCATCCGGCCGGGCAAGCGGACGCTGATGTTCCTGCCGCTGGCGCACGTCTTCGCGCGCGCCGTCGCGCTGGTCGCGTTCGACGCCAAGGTCACCGTCGCGCACACCTCCGACTGGTCCACCCTGGTCGACCAGTTCGGCAGCTACAAGCCGCACTTCATCCTCTCGGTGCCGCGTGTGTTCGAGAAGGTGTTCAACAGCGCGAAGCAGAAGGCGCACGACGGCGGCAAGGGCAAGATCTTCGACGCCGCCGCGGAAACCGCCATCGCGTGGAGCGAGTCGCTCGACAACGGCGGGCCCGGGCTGGTGCTCAAGCTCAAGCACGCGCTGTTCGACAAGCTGGTCTACAGCAAGCTGCGCACCGCGCTCGGCGGCCAGTGCGACGCCGCGGTCTCCGGCGGCGGCCCGCTCGGCGCGCGCCTCGGCCACTTCTTCCGCGGCGTCGGCGTCACCATCTTCGAGGGCTACGGGCTCACCGAGACCACCGCCGCCATCACCGTGAACACGCCGGAGAACATCCGGGTCGGTTCGGTCGGCAAGCCGATCGAGGGGCACGGCGCCAAGATCGCCGAGGACGGCGAGCTGCTGCTGCGCGGGTCCGTGGTGTTCGACGGCTACTGGGGCAACCCGGACGCCACCAAGGAAGCCTTCCAGGACGGCTGGTTCAAGACCGGCGACCTCGGCGCCATCGACGCGGACGGGTTCGTCACCATCACCGGCCGCAAGAAGGAACTCATCGTCACCGCGGGCGGCAAGAACGTGTCCCCCGCGCTGCTCGAGGATTCGCTGCGGGCCAACCCGCTGATCAGCCAGGTGATGGTGGTCGGCGACGGCCAGCCGTTCGTCGCCGCGCTGATCACCCTCGACCCGGAGGCGCTGCCCAGCTGGCAGAAGAACCACAACGTGCCCGAGGACACCCCGATCGAGAAGCTGATCGAGAACCCGGAACTGGTCGCCGAGGTGGAGGCCGCGGTCGCGGAGACCAATAAGAAGGTCTCGCATGCCGAGGGCATCAAGAAGATCCGCATCCTGCCGATCGACTGGACGCAGGAGACGGGCGAGCTCACCCCGAAGTTGTCGCTGAAGCGTGCGGTTGTCATGAAGCAGCATGCGGATGATGTAGCGAAGATCTACAGCTGAATCGCAATCCCGAGCACCGCACGCGAGTTCCCTTCGCCGACAGCAATTTCGACTCGACCAGACGCCTGATTTCGTGAGAACATGGGTAACTCGCCGGGTACCGGCTCACCTGGCCAACTGGTCGACCGCCAGCCGCCAACGCCACTACCGCGGCACATAGTCTGGCCTGAAGACGCGGAGAGGCGGGGGAGCGATGACTGACGGCGCAAGGAAATTGCTCGATGAGATTCAGGCGGAGTTGGCGCCACGGGATGGGGACAATCGGCTTGTTCCGTTGATCGCTTCGGGGAAGGCGGCGCGGGCGGTGTTCGCGGCGATCGCTACCGAGGAGTGGCGGATCACCGGGAGCGACTGGCGGAGCTTTCATGAGATGGCGGCGCGGGCGGCGGACTCGCAGGCTCGTGCGTTCTTCGGCATGCTCGCGCCGGGTGAGCAGCAGGCGCAGGTGATGTTGGAGGCGCTGTTCGCCGTGGCCGGAGCGGATCCGGGGACCGAACTGCCGCGGGCAGGATGTCAGGCGTACCCGGCCTATGTGGCCTGGCTGGCGGTGAATGGCGAATCGGCCTCGGTCGCCGCGGGAATCTACGCAAATTTCGCCGCCTTCGGCGCTTACTGCCGCGACGTCGCCGCCGGTATGCGCGAGCACTACGGCTTCGACGACGCGGCCTGCGCGTTCTTCGACTTCTACGCCACCGACGTGCCCGAGATCGAACAGCAGGCCCTGCGCGCCATCCAGGCCGGGCTCGACTCCGGACGGCTGAAACGCGACGAAGCCCACCTCTACGCCCGCCTCTTCCAAAGCTACGAGCTGATGTTCTGGAACACCCTCGCCGACGAATTCGCTGGATAGCTCCGCTTACAAGATCATGGGGAATTGTGGTAGGCATCGCGCGAGAGGCCAACTACCCCAGTTCCCCATGATCTTGGGCGCGACCAGGCAAGTGACCGTCATGGAATGGTCATATTCCTGCGGCTTTACCGCAGTACGCTCAAATCTATGGCCGAACTGCGACTGCGGGTGGTGGCTGGGATCGTTTCGGCAGGAGTGGCGCTCGGCGTCGCGGAACTGCTCGCGGCGTTCTTCGGCCCCGATAGCGCACCCCTCAACGCCCTCGGCGCGACCGTGGTGGACCATACGCCCGACGGTTTCCGCGAATGGGCGATCACCACGTTCGGCACGAGCGACAAGACCGTACTGTATATCTGCATGGCCGTGGTCGCGGTGGTCGTCGCCGGACTGGCGGGCACGCTCGAACGCACCTCGCGCGCAGCGGGTTCGACGATTCTCGCGATCTTCGGCGTGGTAGCCGCGCTCGTCGCGGTCGGGCGGACCAGCCTGTCCGGTGCGCTGCCGACCATCGTCGGCGTCGCCGTGGGTATTTATGCGTTGCGCGTGCTGACCCGTCGGATCGATGCGGTCGTCGAGGTTTCCGACCAGGCTGTTGCGAAAGCCCGTGCCGAACGCTCGGCATCACCGCCGGAACTCGCCGAGGTGTCGAACGAAACACTCGGCACCGACGCGACGACTGGTCAACCGGCGAGCGAAACCCAGAGCGGCGGAAGCGAATCCGCAGCGACAACCGGCCCCACGATGATATCCGCCCCCGCGGCCTCGACCTCCGGAGTCACCATCGACCCGGCCGGTGCCGGACGGGAAGCGGCGGCATCGGAACGGCGGCAGGTGTTGCAAGGTCTGCTGATAGCGGGCGGTCTGGCCGTTGTCACCGGGGTCGGCGGGCGGCTGCTCGGGACGAGCCGTCGGGATGTGTCGGGCGAGCGGGCGGCGGTGGAGTTGCCGCAGCCGACCGCGCCGGAGGTGCCGATCGCGCCGGGTGCCGACCTGCGGGTGCCGGGGTTGACGCCCTACCTGACATCCAACGAGGACTTCTATCGCATCGACACCGCGCTGATCGTGCCGCAGTTGTCCAAGGACGACTGGTCGCTGCGCATTCACGGCATGGTGGATCGTGAAATCCGGCTCAGCTGGGCGGATTTGGCGAATCGGCCGGTGATGGAGCGGCTGGTGACGCTGGCGTGTGTGTCGAATCCCATCAACGGTGACCTGATCGGCAATGCCCGCTGGCTCGGCTACCGGCTTGATGAACTGCTCGCCGAGGCGGGTCCGCATCCCGACGCGGACATGATGCTCTCGCACAGCACCGACGGCTTCACCGCGGGCACCCCGCTGTCCGTCCTCACCGACGGCCGCGACGCCATGCTCGCCGTCGGCATGAACGGCGAGCCGCTCCCGGTGGTGCACGGCTATCCGGCCCGCCTGGTGATCCCCGGCCTCTACGGTTACGTCTCCGCCACCAAATGGGTGACCGAACTGGAGATCACCCGCTTCGACCGCGCCACCGCCTACTGGACCCGCCGCGGCTGGTCCGCCATGGGCCCGATCAAGACCGGCACCCGCATCGACGTCCCGCGCGCCCGCGGCCGAATCAGACAGGGCCGCAACACCATCGCCGGCGTCGCCTGGGCCCAGCACCGCGGCATCCGCGCCGTCGAGGTCCAGATCGACAACGGCAACTGGCAACCCGCCCGCCTGGCCGACGACCTGTCGCCCGACACCTGGCGCCAATGGACCTACGACTGGGACGCCACCCCCGGCCAGCACACCATCCGCGCCCGCAGCACCGACGGCCCCGGCGATACCCAAACCGCCGACCGCGCCGACGTAGTCCCCGACGGCGCCACCGGCTACCCCTCCGTCACCATCCAGGTCAGCTGAACGCACTGCGCCCCGCAGACAAAGTCCGTGGGGCGCAGTGGTTTTCGTTGATCAGCCGACGAGCGACTCCTCCTTGGCGAGCTTGTCCTTCGGGCCGGCCTCGGCGGATTTGCCGTGGTGGACGAAGAGGGCGGCGGCGAGGACGCCGATCAGCAGGATGCCTGCGGGGAGCAGGGTGGACTGGCTGAGGGCGGTGCTGAAGGCGTCCTTGACGAATTCGGGGATGGGGCCTTGGCCCGCACCACCTTCGGCGACCTTGCCGCCGCCGAGTCCGTTCGCGGACATGCGGGCCGCGATCAGGGCGCTGATCGCCGCGCTGCCGAGGACCGAACCGATCTGCCGGGTGGTGTTGTAGACACCCGCACCCGCGCCTGCCTGCTGGACCGGCAGGTTGTGGGTTGCGGTCGTCGCGAGCGGACCCCAGATGCAGGCGTTCGCGAGGCCGGCCAGCGCCGCCGACACCAGGAACCACCCGATGGACGAATCCGGCGTCATCAGGGCGGAGAACCAGAACACCGACACCGCGAACAGCGCGAAGCCGATGGTCGGCAGGATCCTCGGGTGCAGACGGTGGGAGAACTTCCCGACGAACGGCGCGAAGATCAGGGTGCCGATGGCCATCGGCGCGAACACCAGGGCCGACTTGGTCGGCGACATCTCCCGCACCGCCTGCAGATAGAAGTACGACGGCACCATGAACGCGGTGACCGTGGCTCCCATCGCGGCGATGGCGGTGTTGGACAGGGCGAAGTTGCGGTCCTTGAACAACGTCAGCGGCAGCAACGGCTCGCCGGTGTTGCGCGCCTGGTTCACCGCGAATATCGCGAGCACGAGCACACCGGCGCCGATCACCAGCCAGATCTTCAGTGACCAGTCCTGGGTGTTGCCCTCCTGGATGCCGAAGACCACAAGGAACATGCCGACGCCGCTGAGCAGCACGCCGGGGATGTCGAACTTGTGCTGATTGGTCGGCAGTGCGGGCACCAGCCACACGGCGAGCGCGAAGGCGACGATGCCGATCGGGACGTTGACGAAGAAGATCCACTTCCAGCTGAGGCCGTCGACCAGCACACCACCGAGGATCGGCCCGACCAGCGTGGCGAGCCCCGCTACCGCACCCCACAGGCCCATGGCCGCGCCGCGCTTGTCCGGCGGGAAGGTGCGGGTGATCACCGCCATGGTCTGCGGCGTCATCATCGCGGCGCCGATGCCCTGCGCGGCGCGCGCGGCGATCAGCATGCCGATGGTGCCGGACAGTCCGCACCACAGCGAGGCCGCGGTGAACACGGCCAGGCCGATGAGATAGATGTTCTTGGGGCCGAAGCGATCACCGAGCCTGCCGGTGACCAGCAGCGGCACCGCGTAGGCGAGCAGGTAGGCGCTGGTCACCCAGATCACCTTGGAGATGTCGGCGTGCAGGTCGGTCATGATGGCCGGGTTGGCGACCGCGACGATCGTCATATCCAGCAGGATCATGAAGAAGCCGACGACCAGCGCGGTGAGCGCCAGCCACGGATTGCGTTGAGTGGTCATGGATTCGGTGTTCCTATCTCGGAGGTTCCCGACAGCGGGGGAACAACGACGGGGGTGTGCCTGGCATCGGGATGGCGGTGCTGCGACCGCCTCGCGTGCGGCGTCGGTGGCGGCTCGTCCGGGTTGTCGGCCTGCCACGGGTGGTGATGGTGCTTTGCGGCTCGTGCGCCGGTCTCCGGATCGAAGTCGTCCCATGCCAGGTCGCCGGTCGCCAGTTCGGCGAGAAAGCTGTTCACCCAGGCGATCTCGGCGCCGATCATGGCGTGCAGATACGGGAGCACGATGGTGTAGCGACGGGGCACCTTGCGCTCGCCCGCCCAGTCGATCAGCATCGCGACCTCGGCGAGCTCGGCTTCCAGATGCGCGACCCGCTCCCCCAGCAACGCGATCACATCATCTTTGGGCAGGTTGTGCGACTCGGCCAACGCGACCGGAAACACCGGGTACTCGGGTGCGGGATACCGCAGGATCTCGGTGATCCGGTTGCGCAGCGTGGCGCGACCGGCCTCGGTGATCCGATAGGTGGTGCGCTCGGGCCGGTTTCCCTCTCGGCCGACCCCTTCGGCCCGCACGAACTGCTGCTCGGCCAGCCGCGCCACCGTGTGATACAGCGAACCGGGGCGCACCTTGATCAACGCGTCTTCGCGGCGTGCGATCAGCAATTGATACATCTCGTACGGATGCATGGGCTGCTCCTCGAGCAGCGCGAGCACAGCGATCGCCAGGGGCGTCACCGCCGGACGCGCTTGCTGCGCCATCTTCCGTCACCTCCTGCTGATCGCTCGCGCGGTCGTCGCCCGAGCCGGGAGCGATCGATCCGCGAGGCGAACGTTAGCCCGGGCCTCCGACATGCTCCACACTTAATATTCCACGTGGAATATACGGCCCGGAACAATCCAGCCACAAGACTGGACGCTCGAACAGAATGGTGATTGCGCGCACAAAAAAACCGGCCCCAACATCAGTCGGGGCCGGACTTCGGTGGCTCGAGCGGCAGCTCAGTCCGCGGATCGTCCGCTCAGCCCCGCGGCCACCGGCAGGTCGGCGGCCACCGGCAGGACATCGGCGCGACGCAGCCGCCCCGTGCCGGGAGCGCTCGCCCAGACCGCGAACGCCAGCAGACCGTCGAGCACCATGGCCAGGACGGCGACCAGCAGTGCGCCGACGAGGACTCGGTCGTACCGATAGAGGCTGATGCCGTCGAATATATAGCGACCGAGGCCGCCGAGGTTGACGTACGCCGCGATGGTCGCGGTCGCGATCACCTGCAGGGTGGCGCCGCGCAGCCCGGTGAGCAGGATGGGCAGCGCGTTGGGCACCTCGACGCGGAACAGGATCTGCGTCTCGGTCATGCCCATGGCGCGCGAGGCGTCGACGACATCGGCTGGGACATTGGCGATTCCGGCGTACGCACCGGCCAGCAGCGGCGGAATGCCCACTGTCACCAGGGCGAGCAGCGGCGGGATCAGCCCGAGCCCGAGGCCGAGCACCAGGAAGGTGAGCAGGCCGAGCGTCGGCAGCGCGCGCATGGCGTTGGCGAAACCGACGAGCACGGCGGCACCGCGCTTGGTGTGGCCGATCATCAGACCGAGCGGCAGCGCGACCGCGGCGGAAATGACGATGGTGAGGAAGCTGTACCAAAGATGTTCGGCGATACGATGTTCGATGCCCGCGGGCCCGTTCCAGTTCGCGCCGTCGGTGAGGTAATGCCAGGCGTCGATGAAAAGGTTCATGCGGCACCGCCTTTCGCCTTCGCGGACCTGGCGTCGGCCCGCACCCACGGCGTCGACCAGCGACCGAGTGCGTAGACGAGACGGTCGAAAATCAAAGCGAGCGCGAGGATCACGATGATGCCCGCGACGATCTCATCGGGATAGTCACGCTGATAGCCCTGAGTGAACAGCTTGCCGACCCCACCGACGCCGATCAGCGCGCCGACCGACACCATCGCGATATTGGTCACCACCACCACCCGCAGGCTGGACACGAAAACCGGGATGGCCAGGGGCATGTCGACGGTGAGCGTGCGCCGCAGCGAGCTGAATCCGACCGCGTCGGCGGCGTCGATCACCTCGGCCGACACCGAATCCAGCGCCGCGGGCACCGCGATCACCAGCAACGCGGTCGAATACAGCGTCAGCGCGATGATCACGTTCAACGGATCGATGGTGGAGATCCCGGCCAGCGGCGGGATGATCACGAACAGTGCCAGCGACGGAATGGTGTACGCCAGGCTCGCCGTGGTCACCGTCACCCGGCGCAGCCAGGAGACGCGACGCACCAGCGCGCCCACCGGAATCGCGATGATCAGCCCCAGCGCCAGCGGCACCAGCGCCAGGTACAGATGGGTTTTGGTGAATCCCATGATCTCGGCGAAATTGTCGATCAGGTACCTCACGTCGGTCCCCCGCCGCTCACTTCCTGTTCGAAGAAGTGCCGGTTGCGCTCGGCGTCTTCGACGGCCCGCTGGTCGGCGAGCTGCTGCAGGATCTCGGTGGCCAGCACGCCGCCGCGCACCGCCCCCGAATCATCCACGGCGACACCGACTCCGGACGGCGAGGAGATCGCGGCGTCCAGCGCCTGACGCAGATCGCCGGTCGGCGTGAACAGCGAGCCACCCGCGGCGGTGCTGTCGGCCAGCGAACGCCCGCCGCGCACCGCCTCCACGCCGGTCACGTCGATCCAGCCGTGCGGTTTACCGGCCGAGTCGACGATCAGCACCCAGTCGCCGCGGTCCAACCGCAGCGCCGCTACCGCCTCCGCTGACGCGGTCTGAATCTCATGCAGCGGAACATCTTTCGCGGAGCGGAAAGACAGTCCCCGGTACCCGCGATCGCGCCCCACGAAATCCGCGACGAAATCGGTGGCCGGTTGGGCCAGCACATGATCCGGCGCGTCGTACTGCTGCAGTACCCCGCCGCGTCCGAACACCGCGACCCGATCGCCGAGGGTGATCGCCTCGTCGATGTCGTGCGTGACGAACACGATGGTCTTCTGCAATTCGGCTTGCAGCCTTTGCATCTCGCTCTGCAACTCGGCCCGCACCACCGGATCGACCGCGCTGAACGGCTCGTCCATCAGCAGCACCGGCGGGTCGGCGGCCAGCGCCCTGGCCACCCCGACGCGCTGCTGCTGCCCGCCGGAGAGCTGCGCCGGATACCGGCTCGCCAGCGCCCGGTCCAGCCCCACCCGGTCGAGCACCTCCAGCGCCGCCGCACGGGCGGCCCTGCGCGAATCCCCGCGCAGCACCGGCACGGTCGCCACATTGTCGACGACCGTGCGGTGCGGCAGCAGTCCACCGCTCTGGATCACGTAGCCGATACCGAGCCGCAGCTTTACCGGGTCGACCTTCGAAATGTCCTGTCCGGCAATGGTGATCGAGCCGGAGCTGGGCGTGATCATTCGATTGATCATCCGCATCGAGGTGGTCTTGCCGCAGCCGGACGGGCCGACGAACACGGTGAACGAACCGGATTCGATGCGCAGATCTAGGTCGGTGACGGCGCGGGTGCCGTCCGGGTAGGTCTTACTGATACCGCGGAATTCGATATCGGACAACGGTTTTCCCCTAGCCGGTCGGCGTGTTCAGTCCCTGCGCGGCCACCCAGGCCGCCGCGGCGGCCTTGGGCTCGGTCTTGGCGGCACCGGACACGGCCTCGTTCAGTTTGATCAGCTCCGCGGTGGTCAGCTTGGCCGAGGCGGCGTTCAGCGCGGCCAGCGCCTTGTCCGTCTTCTTGGCGGTATTGAACAGCGGGACCACGTTCTGCGCGGGGAAGTTGTGCTTCGGATCCTCCAGCACGACAAGGTTGTTCTGCGTGATGGCCGGCGAGGTGGTGAAGATATCGGCGGCGGTCACCTGACCTTCGACCAGCGCGCGCACGGTGGCGGGCCCGCCGCCGTCGGCGATCGGCACAAAGTTGTTCGCGGCGATGTCGAGGTTGTAGTTCTTCTTCAGGCCGGGCAGACCGCCCGCGCGCTCCTGGAATTCAGCGGGCGCACCGAATTTCACCTCGGCCGCGTGCGCGGCCAGATCGGCGATGGAGTGCAGGTTCCAGCGCTCGGCGGTGGCCTTGGTGACCACGACCGCGTCGGAATCCTCACCGGGAGCCGGGGTGCCGATGGCGAGATCCGAGCCGAGGGCCTTGGTGAGCGCGGCGTTCACCTCGGCCGCACTGGTCGCGGTCGCGCTCTTGTCCAGGTACTGCAGCAGGTTGCCGTTGTAGTCGGGAATCACCGAGATGGCGCACTGACGCACGGCCGGGACGTACGCTTCGCGGCTGCCGATGTTCAGCTTGGTGTCGACCTTGAATCCGTTGACGCGCAACACCTCCGCGTACACCTCGGCCACCGTCTCGGACTCCGGGAAGTTCGCCGAACCGACGGTGAGCCCGTCGCCGCCGCAGTTGCCCTTGCTGGCCAGTGGGTCGGAGTTGCCGCCACACGCGGACAGGATCATGGCGACGGCCAACGCCGCGGCGGCGACGATGAACCGGGTGGCGCGCAGCGTGAGGCGCAGCGCCGACCGGCCATGCCGCGCCGCATGGGGGGTGATCGAGGTTTTCACTGGAGTCCTTCCGGCCTGACGGGCAGTGCGAGGTCCCGGGGCAACACAGCCACCGGTACATTCTGGGTGTCCATACTGCCCGCTTCAGGGTGTTCGTGTTGGCTCTGTCGGTCTCTCGGAGAGTTGGTGTCGCCGGATGGTGTTGCCCGCGTCGCTGCGGATGCTGGCTCGAGTACTGGTCGTCGCGACCGCCACACTGGCCGTATCCTGCGGTAACAGTGATCAGGGCGCGCAGATCACGGTCGGTGCGGGTGATTCGGTCGAGTCGGCCGTACTCGCCGAAATTTACGCGGGCGCGCTGGCCCGGATCGGCACGCGCACCTCGGTGCAGCCGCATTCCGGCAGTCGCACCGACTATCTCGCGGCGCTGGACGCGGGCCGGATCGACCTGATCGGTGAGCACAACGGCGCGCTGCTCGGCTTCCTCGACACCACCGCCACCGACCGCGCGCCCGACCTCGACAAGGTGCCTACCGCGTTGAGCAAGTCGCTGCCCGAGGGTCTGGTGGTCACCGATGCCGCCGACGGCACCGATATGCGACCGCGGGTGGTGCTCAGTGCCGAGGCCGCGACGCACGACAACGTGCGCACCGTCGGTGATCTCACGCCGCGCTGCGGCACGCTCACGGTCGGCGTCGCGTCGGTGCCGGATCTGATCGCCCTGCCGCCCGCGTCGGAGCAGGTGGCGGACTGTCACTTCGCCGCGACGGTGCCGTTTCCCGACGCCGCCGCATTGCGAAAAGCGCTGCTGGACGGGCAGGTTCACGCCGGGCTGCTGACCGGCCCGCCCGCCCTCGTCCCCGGGGCGACCGACGGCCTGACGATCCTGTCCGACGACAAGTACGCGGTGCGCACCGAGAACGTGGTGCCCCTGTTCCGCAAGGGCACGCTCGACGAACGCCAGATCAAGAAGCTGAATTACGTTGCGGGCGAACTCACCACCGACGATCTCGCCAAGATGATCCGCGATGTCCGCGACGACCACGCGAAGCCCGCCGAGGTGGCGCGCGTATGGCTGGACGACCACTCACTCTGAACATCGCACGCGCGGCACCGGACCTGGCTAACGTCTGACCCGTGAGTATCAGGTTCATCGGCGGTTACGTGGCGCTCGTGGCGATATTGCTGTTCGCCTGGACGACCTACTCGGACAAGAATCCCGTGTTCGCGGCGGCGTTGATTTTCGCGCTGTGCGCGATGATCGCCATGAACATCTGGATCCATCTGTCGCTCCGGCAGCACACCGGAACGCGAAAGGCGCCCCGTCCCGAGCGGGATAAGGCGCCTTCCAGCGACTGAACTGAGTTACTACGCAACGCCTTCGGCGCGCGCGGCGGCCGCGACGGCCTCGGCGACCGCCGGGGCGACCCGCGGATCCAGCGGGCTGGGCACGATCTTCTCCGGGCCGAGCTCATCGGCGACGACGCTGAGGATCGCGTCGGCGGCGGCGATCTTCATGCCCTCGGTGATGCGCCGCGCGCCCGCGTCGAGCGCGCCCTTGAACACGCCGGGGAAGGCGAGCACATTGTTGATCTGGTTCGGGAAGTCGCTACGACCGGTGGCGACGATCGCGGCGTACTTGCGCGCGACCTCGGGGTGAATCTCCGGGTCCGGGTTGGACATCGCGAACACGATCGACTCCGGCGCCATCGAGGCGATGAGCTCCTCGGCGATCAGGCCTGCGGACAGACCGAGGAAAACATCGGCGCCGTTGAGCGCCTCGGCGGCACCGCCGGCCAGCCCGCGCGGGTTGGTCCGGGTGGCCAGCTCGGCCTTCACGTCGTTGAGGTCGCCGCGCTCACGGCTGATGATGCCCTTCGAGTCGAGCACGGTGACGTCCCGAACACCCGCGGCCAGCAGGATATTCGCGCACGCGACCCCGGCCGCGCCTGCGCCGGACACCACGACCTTCATGTGGTCGATGGCGCGACCCTGCACCTTGGCCGCGCCGTTGAGAGCGGCGAGCACCACGATGGCGGTGCCGTGCTGGTCGTCGTGCATGACCGGGCAGTCGAGCGCCTCGATGAGTCGCTTCTCCACCTCGAAGCAGCGCGGCGCCGAGATGTCCTCCAGGTTCACCGCACCGAAGCTGGGGCGCAGCCGGATGACCGTCTCGACGATCTCGTCGACGTCCTTGGTGTCCAGCACAATCGGGATCGAGTTGAGTCCGGCGAACTTCTTGAACAGTGCCGCCTTGCCCTCCATCACCGGCAGCGAGGCGCGCGGGCCGATATCACCGAGGCCGAGCACCGCAGTGCCGTCGCTGACCACGACGACGAGGCGGTCGGTCCAGGTGTAGCGCTTGCAGAGCTCGACGTCCTGCGCGATCGCCCGGCTCACCTGAGCGACGCCCGGGGTGTAGGCGATCGACAGGTCGCGCTGGGTCGCCAGCGGCGAGCTGAGTTCTACCGAGAGCTTGCCTCCGAGATGTCCCGCGAAAATCTCGTCGTGGGTGATTTCGGAAAGACTTGCAGTGGCATTCGGTGCGTCAGTCACAGGTGACACGATTTCACTCCTGCTCGGGCCGGACAAACCGGGGGACGGTTACCGCCGGGTATATGGGTATAAGTATTTTCATTACGCTCATCGAGTGCGCTGACCGGTACGTTTCGCTGGTACGGCGGGTCACGAAAACCCGTAGCCGAATTCGCTGACGTGGCGCGGCACTGATCCGCGGAGCGGGAGCCGGACGGGTAGGTCCGGACAGAACATGCGGCGTGATCCTCGGGTCGCGACGGTGCGTCGCGAGGCGGAGATCTCCGTAACTCCAGTACCCGGCGGTGGCTTAGGTAAAGGAATCCGACACATTCTGCCAGCACGGTCCGCGACTTGCCAAACCGGTCGGGTTCCCGCTGTGTCGCGCGCTGGCATCCAGCCTACTGCGGCGGAATTACCAGGTGGTAAGGGAAAACTCGCGTGGGCGCGGCCCGGCGGTGAGCTGTCACAACGCGATCGGGCCCGCCGGTGTGAGGTGCGGGGCGGTCCCGTCCTCACCTTCGGGCAGGATCTCCGGCGCGTCCGGGATCGCCGCCGAGCGTGCGCTCAGCACACCCGCCTCCCTAGTGTGCGCGACGGCGGGGCCGCGGGCGTCGAGCACCAGGGCCTCGCGCCTGCCGCGCGGGAACGGCTCGCGGACGGGCGCCACCACGATCTCGGTAGCGCCGACGACACCGGCGTCCAGCGCCGCGATTTCCCGCGCGTCCGGACGTACCCACACATTGTCCAGGCCCCCTGACATCAGCCGCACCCGCCAGTCCGCCTCGGCCCCTGGATGATCGGTGCGCCGATGCATGCCGCGGCTCTCGGTCCGCGCCAGCGCGCTGTACTTCGTCCACCGCGCCACCGCGAGCAGGGCCGCCGCCTGCCTGGCCCGCAACCGATCCACACCGGCACCGCCCAGGTCGAATTCGGCACCGGGCCACATCGAGTCGAGTTCGCCGATGCTGTCGACCAGGCTGCCCGCGCTGCGCCAATAGCTGCGCCGCAACGGCAGCGTGTGTTCCTGCACCAGCCCGACCACCGCGCGCGGATCGATCCGCGCCACCGCGCTGAGTCCGGCACCGGCCACCTCGTGCACCGGGCTGCGCCGGTCGGCCGAGCGCGCAAACCTGGCCGCGCCCGTGCCCGCCCACACGCCGGACGCGATGGCCCACGCACCGCCCTGACCGCCGAAGCCGCTGACCGCGCCGGTGATCGGCTCCCTCGTGGTCACGTCGCCCGCGCCGAACAACCCGCCGACCGTGGTCGCGCAGTCCGGGCCCGCCAGGCGCAGGCCGCCGGTGCCGCGCACGGTGCCCTCCAGCACGGCCCGCAGTGGCACCCGCCCGGTGCGGTCGACCAGACCCTGCTCGGACAGCCAGCCACGCATCGTGGCGGGCACGTCGTCGAGTGCCGCGAACACCCGGCGGCCGTCGGCGATCGCGGCGAAGGCCGCGGCCCGATGGCCTTCCAGGACCGTGCCCGACTCGTCGTAGAGGGTGGCGAAGTGCAGCCCGAGGCCGAGCGCGGAATTCAGCGGCGCGGCCGGTCGCGGCACATTCACCACGGGTGTCAGGCCGTACGCGCTGGAGAACTCCATGCCCGACAGCTGGGCACCGGCCTCGGCGGCGAACAGCAGTCCGTCGCCGGTGTCCACATCGGTGCCCGCCCCGCCGGACAGGAACGCGCAGCCGCCGGTGGCCACCACCACGGCACCTGCCCGCACGGTCCACGCGTGGAATCGATTGTGCTGCTGCACCCCGGTCGCCCCGGCGACCTTGCCGTCGCTATCGACGAGCAGTTGCAGCGCCGGATGGTGATCGAGGATGTGCACGCCCGCGTTGAGCACGCTGCGTCGCATCCGGCGCAGGTAGCTGGCACCGTCCAGATACACCCGCAGCGAGGAACCCGGCCCCGCGCCGGGGAATCGATAACCCCAGCGGGCCAGCTGTTCGACGCGCAGGTGCGTCTCCTCCAGCACCCGATGCATCCAGTCCGGGTCGCCGAGTCCGCCGCCGTGCGCGTAGCCGCGATGCACCGCCTCGTCCCTGGCCGGTCCGGGCGGGATGTTCCACAGAGACGTGGTGCCGTGGGCTGTCGGTCCGCTGGTGCCGCATCTGGCCTTGTCGGCGAGCACGACCCTGGCGCCGGTGGCGGCGGCGGATACGGCGGCCCAGGTTCCGGCGGGCCCGCCGCCCAAAACCAGTACGTCCGTCTCGAGTTCCGCCACAAAGAGAAATGTTCGGCCACAATTCACGGAACCGCAACCATTAACGGAATATTTATCGCTGCCGTATTCGATCCGTTGTCAGCGGGCGGTGTCGATCAACTCCACCACTGGGTCCACAGCAATAATCCAGCGGCAACAAAAACAACCACAGATCCGGAAAAGGCGGCTAAACCCCGACGCTTATCCGAATAAATCTGTGCCGCAACGGCAATCACCGCGGACACCACATGCCACGTCACCGATTCACTGCCCGGACCGGGGAAGTCCCGCCGGGCCGCGACCAGCGCGGTGCCGACGACGACGAGCATCAGCGCCACGGTTCCCGCGGCGACCACCCCGCTCAGCCCGCGAACCACTTTCACGAGGCGATCACCGGCACGCCGGTCGCCTTCCCGGCCAGCACCTCGAATTGCGCGGGGTCGGTGGTGAACTGACCGAGGTGGATGGTCTTGTTGCTGCCGTGATAGTCCGACGAGCCGGTGGTGAGCAGGCCGAGCTCGGCGGCCAGGCCGGCGAGCACCGCACGATCCTGCGCGGAGTGGTCCGGATGGTCGAGCTCGAGCCCGCCGAGCCCGAGCGTGGCCAACTCGCGGATGTCGTCCAGCGCGAGCAGCCTGCCCCGCTTGCGGGCCCGCGCGTGCGCGATCACGCTGACCCCGCCCGCGGTGGCGATCATCTCGACCGCGCGCCGCAACGGCGTGTCGGCCTTCTCCACGTAGTACGGGCCGTGCGGCGCGAGCAATTCCTCGAACGCGGCATCGACGCTCGGCACCACGCCCGCCGCGACCAGCGCCCTGGCCAAGTGCGGACGGCCCGCGGACGGGCCCGCCGAGGCGAGCACGGCATCGGGATCGATCGGCAATCCGTCGGCCACCATCCGGTCGGCCATCGCGCGCACCCGCTCGACCCGCTCGCCACGCAGCCGCTCGCGTTCGTCGGCGAAACTGCGATCGGTCGGGTCGAACAGATAGGCCAGCAGATGCACCGGCACCGGCCAGCCGTCCTCGCCGAGGCCGATGCACGACATCTCCATGCCGCGGACCAGCGTCAACCCCTTCGGCAGCGCGTCGACCGCCGCGGTCCAGCCCGCCGTCGTGTCGTGGTCGGTGATCGCCACGACGTCCAAGCCGGCGGCGACCGCGTTCCGGACTAATTCCGCCGGGGAGTCGGTGCCGTCCGACGCGGTCGAATGGGTATGGAGGTCGATGCGCACGCCTTCAGTCTTACAGTGCGCACGCCAGGAACCGCACTCCGCAGCGACGTAGCATCACGCTGTGCCGTCTATTCCGCCGCTACCGTCGTTCCGCGGTTCGAACCGCCCGGTCCGCGCCCTGCCGCGGATACCGATCCCGACCGCGCGGGCGATTGTCGACTGCGGCGTCTATGTCGAAGGTCGGCGACTGCCCGGCCGATTCACGCACAAGGATGCGATGGCCGAGGTCGGCAATCGCGGCACCGGATTCGTCTGGGTCGGCCTGCACGATCCGGACGAGGCCCAGATGGCCGATATCGCCGAGACATTCGGCCTGCACGCGCTCGCGGCCGAGGACGCCGTCACCAAACATCAACGCCCCAAACTGGAACGCTACGACGACACGCTGGTGCTGGTGATGCGCACAGTCGCCTACGTCGAGCACGAATTGCACAGCATCAGCGAGATCGTGGAGACCGGCGAGATCATGGTCTTCGCCGCGCCGGACTTCGTGGTGTCCGTGCGCCACGGCGAGCACTCCGAACTCGCCTCGCTCCGTAAGGAACTGGAGGCCGATCCGGCCAAGCTGATGTTCGGCCCCGGCGCGGTGTTGCACGCGATCGCCGACCACGTGGTGGATTCGTATATCGAAGTGACCCAGTCGGTCGAGCTCGATATCGATGCGATGGAGGAAGAGGTCTTCACCCCGCGCAGCCAGGTCGCGATCGAGTCGATCTACCAGCTCAAGCGGGAAGTCGTCGAACTGCGCCGGGCGGTGAACCCACTCGCGATCCCGCTGCAGCTGCTCGGGCACAAGCCGGACATCCCGCTGCCCAAGGAGATTCGGCGATACATGCGCGACGTGGCCGACCACCACGCCGGGGTCGCCGACCGCATCAGCGACTTCGACGAGGCGCTGAGCGCGCTGATCAGCGCCGCACTGGCCAAGGTCGGCGTGCAGCAGAACACCGACATGCGCAAGATCTCGGCCTGGGTCGCGATCGCCGCGGTACCGACGATGATCGCGGGCATTTACGGCATGAACTTCACGCACATGCCGGGATTGGAAGCGACCTGGGGCTTTTGGCTGGTGATCGCCGTCACCCTCGGCATCTGCGCGGTGCTGTACGCCAACTTCCACCGCAACAACTGGCTCTAGCCCGAATTACAGGCTGGCAGCGCCTCTTTCGGGGTCACGCACGTCGATTCCCGCCTCGGCCCACGCATCCCGCAGCGCCTGCGCCCCGCGCACCCGCACCCACGCCGCCTCGGTGGCGGTCACCGGCGTCACCGCGAAGTAGCGAACCGGCTCGGCGGGCGCGGGCAGCACGACCTCGGGAATCCCGCTGTCCCCCAACAACACCGCCGAGAACGGCGCGCCGTGCCACATCGGCTCGCCCAGGTCCATCAGCGCATCCGCTTGCAGCACAACACCTTCCACCGCGGGCGCGGCGGCGAGCACGCCGAGCGTCTTGGCCAGGCCCGAGCCGGCGGCCGCCGAGCCGCGCAGCGTGAGCACCAGCTCGGCCCGCGGTCCCTGCACCGGATCGGCAAGCAGCGCAGTGGGATCGCCCATCGGATGCCGGGAGCCGCCCACCGTCGCGTAATGCACCAGCTCGCCGTCGACGATCCGCAGGATCTCGATCGGCTCCAACCCGAGGAACGTCACCGACGCCGAATCGACGCCGGTCGCCTGCACACCGAAATGGTCGAGCACACCGGTGCGGACCGTCGACACCACCTCCATGGGTCAGATGGCCAGCCGCGCAAGCATGTCCCGCGCCTGTTCCGCGGACTTCGGGTCGCACAGCACGTCGTAGCGCCCCGCCACCAACTGCATGGTGGAGGCGAAGTCGCGCTGCCCCTTGGTCGCCGCGTACGGGATCGAGGTGGAGATGACGCCGAAGATGACGCCGCCGACCAGACCGACCAGCAGCGGGCCGAACGCGCCGCTGGTGGTGAACAGGCTCAGCAGCAGACCGAGGAACAGGCCGAGCCAGGCTCCGCTCACCACACCGCCGCCGATGACCTTGCCCCACGTCAGCCGGTAGAGGACCCGCTCGACCTGCATCAGATCGACGCCGACGATCGTCACGTCCTGCACCGGGAACTGCCCGTCGGCCAGGTAGTCGACGGCCTTCTGCGCCTCGGCGTAGGTGGGATAGGAGCCGACCGGCCAGCCGGACGGCGGCGTCGGCAGGCCCTGCCGTGCGCGATTCGAGTTCCCCAAGGGATTCGTCATGTCTCTATTCTGCTATTTCTACCGGTTTTCCGGGGGTGTGAAACGCGTGCTTCGCGTCATTGCCGCCGCCCGGCCCTTTTCCGCGATCACCTGGGCCATTTTCGCACTGGCCTCATCGATCATCTCGTCGCCGAGCATCACCGCGCCGCGCGCGCCACCCTCGGCCGAGGTGTGGAAGGCGTACGCGTCGAGGATCAACTCGGCGCGATCGTAGTCGGACTGACGCGGGCTGAAGATCTCGTTGGCCGCCTCGATCTGGCCGGGATGCAGCACCCACTTGCCGTCGAAGCCGAGCGCGGCGGTGCGCCCAGCGGCCCGGCGGAAGCCGTCCACGTCCCGAATCTGCAGGTACGGGCCGTCGATCGCCTGCAGGCCGTGCGCGCGGGCGGTGAGCAGGATGGTCATCAGGATGTGGTGATAGGCATCACCGGTGTCGTAGCCCTCCGGCTGTTCGCCGACCACCAGGGTGCGCATGTTGATGCTGGCCATGAAGTCGGCCGGACCGAACACCAGCGCCTGCACGCGCGGGCTCGCGGTGGCGATCTCGTCGATATTGCGCAGCCCCAACGCGTTTTCGATCTGCGGCTCGATGCCGATCCGGCCGACCTCGAGCCCGGTCGCCTTCTCCAACTGGGTGAGCAGCAGATCCAGCGCGCACACCTGACCGGCGTCGGTCACCTTCGGCAGCAGGATGGCGTCCAGCGCCGTGCCCGCGCCCTCGACAATGGTGATCACGTCGGTGTAGGTCCACTGGGTGGTCCAGTCGTTGACGCGGACCACTCGCAATTGTGATCCCCAGTCGGAATCGTTGAGCGCCGCCACGATATTCGCCCGCGCCTCGGCCTTGGCGGGCGGCGCGACGGCGTCCTCCAGATCGAGAAACACCTCGTCGACGGGCAGGCCCTTGGCCTTTTCGATCATCTTCTTGCTGCTGCCCGGACAGGCGAGCACCGAACGGCGCGGCTTCAAGATCACTCCCGTCGATCGTGGCGTGGTACTGACACCCGCTCCCGAACCTCTAGCCTGGCAAGCATGGCAGCTACCAGGGTGTACGTCGCCAGGCTGGCCGGCCTGGTGGTGTTGGGACCGGACGGCGAGTCTATCGGCCGGGTCCGCGATGTCGTCGTGGCCATCCGGTACGACCGGCAACAGCCCCGCATTCACGGCCTCGTCGTCGAATTACCCACGCGGCGGCGCATTTTCGTGCCGATCCTGCGGGTCACCGCGATCGAGCCCGGCGTGGTGACACTGAACACCGGGACGGTCAGCCTGCGCCGCTTCCACCAACGGCCCGGCGAGATGCTTGCGCTCGCGCAGATCGTGGATTCCTCGGTGCGCGTGGAGGATCCGGATCTACCGGACCTCGCCGACGTGGACGTGGTCGTGGTCGATCTCGGCATGGAACAGACCCGTACCAGGGATTGGCGGGTGACCAGGGTCGCCGTGCGCGGGCACCGCAGGATCGGGCGCCGCCGGACCGTGCATGTGGTGGATTGGATCCATGTCTCGGGGCTGACCCCGAGCGGCATCGACCAGCCCGGACAGGAGGTCACCCAGCTGCTCGAGCAGTTCGAGGGCCTGCGCGCTCCCGATGTCGCGCACCTGCTGCGTGAGCTGCCGGAGAAACGACGCCTCGAGGTGGCCGTCGCGCTCGACGACGAGCGACTCGCCGACGTCGTGCAGGAGCTGCCCGACGACGAGCAGGTCCACCTGCTCGGCCATCTGGAGGTGCGCCGCGCCGCCGACGTGCTCGAGGCGATGGATCCCGACGACGCCGCCGACCTGCTCGGCGAGCTGCCGGTCAACGAGGCCGAATCGCTGCTCGCGCTGATGGATCCGGAGGAGTCCGAACCGGTCCGCAGGCTGCTCGAACATTCCCCGTACAGCGCGGGCGGCCTGATGACGCCCAAGCCGGTGATTCTCACGCCGTCCACCACGGTCGCCGAGGCGCTGGCCCGGGTGCGCAACCCCGATCTGACGCCGGCGCTGGCCTCCATGGTGTTCGTGGTCCGGCCGCCGACCTCGACGCCCACCGGCCGGTATCTCGGGTCGGTGCACATCCAGCGGTTGCTGCGCGAGCCGCCCGCCCATCTGGTCGGCGGCATCCTCGACGCGGGCCTGGCTCCGTTGCGGGCAGACGTCCCACTGGCCGCGGTGACCCGCTACTTCGCGACCTACAACCTGGTCTGCGGACCGGTGGTGGACGAAGAGAACCACCTGCTCGGCGCGGTCAGCGTCGATGACGTGCTCGACCATTTGCTACCCGATGACTGGCGCGACCAGGAAGAGCTACACGAAGGGATAGCTGGACATGATTGACAAGGTCGGCGGCGCGCGGCAGCGGCTGGAGACGCCGGTCGAGTCCCGGTTCCGCATCGATTGGGACGCGGACGCGCTCGCGCGCAGCAGCGAACGCGTCGCCAGATTCCTCGGCACCGGCCGCTACCTGGCCATTCAGACGCTCATCGTGATCGTTTGGATCACGTTAAATGTGGGCGTCATCGCGTTGCGCTGGGATCCATATCCGTTCATTCTGTTGAATCTGGCCTTCTCTACCCAGGCCGCCTATGCCGCGCCACTGATCCTGCTCGCGCAGAACCGGCAGGACAACCGCGACCGGGTCGCGCTGGAAGAGGACCGGATGCGGGCCGCCCAGACCAAGGCGGACACCGAGTTCCTCGCCCGCGAACTCGCAGCATTGCGGATCGCGGTCGGCGAAGTCGCGACTCGCGACTATTTGCGCAGGGAATTGGAGGAGATGAAGGAGATACTCGATCGGATCGAGGGTGCGGGCAACAGCAAGCCGCAACGCAAGAAGAGTTCCGGCCGAAAGCAGGCACCAGCCCCGGTTTCACCGCCTGTAGCTGACGATTGACCGGAAATACCGAACAACTACCTGACTGGTGGGTAACCTGGACAGCGTTGTCCCGAGCGGCGCCGGGAAGGGGATGTCCCAGATAGCCGCTCACACGACGTAGAGGATTGGTGTGGCTGAATGCGTATATCTACTCCGATAACCGTCTCGGCCCTGGTCGTCGCCGGTCTTGTCGCCTCAGGCTCCGCCTCCGATCCCTCCTCCCCAGCCGGTGCGCCCACCGCACCCGAGGCTTTGCTGGCCGCCTCGACGAATCCAGCCGGATCAGTGGATGCGTCCGGCAAGTCGAGCGAGACCGGACTGTCTAAGACAGTTGGTCTCCTTCCGGTCACCCAGGAGTCGCCCCGCAAACTCCGGGCAATGACTCCGTCCGACGGCTCGGCACCGTTCGCCGGGCGAGTGCCGCTCCAGGAGATCTCGCTGCCGCTGATCGGCGGCGCGCTCGGCATCCCGGAGATCGTGCTCGCCGCGTACCGCAACGCCGAACTAGCGCTGGAGTCGTCCACGCCCGAGTGCGGGTTGTCCTGGAGTCTGCTGGCCGGCATCGGCCGGATCGAATCGGGCCACGCGGGCGGCGGCCGCACCGACGCCGCGGGCACCACGGTCACGCCGATCTACGGCCCCGCGCTGGACGGCACGCTGCCCGGTAACGAGATCATCAAGGAAGCCAGCGGCGGTTACGTCCGCGCGGTCGGGCCGATGCAGTTCCTGCCCGGTACCTGGGCCCATTACGCCGCCGACGGTAACGGCGACGGTGTCGCCGACCCGAACAACGTCTTCGATGCCGCGCTCGCCGCGGGCAAGTACCTGTGCTCGGGCGGGCTGAACCTGCGCGATCAGGCTCAGGAACTCCAGGCCGTGCTGCGCTACAACAACTCGGCGGCCTACGCGGCCAACGTGCTCAGCTGGGCGGCGGCCTACCGCACCGGCGGCGCGCCGACCCAGGTGACCATCTCGCCCGATCTGATCCCGCCGGGCAGCGCGCCCGCCCAGATCCCGGACATGACGGCGGTCACCTACACCAACAACACGCCGGCCACCACGGCCCCCACGACACCGCAGACCACCACGGCGCCGACGCCGACCGAGGTGATGATCACCATCCCCGGCCTGCCGCCGATCCCCTGTGGCATCTTCTGCCCGCCGCCGCCGAAGCCGCTCAATCCCTGTGAGCCCGCGGTGATTCCGGCCCCGATGCCGCAGCCCGGCGAGCCGGCCGAGCCCGCCATCGTGCCCGGCGCACCCGCACAGACCTTCGGGGCCGGCGTGGCCGCGCCGAAGGATCCGGCGCACCCGGAGCCGCCCGTCGCGCCGGTCTGCACGCCGCCGGACGCCGCCCAGCAGCAAGCCCCGGCACCGGCCCCCGCGCCCGGCCAGCAGGCCGTACAGACGCCGGAATCGACACCGGAGGCAGCACCCACCGTGACGGTCGATCCGACGGCGCCGACGGCAGACGCGGCGCCGACCCAGCAGCCCGGCATCACGCTGCCCTTCGGCATCGTGATTCCGCTGCCGCCCGCCCCCCAGGGCTGACGCCACACTCGAAGCAGGTCACGAAGTAGTAACAAAAAGGTCTCGGATGCGGTAGTCTCCTCTTCGTCAGATCACGAAGGGCTCACATCGAGCCGTTGGAGGGTCACTGCACAGTGGGGCGTCACCGAAAACCACCAGCTGTCACCGTTAAACGCAGCTCGGTTATTGCATTGACCGGATTGGTTCCCGCTGGACTGATGGCGTGCACCGCCGCGTCCAATGTGGGACAAGGGACCACCGCGACAGCGGTGGCACAGCACCTGCCGGGGGACGATCAGGACGAGCTGGGAGCCAAACCCGCAGCACTGATGACCGACCCGGGCGCGACGACCGAATTCGTGGCCAACAAGATGGCCAAGCCGAGCGGTCCGCCGGTGGTGAAAAGCGTTGCGCTGGCTGATGGTCGGCAGCTCGCGTCGCTGCCCGCCGGGCCGATGGGTATCCCGGGTATCGCGGTCGCGGCCTATCAGAACGCCGAACGCATCCTCGCCGAGGAAAACCCCACCTGCGCCATGCCGTGGTCGATGCTCGCCGGGATCGGCCGCGTCGAATCCACGCACGCGTACGGCAAGGCCGACGCCGACGGTAACCCGCTCACCAAGGTCTACGGCCCGGTGCTCGACGGAAGCCTCTACGGCAACAACGTCGTTCGGGACACCGACGGCGGCGAGCTGGACGGTCTGGCCGGTTACGACCGCGCGATCGGCCCGATGCAGTTCCTGCCGCAGACCTGGAAGCGCTACGCCGCCGACGGCAACGGGGACGGCATCGCCGATCCACAGAACCTCTTCGACGCGGCACTGACCGCCGGAAAGTACCTGTGCGACGGCGGTTTGAACATGCGCGACCTGGCCCAGCAGTCCAAGGCGATCCTGCGCTACAACAACTCGATGGCCTACGTCGCCAATGTCATGGCCTGGGAAACCTCCTACGCCAACGGCGTCGCACCACGGGCCGGGGACCTGCCCAGAATTTGACACGCCTAAAATTCCTGCCATGCCAGTAGTTACGGAATCGGATGTGCGGGGCGCTCTCGCCAAGGTCGACGATCCGGAGATCCGCAAGCCGATCACCGAACTGGGCATGGTGAAGAGCATTGCGATCAATGCGGACAGCAATGTCCACATCGAGGTCTACCTGACCACGGCGGGCTGCCCGCTGCGCACCGAGATCATCCAGCGGGTCACCAAGGCCGTCGCCGACGTGTCCGGCGTCGGCGCGGTCACCGTCGACCTCGATGTGATGAACGACGAGCAGCGCACCAACCTGCGCAAGCAGCTGCGCGGCGACTCCGCCGACCCGGTCATCCCGTTCGCCCAGCCCGGCTCGCTGACCCGCGTGTACGCGGTCGCCTCCGGCAAGGGCGGCGTCGGAAAGTCCAGCGTCACCGTCAATCTCGCCGCCGCCATGGCCGCGCGCGGACTCTCCGTCGGCATCCTGGACGCCGATATCTACGGCCACTCGATCCCCCGCATGCTCGGCACCGACGCCCGGCCGACCCAGGTCGAGAAGATGATCATGCCGCCGCAGGCGCACGGCGTGAAGATGATCTCCATCGCGCAGTTCACCCAGGGCAATACGCCGGTGGTGTGGCGCGGCCCGATGCTGCACCGGGCGCTGCAGCAGTTCCTCGCCGACGTGTTCTGGGGCGACCTGGACGTGCTGCTGCTCGACCTGCCGCCGGGCACCGGCGACATCGCCATCTCGATCGCCCAGCTCATCCCCGGCGCCGAGATCCTCGTCGTCACCACCCCGCAGATCGCCGCCGCCGAGGTGGCCGAGCGGGCGGGCGCCATCGCGCTGCAGACCAGGCAGCGGATCGCCGGCGTGGTGGAGAACATGTCCTGGCTCGACCTGCCCGACGGCAGCCGGATGGAGCTCTACGGGGCCGGCGGCGGACAGGTGGTCGCCGACCGTCTCACCCGCGCCGTCGGCGCCGACGTGCCGCTGCTCGGGCAGATCCCGATCGAACAGGCCGTGCGGGAAGCGGGCGACGACGGCACGCCGATCGTGCTGCGCTCCCCCGAGACCCCCGCCGCCACGGCGCTGCTCGACATCGCCGACAAGCTCGCCGTCCGCCGCCGCGGGCTGGCGGGCATGTCCTTGAACATCGACACCACTAGGCACCTATAAGGGATTGCTTCCAGTGACAACTGATCTCGTCATCACATGGGTAACTCATCGGGTACGGGCTAACCTGGTCACGACTTTCCAGACGGCCGCCGACGCTACTGTCGTGGCACCCGAGTCTGGCCTGAATACGCGGGGAGGCGGGCAAGCATGCTCACGTTGCTGTTGTACGTGCTGATCGTCGGTCTCGTTGCCGCGGTGCTGTTCCTGCTCGCCAGTGCGGTATTCGGGCGGGCCGAAGAACTGGGCCCGCTGCCGGAGGGGACCACCGCGACCGTGCTGCCCGCCGAGGG
This sequence comes from Nocardia sp. NPDC060255, assembly GCF_042727395.1. Classification (NCBI taxonomy): domain Bacteria; kingdom Bacillati; phylum Actinomycetota; class Actinomycetes; order Mycobacteriales; family Nocardiaceae; genus Nocardia; species Nocardia sp. NPDC060255. The sequence goes on along the minus strand of NZ_JBHXAU010000010.1, from coordinate 223,539 downwards.
GATCTCCGGCGCCGATGTCCGGTCGCTGCGGTTCCAGCAGGTGGTGCGCGGCTACAAGGCATCGGAGGTGGACTGGTCGCTGGCCAGGCTCGCCGCCAGAATCGACGAGCTACAACATCAACTGGCCGAAGCGCAGGCCGCGCGGTGGCAGGCACCGGTCGCGCCGGAGGCCAAATGAGCCCGGCCGCGATGCCCCTGGCCGAGGACGACGGCCGGATCCGCTGCCCCTGGCCGCTGGAGACCCAGTTATACCGGGATTATCACGATTTCGAGTGGGGAAAGCCGCTGCACGGCGACGACGCCCTCTTCGAACGACTGTGCCTCGAGGCGTTCCAGTCGGGCCTGTCCTGGATCACCATCCTGCGCAAGCGGCCCGCCTTCCGCGCCGCGTTCGCCGGTTTCTCGATCGACCGCGTCGCCGAGTTCGGCGAGGCCGACACGGCGCGGCTGCTCGCCGACACGGGCATCGTGCGCAACCGGCTGAAAATCGAGGCGGCGATCGGCAACGCCCGGGTTGCGCGCGAACTCGATATCGGACTGGACACATTGCTCTGGTCGTTCGCCCCCGCCCCACGGCCACGCCCGGAAACCGGGGCCGAGGTGCCCGCCAGTACACCCGAATCCGTAGCTCTGGCAAAAGAATTGAAGCGGCGCGGGTTCCGTTTCGTCGGGCCGACCACGGCCTACGCACTGATGCAGGCGACCGGGATGGTAGACGATCACCTGGCCGATTGCTGGGTCGGTAGTGACGTGTCCGACACAGTCCGACCGGTCACTTTTTGAACTCAGGTATCCGTCCACATCCGCGATAGGGAAGAATGGGACAGGTGTAGCTCGCCAAATGCCGGCGAGCTCGCTGGTTGGTGACAACTGGAGTTCCAAGAAAGTGCGCAGCATATCGCGCAGATCTGGAGGGAGCAGAGGATGGCGGCCATGAAGCCCCGTACCGGGGACGGTCCCCTCGAGGCAACCAAGGAAGGGCGTGGAATCGTCATGCGGGTTCCACTCGAGGGTGGCGGGCGTTTGGTCGTCGAACTCACGCCGGACGAGGCCGCGGCGCTCGGCGACGAACTGAAGAGTGTCACCAGCTGATACCTCAGCGCTGGCCGCTGTGGCCGGTCTGCTGGCTTGCCCGGAATGCGCGCTCGGCCTCGAGCCGTGTGATCGGGTATTGCGCTGCGGACACGGGCACAGTTTCGACATCGCCAAGCAGGGCTATGTCAGCCTGCTGACCGGCGCGTCGACCAAAATGACCGGTGACACCGCGGCCATGTTGGACGCGCGTGCCGCCTTTCAAGGTGATGGACATTTCGCACCGATCGCCGCCGCGGTAGCGGAGGCAGTCGGGCCGGACGAGCATGCGTCCGGCACAGTGCTGGAGGTGGGCGCGGGCACCGGCTACTACCTGGCCGGTGCGCTCGACGCCGCACCGTCGACCCGCGGCATCGCGCTGGACGTGGCCAAACCGGCCGCCAAACGCTGCGCCCGCGCGCATCCACGGGCCGCGTCGGTCCTCGCCGACGCCTGGCGCGGGCTGCCCGTCCGCGACGGCACCCTGCGTGCCGTGCTTTCGGTCTTCGCACCGCGCAACCCGGCCGAGGTCGCCCGGGTGCTCACCGCGGACGGCCGATTCGTCGTCGCCACCCCCACCGAACGGCACCTGCGCGAATTGATCGGACCGCTCGGCATGGTGACCGTCGACCCGGATAAAGATCGCAGGCTCGACACGGCCATGTCCGGCCACTTCACCGCGGCCGATCGCATCCTGGTCGAATACCCGATGAAACTCACGAGGACCGACGTGGCGAACGTCGTCGGCATGGGCCCCTCCGCCCACCACACGGCGGCCGAGAACACCCGCATCGCGCCCCTCCAGGAAACAACCGAGGTCACCGCCTCGGTCCTCGTCTCCACCTACCGCCCGACCTGACCCCGCAAATCCGACCGAAGGCGCCCTTCAGCACCCCAGACCTACCGAAGGTCGCCTTCGTTCGATCTCGTATTCCGACCGAAGGCGGCCTTCGGTCGGTGTGGGCGATTGTGGGGGACCTTGGGTCGGGCCTCAGGACTTGCGGACCTGCTCGTACACACCGACCGTCTGCGCCGCGATCTGCGACCAATCGAATTCGGCGATCGCCCGCGCCCGGCCCGCCGCACCGAACTCGGCGGCCAGTGCGGGATCTCCGGCGACCTCGTTGATCGCGGTGGCCAGTGCTCGCTCGTACTCCTCGGGCGCGTTCGGGTCGTAGTGCACCAGCCGCCCGGTGCCGCCGTCGACGACCACCTCGGGGATGCCACCTACGTCCGAGGCGACCACCGCGGTCGCGCACGCCATCGCCTCCAGGTTCACGATGCCGAGCGGCTCGTACACCGACGGGCACACGAATACCGTGGCGGCGGCCAGGATCTGCCGGATCTGTTCGGTGGGCAGCATCTCGCGTACCCAGAACACGTTGCCACGACTGCGCTGCAACTCTTCCACCGCGGCGGCGGTCTCCGCCTCCAGCTCCTTGGTGTCCGGCGCGCCCGCGCACAGCACCAGTTGGATGTCCGGATCGAAGTCGCGGGCCGCGGCGAGCAGATGCCCGACGCCCTTCTGCCGGGTGATCCGCCCGACGAACGCCACCATCGGCCGGTCGGTCCGCACACCGAGCACCGCGAGCACCGGCCGCGCGCCCGCCGCCACCGGACCCGGGTACCACATGCCCGCGTCGATGCCGTTGTGCACGACGTGCACCCGGTCCGGGTCGACCGCGGGGTAGGCGTCGAGCACGTCGTGGCGCATGCCCTCGCTCACCGCGATGATCGCGTCCGCGTGCTCCACCGCGTTGCGTTCCGACCAGGAGGAGAGCCGATAGCCGCCGCCGAGCTGTTCGGCCTTCCACGGCCGTCGTGGCTCCAGCGAATGTGCGGTCAGTACATGTGGGATGCCGTATAGCGTGGCCGCGAGGTGTCCGGCCAGGCCGGTGTACCAGGTATGTGAATGCACGACGTCCACCTGCCCGGCGGCGTCGGCCATGCGCAGCTGTGCGGACATCATCTGCAGTGCGGCGTTGGCGGCGTAGAGCTGCGGATCAGGTTGGTGCACCACGGCATCGGTGCGCGCGACACCCATGCAATGCACGGTGACCTCGCACAGTCGCCGCAGCTGTGCGGTCAATTGGGTCACATGCACGCCGGCCCCGCCGTATACCTCGGGTGGGTACTCGCGGGTCAGCATCGCGACCCGAAGCCGCTCGTGCGCGCCGGAATCCGCCGTCGAGCGCGGGGTGTCCGTGCCGAAACTCACCAGGTTCAAAGTAGACGTTCACCTCCGCTGGGGCCACTCGCGCGGCGGTTACCCGGTAGTTTGGCAGTGTGAGGAGCCAGCCGCACGTACTCGGGATCGTGCTCGCCGGTGGCGAGGGCAAGCGACTCTTTCCACTCACGGCGGACCGTGCCAAACCGGCGGTGCCATTCGGCGGCGCGTATCGACTGATCGATTTCGTCCTCAGCAACCTGGTCAACGCGGGTTTCCTGCGCCTGTGCGTGCTCACCCAGTACAAGTCGCACTCGCTGGATCGGCACATCTCGCAGACCTGGCGGCTGTCCGGTTTCGGCGGCGAGTACATCACTCCGGTGCCCGCGCAGCAGCGGCTCGGGCCGCGTTGGTACACCGGTAGCGCCGACGCGATCATGCAGTCGCTGAACCTGATCTATGACGAAGACCCCGACTACATCGTGGTTTTCGGCGCCGACCACGTGTACCGGATGGATCCGGAGCAGATGGTCAACCATCACATCGAGTCCGGCGCGGGCGTCACCGTCGCGGGTATCCGGGTGCCGCGCAGCGAGGCGAGCGCGTTCGGCTGCATCGACTCCGACGAGTCCGGTCTGATCACCCAGTTCTTGGAGAAGCCCGCGCATCCGCCCGGCACGCCCGACGATCCCAATGTCACTTTTGCGTCAATGGGCAACTATGTCTTCACCACCAAGGTGCTGGTGGATTCGATCAAGGCCGACGCGGACAATTCCGACTCCGATCACGACATGGGCGGCGACATCATTCCGGCGCTGGTGGCCGCGGGCCAGGCCGGCGTCTACGACTTCGCCGACAACGAGGTGCCCGGCGCGACCGAACGCGACCGCGGCTACTGGCGCGACGTCGGAACCATCGACGCCTTCTACGACGCGCACATGGACTTGGTCTCGGTGCACCCGGTTTTCAACCTGTACAACCGGCACTGGCCGATTCGCGGCGCCGCCGAGAACCTGCCGCCCGCGAAGTTCGCCCAGGGCGGGCTCGCGCAGGAGTGCATCGTCGGCGCGGGCAGCATCCTGTCGGCCGCCACCGTCCGTAATTCGGTGCTCAGCTCCAATGTGGTGATCGACGACGGCGCGACCGTCGAGGGCAGCGTGCTGATGCCCGGTGTCCGGATCGGCCGTGGCGCGGTGGTGCGTCGGGCCATCCTGGACAAGAACGTGGTGGTCGGCGAGGGCGAGATCATCGGCGTCGACCTGGACCGCGATCGGGACCGCTTCGCCGTCAGCAACGGCGGCGTCGTCACCGTCGGCAAGGGCGTCTGGGTGTAGGCGAACCTCGTCGGCGAATCAGAGCGGCGCGGGCGTAGCCGGGCAGAACGGCGCGCAGGGGCCGGGCGTGCGCGGCACCGTCGATTTCGCCGGCTGACCGAAGTCGGCGGTGCTCACCAGGTAGACCACCAGCACCGCGGCCACCAGGACCAGGGCGAAGGCGACCAGCGCCCCGCCCCAGTGAATCTGCGGGCGCCCGTCGTCGTCGTTGTTGCTGTTGTTCAGGATGTAATAGATCACTCAGATCGCACCTCTTCCGCATGCCCCCGCCCGGGGCATCACCGCGCTGGTCTCGGATGTGCTCTGAGCAGCATGCGCCTCGAATCGCCGCGCTGTCGCTGTATTCGCCGACTCGCCCACGACGGCGCCGGCGACCGGCCCACCCCTCCAGGGTCGGTCACCAGCTATCCGGCCTACCTCCGTGCGCGTCCGCACCGTGCCTCCCCTTCCTCGGACGCGACCTGTCGAAGGCGAACCGGTCATCGTACATCCGTTGCGGGCCTTCGTATTCCATGACATATCCCACACCGCGTCGCGCAATGCTCAGCACGACAGGCGAATTCGCCGGGACACACGAAACCACGCGCCCCGATCGGGTGCGCGTGACGCGGGAGAGAACTACTGGCCGGGCGCGGGCGGCGCGGGCGGTGCCGTGCAGAACGGCTCGCAAGACCCGTGTGTCGGGGTGACTTTCGCTGGGCTGGTATGGAAATCGGCGTTGCTCACCGCCACCATCGCGATCACCGCGACGACAAGGATCAAGCCGAAGAACAGCAGCGCGGGCCGCAGCCAACTCGATCGAGTTTCGAAGATGGTGTGGCCGATGTGGCCGATTTCGAACAGTTCGTGCCCACGCATTGCAGTACCTCCGCCACCGGAATACCCGGCGCGGCACAAGGAAACCGCGATGTCGGTACGAATATCGGAGCGCGTGCGGCGTGGTTAACCGCGCGAGGCGCAGAGCAACCCGTCGCCGACGGGAATCAGCACGCTGGTGAGTTCCGGATCCTCGGCGATCGCGCGGGTGGCCGCCCGCACCGCCTGGGTCGCCGGATCACGTTGCGCCGCATCGGGTACCCGCCCGCCGAGCAACGCGTTGTGCAACAGAATCGCGCCGCCCGCACGCAGCAGTCGCACCGCCTGGGTGACGTACTGCGGGTGCTCGAGCGGCGCGGCATCGATGAAAACCAGGTCGTAGGCTCCGTCGGCGAGCCGGGGTAGCACGTCCAGCGCACGGCCGTTGATCAGCCGGGTGCGCGCGGGCGGAATCTCCGCGGCGCGGAAAGCCTCCTTGGCAGCGCGCTGGTGCTCCGGCTCGGAATCGATGGTGGTCAGCGTGCCGTCCTCGCGCATACCGTCGAGCAGCCACAGCCCGCTGATCCCGGCGCCGGTACCCACCTCGACCACGGCTTTGGCGTCGAGCAGCTGCGCGTACATGCTGAGCAGCGCCCCCACCGACGGCGGCACCGGCACCGCACCGAGTTCGGTGGACCGTTCGCGCGCGCTGACGAGGATCTCGTCTTCCACGACGGATTCCTCCACGTAGGCGAGATTTCGCTCCAAATTCGATGCCACGCCTATGAGGTTAATGCTGGGCGCCTTGTCTGGGCGTTCCGAACTACCCGCGCCGCTGAGCAATCTCTCCGCAGTTTTCTCAGGTGTCCCTCAGCATCTCCATATCCAGGCCATATCAGGACAGGAAAGAGTAGGGGCAACGCAAGACCAACAGACCGGCTCGACGCGGGACACGGGAACAACAACAGACAGGTTGTCGGTTGTAACCCCACGTAACGGTTTCAGGTCCGAAAGAGATTTCGGATCGAAGCTGAGTTCCGAGTTTACGGTCCCTAGTAGGAGGTAGCCCCATCCACATGGTCGATGCGGCGCGTGAGCACGCCACCCTGCCAGAGCAGATTCTGCCGATCGAGTCCGACGCCGCCGAGGAGGCCGTCGACCTCACCGGTACCGCTGCTTTCGATGCCACCGGTGACCGGGCGGCCATGCCGTCCTGGGACGACCTGGTCCGCGAACACGCCGACCGTGTCTACCGCCTTGCCTACCGTCTTTCCGGCGACGCCCAGGATGCCGAGGACCTGACTCAGGACACCTTCATCCGGGTATTCCGCTCCCTGTCCAGCTACCAGCCGGGCACCTTCGAGGGCTGGTTGCACCGCATCACCACCAACCTGTTCCTCGATATGGTCCGTCGCCGCAACCGCATCCGGATGGAGGCGCTGCCCGAGGACTACGACCGGGTCCCGTCCGAGGGTCCCGACCCGGAGCAGGCTTATCACGACGCCCGCCTCGACCCGGATTTGCAGCGTGCGCTCGATTCGCTCGCGCCGGAATTCCGCGCCGCGGTCGTGCTGTGTGACATCGAGGGCCTCTCCTACGAGGAGATCGGCGCTACGCTCGGCGTGAAACTCGGCACCGTGCGCAGCCGAATTCATCGTGGGCGACAGGCACTGCGCGACTACCTTGCGCATAATGGAAGTGAGCAGCGGTTCGCCGCTGAAGCAAGTATCGGGTGAGCTGGACGAAGCCGGCATCGCCCTACGATTCGGATGATGTCGGTTGGAAGGGTGAGCACCGAATGAGTGGCGAGTCCAGCACGCCCGGTCGTCGTCCGCCTCGATTCCGTCCCACCGAGCATCTGGCCAGCGAGGCGATCGCGGCCTATGTGGACGGCGAGTTGCGGATGAACGCCTATCTGCGTGCCGCCCAACATCTTTCTCTGTGCCCGGAATGCGCGGCCGAAGTCGACGCACAGCAGCAGGCGCGTATCGCGCTGCGCCAATCGGGCCCGATCTCGATTCCGCACGGGCTGCACGACAGCCTGACCAGAATTCCGCTCGCCGATCTGCCGGGCGCCGCGTCGAGCCAAACGTCGAGCGCCGACGGGACTCCGCGCAACGAGGCAGTTTTCGGTTTTCTCACCGATTCGTTTGCCGCGACTCGGTGGACTACGTGGTGGCGCAAGTAGAGTTTCCCGGGTGACCACGGAATCGACGAATACCGGATCGGCCGAGACCCCGGATCGCGTCCAGGGCAGGCCCACGGATTCGGCGGGCGACAGGGGAAACCTGCGGCCGCCGGACGCGCCGGTACTGGGACCGCGACCGGTATACCGACCCCATGTCGACAACCACACGGCCAGCGCGTTCCGCAGGCCGGCGGGCCAGCGCGGTTCGTTCGCCGAGCCGCTGCCCCGTGGCGCGACGCCGGTGGCGGGCCAGGACGTGCAGAACCGTCCGCCGGACGCCGTGCTCGCCGAGGCGTTCGGTCGTCCCGAGGGTTCCTCCGAACTGCTGCAACGTGATCCCGACGCGGCCAACGGTGCCGCACCCGTCGCCGGACCCGTCGATCCGTGGCGTGATCCCGACTCCGCCGCGCGACTCGGCGCCCCCGCGGTGCCGACCCCGAAGGCCCAGCCGTTGCCGCAGGCCCAGCGCCTCAGTGCGCGTGAGGTGCTGTTCGGCTCTCGCGTCGCCCCCAAGGCGCTCGCGCTGCTCGCACTCGTCGCGCTCGCCATCGGCGTGCTGGGCGGCCTGGTCGGCAGGCTGACGGCCGAACAGTCCGCCGACCTGACCTCGCGCACGGCGACGCTGCAGCAGAGCGCGGACACCGAACAGCCGCACAGCCAGATCGCCAAGGTCGCCAACGCGGTGCTGCCGTCCGTCGTGTCCATCAGCGTCATCGTCGGCGACAACGGCGCCACCGGCTCCGGCGTGGTGATCGACGGCCTCGGCTACATCGCCACGAACAATCACGTCGTCTCGATGGCGGCTCAGGACAAGACCAACCGGGCCGCCATCAAGGTCACCTTCTCCGACGGCACCAAGGTGCCTGCGAACATCGTCGGGCGCGACCCGAAATCCGACCTCGCCGTGATCAAGGTCGATGTGAAGAACCTCACCGTCGCCAAGCTCGGCAAGTCCGGCGATGTCCAGGTCGGCGACGAGGTGATCGCCATCGGCTCCCCGCTCGGCCTGAGCAAGACGGTCACCTCCGGCATCGTCAGCGCGCAGCACCGCCCGGTGAAACTGCAGGGCGAAGGCAGCGACACGAACGCGGTGATCGACGCGGTGCAGACCGACGCGTCCATCAACCCCGGTAACTCCGGCGGCGCGCTGGTGGACATGGAAGGCCGGGTCATCGGCATCAACACCGCGATCCGCAGCGAGTCCGGCGGCTCGGTCGGCCTCGGCTTCGCGATCCCGGTGGACCGGGTGACCGAGGTGGCGCAGATCCTGATCAAGGACGGCACGATCCACCACCCGACCATCGGCGCCAGCCTGCGCAGCAAGGTGGTGTCCAACGAGCAACTGAGCGGTGCCGAGGTCGCCGACGTCACGGCGGGCGGTCCGGCGGCGAAGGCGGGCATCGTGGAGAAGGACGTCATCGTGAAGGTCGGCGACCGCGAGGTGACCGGTCCGGACGAGCTCGTCGTCGCGGTGCAGTCGCGCAAGATCGGCGACACGGTGAACGTGGTGTTGATCCGGGACGGCAGGCAGGTGGACGTGCCGGTCACCCTGGAATCCGACTGAATTCACCCACCCCCGGCCGACTCCGTCGTCCTGCCGTCCCCCTGAGTTCACCCGCTCCGGCCGACATCGTCGTCCTGCCGTCCCCACGCGCCGCTGGCCGAAAGGCCGGGTAACCTGAGGACGTGTTCAGCAATATCGGCTGGAGCGAGATGATGATCCTGCTCGTCGCCGCCCTTGTGATCCTCGGACCGGAGCGACTGCCCGGCGCGGTTCGCTGGACCACGCGCAGCCTGCGTCAGGTGCGCGACTACGCCAGTGGCGCGACCTCGCAGCTGCGCGACGAGCTGGGCCCGGAGTTCGAGGACCTGCGCAAGCCGCTGGCCGACCTGAACGAACTGCGCGGTATGTCCCCGCGCTCGATGGTGACCAAACACCTTCTGAACGGCGACGATTCGATCTTCCGCAATATGGAGGACGCGCTGCCGGACAAGAAGGACCTCTACGGCACCGGCGGCGCGATGCCGGATTATCCGATGCCGAAGCTGGAAAAGCCGTTGGAGCGCAACGAACGTCCACCGATCGACACCGACGCCACCTGACCCGGGAAAGCTGGCGCAATCGCGTCACGAAAAGGGTGCAGTGTCAAGAGTTCTAAACACTTTGGCCTGTCCAGCTGTCTAGACTTCCCACATGTCGGCCGATGACGTGGCGCGCGTTTTCGCGATCGAGGACAAGGTCGAGCGACTGAAGGCGGCCACCGATGGTGTGGCTGCGGCCCAGCAGACCATCAATGAGCTCACCAGGATTCGTCGTGCGGTGATCCGGGAGCTACACGCCGAAGGCTGGACCTTCGCCAGAATCGGTGCGGCAGCGGGGCTTTCCCGCGCGCGCATCCATCAGGTGAGCACCCAGGGTCCGGCACCGGAGGGTCTGTTCTTCGGGCACGGGACGCTCACGGTGCTGGTGCCGGAGGTGCGGGCGGGCCGGGTGATCGGCGCACCGGATCCCGCGGCGCCGCACCGGCTGGTCGAGTTGCTCCGCGAGCTCGGCTTCACCGCCTCGGTCGAACACTTCCTACCCGGGCGGCCGGTCGACCTGAACCGGGACGGCCTGATCGTGCTCGGCGGGCCGGAACTCTCGCCGAGCGTGCGTCAGCTGATCGCCGCCGACCCGCGGCTGCGGCGCGCGGTGGCCAGGGCCGGCGATGCCAGGCGCGGCATCGAGGACCGCGCCGCGCGCCGGGTCTATCGGCCCGGCGGACCCGACCCGCACGACATCGCCTACCTGGCCCGGCTGCCGCGTCCGGACGGGCGCGGCTCGGTGCTGATGATCGACGGCATGCACCCGCCCGGCTCGCTGGGTGCCATCCGATTGCTCGCCACCCGGCTGGCCACCCTGCACGAACGCGCGGGCACCCACCTGTTCTCGGTGCTGGTGGCCTGCCGGTTCGACCGGGCGACCGGCGAACCCCTGGAAGCCGAGCTACTCACCCCGGTCTATCGGCACGACCCCGAAAACCGTTTGCCCGCACCGGGTATCCGGCGCTGACATCCACCGGCGGCGGGCGCGCGGCCGACGGCCGCCGATACCCACCGTGACCAAATTGTGTCGCGGGTCACTCCACTCTTCCGTTCGGGAAATCTTGGTGCAATGCTTGAATAGCTAGACGTTAACTATGCGTGATAGGTGAGCTCCGATGAGTGTTGAACTTTCGACGGCGGCCAGTTCCGCGCCCACTGTCCGGACGGTGCGCTCGCAGCAGGCCCAGTCCGCGACTGTCGATGCGGCGGACCCGATCATCACGACCCACCGGGTGACCTACAGCGACCGGCTGAAGTTGTTCATCGGGGCCGGCGAGACCATCGACAATTTCCTGCGCCCGCTGCGCAGACTGGATGGCCACCACCGCTATTCGGTCCAGCTGACGTGCCTGCCCGCGCCCATGCGCTCGGCCGACATCAGCCCCGCGGTGAGCTCCGCCCCCGGGCAGAACTACCTGCGGTGCACCGGCTCGGCGGACGCGCTGTTCATCGAACTCCGCACCGTCGTCGACGGGATAGCCCACCTGAGCACCGTCGGCCGCACCGTTGACCACGACGGCGAGCCCGGCATCTGTGTGCCGGTTCCGGAGAGCATGCCCGCGCCGTGGATCTATCCGGACGAGGTATTCACGGCCGAAGACGCGGCCGAGGTATTCGCCGGCTACTTCCACACCGGCACGGTCCCACCCGGTCTCGCACTCCGCGAGACCGCTTGATGCGTGACCTGAGGAGGCAGTGATGAATCTGCTCGTCACGGTCGGCGGCGCCGTCTTGGCGCTCGGCCTGCTCATCCTGATCACCACCGTCCTGCGACGACCGAGCAAGTCGCCGGGACAGCTGACCGTCGCCGCGCTGCAGGCGCGACTCGCCGAGGAACACGCCCCGGCCGAGGAGGCGGCGGAACGCCTGGTCGCGCCGGAGTTGGAGCACGCGGCCGCGCAACAGGCCAAGGATTCCTGACGCACGTGTCCGGCCGAATAGCTTTCGAGTAGCTAGGCTCGAACGAATGTCGAGTAGCTAGGCTGGAACGGACCGGTCGATACCGGTGTGCCCGCTCGAGAGAGGAACCGTGCCTATGCGCGCCATGCTCGACCAGTTGATCACGCTGGCGGGGCAGGGGCCGGTGGCCTTGGCGCGAGTGGTGGATACGACCGGCCCCGGGCCGCGTGAGTCCGGTGCCGCGATGATCGTTACTCAGTCCACCGAGGTATTCGGGTCGCTGTCGGGTGGTTGTGTGGAGTCCGCGGTCGTCGAGTCGGCGCGCCAGGTGCTGGCCACCGGCCACGCGGTGACCGACCGGTTCGGTTATACCGACGGCGACGGTATCGCGGTGGGGCTGACCTGTGGCGGCGAGATCGAGGTCTTCGTCGAACGGGTGACATCCGATCGCGTCCCGATGCTGTCGGAATTGCGGCGGCAGATCGCAGCCGGTCTACCGGTCGCGCTGGCCACCAGGCTCGATACCACCGCGGAGTGGAAGCTGCTGCGGACCGACTCGACGGAGGCGTGGCACGACGTCGACCGTGACGCACTCGCATTGCTCGACGCGGGCCGCAGCGGTGTGGTCGGTGCCGACGAATGCGAGGCCGACACCTCCCCGCGGCCCCGAGTTTTCGTGCAGGTCTTCGGTGCGCCCGCGCGGATGATCCTGGCCGGCGCCAATGATTTCGTGCGTGCGCTGAGCCGGACCGGTCGTCAACTCGGCTACCGGGTCACCGTCGTCGATGCCCGCGAAACCTTCGCCACCGCAGCGCGCTTCCCGTCCGCGCACGAGGTCGTGGTGGATTGGCCGCATCGGTACCTGCGCAACGAGCAGGAGGCGGGTCGGATCGATGGCCGCACCGTGGTCTGTGTGCTCACGCACGACACCAAGTTCGACGTGCCGACGATCGCGGCGGCACTGGACATCGAGGACATCGGCTTCGTCGGCGCCCTCGGTTCCCGCCGGACGCATGCCGAGCGGACCGAACGTCTACGTGCCGCGGGTGTCACCGAGAGCAAGCTGGCGCGGCTGAAAAGCCCACTGGGCCTTGACCTCAACGCACGGACACCGGACGAGACCGCGATCTCCATCGCCGCGCAGATCCTCGCCGAGCGCGGCAACGCGACGGCTCGACCGCTCGACCGGATCAACGGCCCCATCCACCGCTGACCCGCCTCAGATCAGGTGTTCGATGCGGAGCGGGATGTCGCGGAAGCGGCGGCCGGTGGCGTGGTGCACGGCGTTGACGATGGCAGCCGCCGCGCCGATCATGCCGAGTTCGCCGATTCCCTTGACGCCCAACGGGTTCACCACGGTGTCGTCGACCGCCACGAACGAGATGTCGACCTCGGGGGCATCGGCGTTGACCGGGAGCAGATACTCCAGCAGCGACGCGTTGGCCCAGCGGCCGTCGCGGGTGTCGGGCAGCGAGCCCTCCATCAGTGCTTGGGACAGGCCCCAATTCATGCCGCCGAGCACCTGGCTGCGGGCCAGTTTGGTGTTGAGCACCCGGCCGGGGGCGAAGGCGCCGACCATCCGGCGGACCCGGATCAACCCCAGCTCCGGATCGACGGCGACCTCCGCGAACTGGGCGCCGAAGCTCATCTTCCCGTACGGCGCCGGGGTGGCGGCGGGGCGCCAGCTGCCGGTCGTCTCGATATCCGAAAGATGGTTCCGCTCCAGCACATCCGCGTACGCGTCACACACCGAGGGATCATCGGTCAGCCGCAATACGCCCTCGACACCGTCGATCTCGTCGGGCGTGCGGCCGCGCAGCGGTGAGTCGATGTCGGCGACCGCGATCTCGATGAGCTGGGCGAGCAGCTGGGCGCAGGTGACGTGTACCGCAGAGCTGATGGAGCTCGCGCCGATCGATCCGACGCTGGCCGCGATGTTCGGGTAGTCGGTGTTGCCGATCTCGAAGCGGATCCGGTCGAACGGCATGCCCATGGCGTCGCAGGCGACCTGCGACATGGCGGTCGCGACGCCGGTGCCGAACTCCTGGGTGCCCGTCTGGACGACGAGCGAGCCGTCCGAGCGCAGCCTGGCGTGTGCCCGCTGCGGCTGGCCCGGCTCGTACACCGGGTAGCCCGCCGTGCCGACGCCCCAGCCGAGCAGCCAGTTGCCGTCGGTGTGCGACCCGGGGGTCTCGATCCGGCCGTCCCAGCCGAAACGCTCGGCGGCCAGCCGGAGGCATTCAACGTAACCGTCTGAGCTCCACGGGTTTCCGCTCTCCGGGTCGACGGCGGCATGGTTGTGCAGCCGCAGTTCCACCGGGTCGGTGCCGAGCTGTTCGGCGAGTTCATCGATGGCGCACTCCAGCGCGACCATGCCGGACGCCTCGCCCGGCCCGCGCATGAAGGTCGGCGTCATCGTGTTGCCCTTGATCAGCCGATACTGCCCCTCCCAGTGCGGAATTCCGTACGCCTTGCTCGCCACCTCCAGCGACGGCTCCGCCCAGTCATCGAAATGCGAAGTGACGGAAAGCTTGTGGTGCCGCAGCCCGGTGAACCGGCCGTCGGCGTCGCAGACCAGCGTGACGCGCTGCTCCTGCTCCTCGCGTAATCCGGTGCCGTAGAACATCTGCTCGCGATTCAGGATCACCCGGAGCGGCCTGCCGAGCTCCCGCGCGATCAGCGGGGCGAGCGTAACGTGCGGCCACATCATGGCTTTCGCGCCGAACCCACCGCCGACATAGTCGGTGACGACCCGCACCTTGCTCGGCGAGATGCCGAGGTGCGCGGCGATGGTCAGCTGGCTGGCCACGATGCCCTGGGTGGCGTCGTAGACGGTGACCGAATCCCCGTTCCACATCGCGGCGGTGACCGAGCATTCGATCGGATTGTGGTGGTTGGCGGCGAAGCGGAACGTCGCGTCGACGGTGTGCGCGGCGGCCGCGCTCGCGCCGTCGAAGTCGCCGCGTGACTGTGCGGCAGGGATCTGGCCCGCGAAGATGCTGTCCGGCAGGTACTGCTCGTCGCGTCCGTCGTCCAGGCGCACCAGCGCGGGCCGCTTGTCGTAGGTGGCCTCGACCAAGCGGGCGGCCTGCTGGGCGACCTCGAAGGTGTCCGCGACAACGACGGCGATCGGCTGGCCGAAGTAGTGGATTGTGGTGTCCTGCATGGGAAAGAAGCTCTGCCCCGGTGCGGGTTGCCCGAACAGCGACGGCAACAGCGGCACCGACGCGACGCGCGGCAGGTTCTCATGGGTGAGCACAGCGACCGCACCGGCCCGCAGCGCTTGGCCGACATCGATGGATTTCACTGTGCCGTTGCCGATCTCGGCTCCGACAATGACGCCGTAGGCGGCGTTCGGCATCGGAATCTCGGCGGTGTAGCGGGCGGCGCCGGTGACTTTGGCGTGCCCGTCGATGCGGTCGAGACCCTGACCGACGAGCTTGGGGACGGTGGGGGTGCTCATTTCCGGCCTCCCCGGTGCGCGATCTGCTCGGTCACGATCTCCAGGGTGCGCACCATGGTGCGTTGTGCCAGTTCGATTTTGAACCGATTCATCGGATAGCCGTCGTCGGCGGCGGCCAGCTCGGTGGCGGCCGCGGCCGCGAAGTTCGCCTTGGTCGCGGGCTTGCCGACCAGCAGCGCCTCGGCCATCTTGGCGCGCCACGGCTTGGTCGCCACGCCGCCGAGGCCGATGCGGACACCTCGTATCGCACCATCCGCCAGATCCAGTGCCACGGCCGCGGAAGCGGCGGCGAACTCATAGGATTCGCGGTCGCGCACCTTCAGATAGTGCGAGTTCACCGCGAACGGCAAGGGCGGAACGTCGATTCGGACGATGAGCTCGTCCGCGGTGATCGGATGCTCCAGATGCGGTGTGTCACCGGGCAAGAGGAAGAAGTCGTCGAAGGCGATGGCCCGGGTGCCGCGCGGTCCCTGCACCTGCACCACCGCGTCGAGCGCGGTCAGCGGGATGGCCATGTCGGAGGGGTGCATGGCGAAACAGTGCTCGCTGGTGCCCAATACGGCATTGCCGCGGTGCAGTCCGTCCAGTGCGCCGCAGCCGCTGCCCGGTTCTCGTTTGTTGCAGGCGAACGCGATGTCGCGGAACTGCGGGCAGCGCACCCGCTGCATCAGATTGCCGCCCATCGACGCCATGTTGCGGATCTGCGCGGACGCGCCCTTCCACAGCGCGATGGACAGGAACGGAAAGCGTTCGACGACACCGGGATCGGCGGCCACCTCACCCATCCGGACCATCGCGCCGATGCGCAGGCCGCCGTCCGGGCGGTGCTCCAGGTCGGTGAGCGGCAGCCGGTTGATGTCGACCACGTTGTCCGGCTCCATCGCGCCGATCCGCAGCATGTCCACCAAAGTGGTGCCGCCCGCGAGGAATACGGTATTCGGGCGGGCGGTTACCGCGGCGAGGGCCTGATCCACTGTCTCGGCGCGGGCAAAGGCGATGGGCTTCATCGGGTTTCACCCATCTCGTCGCGTGCGCTCTTTATCGCGTCCCTGATGTTCTGGTAGGCGGCGCAGCGGCAGATATTGCCGCTCATCCACTCGGCGATCTCTTCGTCGCTGCCGGTATGTCCCTCTTCGATGCATTTGATCGCCGACATGATCTGTCCCGGCGTGCAATATCC
The DNA here is from genome assembly GCF_042727395.1 of Nocardia sp. NPDC060255. Taxonomy (NCBI): domain Bacteria; kingdom Bacillati; phylum Actinomycetota; class Actinomycetes; order Mycobacteriales; family Nocardiaceae; genus Nocardia; species Nocardia sp. NPDC060255. The sequence goes on along the minus strand of NZ_JBHXAU010000010.1, from coordinate 207,357 downwards.
GCATTGGAAGCCGTCGCAGCTGATGAACGCGCGCTGCACCGGATGCAGCTCCTCGCCCTCCGCCACCCCCTCGATCGTGGTGATCTCGCGCCCCTCCACGCTCAAAGCCAAGGTGAGACAGGATAATTCGCGCTTACCGTCGACCCACACCGTGCACGCGCCACAGGCGCCCTGGTCACACCCCTTCTTGGTGCCGGTGAGCCGCAGGTACTCGCGGAGGGCGTCGAGCAGGCTGACCCGAGGTTCCAGCGCCACCGGGAAAACGTGGCCGTTCACCCGCAGCGTCGCCAGCGTGTAGTCGGGACCGGCAAACTCTGGCTGCCGTGTGTCCTGCTTGGGTAGCTCACCAATAGTCATAGACGTATCTCCTGCTCATGAGCGCGCAATGGTTGCAGCATCTCGAAGTACAGAATGCGAACGTAAGACCGAACAACACTCTAGCGTTCACTCAGCAAACACGCTCGCCATCTCAGGAATGCGCAGATCACAGCAGGGCCCATGGCTTTTCGACAGCAACGAACCCGGGCACCGTAGGCACCCGGGTTCGCGCGTCAGACGTTGGTCAGGCAGCCGCCCACTCGGGGCGCAGCGTATTCATCGGCGGACGATCGGCCAGCGACACCTCGGTGCTGTGCGCGGTGAAGGCGTCCCCGACCAGCGGGAACTGGGTGAGTGCCGCCCCGGAGTCCTGCACCCCGCTGCGGCCGAGCACGGTGCCGAGGATCTGCCTGCTCATCACGCCCAGATCGGCCAGCGGACGGTTCCGGTGCGTGCGCACCCCGAGGTTCACCTGCCCGATCGCGGACAGGCCGAGCTGGTCGTAGGTATCGAGCAGCAACCCGATCTCCACGCCGTACCCCGGCGCGAACGGGACCGCGGTGAGCAACTCACGGGTGCCCGCGTATTCGCCGCCGAGCGGCTGCAACACCTGGGAGAGCTCGGGCCGCAGCGCGGCGAGCAGTGGACGGGCGACGAGCTCGGTGACCCGGCCGCCGCCGTGCGCGTCCACCGCACCGCCCTGCCGTAGCGGCCTGCGGTAGTAGGCCTTGACCAGGTGCATCGCATCGACCGTGAGCAGCGGGCCGAGCAGTTTCGGCACGAATTCGGGATCCGGGTCGATGAGGTCGGAGTCGACGAAGGCGATCAGATCGCCGCCGGTGACGGCCAGCGACCGCCACAGCACCTCGCCCTTGCCCGGCACCGGGTCCAGCTCGGGCACCGCCTGCTCGCGGCTGATCACCTCGGCGCCCGCGGCACGGGCCCGTTCGGCGGTGGCGTCGGTCGAGCCGGAATCGAGCACGATCAGCTCGTCGACCAGGGTGCCGAGCAGCGGCATGATGCTGGCCACCACGTCGGCGACGGTGTTTTCTTCGTTCAGCGCGGGCAGCACCACCGAAACGGTGCGGCCGTCTTTGGCGGCGACGAGTTCGTCGACCGACCAGTGGGGGCTGTCCCAGGTGTTTGTCGTAGCCCACGCGGGGCTGTGTTCGCGGCCATGGGGGTGGTGGAATTTCATACCAAACCTCGCAGGGTGCGTGCTGGGGGCCGGATGCCTTGGATCGCGGCGATCATGTCCACTACTCGCCGGGTGGCGGCGACTTCGTGGACTCGGAAGATTCGGGCGCCGGCGGCTGCCGACCATGCTGTTGCTGCCAATGTGCCCTCCAACCGTTCGGAAAGATCGACACCTAGAGTCTCCCCGATGAAGTCCTTGTTGCTGAGTGCCATCAGGACAGGCCACCCGGTATTTACAAGAACGTCCACTCCACGCAACAACTCGAGCCCGTGATAAGTGTTCTTGCCGAAATCATGGGTCGGATCGATCAGAATCGAATCCGCCCGCACGCCCGCTGCGGCCGCCTTTTCGGCTGCTTGGACCAAAGTCTCGGTCACCTCGGCCACTATGTCGGCATAACGGACGCGATGCGGACGGGTGCGCGGGACCGCACCGCCGGTATGGCTGCACACGATGCCGACCCCGTGCTCGGCGGCCACCGGTACCAGGTCGGGGTCGGCGCCGGACCAGGTGTCGTTGATCAGATCCGCGCCCGCCCGCACCGCCGCCAGCGCCACATCGGCACGCCAGGTATCGATGCTGATCAATAACTCCGGATACTTCGCGCGAATGGCCGCGACGAACGGGATTACCCGGCGCGATTCCTCGGCGGCGTCGACCAATGCGCCGGGGCCCGCCTTCACGCCGCCGATATCGACCAGATCCGCACCTTCGTCCACCGCGCGGGCGACGGCCGCCATGGCGGCTTCGTCGGTAAAGGTGGCGCCTTTGTCATAGAACGAATCGGGAGTGCGATTCACGATCGCCATCACCAGCGCCCGATCGGTCGCCACCGGCTTGCCGCACAAGGTTGGAAGCGGCGCTGCGGTGGTGCGAGACATTCTCTGACTGTACCGACCGGTGTGCCAGCGGTCTCGCCGCCCAGCGGCCTCACCTACCTCAGTAAGGCCGCTGGGCGGCGCGGCTAGTTCTTCGGGGCGCGGCCTGCGGCTACGTCGGCGGGATAGTCGTCATAGAAGGGAACGTAGCCGTCTGAACGGCCCGCCAGGACGTACAGGCTGCCGTCGCCGTCGGACGCGTAGCCCTGCTTGCGTAGTTCGACCTTGCGGCTCTTGAACGTGGAGGTCTGTTCCAGTTCCTTGACGACCCGGATGAACAGCGGGACTGCGTAGGCGGGCAGCTGTTGATAGACCTCTCCGGCGATCGCCTTACCGTCGAATTCGGTGTCCGGACTCAACGTCACCGCCGCCATGCCCGCCCTGCCGTCGGCGCCCGGCACATCTACGCCGTAGACGACCGCCTGCGAGAGCGCATGCGATCGGGTCAGCGCGCCCTCGACCTCGGTGGTCGCCACGTTCTCGCCCTTCCAGCGGAAGGTGTCGCCGAGCCGGTCGACGAAGGCGATGTGATGCCAGCCCTGATCGCGGACCAGATCGCCGGTGTCGAACCAGACGTCGCCCTGCTCGAAGCCGTCACGGACCAGCTTCGCCTCGGAGGCGGCCTTGTCGGTATAGCCGTCGAACGGTGAGCGGTCGGTGACCTTGGACAGCAGCAAGCCGACACCACCGGTGCCGACCTTGTGCAGTCGGCCGTCCTTGTCGCGCTTGACTTTTCCGGTCTCCTCGTCGTAATCGACCACCGCGTACGGCAGCGGCCCGAAGCCTGCGGTGCGGTCGACGCTGAACGCGTTGATGAAGGCGATGTTCGCCTCACTGGCACTGTAGAACTCGACGATCCGATTGATGCCGAACCGGTTCTTGAACTCGTCCCACAGTTCCGGGCGCAGCCCGTTGCCGACCGCCAGCCGGACCCTGTGCTGCCGGTCGGTCGGCTTCGCGGGCTGGTTCAGCAGGTAGCGGCACAGCTCACCGATATAGATGAAACCCGTTGCCTGCTCACGGATCACCTCGTCCCAGAACCGGGACACGGAGAACTGCCTGCCGAGCGCGAAAGTACCGCCGGAGCCGATCACCGCCGACAGCGCGACGGTCATCGCGTTGTTGTGGTACAGCGGCAGGCAGCAGTACAGGGTGTCGTTGCCGCGCAGGCGAATTCCGAGGCCGGCGATGCCCGCCAGGCTCTTGGTCCAGCGCAGATGGGTCATCACGCTGGCCTTGGGCAAGCCCGTGGTGCCGGAGGTGAAGATGAGGAAAGCGCGTTCCTTGGCGGTGATCTCCGCGCACACCGGCGGGTCGGTGGCGTCCGCGCCCTGGGCGGCGGCCTGCAAATCGTTGGCGGACAACACATTCGCGAGCGGCTCGGCCAGCGAGTCCAGCGCCTCTTTGCATTCCTCGCCGACCACGTTCAGCACGCTGTGCAGCAGGCCGAAGCTGTGCGCGAGCACCTGATCGCGCTGGTGATGATTGAGCAGGCCGACGGTGGCGCCGAGTTTCACCGAAGCCAGTGCGGTGAACAGGGTTTCGGGCCGATTGGTCATCAGCAGGCCGACCACGTTGCCACGCTGCACACCGCGCGCGGCCAGCACCGCGGCAAAGCGGTTCACCTCGGCGTTGACCTCGCCGTAGGTGTAGGCGGTGCCTTCGAAGCGCAGGAACGTGCGGTCCGGATAACGATGCGCGGCCCGCTGAAAGTACAGCCCGACAGAGGATTTGTCGTCCGGCCCGACCAGCATGCCTGCCACGTTGCGCAGCATGGCCGGTGCCTCGAACGCCATCGCGGGCAGGTTTTTGGCCAGGCTTAATAAGCTAACCGTCGAGCGGCCATCAGAACTCACTGTGAAGCTCTCCTCATCAGGAAGTGTTGCTCACGCCTCCAATGCCGTGAAGGCGGACGAAAGATCAGTGACCACGGTAATGCGGTCCATGGCGGGCTGGGGCACGAACTTACGGTCGTAGAGTTCGTCGAGCCACTGGAAAAGGCCTCGATAGAAGCCATTCGGGTCCAACAACACCACCGGCTTATTGTGCTGTCCCAGATAGCCTCCGGTCCAGGTTTCGAAGAACTCCTCCAGGGTGCCGATGCCGCCCGGCAGGGTGAGGAAGGCGTCGGCGCGGTCCTCCATGATCTGTTTGCGCTGCCGCATGGTGTCGGTGACGACCAGCTCGTCGGCATCGACATCGGCGACCTCGCGGTGCACCAGGTGCTTCGGGATCACCCCGACGGTGTTGGCGCCGCCGGCCCGAGCCGCGATCGCCACCTCGCCCATCATCGAGACGTTGCCGCCGCCGGACACCAATTGCCAACCGCGCCGGGCGATCTCGGTGCCGACCTGGGCGGCCAGCGCGAGGTAGGTGGGATCGGCGGTGCTCGCGGAACAGTAGACACAAATGGAATACGGCTGCTCGCTCACCACTGGTCCTCCGTACCGAGCGCGTCCTCCGCGCCGTTGCCCTCCGCGCTGGCCAGGATGATCTGCACGACCTCTTCCACGCTGTCGGTGACGTGGATCAGGCCGAGGTCACCGGGCGAGATCTTGCCGGAGCCGCCGAGCGAATCGCGCAGCCAATCGACCAGGCCGGACCAATATCTGCTGCCGAACAGGATGATCGGGAACCGGGTGATCTTGCGGGTCTGCACCAGGGTGAGCGCCTCGAACAGCTCGTCCAGGGTGCCGAAGCCGCCGGGCAGGCAGATGAACGCCTCCGAGTACTTCACGAACATCGTCTTGCGGACGAAGAAGTAGCGGAAGTTGATGCCGAGATCGACCCAGTCGTTGAGGCTCTGCTCGAACGGCAACTCGATGCCGAGGCCGATCGAATAACCGCCCGCCTCGCACGCGCCACGGTTGGCGGCCTCCATCGCGCCGGGGCCGCCGCCGGTGATCACCGCGAAACCGGCCTTGGCCAGCGCCGTGCCGATCGCCCGGCCGGCCTGGTACTCCGGATGATCCGGGCCGGTGCGCGCCGAACCGAACACGGTGACCGCGCGCGGCACCTCGGCGAGCGCGCCGAAACCCTCGACGAACTCGGCTTGGATGCGCAGCACCCGCCACGGGTCGGTGTGTACCCAATCGGTGTCGCCGCGCCTGTCCAGCAAATTCCGGTCGGCCGTGCCGGTCCCATCCTTGCGGTCCCGGCGGAGCATGATCGGTCCGCGAAACTTGGCTGTCGACTTCTGCGTATTGGCAACCTCGCGGTCAGCGGCGTCGGTGGACATACCGCCCACGCTACCGGGGACTGCGCACCGCAACTGCCTGGAGGCGAGAAGTCGTCCGACGTTCAGTAGCCCGACCCGGCCCCGAGACAGCCCCGCAACCTGCACCCCAGCAAACCCGTGATTCAGCGCTGCCTGTGATCGAACAGATAGACGGGTCTCAGCCCACCGCGCCGGTCAAGTAGTTGCGCAGCATGGCGGTGACGGCGGTGATCTGGTCGACGGGGACGTGTTCGTCGCGCTTGTGGGCGAGGTTGGGGTCGCCGGGGCCGAAGTTGACGGCGGGGATGCCGCGGGCGGCGAAGCGGGCGACGTCGGTCCAGCCGTACTTGGCGCGCACGCCGCCGCCACCGTGGCTGTTCACCGAGGCGATCAGGTCCTTGGCGGCCGGGGCGGTCAGGCCGGGCAGCGCGCCGGGTGCGGAGTCGGTCACCTCGAAGGTCAGCTCGAGGCCCGCGAACACCTCGCGGACATGCTCGACGGCCTGGTCGACCGTGCGATCCGGGGCGAAGCGGAAGTTCACCTCCACCTCGGCGGCATCGGGCACGACATTGCCCGCCACCCCGCCGGCGGTGCGCACCGCGGACAGTCCCTCGTGATAGACGCAGCCGTCGATATCGACCTCGCGGGCCCGATAGTCGGCCAGCCGCTGCAGGATCGGGGCCAAGCGGTGAATCGCGTTGTCGCCCAACCAGGCTCGCGCCGAGTGCGCGCGCGTTCCGGCGGTGGACAGCCGAACCCGCAGCGTCCCTTGGCAACCCGCTTCGATCCAGCCGCCGGACGGTTCGCCCAGCACCGCCAGATCACCCGCGAGCCACTCCGGCAGCTCGCGTTCGATCGTGCCGAGCCCGTTGAACTCCGACGCGATCTCCTCGCAGTCATAGAAGATCAACGTCAGGTCGTGCACGGGTTCGGCCACCGTCGCGGCCAAATGCAGGAACACCGCATCGCCGGACTTCATGTCGACCGACCCGCAGCCGTAGAACACCCGCTCCCCCGCCGCGTTCTCGGTGAAATGCCCGGGCACGTTGCCGGCGATCGGCACGGTATCCAAGTGTCCGGCCAGCACCACTCGGCTCGGCAGTCCCCGATTCGTCCGCGCCAGCACCACATTCCCGTGCCGCACCACCTCGAACCCACTCGTCTGCTCCCGCAACGCCCGCTCGACGAGATCGGTGATCGCCACCTCGTCCCGCGAAACACTCGGAATATCGACAAGAGCAGCGGTCAGGGTGATCGGATCAGCACGCAGGTCGAGGGTCACACCCCCACCCTACGACCGCCGTGTGGTGGGGCACATCGGTGGAGCGGGCTCACCACTGGTGGCGACAGGTCGGTAATCTCTGTTGACGTGAGCATTCAGGGAGCAGCAGCAATCGGTATCGCCAATGTGACCGCGGACGGGACCGTCTTGGACACCTGGTACCCGAGTCCGGAGCTCGGCGAGTTCGCCGAGACCGGAACTAAGCGCCTGGATGACGCCCCTGCGGAGTACGCGGCGCTGCTCGGGTTCGACGAGGCGCGCGGTGTCGATGTGGTCGCGGTGCGCACGACGATCGCGGATCTGTCGGCGGCACCGGTCGACGCGCACGACGTCTACCTGCGGCTGCATCTGCTCTCGCATCGGCTGGTCCGGCCGCACGGGGTGAACCTGGACGGTCAGTTCGGGCTGCTCAGCAATGTGGTGTGGACCAATCACGGCCCGGCGGCGGTGGAGGGCTTCGAGACCACCCGCGCCAAGCTGCGCGCCCGCGGCCCGGTGACCGTGTACAGCATCGACAAGTTCCCGCGCATGGTCGACTACGTCATCCCGTCCGGTGTGCGCATCGGCGACGCCGACCGGGTCCGCCTCGGCGCACATCTCGCTTCCGGCACCACCGTCATGCACGAGGGCTTCGTCAACTTCAACGCGGGCACCCTCGGCAACTCCATGGTCGAGGGCCGCATCTCGGCCGGTGTCGTGGTCGGCGACGGCTCCGACGTCGGCGGCGGCGCCTCCATCATGGGCACCCTCTCCGGCGGCGGCACCACCGTCATCTCCATCGGCGAGCGCTCGCTGCTCGGCGCCAACGCCGGCGTCGGCATCCCCCTCGGCGACGACTGCGTCGTAGAAGCCGGCCTCTACCTGACCGCAGGCACCAAGGTCACCACCCCCGACGGCACCGTCGTCAAGGCCGCCGAATTCAGCGGCCAGAACAACCTCCTCTTCCGCCGCAACTCCGTCACCGGCGCGGTAGAAGTGGTGCCCCGCAAGGGAACCGGCATCGAACTCAACGCCGCCCTGCACGCCAACGACTGACCCGGGATCCGAGAGGCACGCCACAGCGGCTCCAGAGCCGCGCGCACGTTGGCCTGACGCGCACGTTTCGGGGCGCTGCGCACGAAATCGCTAGCCGATTCCTGCGCGGCGGGCCGATTCACGCGCGGCAAGCGAAATCACGCGCGGCAGGCGTGCGCCGGTACGGCACCGAGGTCGCGCACACACTGACTCGCTGCGCGCGTTTCGGGGCGCTGCGCACGAAATCGCTAGCCGATTCCTGCGCGGCGGGCCGGTTCGTGCGCGGCGGGCCGGTTCGTGCGCGGCGGGCCGGTTCGTGCGCGGCGGGCGGAGCTTTAGGTGAGGCGTTTCTTTTGGACCTTGCCCATGGCGTTGCGGGGAAGGGAGTCGACTATGCGGATCTCGCGGGGGCGTTTGTGGGTCGAGAGTTGTTCGGCCACATGGGTGATCAGGTCTTGTTCGATGGAAGTCGGGGCGGGGCTGCGTAATACGACGAAGGCGACGATGCGTTGGCCTAGGTCGGGGTCGGGGAGGCCGACTACGGCGGCCTCGGCGACGGCGGGGTGGCCGAGGAGGGCGGTTTCCACTTCGCCTGCGCCTATGCGGTAGCCGCCGGACTTGATGAGGTCTACCGATTCGCGGCCGACGATGCGGTGGAAGCCGTCGGGGTCGATGGCGGCGACGTCGCCGGTTTTGAACCAGCCGTCTTCGGTCCAGCTTTCGGCGGTGGCGTCGGGGCGGTTGAGGTAGCCGTCGAAGAGCATCGGGCCGGAAACCTGGAGGCCGCCGATGCTTTCGCCGTCGTGCGCGACGTCGGCGCCGGATTCGTCGCGCAGCCTGGTCTGTACGCCGCGCACCGGCGTCCCGACCCAGCCGGGGCGGCGCTCACCGTCGGCGCGGGTGGACAGGGTGATCATGGTTTCGCTCATGCCGTAGCGTTCGATCGGCGCGTGGCCGGTGAGTTCACGCAACCGCTCGAACACCGGAACGGGCAGAGGCGCGCTCCCGGACACGAGCAGCCGCGCATCAGCCAATTGCTTTGCGGCATCTGGATCTTCGACAACCCGCGACCACACGGTGGGCACCCCGAAATACAGCGTGCCGTGCGCGGCGGCGTACGCCTGCGGGGTCGGCTTGCCGGTGTGCACCAGCGGACTGCCCACCCGCAGCGGACCGAGCACACCGAGGATCAAACCGTGCACGTGGAACAGCGGAAGCCCGTGCACCAGAACGTCGTTCGCGGTCCAGGCCCACGCGTCGGCGAGCGCGTCCAGTCCAGCCGCGATCGCACCGCGGCTGAGTACAACACCTTTCGGCAAACCGGTCGTCCCGGACGTGTAGAGCACGAAAGCGGTTGCCGCAGCGTCGGGTTCGGGATAGGTATGCCATGACCTGGCGTGCACCCGGACCGGCACCACCGGCAGCTCGCTGCCCTCGGGCGCTTCGCCGAGCCAAGCCTGCGCCCCGGAATCGGCCAGGATGTGCGCGAGCTCAGCGGTTCCCGAATCCGGCGGCACCGGAACAACTGTCACCCCGGCGATCAGACAACCGACCACCGCGAGCACCGTACTCACCGTCGGCTTGGCCAGCACCGCAACCCGATCGGCCCTGGCCACCCGCTCGGCGACGGAGGTCGCGGCACCGAGCAGATCACTGCGCGAGAGCGTCACCCCGTCGATGGTGACGGCATCCGGAATATCCGCCCCGCCTGCGACGGCGAGCGGGTTCAGGGAACTGAGCAGCAACGGCGGACCGAACGACATGCGCCCAAACTACTTCGCCCACCCCGCAACACCTCGGCCGGTCACAGGTGAATGAACCGTCGATGTGACCGTTGACACACGTGATGAGGCGGTGAGACAGTTAGTGCATAGCCTTCTCAATGAGACAGGGGTCGACGATGACCAGGCCACTTCGCGCAACGACGCACGAGACCGAACCGCCGGACGAGCTCGACATCACCCAGTTCATCGACGGCATCGCCGGCCTGCTCGGCGGCGGCGCGAACGTCATCATGCAGCTCAGCACCCGGCCGGTCGGTTACGGCGTGGTGGAGAGCACCGTCGACAGCGGAAAGGTCATGCTGCACCCGGTCAAACGGTTGCGCACCACGATCACCTACCTGGCCGTCGCCATGCTCGGCACCGAGGACGAACGCGCCGACTACCGCGCGGCGGTCAATCGTTCGCATCGCCCGGTGCATTCGACCGCGTCGAGTCCGGTCCGCTACAACGCCTTCGACCCGAGTCTCCAATTATGGGTTGCCGCTTGCCTTTACTGGGGCGCGAAGGATCTGTACGAACGCATGCACGGCCCGATGGACGAGCCGACCGCCGATGCCTTCTACCGCCACAGCGCCCGTCTCGGCACCACTTTGCAAGTGCGCCAAGACATGTGGCCCGCCGATCGGCAGGCCTTCGCCGCGTACTGGGACGCCAATCTGGCCGGCACCACGATCGATCCGCCGATCCGCGACTACTTCAACGACCTGATCGATCTGAAGATGCTGCCCCGGCCGGTGCAACTCGTCTTCGGCCGCCCGCATCGCTTCTTCGTCGCGGGCCTGCTCCCGCCACATCTGCGGGACCAGATGGGCTGCACCTGGACCGCGCGCGACGAGCGCACCCTGCGGCGCGTCATGCGCACCCTCGGCACCACGCAGACCTGGCTCCCCCGCCAGGCGCGCATGTTCCCGATGAACGCCTACCTGCTGGACCTGCGCATGCGCCGCCGCCTCGGCCTCCCCCTCGTCTGACTGGGCAATTGATCAGCTACCGCGTGTCGCGAGCGACTTTTCACTGCTGATCGGTGTTATCTCGAAGAGCACACAGGGGGCCGAGCCAGGAGGAAACGATGGGCTATCGGACTGTTGTGACCGCGGCGGCCGCCGCGGCGACCTACTGCGCGCTCGTCGCGCCTACTGCCTATGCGGAACCACCCGACCCGGCGGTCGTCCCACCACGCACCGCGATTTCCATCCGTTCCACCTTCGGCGCGAACTGGAGCACCGCGAACGAACACGAATCTCGCACCAGCCTGTCGCTGACGAAGCTCTACCTCGCCGACTACGCCCTACGGCACGGCGACGGCTCTCGCGCGGACCGCGACCTCGCCGAACGAATGATCCGCTACTCCGACGACGGCGCGGCCACCACCATGGAGAACAAATATCCACAGGCACTCAAATCCGTTGCAGCGGAATACCATCTGACGGACACCCGCTCAGCGGGAAGTTGGGGCGCGGCCTACACCAGCACCGCGGACCTGGCCGACTTCCTGGACGCCAAACTGCGCACCGACCCCAACTCCCCGATCCTCGAATGGATGGCCGAAGCGGGCGAGAACGCCACCGACGGCACCGAACAGGATTGGGGCACGGCGCGTTTGCCGTTCGTCCTCGGCACCAAGTGGGGCTGGTCGGATTTCGGCGAGCCCGACGTCGCCTCGGCCTCCTACGGCCCCGGTTTCGCGGTCGCGGCGCACACGCACGGCACCGCGACCGAGCAGACCCTCGACATCCTCGGGGCGCTCCCGCTGGCCGCCCTCGAACTCGCCACCGGCCACTGAGACCCGTCAGGGCACCCGGAACGACACCACGATGTGATCGCGCGCGAACTGCCGGATCGCCACCTCGTCATGCAGTGGAATGACGGTCTGCGGCGTCAGCGCCAGCGATAACGCCGTGCGCGCAATCATTTCCGCGAGCGGCTCCGGGTCGTAGGCGGGCAGCTTGCCCTCCTGCTGCAGCCGGGCGATGAACTCGGCCAGGTAGTCCCGGCCGAGCTCGAGCACCGGCGCGCCCTTGATGGTGAGATACGGCAGCACCAGTTCGGGCTCGGTGGCGAGCAGTCGATGGACGAGCCGGTTGTCCCGGAGCCCGGTGATGAACGCGGCGAACAGTTCGACGATCTGTTCCTCCGCGCCCGCGTTCCGATCCACCTGCCGCTGCAAGGCCGCGTCGACCTGCTCGACGAACTCGCGGGTCTGCCGCAAGCCGACCGCCTCGATCAGATCGGACTTGCTGGCGAAGCGCCGATACAGGGTGGCGAGCGACAGTCCGCAGCGCCGAGCGACCTCGACCATGCTGGTGCGCTTGATGCCGAAGTCGAGGAACGCCAGCATCGCGGCATCGAGCACGCGCGCCTGATTGCGGTCTTCCGGACCGGCGCCGCGCACCAACGGCAGCAGTCTGCTGAGCCTCGCCATGCCTTCCACCCTATCGGGATCGCCGAAACGATGACACAAGAAGCATTGCAACGCATCATTGACATGATCGACGAGACAGTGAGAAGGTGAGTTAAGAACCTTCTCACTGTTCGCTTGTCCGGGCCGCTCCGGACACAGAAAGTCGAGGTCAACGATGACCACACCGCTGCGCATCGCCGAGCCGGATCCGGACCGTGCCGAGCAAACCCTCACGCCGGACAGCGTCCAGCAGTACATGGACGGCATCGCGGCCTTCCTGGGCGGCACCGCCAACGTCATCATGCAGCTGAGCCTGCGCCCGGTCGGCCGCGGCGTGCTGGAGAGCACCGTGGACAGCGGCAAGGTCACCCTGCATCCGGTCAAGCGACTGCGCACCACGCTGACCTACATCGCCGTCGCCATGATGGGCTCCGACGAGGAACGCGCGGCCTACCGCGCGGCGGTCAACCACTCGCACCGCCCGGTCCACTCCGGACCGCAGAGCCCGGTGAAATACAACGCCTTCGATCCGAAGCTGCAGCTATGGGTGGCGGCCACCATCTACTGGGGCATCGACGACCTCTACACCCGCATGCACGGCCCGCTGGATCCGGCGACCGCCGAGGCGCTCTACCAGTACAGCGCGCGGCTCGGCACCACACTGCAGATGCGCCAGGAGCTGTGGCCCGCCGATCGCACGGAGTTCTTTCCGTGGTGGGAGGAGAACCTCGCGCAGTACCGGATCGAGCCCGCCCTGCGCGAGTACTTCGACGGCATCATCGACCTCGAAATGATGCCGCGGCCAATCCGATTCACCTTCGCCAAGCTGCAGCGATTCATCGTGGCGGGACTGCTGCCGCAGCACGTGCGCGACGAGATGCGGATGACCTGGACCGACCGGGACCAGCGCCGATTCGACCGAATGCTGCGCGGCATCTCGGTCGTGCACACCCGACTACCGAAGCAGGCCCGGATGTTTCCGTTGAACATCTACCTGTTCGATCTGCGCAGGCGGCTGCGACTGGGAAAGCCACTGGTGTAGGGACTTTCAGGACTTGCTGACGAGAGCGCGTAGAAAGAACCCGAGATTGGCGGGCCGCTCCGCCAGCCGCCTGGTGAGATAGCCGTACCACTGACTGCCGTAGGGCACGTAGACCCGGACCGCCCTACCCGCCGCGACCAGCCGCAGTTGCTCGGCATCACGGATGCCGTACAGCATCTGGTATTCGAATCGGTCAGGGCCACGGCCGCCTTCGGCCGCGAGATCCTCGGCATCGGCAATCGGCACCGGGTCGTGCGAGGCCACCATCGGGTAGCCGTCGCCGAGCATCAGCGCGTCGAGGCAGCGCAGATAGGAATTGGTCACCTCGGACGCTCGCTGGAAGGCGACCTCATGCGGCTCGCGATAAGCGCCCTTGCACAACCGGATTCGCGAATCCGGTCCCGACAGCGCGCGGCAATCCGCTTCGGTTCGATGCAGATATGCCTGCAGAACCGCACCTAGCCACGGGAATTCACCGCGCAGCTCGCGGACCGTGGCCAGCGTGGCATCGGTGGTGGTGTGGTCTTCGGCGTCGACGGTCACCCACACGTCGGCCTGGGCTGCCTTGGTGCACAGAATGCGCAGGTTCTCGGTGGCGATCGCGGGCCCGTCCACCGGCAAAGCCTGGCCGAGTGCGGACAGCTTCACCGATACCTCGACGGGCGGGGCGTCGATGCCAGGTAGTGCGGGACGGTCCAGCGCGGCCAATTCGTTGATCAGCGAAAGGTATTCGGCCACGGTGGCCTCGGCCTGGCTCCGGTCGGTGGTGTTCTCCCCGAGGAAGTCCACGCTGACCATCCGCCCGCTGTTCAGCAGCGTCTGTGCCACCTCGATGAGGTCGGCCCTGGTCTCCCCTGCCACGAACCGCCGCACGAGGTCGGCGGTGACCGGGATGCCGGTGAGCGCGCGTTTCAGCCGTGGCGACTCCGACGCCGCGAGGATGAGGGGACGCAGTGGATTCACCGGTTCACTCGCCCATGTGCGGGTAGCGGTAATCGGTTGGCGGAACGAAGGTTTCCTTGATCGTGCGCGCGGATACCCAGCGCAGCAGATTCAGCGGGGAGCCTGCCTTGTCGTCGGTGCCGGACGCGCGGGCGCCGCCGAACGGCTGCTGGCCGACCACCGCTCCGGTCGGCTTGTCGTTGATGTAGAAGTTGCCCGCCGCGAATCGCAGTGCGGCGCCTGCCTGTTCGACCGCTTGGCGATCCTGCGCGAACACCGCCCCGGTCAGCGCATACGGTGCCGCTGAGTCGACCTCCGCCAAAATGGCCGCGTACGAGCCGGGTTCGGCGTCGTCATAGACGTGCACCGACAGGATCGGCCCGAAATACTCGGTGGCGAACGACTCGTCGTGCGGATCGTCCGCCAGCAGCACCGTCGGGCGGACGAAGAATCCCTCGCTGTCGTCGTAGGTGCCGCCGACCGGAATGGTCAGCCCGGCATCCCTGGCCCGCCGAATCGCGGCGGCGTTCTTGTCGAAGGCACGCTGATCGATCAGCGCACCACCGAAATTGGACAGATCGGTCACATCCCCGTAGGTCAGCTCTGCGGTGCGGTGCAGGAATTCGTCGCCCATCTTGCGCCACACGGAACGCGCGATATAAGCGCGCGAGGCGGCCGAACACTTCTGCCCCTGATACTCGTAGGCACCACGAATCAGCGCGGTCCGCAACGCATCCGGATCGGCCGACGGGTGGGCGACGATGAAATCCTTACCGCCCGTCTCCCCGACCAACCGCGGATAACCGTGATACCGGCCGAGATTCGCGCCGACCTGCTGCCACAGATACTGAAAGGTCTTGGTGGAGCCGGTGAAATGAATCCCGGCCAGTTGCGGATCGGCCAGCGCCACCTCCGACAGGGCGATGCCGTCGCCGGTCACCATATTGATCACACCCGGCGGCAGCCCCGCCGCCTCCAGCAATCGCATCGTGTAGAACGCCGAGAGCGTCTGCGTCGGCGACGGCTTCCACACCACCGTGTTCCCCATCAGCGCAGGTGCGGTCGGCAGATTCCCGGCGATAGCGGTGAAGTTGAACGGCGTGATCGCGTAGACGAACCCTTCCAGCGGCCGATAGTCCAGCCGGTTCCACACCCCCGCACTCGACTCCGGCTGCTGCGCCATGATCTGCCGCGCGAACGCCACATTGAACCGCCAGAAGTCGATCAACTCGCACGGCGCGTCGATCTCCGCCTGCTGCGCCGACTTCGACTGCCCGAGCATGGTCGCCGCCGCGATGGTCTCCCGCCACGGCCCGGCCAGCAGATCGGCGGCCCGCAAGAACACCGCGGCCCGCTCGTCGAACGGCAACGCCCGCCAGCCCGGCGCGGCCGCCAGCGCCGCGTCGATCGCGCCCTGCGCTTCGGAATGCGTGGCATCGGTATAGGTCCCCAGCACCTGACGGTGCCGATGCGGCGCGACGATATTGTGCCGCTCGCCGATCCCCGGCCGATGTTTACCGCCGATGACCAGCGGCACCTCGACGTTGTCCGCGGCGATCTCGGCCAGCTTGGCGACCAGCAGTTCCCGCTCGCGACTGCCCGGTGCGTACGAGTGCACCGGCTCGTTGCTGGGAGTAGGAACAACCGTGACAGCGTCCATACCTCAGGCTAACGCCGGCTCGCGCCCCGTGCCTCTGCCCGCCGTGCGTGTCGGCCGTCCGTCCGCGCGACGGACGGCCGAGCGGGTGGTCTACGCGGTCAACCGTTGGACAGCGGCGGCGATGCGTTCATCGGTCGCGGTCAGCGCGATGCGGACATGTTCGGTGCCGGTGGGACCGTAGAAATCTCCCGGGGCGGCGAGGATGCCACGGTGGGCGAGCCAGTCGAGGGTGGTGCGGCACGGTTCGCCGCGAGTCGACCAAAGGTAGAGACCCGCTTCGGAGTGGTCGATCCGGAAACCGGCTTCTACCAAGGCTTTTCGCAGTACCTCGCGGCGAACACGGTACCGCTCACGCTGCTGCGCCTCATGCGCGTCGTCGCTGAGCGCGGCGGTCATCGCGGCCTGGATCGGGAACGGCACCATCATTCCGGCGTGCTTGCGCACTTCCAGCAGTTCCGCGACCAGTGCCGGGTCACCCGCGACGAAGCCAGCGCGGTAGCTGGCCAGGTTGGAGGTCTTCGAAAGCGAGTGCACGGCAAGGAGGTTCGTGTGGTCGCCGTCGCTGACCTCGGGATCGAGGATGGAGACGGCGCGCCCCTCCCAGGTGAGGCCGAGGTAGCACTCGTCGGAAGCGATGATCACGTCACGTTCGCGGGCGAATTCGACGACCTTGCGCAGGTGATCGACGCCGAGCACGCGCCCGGTCGGATTCGACGGGGAGTTCACGAACATCAACGCGGGCGTCCGCGGTCCGAGCTGGGTGAGCCCGTCGGCCCGCACGATCTGCGCGCCGGCGAACAGCGCACCCACCTCGTAGGTCGGGTAGGCCACCTCGGGGATGACGACCAGGTCGTCCGCGCCGAGGCCGAGCAGCCGGGGCAGTCCGGCGATCAGTTCCTTGGTGCCGATCGCGGGCAGCACCGCCGCCGGGTCGAGCCCGGTGATCCCGTAGCGCCGCTTGAGCGCGTCGACCGCGGCCGCGCGGAGCTCGGGGGTGCCGTGCGTCGCCGGGTAACCGGGCACGGCGGACGCCGCACTCAGGGCCGCGCGGATGAGCGGATCGACCGGGTCCACCGGGGTGCCGACCGACAGGTCGACGATCCCACCGGGATGCGTCGCCGCCTTCGCCTTCACCGAAGCGATGGTGTCCCAGGGAAAATCGGGGAGCAGGCTGCTGACCCGAGCACGTGCCGTCACGTCCGAGCTACTCGCTCGCCATCGGCGGCAGTTCCTTGATGAACGGCGGGTCGTAGTCGACCTGACCGACCTTGGTGGCGCCGCCCGGCGAACCCAGCTCGTTGAAGAAGTCGATGTTGGCGTTCACGTACCCGCTCCACTGGTCCGGGGTGTCGTCTTCGTAGAAGATCGCCTCCACCGGGCACACCGGTTCACATGCACCACAGTCCACGCACTCGTCGGGATGGATATACAGCATGCGGCCACCCTCGTAGATGCAGTCCACGGGGCATTCCTCGATGCATGCCTTGTCCTTCACGTCAACGCACGGTTCAGCGATGATGTACGGCACTGCCGTTCTCCTAGTCTGTCCTCACCTTGCGGGGATAGTCCGCCCAGCGAAACCCTATCCGGACACCCCACGCTACTCCGGGTCAGCCTTGCCTAACTTCAGATGTTCCGCACGCCACTATCGGCGTGCGAAACCACTGCCCGGATCAGGCTGTTCGGCACCGTTCCCACGACATTGCGGGTCCGGCTCCCTCCGTTCGGCGACAGCCCGGCCGGTCCGCCGGGTTTCCGGCATCGCGACCGCGATCCGACTTCGATCGCAGTGCGGGGCCTTGCCTATCGCCGAACCCGCCTTCCGTCTTCGGCCGTTGCCGGAAGCCTACGCCGTCACCCGACCGTGAGTGGTAGCGCCGAAACCTTGTGCTGCGGAACGCCGTACGTGGTGGTCCGTTCGCGGGCCGGCCGGCCGATGCCCGCGGCGATGTCCACCAGCTCCGCAACGGTCTTGGCCGAGCCGTGCTGCGAGCCCGCCATCCGGGAGATGGTCTCCTCCATCAGCGTGCCGCCGACGTCGTTGGCGCCGCTGTTGAGCATCACCCTGGTGCCGACGGTGCCGAGCTTCACCCAGCTGGTCTGGATGTTGTCGATCCGGCCGTGCAGCATGATCCGCGACAGCGCGTGCGCGGCCTGGTTGTCCCGGTTCGTCGGGCCGGGCCTGGCCGCGCCGGCCAGGTACAGCGGCGCGCTCTGATGCACGAACGGCAGCAGCACGAATTCGGTGAAACCGCCTGTCTCGTCCTGGATTCCGCGCAGCACGCGCAGGTGCCCGACCCAGTGCTTCGGGTTGTCCACGTGGCCGTACATCATGGTCGAGCTGGAACGCAGGCCGATCTGATGCGCGGTGGTGATCACCTCGATCCACGCCGAGGTCGGCAGCTTGCCCTTGGTGAGCACCCAGCGCACCTCGTCGTCGAGGATCTCCGCGGCGGTGCCCGGGATGGTGTCCAGGCCCGCTTCCTTCAGCGCGACCAGCCAGTCCCGAATGCTCTGCCCGCCGCGCGAAGCGCCGTTGACGATCTCCATCGGGCTGAAGGCGTGGACGTGCATGGACGGCACCCGCTGTTTCACCGCACGCACGATGTCGGCGTAGCCGGTGACCGGCAGGTCGGGATCGATACCGCCCTGCATGCAGACCTCGGTGGCGCCGTCGACGTGCGCCTCCCAAGCCCGATCCGCGACCTCGTCCATGCTCAGCGTGAACGCGTCGGCGTCGCCCTTGCGCTGCGCGAACGCGCAGAAGCGGCAGCCGGTGTAGCAGATGTTGGTGAAGTTGATGTTCCGGTTCACCACGTAGGTGACGTCGTCACCGACGGTGTCGCGACGCAGCTGATCGGCCAGCGCGGCCACTGCCTCCAGGTTCGCACCGTCGGCCGTGGCCAACGCCAGGTATTCGGCGTCGGACAGTGCGGCCGGGTCGCGCTCGGCGGCCTTCAGCGCGGCGAGCACCTCGGAGTCGAGCCGTTCCGGCGCGACGACCGCGAGATCGCGGGCCTGCTCGCGGATGGTGTCCCAATCGCCGAAGGCGCCCACCACGTCCTGGCCGATGGCGGAATCGCTGCGGCTCTCGGTGTTGCGGCCCTCGGTGTCGATGGCGGTGTTGAGGTCGACGCGTCCGGCGGATTCCCAGGACTGGTCCGGTTCCTGCCAGGGCAAGCCGACCGGCATCGCGTCCGGGTTCGCCAGACCGGTGACCGGATCGCTGAGCGCGGCCACGTGCACGCCGATCCGCGGGTCGATCCACGGGCTGCCCGCGCGCACATACTTCGGATGCGCGGAGGTCCGCTCGACCAGCTGGTACCCGGCCTGCTCGGTGATCTCCCGCAGCGTGTCCAGGTTCGGCCACGGCCGCTCCGGGTTCACGTGGTCCACCGTCACCGGCGACACGCCACCCCAGTCATCGATGCCCGCATCGATGAGCGCGAGGCAGTCCTCGTGCGACACCAGGTTCGGCGGCGCCTGCACCGGCACGTCCGGGCCGAGCAGCAGCCTGGTCACCGCGATGGTGGCCAGGAACTCCTCGATGCCCGCGTCGGGGACGTCGCGCATGGCGGTGTCGTCCTTGGCCCGGAAGTTCTGGATGATCACTTCCTGGATGTGCCCGAAAGCCTTGTGCTGCTTACGGATCGCCATGATCGACTCGGCGCGCTCGGTCAGCGTCTCGCCGATGCCGACCAGCAGGCCGGTGGTGTACGGAACCGAAAGGCGGCCCGCATCGGTGATCGCGCGCAACCGGACCGCCGGGTCCTTGTCCGGGCTGCCGTAATGGCAGGCGCCCTTCTCGGTGAACAGCCGGGTCGCGGTGGTCTCCAGCATCATGCCCATCGACTGCGCGACCGGCTTGAGCCGGGAGATCTCCTCCCACGACATCACACCCGGATTCAGGTGCGGCAGCAGGCCGGTCTCCTCGAGCACCAGAATCGACACGGCGCGCAGGTAATCCAGCGTGGAGTCGTAGCCACGCTCGTCGAGCCACTGCGCGGCCTCCGGCCAGCGATCCTCGGGACGGTCGCCGAGCGTGAACAGGGCTTCCTTGCAGCCGAGTGCGGCGCCGCGGCGGGCGATGTCGAGCACCTCGTCGGGTTCCAGGAACATGCCCTTGCCCTCGGCGCGCAACTTGCCCGGCACCGTCACGAAGGTGCAGTAGTGGCATTTGTCACGACAGAGCCGAGTCAGCGGAATGAAGACATTGCGGGAGTAGCTGATGGTCTTC
This sequence comes from Nocardia sp. NPDC060255, assembly GCF_042727395.1. Taxonomy (NCBI): domain Bacteria; kingdom Bacillati; phylum Actinomycetota; class Actinomycetes; order Mycobacteriales; family Nocardiaceae; genus Nocardia; species Nocardia sp. NPDC060255. The sequence goes on along the minus strand of NZ_JBHXAU010000010.1, from coordinate 187,384 downwards.
GGCCGCCCCGCCGACTCCAGGCCCGCGTCACGCACTCTGGCTGCGCTGTGGCTCAGGTCTTTCAGGTCGTCACCGGTCGCATGCAGCAGCACCGCGGCTTCATCCACGTTCAACGTGACACCGTCACGGGCTCGTCGCAGAGCCCTGCGCATAGCCGATGGAGAAGGGAGTGCAGCAGGAATGCTCGGGTTCGGCAGTTCGGTCACGTCTTCGATCATGCGCTAACCATCCGGACCTGTCTCCTTCCGAGGCTGATGAGTGAGCGTAGCGACCAGAACCCACCGGGCGCGGGACGCCGCGTTCACCACGGCACCCTGTGACAGCGAGGCACCATGTGAGCGTTGACAACTGCGCGAAGCTCGGGGCTATTCCATCGGCGCCCGCCGAAATCGGTTGCCCGTGGTCACCCGGGTGCGCCGCGCCGCGCACCATCGGCGGCCCAGCGGGCCGAAGTTCATGGAACCATGGCAGGCATGTCGCAGCCGCGCACCATCATGGCCGATCCGGCCTGGCGCCCCAGTCCGAAGGCGAAACTCTTGTGGACCATCCAGGCCGCCCTGGTCTGGGTGGTTCCGTTCGCGGCGCAGCTCGTCTGGGCAGTCCTCGACTCCGGCAATCGGGGGTGGCAGCTCACGGTGTTCCTGGTGACGCTGCTGCTCGCCGGATTGAATATCGGTGTGGTCCCGTGGTGGCGGTACGCGGTGCACCGGTGGGAGGTCACCGAGGAGGCCGTGTACACCCGCGTCGGCTGGCTCACCCAGGAGAGCCGGGTGGCGCCGATTTCGCGGGTGCAGACCGTCGATACCGAACGCGGGCCGTTGGCGCGACTGCTCGGGCTTGCCACGGTGACGGTGACTACCGCCTCGTCCGCGGGCGCGGTGCAGATTTCCGAGCTCGACCTCCCGGTCGCCGAGGAGACGGTGGTCCGGCTGACCCGGATCGCGGCGCAGCATCGGGGCGATGCGACGTGACATCAGCGGAGGCGATCGCACCGGAGACCGATCAACCGTGGTCGCGCCTGGACAAGCGAATGTTGCTGGTACATCCGGTCACCGAGGTGGTGAAGTTCATTCCGGTGCTGATCGGGTCGGTGATCCTCGGCACCAGCAGCGGCAATCATGGGTGGAGCATCATCCCGCTGGCGTTGATCGTCGGGTTCGCGCTCACCCGCTGGTTCACCACCACCTACCGGGTCGGGCCGACCCATGTCGAGCTGCGCACCGGGCTGATACAGCGCAAGAAGCTCGCGGTGCCGCGGTCCCGGATCCGGTCGGTGGACATCGAGGCGGACCTGCTGCACCGGCTGCTCGGGCTCGCGGTGCTGGCCATCGGCACTGGGCAGCAAGCGGATTCGGGCGACAAGTTCAAATTGGACGCGCTCGACGCGCGTTTGGTGCCCGACCTACGGGCCGCACTGCTCGCCCACACCGGTAGCGCGCCGCAAGACGCTGCCGGACAACCTGTTTCGCTCGACAAGGCGACCACCGAGCGTCCGGCTGCGCTGCCCGGCCGCGAGATCGCGCATTGGAATCCGGCCTGGGTTCGGTACGCCCCACTGTCTTTGACGGGTTTCGCCATCATCGCGCCGATCGTCGGTCTGGCGTTCCAGTACGGCGTCGGCCAGGTGCTGTTCCGCTCGGACGCGGTGCAGCGGGTGGAGAACGGCGGCGCGGCACTGATCGCCATCGGCACCGCGGGGTTGCTCGTGGTGATCGTGCTGATCGTCAGCCTGGCCGCCTGTGCACGTTATCTGACAACGTATTTCGGCCTGCGCGTCATCGATGACGGCCGCACGCTGCACCTGCGCCACGGCCTGTTCACCACCCGCCAGATCACCCTGGATCTGGCCCGCTTCCGCGGCGCGACGGTGAACGAGCCGCTGCTGCTGCGCCTGGCCGGCGCCGCCGAACTCGAGGCGATCATGGTCGGCGCGAGCCCGCGGCAGAAGATCCTCCCGCAGGCGCCGCGCACCGCCATCGAGCACACGCTGAGCCACCTGCTCGCCCCGAACGAGTTCCAGGACAGGGCGATTGCCCCGCCCGCTGCGGAGCCGGGCCCCGGCAGCGCACCGCTGATCGCGCACGGTCCGATCGCGCGCCGCAGGCGGCACACTCGCACGCTGGTGCCCCTTGCCGTGGCCGCACTCGGCATGCTGGTCGCTTCGGTTGCGGGCGCGAACTTTTCGCCGTGGTGGTGGGTGCTGCCCGTGCTGTTGGTTCCGGTCGCGATCGCGCTGGCGGAAGACCGCTATCGCGGCCTCGGCCACACCGTGCTGCCCGAAACCGCCACCGGCCCGCGCTGGTTGATCACCCGCTCCGGCTCACTGGGTCGCGATCGCGACTGCCTGGAAGCACCCGGCGTGATCGGCTGGACCGTCCGGCAGTCGTTCTTCCAGCGCCGGGCAGGCGTCGCCACCGTGGTCGCGGCGTCCGCCGCCGGCAAGAAGCGGTATCACGTGCTCGATATCCCGCTCGACGAAGCCTGGGCCCTCATCGACGCGGTGACACCGGGCCAGCTCGGCGACCGCTAACGCCTGCTGAACAACCCGGAATTGACGCGAAGGTAGATGTACACCAGCGGCGGCACCAGCCCGCAGAACAGCAAAAGCACAGTGCGCCAGTCACTTGCGAGCATGATGTCCCCGCCGGGGCCGGTGCTCGCGCAGATCAGGAACCCGAAAGTCCACGCGGCCAACGGCAAGAACATCGCCGCCACCCGCGGCGAGACGGCACGGACACCGAGCACGAGCAGGATGTTCACCACACCGGCCAGCACACCCGACAGCGGAAACGCGGTCGCGCCGAAGTAGGTCGGCAGATACAACACTTCCAGGGCCAGCGTGATGAACGCGTCGATCACCAGAATCACGAGGATGAGCGGTGCCAGCCAGGGCGCCACCGGGGCGGGCGACTCCCGATACGTCACGGGCACCTGATTGCCGCCGACGGCCGCCCTCACGGCACCGGGGGAAAGCCGAGGAGGGTCAGCAGGTGGCTCTGCATGTCGACGAACCCGTACAGCACCGACAGGTACAGCTCGTGCTGGGCCTGCCAGTTCGGCTTCATGCTTTCCACGAACGCGACGATCGCGTCCTGGACCGACCAGTTGTACATGGGAGCGAGTCTATTCCGACGCCGTGGCCGCCGGGGCCCGCATGATCACTTCTCGCCGTCGACGGGGATGTTGGCGACCACCGGGAACTCGCCGGTGTAGCCCATCCGCTCCTCGGCGATGGACAGCACCCGCTTGCGCGCCACCAGCCAGCCGACGATCAGCATCGGAATGATCAGCACCAGCGAGGCGACGGTCCAGGTGCCCACCGGATAGTCGATGCCGGTCAGCACCACCACGAGGAACAGGAACACCAGCGTGAGCAGCCCGGTATAGGGCGCGCCGAACATCCGGAACGACGGCCGATCCGCCTTCCCCTGTTTGGACCAGCGCCACAGCTGCAGCTGGCACAGCACGATGGTGGCCCAGGAGGCGACGATGCCGAGCGAGGCCAGGTTCAGCACGATCTCGAAGGCCCGGTCCGGCACCACGCCGTTGAGCGCGATGCCGACCAGCGCGATCAGGCTGGTCAGCAGGATGCCGCCGTAGGGAACGCCGTTGCGGCCCATCACGCCGGTGAACTTCGGCGCGCTGCCGTTCATCGACATGGACCGCAGGATGCGTCCGGTCGAGTACAGGCCGGCGTTGAGGCTGGAGAACGCGGCGGTGAGCACGACCAGGTTCATCACGCTGCCGATGCCGGGCACGCCGAGCAGGGTGAAGAAGGTGACGAACGGGCTCTCCTTGGCGGTGTACGCCGTGTACGGCAGCAGCAGGCCGAGCAGCACCAGCGAACCGACGTAGAAGATCGCGATGCGGGCGATCACCGAGTTGATCGCGCGCGGCATGATCTTGGCCGGGTTCTCCGTCTCGCCCGCCGCCGTGCCGACCAATTCGACCGCGGCATACGCGAACACGACACCGGAGACCACGACGACCAGCGGCAGCACCCCGGTCGGGAACAGCCCGCCGCTGTCGGCGATCACGCTCGGCCCGGTCGGGTTGCCCTGCACGGTGAATCGGCCGATCAGGAAGATGGTGCCGACGATCAGGAAGGCGCTCAGCGCGAACACCTTCACCAGCGCGGCCCAGAACTCCATCTCGCCGAACCACTTCACCGAGATCAGGTTGATGCTGAGCACCAGGATCAGCGCAATGAGCGCGAGCAGCCACTGCGGGATGCTGCTGAACCCGGACCAGTAGTGGAAATACTGGGCAATCGCGGTGGTGTCGGCGATGCCGGTCATCGACCAGTTGAGGAAGTACATCCAGCCGGCCACGAACGCGGCCTTCTCGCCGAAGAATTCGCGGGCGTAGGAGACGAACGACCCGGACGACGGCCGGTGCAGCACGAGCTCACCGAGCGCGCGCAGGATGAGGAACGCGAAGAATCCGCACACGCCGTAGACCAGAAACAGTCCAGGTCCCGCGTTGGCGAGCCTGCCGCCCGCGCCGAGGAACAGCCCGGTGCCGATGGCGCCACCGATGGCGATCATCTGCAGCTGCCGCGGTTTGAGACTCTTGTGGTAGCCCTCGTCCTCGAGGCTGAGGTGAGCCTTGTCGCCGACCGCCGTCATGAACCGCTTCGCCTCCACATCGCTGAATTCGAGATCACGGGAACGGTACCCGGCGAAAGTTTTCGGGGTAACAGCAACCCTAGAGCTACGAATACCCGCAGCTCAGGGCACATTCGAAGAATACGCCGGAATGCGACAGGAACTGCGGAAGGCTAGCCGCGCCATCGATGGAAGTTCGTTATTCGAGGCCCGCGAGAAGATCATGTTCGCGGCCATCCGAACCGACCGGTCCCCTCTGACCGCGGACAAGAACGAAGCACTCCTCCGGCAGTACCGGCTGAGCAACATTGTTGGAGAGCGCGAATTCACGCCCGGACGGCGCCATCGTGAGCTGGGTGGCGTGCGCCCGCAGCGCGGCGCGTTTGGCGGCGAGCGCGTCGGACACGTCGATGGTGGTGGTCACGGTGCGGCTCGGCACGCTCGCGAGTTCGTCCGCGGCGGGCAACCGCCAGCCCTGCGGCAACCGGCCGGGCAACCCGTCGACCGTGCGCTTGGCCAGCGCGGTCGTGTGCTGGCGCAGCATGTCGGCGTCGGTGACGGTCCAATAGAACTTCGGCGTGTCCCAGCCGCGCTCGGCGGCGGAATGCACTGCGGCCGTGGTGATCTGGTGTGCTCGAATGTGGTCGGGATGGCCGTAGCCGCCGTTCGGGTCGTAGGTGATCACCACGCGCGGCCGCAATTCCACGATCACCTCGGTCAACGCGTCCACCGCCGCATCGCCCGACTTCACGAACACCCCCGGCTTCTCCGCCGCCGGGGTGCCCGCCATGCCCGAATCGCGCCAGTGGCCCGCGCCGCCGAGGAAGCGCGGCGGCGCGGCATCCAGGGCCTGCAATGCCCGGGTCAGCTCGAGGATGCGATAGCCGCCGAGTTGATCGGCGCGATCGGCGGTGAGCTGGGCCCACTCGTCCCCGATGACCTCGCCCTCTTCGCCGAGCGTGCAGGTCACCACGGTCACCGGCACGCCGCGGCGGCGGTAGTGCGCGATGGTGCCGCCGGTGGTGATGGATTCATCGTCCGGGTGCGCGTGCACCAGCAGTAGGCCGCCGGTCATTGGATCTTGCGCCACTGTCCGGCGTCACCGAAGATCCCGACCTGGATGCTGCCGCTGAGCGACGCACCATCGACCCGGGGTCCGGCGGCGGCGACAACGTTGTCCTGCACGATCGGCAACACCGTGGCCAACTCCCACAGCTTGGGCTCGGCCTCGGCGAGCACCCGGCCGGTGTCGATGCCGCGCAGCGCCTCATCCATCGGCACCTGCAGGGCAGGGTCGCACACTCCGGACAGGTTGGCCGGTGCGCGGCGCGCCGGATCCGAGCTCGGTTGCGCGGCACCGGTGGTGCCTGCGCCGACTTCCGGTGGCGGGCAACCGTATCGGGAGGCGAGCACGGTGGCCGGGTCGGAACCCGCCCGCTCCCAGCCGACGATCGCGTCGATCGTGCCGTCGACGAGCTCGCGCCCGTACAGCTCATCGGCGGCGACATTGCGCACCGTGGCATCTATTCCGGCACTGCGCAATTGGTCGGCGGCGGTGTTCGCGACCGCGATCGCGGTGGTGTCCCCCTCGGCGGCGCCGATCCGAATCGTCAGGGATTTACCGTTTTTCGCGACCGGACGCGGCGTCGGCGCGGGCGAGGTCGGCGAGTTGACCGGCGGCGGCTCCGGCGCGCGACCATATCCCGCCTCTGCCAGCACAGCGAAGGCTTCCTCGGCGGGCGGCCGAGGCGGCGAGGTCGGCGCATAGCCGGGGTCGGACGGCGAAAGTATCTGTGCGCGGGCCGGTTCCACCCAGCCGCCGGTTTGCGCGCCGACCGTCGCCAGGAGCGCGGGATCGAGCAGCGCGAGCACCGCCCGACGGACCCGGATATCACTCACCGGGCCGGTCCGGCCGTTGAGCGCGAGCTGCAGCACCCGCGACTGGGGCATGATCGCGGTGCGCACCGACGGGATGGCGGCCAACTGCGCCTGGGTCGCGACACCGCCGTGCACCAGCGTCATCTGGGCGTCGTTGGTGCGCAACGACTCGGCCAGCTGCGCGGGTGTCCCGCCGCGGCGCAAAAGGATCTCGTCCGGTGCCGCGGGGGTACCCCAGAACCGGGCATTGCGCTCCAGCAGCACTTCCTCGCGCTGCGGATCGACATTCTTGATCGCGAACTGCGCACCGGACACCCGGATTCGCTTCACCCAGCCGTCCTGGAACCCGCCGGGCGAATCCTTCATCAGATGCGAGGGCAGCAGATTGGTGAACAGCTGCTGCCAGGCCGGATAGGGCTGCCGCATCTTGACGGTCACCAGTTTGCCGCCGTCGGCCGAGCCGATATCGGTGATCAGCCGGTAGCCTGCCGAGTCGATGACACCGGGCTGCGAAATCATCTGCTGCCACAAGAATTGGAAGTCCTCGGCGGCGATCGGCGCACCGTCGGACCAGTTCGCCTCGTTGCGCAGCGTGTAGGTGATGGTGAACGGATCTTGCGCGCTGACATCGGCCGAGGCGATCAGCGACGTGTCCGGCACCCAGTCGGTGAGGCCCGGCGCGGCCTGATTCGGCACCGGCCGGAACGGGCTCGGCAGCACCATCGAACTCAACGCGGCGGACGCGGGTGACTGATCCGAACGCAGGTGCGGATTGAACCCGATGCCGATGGTGTCGATCGCGACGACCACCGTGCTCTTGCCCGGCTTGGCCTGCGTCGTCTTCGGACTGTCCGTGGTCTCGATCGGCGGCGGCGGATTGGCGGTACACCCGGCGAACACCGTCAACGACGCCGCAACGATCAGCCCGAGCACCCGCCAGGTAGCCCGCCGATTCGACCGCGGACTCACGCTGCGCACGCTACCGCGCCGACCGACGGCGGCAGCACCGCCGAGGGCGACAACGCCGGCCGCTCCATGCCATTCCCTGCGCCCACTTTCACGGTTGCGGACTCTACCGCACCCACCTGATGGAATCCTGCCCATACTGAGGGGGTGGCAGCGCCGCAATGCGGGCCGAGACGACGCTCGTCAATTGCGTGAACAGAACACTCGGGCAAACGGTCGGCATTCCCGCCGAAAAGGCCTCTCGGCGTTCGGATCGGCGCCCGTGCTTTGTCCAGAACGCTTGCCTATCAGCAGCATTCGCCGCCGATGCCGCCCCGGCTGATTAGCGCGGGAATCCTGCGCACATCTCCATTCATGTGCTATTCACCCGAGCCGACCCCCCGAAATTTCCGGTAATTCGAACCCCGGTCCTCGGCGGTTTGAATTCCGATAGCAAACGGGATTCCAGCGCGAACGCCGGAATCCCGTTGCGGTCGAAACGATCAGAGGGCGGCGCGGTCCCGTGCCTTGCGGCGGGACAGTTCGCGGCCACGCTCGGTCGCGCCCAGGATCACCTTGCGCACCCGGACCACCTCCGGCGTGACCTCGACGCACTCGTCGTCGGCACAGAACTCCATCGCGGCTTCCAGGTCGAGCTGCAGCGGCTTGGCCAGCGTCTCGAACACGTCGGCGGTCGCGCTGCGCATGTTGGTCAGCTTCTTCTCGCGCGTCACGTTGATGTCGAGATCCTCGGCGCGCGGGTTGATCCCGACCACCATGCCCTCGTAGGTGTCCGCGCCCGGCTCGACGAAGAACTGGCCGCGATCGGCGAGCTGGATCATCGCGAACGGGGTCACCGAGCCGGCCCGGTCGGAGACCAGCGCGCCGGTGTGGCGGGCCCGGATCTCGCCGGCCCACGGCGCGTAACCGTGCGAGACCGCGTTGGCGATGCCGGTGCCGCGGGTGTCGGTGAGGAAGTCGGTGCGGAAACCGATCAGGCCGCGCGAGGGGACGATGAACTCCATCCGCACCCAGCCCGCGCTGTGGTTGGCCATCTGCACCATCTTGCCCTTGCGGGCGGCCAGCAGCTGGGTGACCGCACCGAGGTACTCGTCGGGGCAGTCGACGGTCAGCTCTTCGTACGGCTCGTGCACCTTGCCGTCGACCTGCTTGGTGACCACCTGCGGCTTGCCGACGGTCAGCTCGAAGCCCTCGCGGCGCATCTGCTCGACCAGGATGGCCAGCGCGAGCTCACCACGACCCTGCACCTCCCAGGCGTCCGGGCGGCCGATGTCGAGCACGCGCAGCGACACGTTGCCGACCAGTTCCTGATCGAGGCGCGACTTCACCATGCGGGCGGTGAGCTTGTGCCCCTGCACCCGGCCGACCAGCGGCGAGGTGTTGGTGCCGATGGTCACCGAGATGGCGGGTTCGTCGACGCTGATGCGGGGCAGCGCGACCGGGTTGTCGATGTCGGCGAGGGTATCGCCGATCATGATCTCCGGGATGCCCGCGATGGCGACGATGTCACCGGCCTCGGCGACCTCGCCCGGCTGGCGCTCGACGCCGATGGTCTGCAGCAGCTCGGTGATCTTCACCTGCTTGACGCCGTCGCCGTGCATCCACGCGACGTTCGCGCCCTTGCGCAGCTGGCCGCTGTAGATGCGGACCAGCGCGAGGCGGCCGAGGAACGCGGAGGCGTCGAGGTTGGTGACGTGCGCCTGCAGCGGTCCGGCCGGATCGCCCTTGGGCGCCGGGATGTTGTTGAGCAGCACGTCGAACAGTGCGTCCAGGTTCTCCGCGTCCGGCTCGTGCCCGTTCTCCGGGCGCTCCTTGGACGCCTTGCCCGCGCGGCCCGAGGCGTAGAGCACCGGCAGGTCGAGCGCGAGCTCGGCGGCTTCGGCGGCGGAGTCGTCCAGATCCGAGGCCAGGTCGAGCAGCAGGTCGTGGCTTTCCTCGACGACCTCCTCGATCCGGGCGTCGGGCCGGTCGGTCTTGTTGACCACCAGGATCACCGGCAGCGACGCGGCCAGTGCCTTACGCAGCACGAACCGGGTCTGCGGCAGTGGGCCCTCGGAGGCGTCCACCAGCAGCACGACGCCGTCGACCATGGACAGGCCGCGTTCGACCTCACCACCGAAGTCGGCGTGGCCCGGGGTGTCGATCACGTTGATGACGGTGACGGAACCGTCCGCGTGGTGCTTATGCACCGCGGTGTTCTTGGCGAGAATGGTGATGCCCTTCTCGCGCTCCAGGTCGCCGGAGTCCATCACCCGATCGACGAGCTCGGCTCGCTCGGCGAAGGCGCCGGACTGGCGGAGCATGGCGTCGACCAGCGTCGTCTTACCGTGGTCGACGTGGGCCACGATGGCAACGTTGCGAAAATCGCGCGCAGACGACACGCTGAATCCTCCTGCTGTTAGGTGTAGGTACCGGCCGACCCCTGCAAACAGGTGGAGAATCGAAACTCACCGGGCATTGCGGCCATATACACCCTACCTGTGTTCGGGTCACCCCTCCGCGTCAGGCACGCAACTAAGGGTATGCTAACCGACATGGGCAAGGTCAAGGCTAAGCAGGTTTCGCGTCTGAAACCGAAGAAGAAGTGCTGTCGCAAAAAGACGCGCTGCGTGAAATGCCCTGTGGTCATTATGCGTATGAAGAAGTGTGAAGCCGCAGGCATCTGCGGCAAGGACCTGAAAAAAGCGCTCAAGCAGGCGCGCGCCGCCTGACCTTTTCGACCCCGCCGGGCCGCCCGCGAACCGCGCTGCGCCGGACCGATCCGGCAATGACGGACATCACTCTCCGCGGAGGAGTAGAACCGGGGTTATGAGTGCCCCGTTGCTGACCGAAACCGAACTCACCGAGTCACTGACCGACCTGCCGGACTGGACCAGGGACGGCGATGTGCTGTCCCGCACCGTGCAAGCGCCCACCTTCCTCGCGGGCATCGAGCTCGTCCGGCAGGTGGCCGAAGCGGCCGAGGCCGCGAATCATCATCCCGACATAGATATCCGCTGGCGCAAGGTGAGCTTCGCGCTGTCCACCCACGATTCCGGCGGTCTCACCGCGCTGGACGTCGAGCTGGCCCGCACGATCGATCAGCTGGCGGCCCAGCTCGGCTGAGGCACTAGGCGGCGTGCGCCGGGCCCTCGGTGGGGACGCGCGCCGCCGCTGCCCGCTCCGGCTTCTTGCGCCGACCGGCGCGGATCACCCAGACGAAGAACACCAGCGAGCCGAGCACGTCCACCGTGCCGAGCCAAGCCAGCACCGCCGGTCGCGGAATGGTCCAGATCGAATCCTGGGCGAACGACAGCACCCACGGGATCCCGATCAGCGTGTTCACCAGCCAGTAGCCCGCGATGATCTTGGCCCCCGCCGCCCGCCGCAGTGGCCCGTAGAGCAACCACAGCACCGTCGGCAGCAGCCAGACCCAGTGGTGCGACCAGGAGATGGGCGAGACGAGCAACCCGAACAGCTGCACCATGATCAGCGTGCCCATCCGGTCGTCCGGCTCGAGCGCCCGCCAGGCGAAGAACGCCAGCACCGCGACCACCAGCACCCCGGCCAGCCACCACGGCCCGGATTGCACGTCGTAGCCGAGGATTCGGCTCAGCGCGCCGCGCAGCGACTGGTTCCACACCGAGCCGACCGGACCGATCCGGTCCGCGTCGCCGAGCAGGGTGCCGAAGTACCGCCGCGCCTCGTGCGGGGCGATCAAGAAGCTGATCCCGACCGTCGCGCCGAACACCACCGCCGACCACACGGCCGCCAGCCAGCGCCGCTGGGCGACGAAGTACAGGCCGCTGATCGCCGGGGTCAGCTTGATCCCGGCGATGACGCCGATCAGCCCGCCGGACAGCCACCAGCGCGAACTGCGCACCGCGATCATCGCGCCGAGGACCAGGAAGACATTGACCTGGCCGTAGTCGATCGTGGTCCGCACCGGCTCCATCCACATGCCGAGCGCGGTCCAGCCGACGGTCGCGGCCTGCCAGCCCGGCTCGCTCGCCCGCTCGGCACCGAGGATCAACTCCAGCGCGATGCGCACGACGACATAGAGCGCGGCGACGGTGGCCAGCAACCAGCCGACGGCGACGGCGGTGAACGGCAGATAGTGCAGCGGGAAGAAGACCAGCGCGGCAAAGGGTGGATAGGTGAACGGCAACGGGAAGTCCGGCGTCTTCTCCGCGTAGGTGAAGTCGTAGAGCTTGTCGGTGAGCAGCGACGCCGATCCGTCCACGTACACGTGGAGGTCGACGACGTTGATCCCGTTCTTGTTCAAGAACATCCAGAGCAGCCTGGCCAGAATGGACAGACCGAGTGCCGAGACAGCCCATCGGAGTTGACGGTTCAAATCGCAGGCTTTCGACTCGGGTGGGTGCGTCGGCCCGACACCCGGCGATGCGAGTGTTCGGCGACAAGAACGGACGGCTCCGACTACATTAACCGCAGCGCCGATCCCGGTCGTCGCGCCCTCGTATCCCCAGCCGAATCACTGATAACATTTGCATCACCTTTCACACCGGTAACACCTGACACGCGCTACCGTCTGATAACACTGATCGTCCGCATGACCTGTAGGGCGACGCGGCTGTACACATAGCCGCGATATCCCTAGAGTGACCCCCGAAACGATGGCTTTTCAGCATCGGCCCAGATGTACCCGAGGTAAGGACGGCTAGACCAGTGCTTCGCACCCGAGGATCGCGGATCGCATTGTCGGCACTCGCCATCGCGGCGACTGCCACGCTTGCCGCGCCGACGACAGCAGTCGCGGCGCCCGCGCCCGCGCCTGCGGCGACCCCGAACACCGTGCCGATGGTTCCGGAGGGTGTGCCGATCGACGCCCTGGCCGCCTTGGCCCCCGCCATCGTCGGCTCGATCGCTGGCCCGGCCGATATCGCGGCAGGCCCGCAGTCGGCCATCCTCGACCAGGCCCGCAAGCTGCTCGCGACGCTGAACCTGCCGCCGCAGATCAAGTCCACGCTGGAGCGGATCATCACCTTCCTGGACGGCAGCGGTGGCGGTGGCCCCGAGCTGCCGCAGGAGGGCCCGGTCATCGCGCAGTTCCTCTACCCGACCATCGGCAAGGGCTGCATCGGCCCCACTGCCGACTCGATCGGCACCGCGCTCGCGGTCGCGGGCCCGGCCCAGCTGCCGCCGCCCGGACCGAAGGCCGGTCAGGCCGGATTCGTGTTCACCGCGCTCGGCACCAAGGCGCCGACCGAGGTACAGAATCCGCCGATGACGGTGCAGTGGATGAACCTGGACACCCGGCAGGGCGGCCTGCTGCCGCTGACCGACGAGGCCAAGATCAACCCGGGTGGCCCGGCCACCCTGTCCGCGATCGCCGACACCGGTTCCGGCCGGGTCGTCGCGGTCATCTCCGGCTCGCTGACCACCAAGGCCGACGACGCCGACCCGCGCACCTGCTCGTTCCTGCCGACGCTCGGATTCTTCACCGTTGCATAGGTTTTGCGACAAAGGCGGCGCTCCTCCGGGATCGCCGCCTTTGTCGTCTTTACGACATCACCCCACCGAAACGCCGCGATGACGGATGCCGGGATAGCGAATGTGGTAGACCGCTAACTATGGCGATCGAACATTCGAATCGGCACGGCCGCTCCATCCGGAGCAAGCACTCGCACCGATCGATACTGTCCTTCCGATCCGAAGGCTCGATCCTGTCGATCGGGTCGGCCTACTCGATCCTCTCGATCGGCAGCGTCGGCTCGGTGCTGTCGATCGGCTCGGTCGGCTCGTTCGGGTCGGCCATCTCCTCGTTCTCGTTCACCAGCCTGGGCTCGGCGTTCTCCGGACTGTCCCGCTGGTCGCTGTTCTCCTGGCTCGGCGATCACGAGGCGCCGGACAGCCGCCCGACCCTACGGGTGGTGCCGGACGAGGAACCCGACCTGCGCGAAGCGCCGCTGAGCCACTCGCAGACCTAGCCTCGGCTCACCACTGCCCGTATTCGGCGGCGAGTGCGTGATTGAGATCGACGCCGATGCCGTCGAGCGAGCGTTTGTCGATCTCGAACTGGTGCAGGTGCGCGGCGGGGTTGATGACCCCGTTGGAGCCCCAATTGTGTTGCCAGTACCAGGAACCCAGGCCGGCGGCGCGGGCCAGGTCGATGGTGGGGGCATTGGCGTACATGCCGGTGTTCTCCTTGCCGAGCACCGACTGCCAGCCGAGTAGGTAGGGCGCGATCATGCTGGCGAATTCGACTGCGGTCGGGTTGTCGTCGATGGCGGCGTAGATCGGCACGTTGTCGGGGCCGCCCGCGGCGAGGTGGAGGTCGAGTCCGCGTTGCGCGTGTTTCTTGCCCGCCTCCAGTCCGCCGCGCCAGTCCGCGGTCGGTCCCTTGCCGAACTGGTAGCAGGACACGATCTGCAGGTTCGCCTCGTGCAGCTGGTCGACCTCATTGGCTCGCAGCGGCTTGCCCGCCATCCATTCCGCGCCGGGCCGCCGGTCGGAGACGTACCGGATCACGCCGAGATGCCCGGCGTCCTTGATCGACTCGGCCGAGGGCACGCCGCCCGCGTAATCGACCAAGGTGCCGAACGCCTGGGCGGCGGCGGGTTTCGCGGAAACGGTCAGGCCGATCGCGGCCGCCGCGGCGGCATAGCCGAATAGCTCACGCCGGGACACAGAATTGGAACGCATCGTAGGACTCCTTCGCGCAACCCCGACCATGGATGGCAGCGTGCCCGGCGCACCTTCCCCATACATTCAGCGCGCGCCGGGAGCCTCGAACGTGTACTCATTTCACCATATTCACATGGGAACCGCTAGACCCACGGGACACACCCTTTCACATTGGTCACACGCGTTGACGTGCCAATGCGACTGCGGCCGTGACTAGGCCTTGTCGGAAGTCCCCGGAGAGGTCGAGGAACCGATGCGGGCGGCTACGTCGATGGTGCGACCGGAACTGTCGGCGAGTTCTTTGCTCACCACGCCCGCTACCTGGGCGATCACCTGCTTCTTGATGCCTGCGAGCGCGCCGAGCGTCGCGGCACGGACGCCGTGCGCCTTGAATTCCAGCCGGATGTCGTCCGGGTCGGGCGGCGGCACGTCGATGACCACGAGCAACGGGTCGGCGGCGCGGGCGGTCAACACCAGCGGGACCTCGACGTCGGCGCGGTAGCGGTTGGCCTTCAGCACGTCCACGGTGATGTCGAGGCTGACCGGCAGCGTCAGGTCGAAAGATCGTGGCGTGTCGGTCTTGTCGTCCAGTTGCGGTACCCGGACACTGCCCCGCACGGTGACGGTCGCCGATTTCCCCGGCCCGGTCTTCAGCGGGCCGATCTCGATCGGCCGTCCGGCCATCCGCTCGACCACATCGAAAACGCGCTCGCGCGTCACGATCCGCGAGAAGAACCGGTGCCCGAATTCGTCGTAGCCGATCCAGTCGAACTCCGCCTGCTCCCGATGGGTGGACTTGGCGCCGTTGACGATGGCCTCGACATCGAAGACGCGGCTGCGACGGGCCTGCGGATCGGCGAGCATGGCGTTCACCCTGGACGCGACCTCGCGTTGCACCAGGCCGGCGATCGGGTCGAGCAGCATCTCCCCCGCCGCATCCATCGCCTGGGCGCGCACCACGAAGCTGACGTCGCGCTGGGTGATCGGCGGGATGTCGATGACGATCAGCAGCGGGTCGGCGGTGCGCGCGTGCAGGGTCAGGTCGATTTCGACGCGGGCCTCCAGCCGCAATTTCTTGCCGCCGAGCATCACCTTCAGCGCCAGCGACACCGGAACGGTGACCTCGAACGTCACGTGCGGTCCGCTGTGCAGCACCTTGGGCGTGCCGACCTTGCCCTCGGCGACGAAGCCCGCGAGGCCGGCCGGGCCGAGCGAGAATGGGCCGATCGTCATGCCGCGTCCGGCCATCCCGGACACCGCGGCCTCGATCCGGTCCTTCGTCACCGCGTGCGTGACGAATCGCTCCCCGAAATCGGCGTAGTCGATCCAGGCGGGATCGCTATTCGGTGCGTCGGTCGACTGCATCAGATGTTCCGGAACCCTCACCGCTCGATGGACACCCGACACGGTACGCGACCAACATTGCCCGGAACTTGCTCGAGTCTGAACCCGAGATCCCCGTCCTGCCGATGAGGGGGAGGCAGGGCGGGGATCGGCGACGGCGCTGCCGGGCGCCGTCACTAACCATCGTAGGGCTAACGCGCGCGCCCAACGGACGTGCGCACCCACCAACCACAGCCGTTAGCCGTCAATACATCTCACAGTCGGCCGAATCCGACGATTCCCGGCACCTCGGCCAGCGCGAACGTGTGGATGCTCACCTCGCCGAACTCGTTGCCGCCGATGGTCGTCACCATGCCCGCGCCGGACTTCAGCACGATGTTGGTGTGCTGGCCGAACGGGCTGGTGTTGTCGTACATCAGCACGTCACCGGTGCGCGGCCGGTAGCTGCCGACCGGGGCGAAGCGGCCCGCGCTCGCGTAGTACTCCTGCAGCGTGTACACGCCGGGGATCCGCCACGAGCCCGAATTCGGGTTCGCCAGGGGCACACCCGACTCACGCAGCACCCAGCTCACGAAGTCCGCGCACCACGGTTCGCTCGCTCCTTCGGCGTATTTGGCGCCCGATCCCGGATTGTGGAATTCCCGCGCTGTCACGGCTACCACCTTGGCCTGCGTCGGGTCGAGGGTCGCGCTGTCGACCGCGGGGAAGTCGGTAACGCGCTGCCCGACGATCGCCGCCGGGTTCGAATGGTCTTGCCACCAGCGGACTCCCACCCCCCCGACGGCTGCGAGCGCGAGCACGACCAGTCCCACTGCGAGCCACGGGCCCGCGCGCCTGCCCGACCGGCCGTGCCGAGCGCCGTCCGTGCGGTGCCGCGCCCGGTGCGACGTTCTGACCTGCTGCTCCGCCATCTCTCCCCCGATTTGTTCGTGATCGTGACCGTCTCGGCCCTTGCTGAATTGGACGAACGAACCGCCCGAACGGTTCCCGTCGAAAAACTATTTTCCACCAGCGATGGAACAAGGGTAGAGTGTCTACCATCCCAGTCCAGAAGGGTGGACCCCTATGGGTTTGAATATAAAAAATGAGAAGGTGCACGCCTTGGTGCGTGAGGCAGCGGAGCGGACGGGGATGTCCCAAACCAGCGTTGTCGAGGAGGCACTGAAACGCATGTTGAAAGAACTGAACGCCGAGCGCGAGGCGACACAACAGTCGCGAAAGGCTCGACTCTGGGAAATCGTGGCCGATATCGACGCCAGGATGACTCCCGAGACCCTGGCGTTGCTCACGACCGATGATCTCTACGACGATCAGGGGATGCCCGCATGATCGTCGACGCATCGGCCCTGCTCGCCATCATCAAACAAGAACCCGAACGCGGTAGTTTCATCGACGCGCTCGACGCGGCCGAGAGCCGGTCGATGTCGGTGGTCAACCACTTCGAAGTCGCGATCAAGGTTGATCGCAGTCCGGACCCGATCTTGGCGCGTAAATTCGCGGAGTTGATCGGCGAGGGAGATATCGAGCTCGCTCCCGTCTCGCTGGAGCAGGCTGCCATCGCCCGAGCCGCATACCGCGATTTCGGCAAGGGCAGCGGACATAAGGCACAGCTCAATCTCGGCGATTGCTTCGCTTACGCACTCGCCACCGTTAGGAAAAAGCCGCTGCTCTACAAGGGCAACGACTTCGTACACACCGATATCAGATCTGCGGTCTGACCTCGGAGCTCGATTCCGGGCGGCGGCGCGCCGCCCGGAATACCGTCCGGGCGAAGCGAATCCGCGCTACCCTCCCAGGACACCGGGCGACGGGGAGGTACGACCCTGGACACGCTGTGGACTTTCGTAGTGCACCGGCGACATCAGCTGCTCATCGACTCTTATCTGCATGTGTCGGCGGTGTTGCAATCGGTGCTGATCGCAACGATCGTCGCGGTGCTGATCGGCATACTGGTGCACCGCAGCCCGCTCGGCTCATCGATCTCGACGGCCGTCGCCAGTGCCATTCTCACCGTGCCGTCGTTCGCGCTGCTCGGCCTGCTGATCCCGATCCTCGGCCTCGGCGTCGCACCGACAATCTCCGCGCTGGTTCTGTATGCGCTGCTGCCGATCCTGCGTAACACGATCATCGGGCTGTCCTCGGTGGATCCCGCGGTGACCGACGCGGCCCGCGGTGTCGGCATGAATCGCCTGCGGGTACTCACCGCCATCGAACTCCCGCTCGCCTGGCCCGCCATCCTGGCCGGGATCCGGGTCAGCACGCAGCTGATCATGGGCATTCTCGCCATCGCCGCGTACGCCAAGGGACCCGGGCTCGGCAACCTCATCTTCTCCGGGCTGGCCCGGCTCGGCAGCCCGAACGCGGTGCCACAGGCCCTGGTCGGCACGGTACTGATCGTCGTACTAGCGCTCGTACTGGACGGGATCTACGTCCTCGTCGGACGCCTCACCACCTCGAGGGGAATCCGTGACTGACACCGAAACCCGTTCCGGCGGCATCGAATCGGCGGTGTCCGGCGAAGAGATCGTGCTCGACGCGGTCACCAAACGCTATCCGGGCCAGCGCGATCCGGCCGTCGACGAGGTGTCGATGACCATCCCGGCGGGCGAAATCGTCGTACTGGTCGGGCCTTCCGGCTGCGGCAAGACCACCACCATGCGGATGATCAACCGGCTGATCGAGCCGACCTCGGGCACCATCACCATCGGCGGGCGCGACGCCGCGTCGATGAATCCCGACCAGCTGCGCCGCGGCATCGGCTACTCGATCCAGCAGGCCGGCCTGTTCCCGCACATGACGGTCGCCAAGAACGTCGCGACGGTGCCGGGCCTGATCGGCTGGGACCGCAAGAGGGTCGCCGCCCGCACCGACGAGATGCTCGACCTGGTCGGCCTCGATCCGGACACCTATCGCGACCGCTACCCGCGGCAACTGTCCGGTGGTCAGCAGCAACGCGTCGGTGTCGCCCGCGCGCTCGCCGCCGACCCGCCGGTGCTGCTGATGGACGAGCCGTTCGGCGCGGTCGACCCGATCACCCGCGGCCTGCTGCAGGACGAATTGCTGCGACTACAAGGCGAATTGGGCAAGACCATCGTGTTCGTCACGCACGACTTCACCGAGGCGGTCAAGCTCGGTGACCGAATCGCGGTGCTGGGCAACCAGTCCCGCATCCTGCAGTACGACACCCCGGCGGCCATCCTCGCCGATCCCGCGGACGAGACGGTCGCCGGTTTCGTCGGCGCGGACGCCTCGCTCAAGCAGCTCACCCTCACCCGGGTGAGCGACGTCGACATGCGCCAATGCCCGACCGCCGTCGAGGACGAGCCGGTCGACACCCTGCGGACCGCGCTGGCCGGGCAGGACTGGCCGTGGGCGCTGGTGCTCGACAAGCAGCGGCGGCCGCTGCGCTGGGTCTCGGCCGACCACCTCGCGCACGCGAACTCATTGCGCGGCACCGGAACACCGATCGGCGAGCCGCTGTCGCTGCGGTCGACGCTGCAGGACGCGCTGGAGGCATTGCTCGCCGACCAGACGGCGAACGCGGTCGTCACCGGCAAGCGCGGCGAATACGTCGGACTGATCACCATCGACACCCTCGTCGCGCACCTGTCGGCCATGCGCGCCGAACACGGATCCGGCCGTCCCGCGGCGGGTGACGCGCCGTGACGGCGGCCATCGGCACCCCGCCCGCGACGTCCTCGCCCGCCGCCCAGCGGCGGGCCGAGCGGATCCGGCTGTTCGTCCAGCCGGTGGTCGTGCTGCTGCTCACCGCGGGCGTGCTGGTGTGGGCGTTCGCCAGGGACCTGACCACCACGCAGCAGGCCAGCCTCAATACGCACAACATCGTGACCGTCACCTGGCAGCACATCCTGATCTCGGCGACCGTCGTACTGATCGTCATCGTCATCGCGGTGCCGCTCGGCACGGTGCTCACCCGGCCCGGATATCGCCGTCTGGCACCGCTTTTCGTCGGCATCGCCAATATCGGCGCGGCCGCACCGGCCATCGGCCTGATCGTGCTGTTCTACCTCGCCACCCGCACCACCGGCTTCTGGATCGGCGTCGCGCCGATCGCGTTCTATTCGCTGCTTCCGGTGCTGCGCAACACGATCCTCGGCTACCAGCAGGTGGATCAGACGCTCACCGACGCCGGACGCGGACAGGGCATGTCGGCGCTGACGGTGTTGCGCCGCATCGAGTTTCCCCTCGCCGTGCCCTACATCCTGGCCGGCCTGCGCACCTCGCTGGTGCTGGCGGTCGGCACCGCGACGCTGTCTTTCCTGGTGAGCGCGGGCGGTCTCGGCATCCTGATCGACACCGGCTACAAGCTGCGCGACAACGTCACCCTCGTCGTCGGCGCCGTGCTCGCGGTCGCGCTCGCCCTGCTGGTCGACTGGCTCGGCGCCCTCGCCGAGCAGTTCCTCGGGCCGAGGGGGCTGAAATGAACCGACGGTGGCGCGGTGTGGCGCTGACGGCCGGGGTGATGCTGATGGCGGCCTGTGGCTTGGAATCCGGTGGCGCGGTGCCGCTTCGGGTGGGGCCGGGCAGTATCGGGCCGGTTCCCGAACTCGACGGCGTCCGAATCATCGTGGGGTCCAAGGACTTCACCGAGCAGAACATCCTCGGCTACATCATCGAGTTCGCCATGTCGGCCGCCGGCGCGGAGGTGCGGGACCTGACGAACATTCAGGGTTCCAACAGCCTTCGCGACGCCCAGCTGCACGGTCAGATCGACGTCGCCTACGACTACACCGGTACCGGCTGGGTCAACTACCTCGGTAAGGAGACCCCCGTCCCGGACGAGGTAGGACAGTTCGACGCCGTCCGCGACGCCGATCTCGCCGCGCACGGCATGGTGTGGGCGGACATGGCGCCGATGAACAACACCTACGCGCTGGTGATGAGCCCGGCCACCGCGCAGGAGACCGGCGTGCGGACGCTGTCGGACTATGCCGCGCTGATCGAGAAGGACCCGGCCGCCGCGGCCACCTGCGTCGGCACCGAGTTCAATGTGCGCCAGGACGGTTACCCCGGCATGGCCCGCAAATACAACATCGATGTCGGCAAGGTGCACAAGCAGATCGTCCAGGATGCCGTGGTCTATCAGGCCACTGCCGATGCCAAACAGTGCAAGTTCGGCTCGGTCGCCACCACCGACGGCCGCATCCCGGCGTTGAATCTGGTGCTGTTGCAAGACGATCAGCGCTTCTTCCCGAAATACAATGCGGCAGTGGTGATGCGCAAGTCGTTCGCCGACGCGCATCCGCAGGTCGCCACCATTCTGGCGCCGATCTCGCAGCGGCTCACCAACGAGGCCGTCACCGAGCTGAACCGGCTGGTCGACCTCGAAGGCAAGGAGCCCGCCGACGTCGCTCGCGACTGGATGGTCGCGCAGGGATTCGTCACCGCTCGCTGACCCGTTGCAGTACAACGGTTTCCGCTGGCCGGGGTGCGCGACGCGGGCCGCGCACCCCGCCCCACCTCAGACGCGCGGGACGCGACCGAGGTAGCTCAGCAGTTCGGCGACCGCGCTGCCGTCGGACTCGCCGTCGACGATCGCGGCGTAGGCACCCCACTGACGCAGCGGCTCAACGATTTCCGCTTCCTCGCCGCTCCCCGGTGCGGGCTGCGCAGTGCGCGCGGCGGTGAGCAAGTACCCGGCCAGCTCCTCGGTCAACGGCGACGGCTGGCCCGTGCCGATCGCGATATCCCAGGCGTGCACCGCGGCATCCAGTGCGCACATCACCGCACCGACCGGAGTCGGCAGGGAACCGTGCGGCAGCGGCGTCGGCACGGTCTCGGTGTCGTCGGCGACGGTCGCCCAGGCGGCCGCGGTCTGCTCGATCGCGTTATCGACCAGCGCCGTCTTCGACCCGTCGACGCTGCCGGAGGGCTCGAAGGGGTTGCCGGACGGCCCGGCTCCGATGCCGAGCGCCGCGGCGTAGGCGAGCTGATCGCCCGCGGCGTGCTGAACCACCTGCGTCACAGTCCATTCCGAGCACGGCGTCGGCAGCTCCCACTGATCGTCGCGGACACCGGCGACGACGTTTGCCAGGGCACGGTAGGACTCGTCGAGGACGTCCCGCCAGACGGGGCTCAGGGTGGCGATGGAGGTGGTGGCGACGTTCATGTCAGGACCTTTCGAGATGGTGTTCCTTGCTTCTGACATCAGCCTATGAGTCCATTAGGCTGGTTTCGTTCCTAATTTTCCCGAGGTGAAATGTGACGCCGACCACAGTGCGAGTACTGCGTTTGCTGGCCCTACTGCAGGACCGCGCGCACACCGGCCGGGAGCTGGCCGAGCGACTGTCGATCACCGACCGCACCCTGCGCAACGACATCCAGCGCCTGCGCGAACTCGGCTACCCCGTGCAGGCGCAACGCGGCGCGATCGGCGGCTACCGCCTCGGCCGCGGCACGACGATGCCACCGCTGCTACTGGACGACGACGAGGCCGTCGCCGTCGCGGTGGCCGTCGGCCTGGCCGAGGACGGCGCCACCGGGATCGCGGACATCACCGACAACGTCACCCGCGCCCTCGCCAAACTCGACCAAATCCTGCCGAAACGCTTGCAGCGCAAGGTAACCGCGCTCCGCGAAGCCACCGCCATCGGCCCGGCCACCACCGGATCGCGCGAACCCGACGCCCCGGTCCCCGCCGCGATCCTGACCACGCTCGCCGGCGCCATCCGCGACGGCGCCACCGTGCTGATCGATCAGCCGGACCTGGCCCGCGAAGAAGTCGAACCCTATCGACTCATCAATTGGCAGCGCCGCTGGTACCTGGTCGCCTACCACCTCGAAACCCATTCCTGGAGCGCGATTCCCGTCGCCCGGGTCCAGCAGGCCGGCACCGGCACTCGCCGCTTCGCCGCCCGCGCACTCCCCGACGACGACCTGGTCGCCTTCGTTATGCGCCACATCGCCAGCACCGGCTGGCAGGTGCACGCCCGCGTCACCGTTCTCGCCCCCGCCGAAACCGTCATCGCCCGAATCAATCCCGCCGTCGGCGTCGTCGAGGCCGTCGACGCGGACAGCTGTGTGCTGCTGACCGGCGCCGACGCACTCGAAACCGTCGCCATCTACCTGAGCATGCTGATGATGGACTTCCGCGTCGACGGACCGCCGGAGTTGGTCGCCCACATCCGCACCCTCGCCCGCCGCTACACCGAAGCCGTCACACCCGAAACGCTGGTTCCGCCAGACCCGTCGCCGGAATCCGGACGAATGATCACGGGGAACTGATGCCGGGATAGCGCGGGAGGCCGCCGGACAACGACCGGCACAAGCTGCGCCCGTTGGCGTCGGTTGCGCGCCCGTCGAAGTTCCCTGCCACGGGTGTACGACTTCTCACGTCGCCGCTCGACGCGGACTCTTCTACGCTCACAGGCACTTCGGTCCAGTTGCGTGCATCGGCTCGCGAGATCCGATGTGAGAGAGGTCGGCATGACCAGCGAGACAACGGCGGCACTCGTGCTGCCACAGACGCCCCTTGCACAGCACGTCCTCGCGCTGACTCTGCGAGTGGAGTCACCGGCGGTGGTCAACCACAGCATCCGCAGCTTCCTGTTCGCCAGACTCTTCGCCGAGCACACCGCGGCGAAACCCGACGCCGACTACGACACCGATCTCCTGTTCGCCGCCTGCGTGCTGCACGACATCGGCCTCAGCGACGCGGCCAACGGGAACCAGCGGTTCGAGGTCGACGGGGCGGACAAGGCGGCGGAGGTGCTGACCGAGCAGGGTCTCGGGGCTGCCGCCGTCGACTCGGTCTGGGAAGCGATCGCGCTGCACACTTCGCAGCACATCGCCGATCGCCGCGGCACGCTGTGCCTGCTCACCAGGAACGGGATCGCACTCGACTTCGGCAAAGACACCGAGTTCATCAGCGACGAGGTCGGCGCGGCAATCCACGCGCGGTATCCACGACACGCCATGGCCACGTCCCTGACGGACATCATCATCGAACAGGCAACGGCACGGCCGGACAAAGCGCCGCCGTTCTCCCCAGCCTTCATGCTGCTGCGCGAGCGCGCGGCCGGGCAACGAACACTGCTGGAGCACGCGGCCGAACTCGGCCGCTGGGGCAACTGACCCTGGAAACAGCGGAGCCGACCCGGGCAAACCGGGTCGGCTCCAACAGTTCTCAGATCAGGCGTGTCCCACCGTCGCCGCCGCGTCGGGCGCCTTGCGCATCGGGATCAGCGCGGTCAGCACGATCGCGACAACGGCGGCCGCCGTGGCGATCAAGAACGTGGTGTGGAATCCGTCGCGCGACGGGAACACGTGCACGCCGAGCTGCATGGTCATGTGTGCGAGCACCACGCTCATCACCGCCGACGAGGTCGAGGTACCGACGGAACGCATCAGCGAGTTCAGCCCGTTGGCCGCGGCCGTCTCGGTGATCGGCACCGCGCCCATGATCAGCGCGGGCATCGCGGCGTAGGCCAGGCCGACACCCGCGGCGACGATCATCGACGCCACCATGATTTCCCAGACGCTGTTCATCAGCACCACGGCGCACAGGTAACCGGCCGCGATCACCGCGGAACCGAGCGCCAGCGTGATCTTCGGGCCGCGCGCGGCGGACAGCTTCGCCGACACCGGCGAGAGCAGGATCATCACGAATCCGGTTGGTGCCAGCGCCAATCCGGCGTTGACCATGGTCAGGCCGAAGCCGTAGCCCGTCTGTTCCGGCGCCATCAGCAGCTGCGGGAAGGTGAGCGACATGCCGTAGAGCGCGAAACCGACTGCGACGGAAGCGATATTGGTGAACAGCACTCGCGGTCGCGCCGAGACCCGCAGGTCGACCAGTGGCGAACGCTGACGCAGCTCGTAGGCGCCCCAGCCGAGGAACACCACCAGCGACACCGCGAACAGGATCAGCGTCGTCGGGCTGCCCCAACCCCAGTCCGCACCCTTGGTGATCGGAATGAGCAGCGCCAGCAGCGCGATCGAAAGACCAACCGCGCCACCGAAATCGAAGCGCGCGGGGGTACGCACCGGCGACTCCGGCACGAAGACGAAAACCAGCGCGGCACAGATGAGGCCGAGGCCGGCCGCGGTCCAGAACAGCATGTGCCAGTCCGCGTTCTGCGCGATCGCCGCGGCGAGCGGCAGGCCGAGGGCGCCGCCGACGCCGAGCGTCGCGCTCATGATCGCCATCGCCGAGCCCACCTTCTCGGCGGGCAGTTCGTCGCGCATGATGCTGATGCCCAACGGAATCGCACCGACGGCAGCACCCTGCAGCGAGCGTCCGATGATCTCCGGAATCAGCGAGGTGAAGGCCGCGCAGACGACCGAACCGGCGACCAGCGAGAGCAGGTTGACGAACAGCACCCGGCGCTTGCCGAACATGTCGCCGAGCCGGCCGCTGATCGGCGTGAACACCGCACCGGCGAGCAGGGTGGCGGTCACCACCCAGGAGGCGTTGGACGCCGAGGTGCTCAGCAGGTCGGGCAGCGTCGGAATGATCGGGATGACCAGCGTCTGCATCAGCGAGACGACGACACCGACCATACCGAGGGTGGCGATGAGGACGGCCGGCGATGGACGCCTTCGGTCTTCGATATCAGAGACGGTCGAAGACGCGTCGGCAGCAACAGTCACAAATGTGCACGCTACACATCTTGTGTATCGTGCACAATTGGATATAACGTGACGCACCCGACATAGTGAGGCCCATGTCCGAATTCGGTCCCGCCGACAACGCAGCGCTCACCCGCCTGGTCTACGAGCTGACCCTGCTCGCCAGGCACTTCCCCGCGTCCCTGCTGCGTCGCCCCGGTTTCCAGCTCGACCGCTCGGCCTTCCTCATCCTGACCAGGCTGGAGTACGACACCGCGCTGAGCCTGCGCGAGTTGTCCGAGACGTTCCAGCTCGACATCTCCACGATCAACCGTCAGGTCGGCGCGATGCTCAAGCAGGGGCTCGTCGACCGCGTGCCCGACCCGGACGGCGGCATCGCGCGCAAGATCCAGGCCACCGTCAAGGGATTGGATGTGCTGGCCGCCGATCGCCTGCAGAGCCGGGACGGCATCGGCGCGGTGGTCGCCGACTGGGCCGACGCCGATGTCGATCAGTTGAGCAGGTTGATCGCGCGGTTCAATCAGTCGGTCGAGTCCATCGAAGCCAATCCGTGGCCGCGGCCGCCGGAAGTGCGCTAGCGGACTCCCTTGGCGGATGTCAGCTCGGAGAGCGTCCGCCCACCCGCCTTTATCGTCGCGAGGACCGGTGCGGTCTCCAGCGTCCGGATCGCGTCGAGCTCGCCGAGGCGGCCGGTGAGGTATCGGTGCAGGGCGGCGGGGTCCGCACACATTGCCTGGGCGACGAGGTTGGCCGAGCCGGTGGTCGCGACCACGAAGGCGAGTTCGTCGTGCCCGGCCAGCGTGCTGGCGACCGCGTCGAGGCGGGCCGGGGCGACCGACATCCACAGCAGGGCCTGGGTGGTCGCGCCGAAGTGCGCGTCGTCGAATTCGACGTCGAAGAAGAGCGCGCCCGTCGCGCGCAGGTCGGCCAGCCGCCGGGTCACCGTCGCCGGCGACCAGCCGGTGGCCGCGGCGAGTTCGGCGAGGCCGGATCGGCCGTCCCGGCTCAGCACGCCGAGCAGGGCGGTCTCGGCAGCGGACAGGGTCCGATGCTGCGGCGGACTGCCGGATTCGATCTGAAGTTGTTGCTGCTGAGCGGTATTCAATGCGTTGACATGGCCGCGCCACACGCCGGGCCCGCCGTGGTAGGTGTGCAGCACCAGGTGCGCGGACACCCCGGTGACGCTCGAGGTGCGCGGAATGTCGTGCAGCAGTAGCGATCGCGAGGTCTGCGCGCCGAGTGGGACATCGACGATGAGCAGGATTTCGGTGCCGCCGGACATCAGCTTGACCCACGAGGTGTCGGACCTGCGAGCCAGTGAGTTGGCCAGGTGCTGTGCCGCGGCCGTCGTGGTGGTGAGTCGAACCAGCCACTGCGCCTTGCCGATTCCGTGCGTGTCCGGCAATCCGACGACGCGCAGGCCTGCCTCGGCGCGTAGCCGACGGTACCGGCGAGCAATGGTCTGCGTCGAGACACCGAGGACCGCACCGATCTGATTGAACGGTGCCCTGCCATCGATGTGCAGTGCGTGGATCAGGCCGCGATCCACGTCGTCCAGTGTGGTCATTCCTTTCATATCACCACGCTGTGTGGAAATTTTCCACTATCCGTGCGCGGTAGATGGATCGATTGACCGTCCCGGTCGCACTCTTGTCCAGGCAGCGGGCATTCGGCCCGCCCCATCGAAAGAGGAAGCGACACCATGATTCTCGTAACCGGAGCCACCGGAACCGTCGGCCGCGCGTTGATCGAGCAGCTGCGCACCGCGGGCGAACAGGTCCGCGCGACCAGCCGACAGCCGGCGGACGCGCAGCTGCCCGCGGACGTCGAGGTGGTCCGAGCCGACCTCGGCGACCCCACCCACCTGGCCGCCGCCATGCGCGGCGTCGATCGGGTTTTCCTGTTGTCCGCCGGACCCGCGATTCCCGAGCACGATGCGATCGTCGCTCGGGCAGCCGCCGAGGCGGGCGCCGTACGCCTGGTCAAGCTGTCGTCGGGCCGCACCGGCGACGACACCGCGACCGATCCCATCCCCACCTGGCACCGCGCGGGCGAACAGTCGGTGCGCACCTCCGGTGTGCCGTGGACAATCGTGCGCCCGCTCGGGTTCATGTCCAACGCGCTGCACTGGGCAGGCACGATCCGTGCGCACGGAGCCGTGTACGCGCCATATGGGCAGGGGCGCATAGCCGTCATCGATCCACGCGATATCGCGGCGGTGGCGGCCGTCGCGCTCACCACCGACGGGCACGACGGTCAGGTGTACACGCTGAGCGGACCGCAGGCGCTGTCCCCCGGCGAGCAGACCGCCGTCCTCGGCGAGGTGCTCGGCCGCCCGCTCGAATTCGTCGAAGTCGCACCGGAACAGGCACGTCAGGCCATTGTCGAGCACGGCGTGCCCGCCGAGATGGCGGATGCGATCATGGCGCTGCGGGCCACCGCGCTGGCGGCTTTCACCTCCGTCGTGCACGACACCGTCGAACGGCTCACCGGCGCACCGCCGCGCACCTTCCGGCAGTGGGCGATCGATCATGCCGCCGAGTTCCGCTCCGCCGCAGCCTGACTCGGCCCGGACAGCGGCACGGCGGCAACCCCCGTACGATCAGAGCGTGCGGCTGGGTGTGGGGTTGCTGGCCGTGTCCGTCCTCGTGGCCGGATGCGACGCCGGCGAGAACAAGTGGTCCGACTGGACCGTCACGGCGTATTACACCGCCGTCGAGTCCTACCATGACGGACCGCGCGAAACGGTGCACGGTTGCATCTACCTCGACTGTGTCGACGACGACGCTCAACTCGGCGATCTACCAAGCGATTTCGTCGACGCGGTGCGCGACGAAGGCACCGGCCGTATCACCAGCGGCAGCAACGCGGGCGCCTACCTGAACTGGTCCTACGACGCCGGCTTCTGGCTCGACTCGCAGCCCCGCGACGCCGCGGGCGAGATCCTGCAGCCCTTCCGCAGCGCCGCCGCCGACGGCCTGGCACCAGGCACCCGCCTGCGCCTCACCGACTGCGGCATCATCGACCCCGAAGCCGCCGCCACCTGCGCCAAATTCCAAGCCGCCGAATGGTCCGTCGGCGAAGAATTCATCCCGGGCCCCGGCGGCCCACACCACCTCGACCTCTACATCGGCGAGGAAACCTCCGCGGACTTCGCCGATTCCACCGACTTCCTCATCTTCGCCGGAGCCGCCGTCGAACCGATCGACGACGTGCCGAACGGGGCATAGCTCGCGGTGCCCTGTTCGCTGCCCGGAGCACCGGGCCCGAACACGGGCAGATCGCGACGGCGCTCGGCCCAGCGCCTATTCCGGCGGGTCCAGGCGTAGCCGTTCGACCGGCTGGCCCGTGATCTCGGCGACGAGTTCGAAGTCCTTGTCGACGTGGAGCACAACGAGTTTCGACTGTTCCGCGATGGCCGCGATCAGCAGATCGGGGATCGATGGCGCGCGGTGGTGTCCGCGGTCGGCGAGGGTTCGGAGCACCTGGACCGACCGGTTCTCGGCAGCCGGAGTCAGGTACTCCACCGGCATGCTCGAGAGGGGTGGGAGGTCGAGCAACTCGGTCAGATCCTTGGCCGATCTGGCCGAGTAGCCCGTCTCCAGCACGGTAACGGTGGAGATTCGCACCAGGCCGCGTTCGATGCGTTCGGCCCATCGCTGCGCATCGGGACTTCGACCAAGGCGAACCAACGCGGACTTGTCGACGAGCCAGGGCCGCTCACTCACGACCACGCCTGCCGCATGACCTCCGGGTCGTCGAGGTCTCGCGCTAGGCGGCCTAGTCGATCGAGGTCCGCCGCTGTCACCGGCGCCGCAGCCGACCGGAAGTCTCGGCTGATCCAGCGGCGAAGGAATTCACTGCGCGATACGCCCAGATCTTTTGCGCGCCGATCTATCTCGGCGATCGTCGAGTCGGGCACATCACGGATCAAGATGTCGGTCATCAAGCCCACCTCCTTGATATCGATGATATCAGCAGGAGACAAGCTCGACCAGAGGTTCAGCGCTGTCATTTCCACGCCTCAACTCTTGCCCGACACGGCCCCCAAGGGAACCCACGCCCGGGCAATTGTGGATAACTCGGGGGTGTTAGGGAACGACGTCCTAACCGGCGCAACGTAATACGAGGCTTTGGCGTCCGTTGGGGTGGTGGCGCGCTAGGCTCTGCGGCTGGGTCGGACCCGACGTCATGGGAGGCGCTTCGATTCACACGAAACAACACGCATGGTGGGACAACTACCTCGTGGCCCTGCTCGGTCTCGTGCTCGCGGCCGGATTCGCATTCGCCGCTATCGCCGCGGCCTCGGGAGGGGCCTATCCGCTGGCGATTGCCCTGGCGGTGCTGGCAGTGCCCTTCGCCGTTCCCACCATCCTGCAAGTGCTCGGCGAATTGCTCATCTACTTGATGATTCCGGTCGCGTTGGTCGGATTCGTACTGTTCCTCCCGGTTCTCGCGGTGAGTCCGGCGGCACGAAAGTGGGCGCGACGGCGGTGGCGGAACCGCTGAGCGCGAGTCGACGAAGATCACATCGATCGGCTGTCGGCCGTCCGTAGAGTTGTCGGCATCGAGCTTGCTGCGTAAACCGACGGACGGAGGCCCCGGGTGGGCGGTAGCAAGGCGCGGACCTGGGACGTACGTGGAATCGCGTGGTGGTTGCCCGGGCTCGCCCTGATCGTGTCGGGTGTGTTGCTGTACTCCCCCTTGGGCGTTTCGCTGATCGAGGGACGCGTTGTCGTCGCGGTCGCGATGCTGGTACTCGGCGCGTCCGCCGCCGCTCGGTGGTGGTTGGCGCGCAGCGGCGGTTCGTCGGCCGCCGAGCCCGATCAGCCGGCTGATGGTGACAGCTTCGAGTCCACCCCACTCATGCGCGCTCGACGGTTGCTGGGTGTCGAGGCAGCGCTTGCCACTGGGTTCGGCGTGCTCGGTATCGCCGCACTGACCATGTCTGTGTCGACGTCGTTCCTGTGGGTCGGGGCGTGCTGGATCGGCGTCGGCAGCTGCGGCCTGTCGGCCGGGGCGCGACGCGACGATGTGCTCGTCGCATCCGCGGCACTCGCGGGCTGGCAGGTGCTCGCCGGCTCGATTCTCGCGACGTTCCCCTTTCGCACCGGCCTGGATTTCACCGCATGGACGGTCATCACCCTCTTGATCACCGGGGTGGCGATGGTGCTCCGCGGTCTCCGGCTGACTGCTCCGCTGCCCCGCGCGAGCACCCTGCGCTGGTGGCGTCCGGCCGCGGTAACCGTGCAGTTGATCGTGCTCGCGGTGACAATCGGCTGGTACGGGACAATCGTCACCCAAACCGCCCGGCAGGACGCGGAACAAACCCGCCTGGCCGCCTTCTACCAAGTGCCACAAAGTATTTCACCCCAACCGCCGGGCACCGTGATCCGTTCATCGCCGATGTCACTGCCCGGCGTGCACGGCCACGGCCAGCGCGTCCTGTACTGGTCCCAGGACCGCAACGGCACCCCCGCGGTGTCGTCCGGCATGGTCTGGACGCCACTCAGCGAGGGCGCCAACCGCCCCATCCTGAACTTCGCCCACGGCACCGTCAGCCTCGGTGCCGAATGCGCGCCGAGCAGGAATTCCGGCATCGCCGCGACCATGCCCTGGCTCAACGACGCCCTCGACCGCGGCTGGGTGGTCGCCGCCAGCGACTACGCGGGCGCCGCGGGCACCGGCGACGGCGAGCACTACCTCGTCGCCACCGACCAGGGCCGCGACGCCGTGAACGCCGCCCGCGCCGCCCGCAACCTGCCCGGCTCCGGCGCGGGCACCGACATGCTGATCTACGGCATCTCCCAGGGCGGTCTCATCTCGCTGGCCGCCGCCGCGCTGACCCCCACCTACGCGCCCGAACTCCACCTCGTCGCCGACGCCGCCACCGCCCCCGCCTCCGACATCGCGGGCATCCTGCACGAACGCCCACCCCAACTCCTCAACGGCTGGGCCGTCACCCCCTTCCTCACCACCCAGTACGCCAAGGCCTACCCCCAACTCGACCCCAACGCCCTGCTCACCCCGCAAGCCGCCGCCCGCAACGAGGAAATGGCCGGAGCCGGTTGCGCCGCAATACCTTTCGCCGCCCTGTTCGCCCGAATCACCACCGTCCCCGGCATGGGCGACTACTTCAAGGGCGACCCCCTCGCCGACCCCGCGTGGCGCCGAGCCTTCGAGGAGAACCGCGCCCCCGACCTGCCGCCGGGCATTCCGGTCTATCTGGCCCAGGGCCTGGAGGACAAACTCGTCCCGCCGAAATTCACTGCAGCACTGGTCAACCGCTACTGCGCCGCAGGCACTCCCGTAACAACCCAGTGGAACCCCAACGTCGGTCACGACAATCAAAACGACCAAGCCGTCGCCCCCCGCGTCATCCAATGGTTCGCCGACCACCTCACCAACACCCCCACCCCCAACAACTGCGGTGACCCCCTCCCCGGCAACTAGGCAGCCAGATTCAGGGCGTTGCATATCTAGCTATTTCTAGCTAGATTTGCACCATGACTTCTGTTCGAGTGCCCATCACCACCGCATCCCGCAAGGGCGTGTCCGGGTTGGTCGCGGCAAGCGAAGAGCAGCGCGTCGTGCTGACCAGCCATGGCCGAGCGGTGGCCGTCGTCGATTCGGCTGAGCGAATCGACGAGGACATGCGCAAGATTCGCGAAGCCAAGCTCGCAATCCTCGATGCCGCCGCCGATCTCGCCTCGAAGCGGACGCGGAAGTTCGATCTCGCCGCGGTGTGCGTCCGGCTCGGCGTCGACGAGTCCAGGGTGCGCGCGCTGGCGGCCGAGCGGGTCGCGAATCGGTGAGGAAGGGCGAATCGTTCCCCGGCTGCCAGGCGGAGATCGAGTTCTCCGACGCGTTCGTCGAGTATCTCGAGGACCTGCCGCCCACCGAGTGCGAATCCGTCCTCGTGGATCTGCTTGCGCTGTGCGGTAATCCAGCGGGCAGCCATCCGCTGAGCAACCGCGGCACCGGAGATCGGCTGGCCGGCTGGAACACCCTCGATGTACTCGGCAAACAGCATCGCGTCATCTTCTCGAGCAGGATCGTCGACGACGTCGGCATCATCGAGGTGCTCTGCGCGGGCCCGCGCCGAGCCGACGCCGCCTATGACATGGCGAATGCGTTGATCCAGAGCGGCCAGCTCACGCTCGACGAAGCCACCGAACTGTGGCAAGCGCTGGTTCTGCTCGATGTGCTGGCCGAAGACATCGGCCTCGACGGGTGGGACTATCGGCCGGAGCCCGCGCCCGCTGGTCTCATTCGGACCGTCGTCGCCGCCGGGTTGCTCGACGAGACCATCGCCAGGGTGATGTCGAAGGACGAGATCAATGCGGCGATGTCGCAAGGCTGGGGCGCGGACGGGCCTGATCCCAAGGCCGCACTGCGCGCCGCCTTGGCGCGCGCCAGGGCTGGAGTGGACGCGGGCGACCTGAACCGTATCGTCGCCGACCGGGGCGAACCACGGTGTGACGTAGTGCTTCCCCGCGCGGGCGCGACCTGCATCCGCCGCAAGGATCACCCCGGGCCGCACCGCGCCACTCCCTGACTAGTTCGCGCTATCCAATTGTCTTGCTGGGCTTGATATCAGGCTACGTATGGGCGTTCGGCGCGGGCTGAGCGGAGGGCGGAGCCCCACCAGGTGAGCTGGTCGAGGAGTTGGTCGGCGGCGGTTTCGGGGGCGGATGGGTCCGTCAGTTTGCCTGTTGGGTCGAAGAGTTGGGCGGCGCTGTGGAAGCTGACGGTGTCGCGGACGGTGACCGCGTGTAGTTCGGCGAAGACGTGGCGAAGGTGCTCCACGGCGCGCAAGCCGCCGGAAATGCCTCCGTAAGAGACGAATCCGATCGGTTTGGCCTGCCACTGGGTGAAGTGCCAGTCGATCGCGCTCTTGAGTGGGGCCGGGTAGCTGTGGTTGTACTCGGGTGTCACCACGACGAAACCGTCGGCTGCGGTCAGTCGCGCACCGACGGACCGCAGGGCTCGCGCACCGTCGGGTTCCGGTTCGTGCGACATGTGAGCGGGCAGTTGATCTTCCGCGAGATCGATGAGATCGACCGCGATGTCGGCCCGCTTTTCGGCGTGTTCGACGAACCAGTTGGCGACCGTGGGACCGAACCGTCCCGCCCGGGTGCTTCCCACGATCACGGCGACCTTGACCGGATTCTCCGTCATGACAATTCCTTTCGACGCTGGCTACTGATGCGGGTAAGCGTCGAACATCAACAAAGGTTTATGTCAAGTCGCCGGTGATCTACTCGGCCGACCCGCTCCCGGGGACCCAGCCGCGGCCTACTCCGAAGGGCGTACCGCCGAGTCGGCCACGCTCGATTTCGATGGCGGGGCGCTTGCGGTAGTCGGCCGCGAGAATGGGCTCGACATCCCGGTTTTCGTAGGCAGCCAGGCACGGCGCGAAGAATGCGCAGGCCGAGCAGTGTGCCGGTGTGGGATTCGGGTAGACGTGGAGATCAGGGTTGACCATGTCCAGTATCTCGTCGGCCAATTGCGCACCGGCCGCGTGTATCTCGGCACTGTTGCGCCTGATTGTGGTGCGGCGGAGTCCATTACCTTCGATGTGGCTGATCCGGTCGGCGGTCTCCGCCGGTCGACCCTTCACATAGATGCGCCGGGGTGACGAGACACCGCGGCCACCACCGCTCGGCTCGTGCTGAGGGATGCCGCCACGCCGACGTTGGGGCGGCAGCTCGCTCCGGTTTCGCGAACCGTCGGCGGCTCGCGGTGAGAGCTCGTTGTAGATCGTGCCCGCGACCTCCATGCCGTCGTAGAACCGTCCCCACGCCCAGCACGCCGTCACCGAATCCTCCTCCAGCACAAGCTGTGCCACCGGCGGGAACGGCTCGTCGAGCACCCGGTGGCGCACGACCCAGTAGCGGTCGTACTCATCGATGGCCAGCAGGTCGATCCGCCCCGTGTAGTGGATTCCGCCGCCGCCGGGGCCGACCAGCCCATGCTCGGGATCGGCCGGGTCGGGCACGATCGCGTCGAAGTCGGTCTCCACCCGGATCGGCGAGAAGCGGTCGACGGTCGGCGCCCAGGAGAAGTAGCGCTCCAGCAGCAGGTGCGCACGATCGAGGGTGGCCTGCCAGTCCGGCGGCTCGGTGCCGAGCGCTTCGCGTTGGCGACCGAGCGCGTTGTCCAGCGCCTTGGTTACCAGCGGTAAGACGATCGCCGCATCCCAATCCCACATGCCGGGGAAGTAATAGACGGCGAGGGCGTCGCGCAGCGCCCGATCGAGGTCATAGGTGGTGCGCCGAACCGGACTCAGGCAGCGACGCCCGGTCGCGGCGAAATCCCACTGCCGACGGCACCGCTTGAATGCGGCACGATCGGCAGCACTGACCAGGTATTCCACCGCCCGGCCTCAATGCGTCCGGGGCCAGGGCTCGTCGAGCGGCCATCGGCAACGGTCGGCGCCGCTGCCGATCATCGACTCCATCTCGGCCAGTAGGTCATCGAGCATTTCGCGGGCGCTCTCGCGATCGCCGACCGCACGCTGCCAGCAGTAGTAGATCCACGTGTCGGCCGCGCCCGGCGAACACTCGCCTCCGCCGCGCCATCGATACGAATCGCCCCGGCGCTCGACATAGACCAAGTCGCCCGGCTGCGGGTCGGCAGTCAGGATGGCGTCGAGCAGCTGTTCGCGGTTCACGGCCACCTCGGAAGGTTTGTCCGGCGCTTCGAATTTTACGCCGCCGGACACTCCTATCCGCCGTCAGAGACGTTCGACCCGAGCAAGCCCCCTACTTCGCCGGAGTAGTGACCGCCGGCGCGGGCGGCGACGTGGTCGCCGTGGACGACGTCACGGTCGGCTGCACCGTAGGCGATGCGGTGACAGTCGGCTGCACCGTGGGTGACACGGTGGCTGTCGGCCGAATCGGCTCGGGGCACTTGTGGTTCCACTCGCCGAGGGTGTTGATCTCGGCGGGCGTGCGCGGATCACCCGTGTAGTCGATCCGCTCCGTGCAGATCACACCGCAGTTGTCATTGCAGTTGTCGGTGCCGCCCGGCCGCGGCGCGTTGGGATCACCGCAGAAGATCACGCCACAGTTGTCGGTCCCGCCCGGCGGCGGTATCGCACCGCAGTTCTCATTACAGTTGTCGGTACCACCGGGCGGCTGCGCCGCAGGCTGTCCCGCGTCGCCGACGCCGGGCCGCGACCCATCCTGACGTTGCGGCCCACCCGGATTACCCTGCGCCGGAACCGAACTCGTCGGAGTCACCGTCTTCGTCGCGGTAACCGAAGTCCCGGTCACCGAACTCGGCAGCGGCGTACGGGATTCGGACTCCTTCGTCCCGCATGCCACCACCAATACCAGTGTCACCGCGGCCAGTAGCACGCCCAAGACCACACGCAGCCGTCTACTCATCATTACCCTCATCTCCTCCAGCTGCCGAAGCAGCACCCCGAACCGAACCTAAAAGTACACGGCAACCGAAACTTTCGGATAAATGCCCCAGGTCGAATACCGATGCAGCGAGGCCGGCTGAGCAACCTGCGGCGTGCAACTGTTTTACGTTGTGAGCATCATGGAATTCGAAGGTGCGGAAGTAGTCCGCGAAACGCAGTACTTCGGCGACCCCTTCGCCCCCGGGCCCCTCTCACGCGCAGTGGGTCGAACCGATGGATTAGACCCGCTGTGCCGATGCGATGGAGCCGGTCAATGCGTCGTATAGCCAGCGATGGGTTGGCCCCACAGTGATACGGGCGCCGAGCAGCTGCCCGGTCAACGCCCAATAACGATGAATCCGGTGGTCGGCGTCGGTGGCATCGACCAGCAATTGCCGGCGGAAACGCCGCGAATCACGTTCCCCGCGCGCCCTGGCATGGGCCCTGACGTAGCGATCGAGTTCGCTGCCCTCGTGCGGCGGCGCGCCGGCCGCGACCAGTGCCACCACATCCGCCATCAGGTCGCCCACATCGAAGTACAGCCCTTGACGGTCGCGGATCAGCTCCGGCCGATACCGCCAGAGTTGCTGTCGCACAACACGACTCAGTTCCGGGTCAGCGGCAAGCGCGGCCAGTTCGGCAAGCGCGACAAC
The DNA here is from genome assembly GCF_042727395.1 of Nocardia sp. NPDC060255. NCBI lineage: Bacteria > Bacillati > Actinomycetota > Actinomycetes > Mycobacteriales > Nocardiaceae > Nocardia > Nocardia sp. NPDC060255. The sequence continues at coordinate 151,307 of NZ_JBHXAU010000010.1, read as the reverse complement.
CTCGTCGACGGACGGATCAGCAGGCGGCTCCGGGACATTCCAGCACACCCATCTGTCGACCTCGATCCTTGGCACCGGAGCGAGGACGCGCTGCCAGAACCGTGCGAGGCAATCGTGTACCGCACCACTGTCCTGCGCGGCGGCCAGCAACGCGAGTCGCTCGACCCGCTGCGTCGGGGCAGCCGTCTCGACGGCCCGCACCGACGCGCGTCGCCAGGCCAGCGACCTGAATTCGAGGTCGAGTCGCGCACTTTCGGCGGCGATGGCCTCATCGATCGACCGCTCGCCGTGCAACACGTCGGTGATCGAGCCCAGCCCCAGACCCAGCGCCCGCAACCGCCGGACCAGCAGCAGTCGTTCAATCGCGCTGTCGGCGTCGAACATCCGATGCCCACCCGCGCTGCGGCGAGGTTCCAGAATGCCCTCGTCGCAATAGAACCGGATCGTGCGCACCGAAAGCTCGGTGCTGCGCGCCAACTCACCGATACTCACCAGCGCGCTCGCCTGTATGTCGTCCGTCACAACTAGTTGAACCTCCACCCCGGTGGAGCTCTTAGCGTACTGGCACTGCCGTTCGACCCCAGCCGGAGGAACCAGCGCCTAGTAGGCGAGGGCGCACCGCAGCTATGTGATCGCATCGAGGAAAAGAGGATTCGTGGCAACCACGCAGGAAGAAATCGTCGCAGGCATCGCGGAAATCATCGAGGAAGTGACCGGCATCGAGGCCGCCGAGGTGCTGCCGGAGAAGTCCTTCGTCGACGATCTGGACATCGATTCGCTGTCACTGGTGGAGATCGCCGTGCAACTCGAGGACAAATACGAGGTCAAAATCCCCGACGAGGATATGGCGAGCCTGCGCACTGTCGGCGACGCGGTCGCCTACGTCCAGAAAATGGAAGCCGAGCAGCCACAGCTTGCCGCCGAATTGGAGGCGAAATTCAAGGAAGGCCAAGAGAATTGATCGCTGACGCACAGCTGAATCCCGCTGCCGTCGAACTCGGCAACTTCTTCCCGCAACCACCCGACACCGTATGGCGCGCGCTGACCGAGCCGGATCTACTGGCACGGTGGCTCCTTCGCCCGATCGGATTCGCCGCCTCGGTCGGAACCCGCTTCCGATTCACCTACCCCACCTCACCGATCGATGAGGTGTCCTGCGAAGTACTTGCGGCCCGGCCGTACGAACAGTTGACCTACAGCTGGCTACATCCGCAGGCCGAGCACCCCGCCCGATGGATCATCGACTGGACGATGCGTCCCCAAGGCCGCGGCACCCGACTTCTGTTGATGCAGAAAGGTTTTGACATCGAAGACCGTCGACAGAAGATGGTCCGCAACGCCACCGAGCGAAGCTGGAAACGTTCCGTCCTACCGCGACTCGGTGAGGTGATCCACCAATAGAGTCTGGAGTTGGCCGGGTCGCCGGAACGCCGCAGTCGACCCGACCATCTAGGACTGCGGCGCGGCGCGCACGCCCGAGGCCGCCAACTCCTCCGGCACCGACCTGCCCGGCTCGTCGCCGCTTGATCAAGGGGCCTCAATAGCTGGGCCGGCCAGAGTTGGACTCGATTCGCGGCCTTCGTCATGGTGCGGCAGGGTTGGACGCACCATGACCGACTACGACGATTCCGCGCAGACCAGCCGGTGGCGGCACGGCGTGCGGCTCGGCTTGTGCATCGTGTTCCTGCTCGGGATGTTCTATCTCGTTGCCGTCGCACGGGTTATCGATATCAACGGCGTGCGCGACATGATCGCCGAGACCGGTCCAGCCGCGCCGTTCGTGTACGCAGCAGTGTCGGCGCTCCTCGGCGCCATTCTTGTTCCTGGCTCGATTCTGGCGGCCGGGAGCGGTCTGCTTTTCGGACCACTGGTCGGGACATTCGTGACATTGGGTGCGACCGTAGGCACCGCGACAGTCGCCGGCTTCCTCGGACGACGGGCAGGCCGCGAGAGTGCGCGCGCCCTCATCGGCGCCGAACGCGCAGATCACCTCGACGCCCAGATCGAACGCCGCGGCCTCTGGGCCGTAGTCGCCCAACGCTTCATCCCCGGCGCCCCAGACGCCCTGTCGTCCTACGCATTCGGCGCCCTCGGCGTCCCCCTATGGCAAATGGCCACCGGCGCCTTCATCGGCTCAGCCCCCCGAGCCTTCGTCTACACCGCCCTAGGCGCCTCAATCGGCGACCTCTCCGCCCCCCTCGCCTACACCGCAATAACAATCTGGTGCATAACCGCCATAATCGGCGCCTTCACCGCCCACCGCACCTACCGCACCTGGCGCCATCGCCGCGAAGAAGCCGATCGAGCCCCGAAACCGCTAGACGGTTAAGTGCAATTCGACCAAGTTCCGATACGGAACAACCTGTGCCCAGAGTCCCCATTCATGCTGACGAAAAGGTCCGTGTCCAAACTCCGCCCCGGTGACACGGCCCTACTGCCGGTATTCAAGAGCCCGGGAGATCCCGCACTGGATGGGGCCATGGCAGATCCGGGTAATGAACAAGCTGCTGATCGATGTGCGCCGCGACTAGTCGCTCAAGCTCGTCGATACTGTGGTCGGAGTCTCCAAAGCTTCGCGCCCTTCCGGCATGGAAGGTGTCCCATTTGCTTCGCCCGCTTTGTCGAGTCGCGGCACCTTGCTCGTGACTGCCGAATCCGGTCAAGACGCTGTTCCAGACAGGTTGATAGAGTCTGCGCAAACCGTCTTCTCCTAGATCCGCGTGCACATCAGGCATCAGGAGTACTCGAAACTCGAACTCCGCCACCAGCAAACCACCCTCGTCGATGGAGCGCCGATGTGCCTTCAAACGCAGGTAGACCGGCCGAAGTGACGACTTCACTCGTCCCGTAGCACTATTGTGCGACGCTCCTTGACCAGCGTAAAGCGGGATCTCAGTCCGAGCGAGCGGGGTGTACTCGCCCACGGATTCCCCGCGATAGTAGATTGCGTACAAGCCCGCCCCGTCGAACCTTGGCACCTGCTCCGCCATAGAAAACAGCGGCTGTCGTTCCAGCGTCTGGCAAATGATCTCTGTCAGGTGCTCGGTGGATAGCGGATCGAAGAACGCGGGTTGGAAGGAACCGTCCTTCACGGTCATGCTTCACGCTCCTTGTCAGTGCCTGCCGCTAGGGTCGGTGAGCGAGGTGGAGTACTCGACTCACCGAGACCTTACTTGGTGAGCTGACGGACCGTTTGGGATGGCTCCGAGCGTCTACCGACGCAGTAAACCCAGTCTCCAGATGTCACAATATTCACAGATTCCGCGGTACGCTTTACCGGTGCCTGAACAGGGAAGAGAGCCAATGGTGGATCGAACGGGGGTCGAGCTGTTCGCAGGTGCGGGCGGCCTGGCCATGGCTGTCCATCAGGCCGGCTTCCGCCCGCTGTTATTCAACGAGTTCGCGAAGCGGGCGTGCCAGAGCCTGCAGGCCAACGGCGCGAAACCTCGCGGGGATGTGGAGTGGGTTCCCGAGCCAGGTGAGCCGTGGCCGCTCGTCGAGGGCGACGTGCAAGAGCTGGACATGACGTACCTGCACGGCCGCGTCGATGTGCTCGCCGGAGGACCGCCCTGCCAGCCATTCAGCCTCGGTGGTATTGCGAAGGGCGACGAGGACAAGCGGAACATGTTTCCGCAGATGTTCAAAGCGATGCGGCACATTCAGCCGAAAGCGGTCATATGCGAGAACGTCCAAGGTCTCCTCAGACCATCTTTCAGGCCGTACTTCGAGTACATCCTCCGCGAGATGGAGATGCCCTTCGAGTTGCGTGACCCGAACTCTCGTTGGCAGGATCATGATTCGGTTCTGATAAAGGCACAAGCCACACGTAGCGGCGACCTGCGCAAGCGGTATGATTTAGTCGTTACCCGCGTAAACGCTGCCGATTACGGGGTTCCGCAGATCCGTCATAGAATTATCATTGTCGCGTTCCGTGCGGATCTGAATGTAGATCTCGAACAATTCAGATCAGATGTACGGCCTCAATATTCCGAAGCTTCTTTGTTTCGCTCGATGCGCGACGGTTCCTACTGGAAGCGGCATTCCAGGGTCCCCAAGCATGTTCGCGATCGTGTGATGGCAAGACTTCCTCAGGACATTCCACTACTCGATGATGGATTACAACCATGGCGGACGTTCCGAGATGCGATCACAGGTATCGACGAAAATGAAGGAAAGCCGCTCCCGAAGATCTCGTGGGACAAATTGGACCGCAAAGAATATCGCGTTGGTGGGTTCACAGATCACATCGGTTGGCCTGACGCACGGATCTACAAGGGGCATACACCGAACGAGCTGGATCGTCCGGCCAAGACAGTGAAGGCTGGCGTACACGGCGTGCCGGGTGGCGAATCGGTGATGCTGACAGACGAGTTGGACCCAGCTGACGACACGACCTATCGACACAGGTACATGACCGTGCGTGAAACGGCACGAGTAATGACGTTCCCAGACCATTGGAAGCTGGAAGGCCCGAGAGGGGAACAGATGCGGCAGCTCGGAAACGCGGTCCCCGTCAAGCTTGGGTCTGTGTTCGCCGAAGCTGTCGCGAAAGCCTTGGACAAGGCGGAAGTTTGCTCATGACCGCTGAGGGGAAGTCGTCTCAGAATCGTTGGAACGACAAGATGCCCCCAGACCGGGCCTGGAAGGGCAGGCCCGGACGAAGCAGGTCAGCACTATCGGCTGAGCAAGATAGAGCGGCTGGCGGGAGCCACCGTCGACTGGTGGATCTAGGCGGTGGCCGCTTCGCTCGCGCCTCGGTCTCGTTGAGGGTGTACGCGAGAACCCGACGGATCCGAGCGACCTTGCGATGGGGCGATGGCGAGAAATCACCAGAACGGTACCTGGGCGAGGTTGGATTCGATACCCGTGCGGCCAACTTGACCGAAGGTTGGCGACGGGCATGGAACAGGGGCTTACTCACCGAGGAGAAGCTTCCGAAGGGATCGACAGCGTCATCCCTCGCAGTGCGTGCGTCCATGCGCGGTAACCGCGGCAGGGACACCAGGCCTGAGAAGCGTCTCAGATCCCTTCTGTACAAGGCTGGCCTTCGCTACCGCGTGGATGCGGAGCCTCTAAAAGGCCTCGGGCGTCGAGCGGATGTCGTATTCGTGAAGGCGCGAGTGGCTGTGTTCGTGGATGGCTGTTTCTGGCATGTCTGTCCGGAACATCACCGAGCAGCGACACGCAACACCGAGTTCTGGCAAAAAAAGTTTGGTGACAACCAACGGCGAGACGCAGAAACCACATGCGTCCTTACAGAAGCTGGCTGGACTGTCATCAGAGCATGGGAGCACGAACCTCCCGATGAGGTCGCCCGTCATGTCATCGCCACCGTGCGCGGGACGGCCTAGCCCTGGAGCTCATGGCCAGGTCTCCTCAACGGTGGTCGGTTGGCACCTCTAGAGAGTATGCGTAGCGTTCATGACGGCTCTACCGCTGTGCGCGACCCTGCATCCAGGTTCGGATGCGAGCCCAGACACTTAAAGTTTGGAGATTGTGATCATCTCGATCGATGCTGAGCGCCAGACACACTACTGTTAGTCGCGCGGGGGCACAGCCTCGCCGTACACATCTGGTCACGATGGACTGGGTGCGGCGCAGGGATCACTCGGCGATGGCGTACCCCAACGCATAGAAGTGCGTCTTCGAGGGGATGGAGTTGGGTTTTGGCAGGGGATCAGTTCATCAATGTCACGCCACACCCAAGGATCTTGGGTGTGCTCGGCGATATCGAGTTCTCTCAGTGGCAATGTCTAGCAGAGCTCGCCGACAACTGCTTTGACGAGTTCCAAGCAGCTGGCGAGGCAGTCCATAGACCATCGGTAACGATCACGCTGCCTCCCGCTAGCTCGAACCGTGCGTCCGCTGAGATCACCGTGCGAGACAACGGCCGCGGTATGAGCTTGACTGCGGTGACCAATGCGATCAGTGCGGGCTGGACGAGTAACAGCCGACACGGTTCGCTCGGGTTATTCGGTATGGGATTCAACATCAGCACTGCCCGACTTGGGCGGCGGACTACAGTGCGCACGAGTCGTGCTGGCGACCCCGAATGGATCGAAGTCACGTTGGACCTAACGAAGATCGCAAACTCGTCCAAGTATCTGGCACCATATCGCACAGTCCCGAAAGCCAATCCAAGCGAACATGGAACCACGGTCACTATCAGCGAGCTGAAACAAGATCAACACTCCACTTTGTGTCGGCCTCGCACCCAGAGCGTTATCCGCGACAAACTAGGAGATGTCTACAGCTACCTCTTAAGAGAGAAGGGGTTTCTACTGACACTGAATGGCAAGAAGGTTCAGCCGCGAGTGCCGTGCATATGGGATGCGAAACGCACCGTAACACGGCAAGGAGTCGAGATCCATGCCGTTCAGCAGATCGATCATGTATTGAGTTCCAAGAAAGCGTGTATGACGTGTGGATATTGGAGTTCCGCTGACGCCGAACAGTGCGAAGAGTGTGGACAAGATCGCATCGAACTACGCGAGCGAAGGATTTGGGGCTGGGTCGGAGTTCAACGATATGTCCATACATCAGACTATGGCATTGACTTCCTTCGAAATGGGCGAAAGATCCTCCAAAGGGACAAGCGCGTCTTCTACTGGCAGGACGAAGACGATCTCGGCGATCCCGAGCTCGAGTATCCCATTGACTCCAAAAAGCCAACGGGAAGAATCATCGGCGAGATTCATTGTGACCATGTTTCGCCCAACTATCAAAAGACGGCATTCGAGTTCGAGACCACTGAATGGCGGCAGGTTCTACGTGAAGTACGAGGAACCAGCCCCATTCGACCGCAGATCGCCAAACGTCTGGGTCTGCCAGAGAACCGTAGTCCGCTGGCCCTTCTCTTCGCGGGCTTCCGCCGCCAAGACCCGGGGCTGAATTACCTAATTCCTGGAGACGGCCATAATCCCCTACACGAGAAGGCTGCGAAGTGGGCGGACCTCATGAGGAATGGGGACCTGGACTATCAAACAGACGAGATGTGGTATCAAGCCGCGCGCCAGCATGACCACCCAGTCGAGCCTGATCTGGACCCGACCTCCGGCGAGATTCTTCCCGGCCTGAATATCGACTCTGTCGAGGTCGACCCAATGTTCCCCACGGACGAGACGCGAGGGAAGAGACCGTTCACGGAAAAGGAACCGCCTGCTGAGACGGTTAATGCGCGTCTTCAACGGTACCGGGATCACGCAGAGGCGCTCGTAGACCTTACTGGCAAGTACCTCCTTGATGATCTGGGCAGCGTAGAGCTGACAGTATGGGCAGTCCGAGGGCAAGAACTCGTTACCAATGAAGGACACGTAGTCCCGGTTGCGGCGATGATGCTTCGGGCTCCGACCCTAGAGGTGTTCGTCAACGCTGGTCATAAGTTGTTCAGCCAATTTGGAACCGATATGCGCGACATGGCGCTTGTTGAGGTTGCCGAGTTCATGCGCGCGCGAGTCAACAGAAAGATAGATACTCCCTTGACAGAGATCGTGGGAAATCTCAAAGCTCAAAGCTCAAGACCGCAGTTGACCGTGGCCGCAGTAGCGGATGAGTCGGAGCGCCTGCTTGAACGTGTCCGAGCCGCGATGGTTATTCCCGTCTCAACTAACCCGAGCAGCGTCTGGGAATTGCTGACAAACGACGAACGGGCCAGCACGGAGCGAAGTTTCGCTGTTCAATCTGGTGGATGGCCGTCCTGGGATGATGCTCGTACGAGCGGAGAGTTCATTCGATACATCCCAGCGAGCGCGATAACCCGCATCATCAAGGCTTCCCCGGAACTATTTCTCGACGGCCATGTTTTCAAGCACCGATACCAGGATCTGACTGATGCGAGCGCGAAGGCTCTCGTTCTAGATCGCGTCATAGGCCCGTTGGGCGACCTCACGCTGCTCGACCAACACAGCCCACGGCTCGATAGTGATGAGTTGTCACGGACCCGAATCAGTTGCCGTTTGATCACTCGCGACCTCGCAGACGACATATAGGGCCAGGTATGCGTCGCTTCCTCGATACAGCCTCCCTTCTTAGCTCTGGTCCGATACAGTTCCCTCGCCAGATTGAACGCCTTTTGTGGCATTTGGGTTTTTCGGATGTCACGAATATCGACGGATCTGGTGATGAAGGGGGCGACATCCTCGCCAGTCGGCGAAGCGAGACCTGGGTCTTCCAGTGCAAATGGAAACGAAGCGGCGCGGTGGGCGCCAACGCGGTGGAAGAGGTCACACGGGCTCACACCCGATACCGTGCGCATCATGCTGTCGTCGTGACCAATGCCCGGTTCAGCCCGTCCGCGCAACAGCGGGTCGAGAGTATGAAGCGTCTCGGGCCAAACATACTGCTTTGGTCCGGAACAGACCTGACGACAAGCTTCGACCGACTTCCACCTCGATTCGATGAGATTGCGCTGCGTGGGTATCAAGTCGACGCGTTGCGAGCGATCCTCAGTGATCTCGATACCACCCGCCGCGCATTGCTCGTGCTCGCGACTGGGTTAGGCAAGACAGTCGTGGGTGGAGAAGTAATCGCAGCGCACTTGCGCCAGAATCCCGCATCGCAGGTTCTCGTAGTCGCTCACGCCAAGGACTTGGTCCAGCAGTTGGAGCGAGCATTGTGGCGCCATATTCCTAAAGATGTACCAACACGGCTTCTGACCGGTGACACCCGACCGGACGACCTCTCCGGGATAACCTGTGCAACGGTCGGATCCGCGTTACCTGCAGCACGATTTGGTTACCGACCAAGTCTCGTCATGATCGACGAGGCTCACCACCTAGGCGAGGAAGGGCAGTACGACAAATTACTCGAAATTCTAGGCGATTCACAACATTTAGGTGTAACGGCCACGCCCTGGCGAGGAGATAAGCACGACATTACCCGCCAATTCGGCACTGCCAGCTTCAGCCTGGGAATCGAGGAGGGAATGAAGCGCGGCTATCTCGCTCAGGTCGATTACCGCCTATTCGTCGATAACATAGATTGGGACGTTGTCCGAGAAGCCAGTATCCACTCATATGGACTGGCAGAGCTCAATGCACACTTGTTTTTACCTCAACGAGACGAGGCTATCCGCGATGAGCTGGCTGCGGCATGGGCGGGCACCGCACGGCCCCGAGCCATCGTCTTCTGTCGCACTATCGAGCATGCCGAGCGTCTCGCGGACCTGCTCGTACGAACACCACTTTGGTCAAACGCCCTCGCAGTACACGCAGGGCTTGGAAAGCGAGAACGGCAGAGCCGCCTGCTCGCATTTCGATCTGGCGAAATCCCACTCCTGACCTCTGTGGATATTTTAAATGAAGGCGTAGACGTGCCCGACGTTAATATCCTCTGTTTCGCTAGAGTCACTCACTCACGTAGGATTTTCGTTCAACAACTCGGACGAGGGCTTCGTTTACGCGAGGGCAAAGACCGTGTCACAGTCTTGGATTTCGTGAGCGATCTCCGTCGGATCGCCGCGATCCTCAAGATGAAGCGCACATTCGACAGATACGACACTGAGGTTGAAACCTTACATAAGGCAACATCGAATATAAACTTTAGTGACCAGCGAGTATCCACACTTATGGACGAGTGGATCAAAGATGCCGCTAGCCTCGAAACCGCATATGACGAGCACCGGCTTCAGTTTCCCGCCGGCCTGACAACTTGGGAATAAGGTAACCATGCCTCTGAGACAGCTACCTCCATCCGTCCGCGAACGTCTCATAACCGAGATATACCGCCAAGCGCATGAACTGGATTGGGAATTCTTGAGCAACCCGGAGAAAACTCATCAGTACCGCAAGTGGATTGAAGATCCGCAGGTTGGCAAAATTCTACTCGACTACGGTCCAGAGAAAGATGCAAGAGTCTGGATCAAAGACGTGCCGATGAAAGAGTACACTAGAGCCCAGGAAGGAATCGGTAACTACGTGCGCTATACCGTGCGGCGATTCAAAGGTCCTCAGGAAATTATTCAGGCGGCGTTCGGTCACGGATGGGATATGATTCCGAACACTATCAACGTCAAACCTAACCATTGCTACGCAACAAATGGGACCTCAACCCGATACGTCTGCTGGGGACACGCAGGAACCGTTCGTGACCTTGTCTGGGCCGCGCTGAGCATAGCGGTCTCGGGGGGCGACAGACCTGCGATTGTCGTTACGACACGCGATGGCGAAACTATCGACAGTCCTGTACGGGAACTACATTCTGCGCTGGCCGAGCACTGCAGAATTGATTTGAGCTACCTTCATCGCGAACTAATTGTGAATCCCGAGTACAACCAGCCGCAGGCGCACTAGCTGAACAGAATGCACACCATCTATTTGCTCAATTACTCATGTTCAACAATGCAGCCATCAAGACGCATAGTAGATCAGTGGGCATGCCCCCAATGCGATACCCTAGTCTGGCGAATGAGTCCATGCCTCGCCTCGGAAGGTGCGCAGGCACCGTGAAATTCAGCGGAGACACCTATGTTTACACGGGATCACGGGTGATCATCTTCAGGATTTTCAGCAACTCACTCGCCGCCCTCAGCTGCTGGTGTTCACTATCAGGCGCATCAACATTCCAATGAGCGAGCTCATTGCGATATCTAGCAACCGATTTCAGTCGGTCCACAAGCCCCTGCCGCTCCAATGGCCAACCTAGCTTGGTCCATACCTGATCGTTGTTCACGACGAATGAATAGTTACCGAGGGTTAGATCCTTTGCGGACATCACACTGTCCTTGCCTCTTTTGAGGCCACTCCGTAAATCTTCGACAGAGAGACGGTCGAGTGCACGACGGAGCCGTCGTTCGATCTCCTCTAGTACCGTAAATGGCATGATCCGAGTTCTGAGCTCGCCAGCCAGATCAGCTGTGGTTACAATCCCGGTCACTATATTCTCGGCGTCTACAACAATTACGAAGCCGAACCTCTGGATGTCATCAATTCGAGCGAAGAGTTCTTCCTCTCCGTGTGCGGCTGGCGGATACGCGTCTGCGCGAGACTTCCATAGAGTGACATTACGTTGCACCAAGCTTGAATGCGCGATACTTTCCCATGTGACAACACCCTTGAGACGTTGGCGATTATCCACGATGGGTAGCTGCGAGAACCCGCGTGTGACCATCAGCTCGATTGCCCGTTCGAGCGATTCCTCAGCTGCAACCGTAATAATTGGCCCATTTTGTCGAATATTGCCGATTCGCCATGTCAGATCTCTACCGACGGCTGCTCCTGAAATTGTTTCCGAACCAGTACCCTGATCGCTTTTGTCACCTGAATTTTTCTCACCGATGGTCAGCGGCAAAACCGTGACTAGACTATCGAGCTGCACAGTCGCGAAATCCGGCTCGACCGCGAGGTGGAGGTTACGAAGAGCCTGATTGACATCATCCACAACATCGCTTGTTCGACGCTCATGACCCCACAGACTGATGAGGGATCGCACAGACAACTGCCGCGCGCCAGAATTAAGAACGTCCTCCTGAAGTTCATCGTGAGTCGCTGGTGAAATAATGTCACCTGAGTATCCAGGGTCGACACCAGTATCCAACAATGCCTTCACCCGCTCTACACCATTACGCCGACTGAGCTCGCTAATTGTCAGATATGAACCCATGCTGGCCCTCAGATCGCCAGCGATGGCGGCGCGCTCGACGCTAGAGTTCAACCATTCGACAGGACGTACATGCCTGTATCCAGGCGCTGCATTTTTACGATACTCGTAGCCCCCATCGATTTTTCCGATCGACACTACATCACGATATTTTCTCGGCATTACCACAAGATCACCAACCTGCATCTCGTTTACGAAGCGCCACAGTTGGTGTGTCCAATTATCGATTGTTGATCCATGCTCATTGCGGTAGCAAATCGCTAAAAGGTTACGCAAGTGATCAATGTCTTCCACCTCCGCAAGATCATGACTCACGCTGCCCCATCCAGCGATTGCTAATCCGTCCGCAAGAGCAGACTCTTCACGTTGCCCATCCCAACCACCACGCACAGTCCATGCATGAACCATTCCACCGCATCCTCGATAAATCCCCTGCAGCACAGAGGGAACGATTAGAGTCGACCCATAATAGCCAATAATATATCGACTCCTCGGATTAAGGCCTGAATCTGATGCAGCCCGCACCCGCTGCCAGACCGATCAAACACGCGACCGGTCATCCAATGATGGCACGTCACCGCGTAAAGTGACCAGCTGTTGGCTCTATTGGGCGATCCCGTATTGCACCGTGCCTTGGACGACACTCTTGTATGGTCCGGTTAGTTGCACGACCTACACGTTGAAGCGGAACTCGACTACGTCGCCGTCGGCCATGACGTAGTCCTTGCCTTCCATGCGGACCTTGCCTGCGGCTTTGGCGGCGGCCATGGAGCCGTGTTCGACGAGGTCGTCGAAGGCTACGATTTCGGCTTTGATGAAGCCGCGTTCGAAGTCGGTGTGGATGACGCCTGCGGCTTTGGGGGCGGTGTCGCCCTGGTGGATGGTCCAGGCGCGGGACTCTTTGGGGCCTGCGGTGAGGTAGGTCTGCAGGCCGAGGGTGTGGAAGCCGGTGCGGGCCAAGGCGTTCAGGCCGGGTTCGGTTTGGCCGATGGATTCGAGGAGTTCGAGGGCGGACTCGTCGTCGAGTTCGAGGAGTTCGGCTTCGACCTTGGCGTCGAGGAAGACGGCGTCGGCGGGGGCGACGGCGGCCTTCAGTTCGGCGATCTTCGCGTCATCGGTGAGGACGGACTCGTCGGCGTTGAAGACGTAGAGGAAGGGTTTGGTGGTGAGCAGCGAAAGCTCTTTGAGCAGTTCGCCGTCCAGCTTGGTGCGCGCGGAGTAGAGCGTCTGGCCGCTGTCGAGGACCGCGTTGGCGGCGACGGCCGCATCGAGCAGGGGCTTGCGGTCCTTCTTGATCCTGGCTTCTTTTTCCAGCCGCGGGATCGCCTTCTCCAGGGTCTGCATGTCGGCGATGATCAGCTCGGTCTCGATCACCTCGATGTCGGCGAGCGGGTCGACGCGACCGTCGACGTGCACCACGTCATCGTCGGCGAAGACGCGGACCACCTGGCAGATGGCGTCGGCTTCGCGAATGTTGGCGAGGAACTTGTTGCCGAGACCGGCACCCTCGGACGCACCCTTGACGATGCCCGCGATATCCACGAAGGACACCACGGCGGGCAGGATCTTGGCGGAACCGAAGATCTCGGCGAGTTTGTTCAACCGCGGATCGGGCAGCGGCACCACGCCGACATTCGGCTCGATGGTCGCGAACGGGTAGTTCGCGGCCAGCACGTCGTTCTTGGTCAGCGCGTTGAAAAGCGTCGACTTTCCGACGTTGGGCAGGCCGACGATTCCGAGGGTGAGACTCACGAGACTGCCTCGCTGCGCTCGGCATTCTCGTACGTCTCGGACGCTGTGCTGGTTGGTTCGCTCGCTCGCTCGCTCACGAGAACGAGAGTCTACGCGGCAGGCGCGGTGCTCCAACCCGCGCCTGCCATACCGGTGATCAGGGGATAAGCACGACCTTGCCGAGATTGCCCCGGTCCTCGATCACCGCGTGCGCCTCGGCGGCGTCGTCGAGCGCGAATTCCGCGTGCACCGCGGGCCGAAGCTGATCGGACACCACGTACTGCCACAGCTCCTGCCGCCACTGATCGAGCAGGTCGGGCCGGCGCTGCGCGATGCGCGCCATCTGGAATCCGATCACCGACTTGGCGCCGACGAGCAGGTCGTAAGCCTGGATGGTGCCGCCACCCGAGCTGTAGTAGACGAGCCGTCCACCAGGAGCGAGCGCGGCGATCGCGGGCCCGAGCAACTCGCCACCCACCGCGTCCAGCACGTAATCGACGGGCTCGCCCCACGACTCCTGCCCGTACTCGATCACCTCGTCGGCACCGAGCCCGAGGACGAACTCCGCCTTGTCCAGATCCGAGACCGCACCGACGACCCGCGACGCCCCACGCACCCGGGCAAGCTGCACCGCGAGATGTCCAACCCCACTGGCCGCCGCGGTGACCAGCGCCGACTCACCTTCACGAGAGTTCGCCGCGTCGAGCGCACCCAGCGCGACCAATCCACTGCGCACCAGCGCGACCGCGTCCACGGCCGACGCACCGTCGGGAATCGGCGACGCCATCGCCACCGAGAGCAGCGCGTAGTCGGCGTACCCGTGCCCGAACACCAGCCCGGTCACCCGATACCCCGGCGCGTACCCGGTGACGCCGTCGCCGACCGCGACCACCTCGCCCGCGACCTCGCCACCCAGCGCGATCGGCTCGCGCTGCTCGCGCACCTTCCGCACGGTCGGCAGGGTCACCCCGATCGCCTCGACCCGGACCAGGAGTTCCCCGGGCCCCGGTGCCGGCACCTCGACCGACACGACCTCGAGCACCTCAGGACCACCGCTGCGCTCGTATTGGACCCGCCGCATCACACCTCCAGAAATCGTTAGAAGGGGACACGGTAACCAGCTCCCGCGGTGCGCTCATACCCAATTTCGCCCCGAGTGCGCCATCTCACCGCGCTTGCGGTCGTCACCGGGCGGCGTAGCGTGACCTGCATGGAGCCGATCACCGAGGTGGTGACAGCGCAGCCGGCGCCCATGCTCACGCCGTTCATCGATCATTACCTCGGCTATCGCATGACGGGGTATCCGCCGGGGTTGCATCGCGGCCTGCCGTCGGCACATATGACGTTCATCATCAGCATCGGTCCGACCATCGACGTTGTCGCGCAGACGGATCCGAGTCAGTCGCCGCAGGATTACCGCTGTTCGGTGAGCGGCCTGCAGGCGAGCACGGCGATGATCTCGCACGACGGTCATCAGGAGGGCATCTCGGTCGCGCTGACGCCGCTCGGCAGCCGCGCCCTGTTCGGCGTGCCCGCCGCCGCGCTCTGGGACACGTCGGCGGAGTTCGCCGATGTGGTCGGCCCGATCGGGCACGAGCTGTGGGAGCGGCTGCAGGGGCCGCGCGGCTGGCCGGAACGCTTCGCCACCGTCGATCGAATCCTCACCAGGCTGGCCTATCCGGATCGCGTGGTCGCGCCCGAACTGACTTGGGCCTGGCGGGCCGTCGTCGGCTCCGGCGGGACGCTGTCGGTCGGCGCGCTGGTCGAGGAAATCGGCTGGAGCAGACAGCATCTCGCGCGCCGGTTCAGCAACGAGTTCGGCCTGAGCCCGAAGCTCGCGGCTCGGATCACCCGCTTCGAACGCGCACGGCGAATGCTCGAGCACACCCCGTCGTTCATCACCATCGCGCAGGTGGCGGCCAGCTGCGGCTACTACGACCAGGCCCATCTGAATCGCGACTTCGCCGAGCTCGCCGGAACCAGCCCGACGATCTGGCTGGGCGAGGAGATTCCATCCGTCCAAGACACCGACCGGTCTGCCGGGCGACGCTGAGGGCATGACGAATCCGACACCACCCGATGTCACCACCCGCACCGCCGTCTGGCCCACGCTGACCTTCCGCGACGCCAGAGCTATGTCCGCCTTCCTCGTCGAAGCCTTCGGCTTCCAGGAGTCCGCGATGTACACCCGCGAGGACGACCCGTCCATCGTCGAGCACGCCGAGCTGCGCTGGCCGCTCGGCGGCGGCGTGATGTTCGGCTCCGCGTGCAAGGACGAAAGCGTGTTCGGCAAGCGCGTTGCAGGCAACGACTCGACCTACGTCGTCTGCGACGAACCGGATGCCCTGTTCGAACGCGCAACTGCCGCCGGTGCCGAGGTGCTGCGCGGCCTGCGCGACGAGGACTACGGCTCGCGCGGTTTCACGGTCCGTGACCCCGAGGGCAACCTCTGGAGCTTCGGCACCTACTGGGGCGAATAACTCAGCGCCCGAGGAGCATTGCGTAAGTTCACGTGGGGTCTACGGCCCGGCGGCCTCGAAGCCGTTGGGCCGTTTCACCGACCCCCGAGACCGGACATGGCCATCCCCCGGATGAACGCCCGCTGGGCGATGCCGTACACCACGAGCAACGGCAGCAGAATGACCATCGAGGCAGCCATGAGAATCGGCCACTGGGTGTAATACTGCCCCTGCAGACGCACCAATCCCAATGTGACGGTGGCGATCTCGTTGCGTTGGATCATCACCAGCGGCCACAGGAAGTCGTTCCAGACGGTGATCCAGGTGAGCACGCCGAGCACCATCAGGGCGGGGCGGGTGTGCGGCAGCAGAACTCGCCAATAGACCTGCCAGGTAGAGCAGCCGTCGAGGATCGCGGCCTCCTCCAATTCCGTTGGCAGCGTGGCGAAGAACTGGCGCATCAGGTATGTGCCGAAGGCGCTGCCGAACAGGCCGGGCACGATCATCGCCCACGGTGTGTCCACCCAGCCGAACGCACGCATCAACAAGAACTGCGGAATCACCGTGACGGTCAGCGGCACCATGAGCGTGCCGAGGTAGGCGACGAACAGCACCTCGCGACCACGAAACCGCAAGCGCGCGAAGGCATACCCGGCCAGCGAGCAGAAGAACACCTGCCCGGCGGTGACACATACCGCGTACACCGCGGTGTTCAGGAGCATCCGCCCGAGCGGCAGCAGCTCGAATACCTCGCTGTAGTTGGACCATTGCGGACTCGCCGGGAGCAGGTTCCCCTCCGCGATCTCCCCGTCTCGCTGCAACGACCCGGACAACGCCCACAGAATCGGCGCCAACGCGCACCACGCGATGCCGATCAACACCGCGTAGATGCCGATCCCGTGCAGCATCCGGCGCACGATCATCCGCTCCGCCTTCACAGGTCAACGGCCTCCCGCCGCGCAAACCGCAACTGCAGCAGCGTGAGCACCAGCAGAATCGCGAAGATCACCCACGCCAATGCCGACGCGTACCCGACCTCGTAGAACCCGAAGGCGTTCTGGAACAACATGATCCCCAGCAGATAGGTCCCTGTCTCCGGCCCCCCGTTACTTCCGGTGAGCGCGTACACCTGATCGAACGCCTGCGTCGAATTGATGACCGTGATCACGAAGACGAACGACAACGGCCCTCGGATCAACGGCAGCGTGATCGCCGAAAACCGCCGCAGCGCACCGGCTCCGTCGATCTTCGCCGCCTCGTAGAGCGGTTCCGGCACCCCTTGCATCGCGGCAAGCAGAATGACGGTCGCGAACGGCACGCTCTTCCACACCGTGACGACACTCAGCGAGACCAACGCCAGATCCGGATCGGTCAACCACGGCACCGGCCCCAACCCGACCACACCGAGCCCGATATCGAGCATCCCGTCCTCGGTAAAGATGAACCGCCACACCACCGCCATCGCCACCGTGGAGGCCACCAGCGGCAGGAACGCCAACGTTCGAAAGAACCCGATACCGGCCAGCTTCCGGTTCAGCGCCGCCGCGATCCCCAACCCGATCAGCACCGTCGGCACCAGCGTGAGCACGGTGAACACCGCACTGTTGCGCAATGCGATGAGAAACAACGGATCCGCCCCGAAGAGCCGCTGATAGTTGGCCAGCCCGACGAACCGCATCGGCCGGAACAAGTCCCACGCGTGAAAACTCAGATACAGCGAAAACCCCAGCGGAAACAAGAGAAACACCGCAACGGCCGCCACGTTCGGCGCCACGAACAGCCACCCCGCCCGCTCCCGCTTCCGCGCCAGCCGAGCCCCACTCACGGCGACTCCAGCAGCGCGTCGAGATCGGCGGTGAATTGGCCATCGAAGGACGCGGCGGTCGCGGCACCGCGCAGGACTCGGTTAGCACCGCGCTCCAGCAGGGCGGAGACCTTGCCCCACGCCGGGGTTATCGGTAGCGCGCGGGAATTGTCCGGCCCCTCGGTGAACACCGCGAGGTTGCGCGTCTCGCGATGTGCGGCAGCGAAACCGGGCGAACTCATCGCGGATTTCAGCACCGGAACGAACAACCCGGACGCGGCGATGATGGCCTGCCCCACCGGCCCGGTCGCGAATTTGACGAATTCCCAGGCCTGTTCGACCCGCGGACTGTCCGCCGCGATGGACAATCCGGTACTGCCGACATCGGTGATCGCACCGGGACCGCCGTGCGGCCCGACCGGCAACACGGTGACATCGATCGAAAGCCCGTCCCGCCCAGCGAATTCGGAGTACAGCCAGTGCCCACCGAGTACCATTCCCGCCCGTCCCGCCCGGAACAGGTCCGCCGCCGAAATCGATAGCTGGTCGGCGACTTTCGGCGCCACCCGATGCCGCACCGCGAGATCGGCGTAGAACTGGAACCCTTCGGCGAACCGGGGATCACCGAGATTGGCCTTGGTCGGCGCCACCGACGGGCTGAACCACTCCGCGCCGTTGTTCATGCCGAAACAGGCGGCCGAGTAGTACGGCACCCAGGCGTCGGCGAAGCCCCACTGCTTGTTCTTCGTGAGTGTGCGCGCGGCATCCAGGAATTCGTCGAACGACCAGGCATCACGCCACCGGGCGGGCGGCGTCAACCCGGCCGCCGCGAACAACTCCCGGTTGTAATAGAGGAACACCCCGGACCACTGTTCGGGCAAGGCGTACTGCCCACCGGCATAGGTGAAGGTGTCGTACAGCGCCGGATAACTGTCCCGGCGCAACATCTCCGCGTACTCGGGCTCCCGATCGAGCAGCGTGCGCAGATCGAGTAGCACGTCACGCTCGGCGAGCCCGGAGTAGAGCAGCTCCCAGGCCATGATGACGTCGGGACATCTGCCGCCCGCACAGTAGGTGAGCAGCTGCTGCTGCGGATCCGGGCCGGACATGATGGTGCGAATCCTGATGTCCGGGTGCCGCTTCTGGAACTCGTCGATGATCGTCGACCGCACCCGCGCCTCCTCCGGCCTGGCCTGGAAGAAGAAGGTCAGCGCGTCGTCGGCGGATCCGCAGCCGGTCGCGGCCAGTAGCGGCGCGGCCAGCGCCGAGCCGAGCAGGGTGCGACGACGAATCGGTGACACGAGCTCCTCCACGACGGCCTGCGGATGGATACGCGAACCCCGGGATGAGAAACGGCGATGTGTAGGACCGATCGGCGCATGCCCGAGCCAGCATGGCAGCATACGGATGGCAACATCGCCGGGCGAGGGGAACACGCCCACTCGAACCGGCGAACACCGGCGACCGTGAACAACGGCCGACCGGCCGGCTGACGCCCCGCGGGCCACCCCTACCCGTGCGCGCAGACGGATCGAGCCCCGCTCGTAGGAAGACACAGCACGAGTCCTCGCGGCGATCTCGATTCGTATCGCAATGTTCAGACTTCACTAAGTCCGGCTCATGCGCGCCTCGGTTCAGCTACGTTGACATCGTTTCAGCAAGCTCGATTTCACGGGAGAGTAGTTCGCATGGCGACCATCGAATACCTCCGGACAGATCCCGACCTACCTCCCGTGGGTGTCGTGGACCGTTCGCCTATCACCCCAGTCAAGAAGGGCATTTTCGCCGCGATCGCCGTGGTGGGTGCGATCGCCTGGGCCGTCCTGGCCATCTCCCGCGGCGAGTCGGTCAACGCGGTATGGATCGTGGTCGCGGCCGTGGCCACCTACGTGCTGGCCTACCAGTTCTATTCCAGGCTCATCGAATACAAGATCGTCAAACCGCGCGACGACCAGGCCACGCCCGCCGAGATCCTGGAAAACGGCAAGGACTACATGCCGATGGACCGGCGGGTGCTGTTCGGGCACCACTTCGCCGCCATCGCCGGCGCGGGGCCGCTGGTCGGTCCCGTCCTCGCCGCCCAGATGGGCTATCTGCCCGGCACCATCTGGATCGTGATCGGCGTCGTCTTCGCCGGTGCGGTGCAGGACTACCTGGTGCTGTGGGCCTCGACCCGCCGCCGCGGCCGCAGCCTCGGGCAGATGGCCCGCGACGAGCTCGGCGCGGTCGGCGGCGTCGCCGCGATCATCGCGGTGCTGGTGATCATGATGATCCTGCTCGCGGTGCTCGGCATCGTCGTGGTGAACGCGCTGGCCGCGACGCCGGGCAAGGACGGCACGTTGCAGGGCGGCAGCCCGTGGGGCGTGTTCTCCATCTCGATGACCATCCCGATCGCCTTGTTCATGGGCGTTTACCTGCGCTTCTTCCGGCCGGGCAAGGTCGGCGAGGTCTCCATCATCGGGTTCGCGCTGCTGCTGCTCGCCATCATCTCCGGCAACTGGGTCGCCGGATCCGGTTGGGGCCAGGACCTGTTCACGCTGTCGGGCACCACCATCGCGTGGTTCCTCATCGGCTACGGCTTCATCGCCTCGGTGCTGCCGGTGTGGCTGCTGCTCGCGCCGCGCGACTACCTGTCCACCTTCATGAAGATCGGCACCATCGTCCTGCTGGCGGTCGGTGTCCTGATCACCATGCCGGTGCTGAAGGCACCCGCCGTCTCCGACTTCGCCAGTTCCGGCAAGGGCCCGGCGTTCGCGGGCAGCCTGTTCCCGTTCCTGTTCATCACCATCGCCTGCGGCGCGCTGTCCGGATTCCACTCGCTGGTCTCCTCGGGCACCACGCCGAAGCTGCTGGAGAAGCAGTCGCAGGCCAGGATGATCGGCTATGCGGGCATGCTGATGGAGTCGTTCGTCGCCGTCATGGCGATCATCACCGCGAGCATCATCGACCAGCACCTGTACTTCGCGATGAACGCGAGCGCGGGCCTGACCGGTGGCACCGCGGAGAAGGCGGCGGCCTACACCAATAGCCTTGGCCTGAGCGGGAATCCGATCAGCCCCGCAGAGCTGACCCAGGCTGCCAAAGACGTCGGCGAGACCAGCATCGTTTCCCGGACCGGTGGCGCGCCGACGCTCGCCGTCGGCATGTCCGAGGTGCTGCACCGGTTCCTCGGCGGCACCGGGCTCAAGTCGTTCTGGTACCACTTCGCGATCATGTTCGAGGCGCTGTTCATCCTCACCACGATCGACGCCGGTACCCGCGTCGCACGCTTCATGCTGTCGGACTCGCTGGGCAACCTCGGCGGCCCGGCCAAGAAGTTCAAGGATCCGTCCTGGCGGCCCGGTGCCTGGCTCTGCTCTGCGATCGTGGTCGCGGCGTGGGGCTCGGTGCTGCTGATGGGTGTCACCGATCCGCTCGGCGGCATCTACACGCTGTATCCGCTGTTCGGCATCTCCAACCAGTTGCTCGCCGCGATCGCGCTCACCGTGGTGCTGACCATCGTGATCAAGAAGGGCCTGGTCAAGTGGGCCTGGATTCCGGCGATCCCGCTGATCTGGGATCTGACGGTGACGATGACGGCGTCCTGGCAGAAGATCTTCTCGGCCGATCCGAACATCGGCTACTGGAAGCAGCACAGTAACTATGTCGCCGCGGTCGACGCGGGGAAGATCTTGGCGCCCGCCAAAACCGCCGCCGATATGGACAAGGTCGTGCGCAACACCTTTATCCAGGGCAGCCTGTCGATCATCTTCGCGGTGCTGGTGCTGATCGTGGCGATCGTCGGCTTGATCGTCTGCGTGCGGGCTTGGCGGGCAGGCGGCGGACCGGACAGCGAATCGCCGGACGAGCCGTCGAAGATCTTCGCCCCGAAGTCCTTCCTCGCGACCGCCGAGGAGAAGGAGGTGCAACGGGAATGGGACGCCCTGATCGCCGCCGGGAAGGTCCGAGCGCCGGGCGCCGCGCAGGTGAAGGCGACGCAATGACCGTGCACGTCGCCCCGCACGGCAGTCGATCGGCTGCCGTGCGGGGCCTGCGTGCCGCTCGAAGTGGTTGCGCGGCAGCGATTTGGTGGTTCAACTCGATCCTCGGCGGGCAGGACTATCGGCGCTACGTCGACCATCTCGCGCGCAACCATCCCGGCTGCGCGGTGCCGACGGAACGCGAGTACTGGCGGACCCGGCACGCGGACGCGGACAACAACCCGGCAAATCGCTGCTGCTGAGGCACGGCGGAGCGACGCGATGAGGGCGCCGCTCCGCTCGCCGAGGTAGGGGCTGATCTGCGCGTTCGCGATTCCAAGTGGCGCGAACCAGGGGTCATGGCAGATTTCCGCTAGCGGCGGATCGCCGCAGCTGACATTGTGGTTGGCGTGACGATCACGGCGTTGGATTTCGAGCGGTGCTACCGGGCGGTGTCGACCAGGGATTCCCGCTTCGACGGGCAGTTCTTCACCGCGGTGCGTACCACCGGAATCTATTGTCGCCCTTCGTGTCCGGCGATCACGCCGAAACGGGTCAACGTGTCGTTCCTGCCGACCGCGGCGGCGGCACAGCAGGCGGGCTATCGCGCCTGCCGCCGGTGCCTGCCGGACGCGGCCCCCGGCTCGCCGCTCTGGAACACCCGCGCCGACCTGGCCGCGCGTGCGATGCGGCTGATCGGCGACGGCGTGATCGAGCGCGGCGGCGTCCCCGCGCTGGCCGCCACACTCGGCTATTCGCAGCGGCAGCTGACCCGCGTGCTCACCACCGAACTCGGTGCGGGGCCGCTGGCGCTGGCCCGCGCGCACCGGGCGCATACCGCCCGACTATTGATCCAGACGACGGCAATGCCCATGTCGGACATCGCTTTCGCGGCCGGGTTCGCCAGCATCCGCCAGTTCAACGACACGGTGCGCGAGGTGTTCGCGGTCAGCCCGACCACCATGCGGACCGAGGCGAACCGCGCGAAGTCCATCTCGAACGCACGCCAGGTGCCCGCCGTCAACGGCACGCTGAGCCTGCGGCTGCCCTACCGCGAGCCGCTGGATCGAGCCTGGCTGGAATGGTTCCTCTCCTCGCACGTGGCACCCGGCATGGAGCTGTGGGAGAACCGCGCCTACACCCGGAATCTGCGCACGCCACACGGCCACGCGACGACCAGGCTCAGCTTCCAGCGCGACCACGTGCGGGCCGAACTGGCCCTGCACGACATGCGCGACCTGGCGCCGACAGTGGCGCGACTGCGGCACCTGCTCGACCTGGACGCCGACCCGATCGGCATCGACGAGGCGCTGGGTGTTACTCCAGGACAGGGGATTTCGACACCGGAACTGACCGATCCGGACACCACCCGGCTGCCGGACGCGGGCGCCGGTTCACCGCCGGACGCTGAGCTCGACCCCTGCGACGGGCGACAGCCGGTCTTCTCCCCCGGCATTAGGGTGCCCGGCTGCCTGGACGGCCCGGAACTGTTGCTGCGCACCATGATCGGACAGCAGATCTCGGTGTCGGCGGCGGCGACGCACACCGCGCGGCTGGTCGATGCGCTCGGTGATCGAGTCGACGGGCCGATCCCCCTGCTGTTCCCCACCCCGGCGGTGATCGCCGAGCGCGGTGCCGAGGTGCTCACCGGTCCAACGCGGCGGATTCGCTCGATCATCGGCGCGGCCGAGGCATTGGCCAGTGGCGAACTGGCGTTGCATCAAGGCCGTACCGCCGCTGACCTGCGTCGCGACCTGCTCGCCCTGGACGGGGTCGGCCCGTGGACAGCCGACTACGTGACGATGCGCCTACTCGCCGACCCGGACGTGCTGCTGAACACCGATCTGGTGGTCCGGCAGGGTGCCGCGGTGCTCGGCATCGACCTCTCCGATACCGCGCGCTGGGCGCCGTGGCGCTCCTATCTGTCCATGCACCTGTGGAAGGCGGCGCTGACCGATCGCGCCGCTCGAGCCAAAACCAAGTCCGTCGCACCGAAAGCGAGCGCCGAAGCATGAACGCCACGACCGTTGTTCGCCCGACCAAGCGCCGGATCGGTACCACCACTGCGGATTTCGCGACCGTCGAGACGCCGATCGGACCGTTCACCGCGGTGGTCGACGCCGACGGGGCCGTGCTGGCCGCCGGTTGGACCGCCGACGTGCACGACCTGCACCCCGTGATCCACTCGACGTTGCGTCCGGCCGAACTGCGGCAACGGGATTCGCTCGGTGAGCTCACCCGGATCATCACCGCCTACCACGACGGTGAGCTCACCGCGATCGATGACGTCCCGGTCCGTCAGCAGTCCGGCGAATTCCTCATGCACGCCTGGGAAGTCCTGCGCAAGGTGCCGGCGGGCGCACCGATCACCTATACCGAGTACGCCGCCATCTCCGGTCGTCCCGACGCCACCCGGGCCGCGGCCAACGCGTGCGCGCGCAATGCGGCGGCGCTGTTCGTGCCGTGCCACCGCATTTACCGCATCGGCGGGGCGCTGGGCGGCTTCCGCTGGGGTCTGCCGATCAAGCGCTGGTTGCTCGATCACGAGGCGTGATCGCGGGCGCGGCGACCGGGTTCGCACGGCAGGCGCGCTCGAGACAGCGTGCCCGCGCGGCGAGTTCGAGGTGCCGGTCAGGCGACGGTGGCCTCGAGGTGGGAGCCGGAGCGGCCGCGGCGGACGTGCAGGCGGCTGGGGATGCGCTGGCGCATTTCGTCGACGTGGCTGACGACACCGACCACGCGGCCGCCCGCGCGGAGCTCGTCGAGGACGCCCATCACCGCGTCGAGGGTGTCGGCGTCGAGGCCGCCGAAGCCCTCGTCGATGAAGAGGGTGTCGAGCACGAGGCCGCCGGATTCGGCGGCGACGGTGTCGGCCAGGCCGAGTGCCAAAGACAGGGAGGCCATGAAGGTTTCGCCGCCGGAGAGAGTTTTGGCGGGGCGGATGGCGCCGGTGTAGTCGTCGCGGATGTCCAAGCCGAGACCACCGCGGCGACCGCGTGGGCCCGCCTTGTCGGAGTGCACGAATTCGTAACGGCCACCGGACATTCGGCGCAGGCGAAGCGAACCGGCCTGGGCCACTTCCTCCAGGCGGGCCGCGAGAACGTAAGAGCGCAGCGACATCCGGCGGTTGTTCTCGCCGCGGCCCGCGACGACCTCGGCGAGTCCGGCCAGTTCGTCGTGGCTGCGTTGCAGCGGGGCGATGCGATCCACCGCCGCCCAGAGTTGGCCGCCCAGGTCTTCCAGCAGGCCGACCCGCCTGGTCGCCTCGGCGTGCACGGCGACGGCGGTGTTCAGCTGTGTTTGTGCGGCGGCGACGGCGGACTCGAGCTCGGCCAGATCGCCGGGTTCGGTTGACGCGGCCGCTTGGATTTCCGGTTCTGCGAGAACGGCTTCCGCGTGTGCGCGGGCGCGGTCCGCGTTGGTGAGTTCGGCTTCGATCTCTGCCTGGCGTTGTGCGGTGCGGCTCGCCGCAGTGACCACGCGCGCATAGGCGGTGAGCCTCGCAACAACGTCCCGGGGTGCCTCGACTCCGGCTGGACGCGGCGTGGGTTCCGTCACCGAGTCGTTGGCCGGGGCCGGATGGTCGGCAATCGACGTAACCGAGTTGTCGGTGGTCGCTGCGGCCGCGCCGTCGGAGTGCACGGAAGTCGCATCGGCAGAAGTCGCCGCAACCGCATTGTCAGCGGTCGCCGCGGCTGCGCCGTCGGCGTGCGCCGTTGCCGGATCGCTCGATTCAGCGTTTGCCGCACCCGCGGCGGCGTGCGCCACCTCGGCACCGGCCGTCGCTGCCTCGGTTCGCTGACGACCGGCTTCGAGCTCGGGTATGAAACCTGCGGCGCGGGCGAGGTTTTCGACGCGGTCGGCGATGACGGCCACCTGTTCGCGGGCGGCTGCGGCGTCGGCGCGGGTGTCGCGCAGGGTGGTGGCGTCGGCGACGAGGGCGGTGAGGCGGGCGTAGCGGCGTTCGATGGTCTCGTCGTTGCCTGCCGCGGCGCGGAGACGGTCGTTGAGTTCGGCGAGGCGGGTAGTGGCGGTGGCGACGTTCGCGGCGACAGTGCTTCGGCGCGAATCGGATTCGCGGAGTTCGTCGTGCAGGCGGGCCTCGTCGGTGCGCAGGCGGGTGAGTTCGGCGGTCAGGCCGTCGGCCAGTGCCGCCAATTCGGCGGTGTCCTCATATCGGTCGGTGGCGGTGCGCAGGGCGGCGGCCAGTTCGACCCGGTCGGCGTCGCCGCCGCGGGCGGTGAGCGCCTCGATCTCGCGTTCCAGGGTGGTGATTCGGGCCAGCACGCGGTCACGTGCGTCCTCGGCGGCGCGCTCGGCCGTCATCGCGGCCTCTTCGGCGTCCTTGGACACGGCGGTGGCGGTGGGACGGGCGGGCGCTGGGTGATCGGCCGAACCGCACACCGTGCACGGCTGGCCGTCGGTCAGCCCGTCTGCGAGTTCGGCGGCCATGCCTGCCAGTCTGCGCTCGCGCAGATCGAGGACGCGCTCCTTGGCGTCGTTGTGCGCGGCACGGGCGGTTTCGAACTCGACGCGGGCATGGTCCAAACCTGTTTTGCGGGAAGCGAGTTCGACCGCGGCTGCGGCAGCGGTCTGTAGCCGCTCGCATTCGGCCGTCAGGGTCGGCAGCGTGGCGGCCGCGTTCGTCGCCTCGCGCAGGCGAACCTCGAGGGTGGCGAGCGAACCGGGGAGCTGTTCACGCAGCCGGGTCAGCTTGGTCACCTGGGTGTTGAGCGCCGCGTCCTCATCGCGCAGCCCCGCCAACTCCCGGTTGAGCCGAGTGGCCGCGGTCGCGTCGGCCCGCACCTCGTCCAGTCCGCCGATCTGCGCGCTCCAACGCCTGATCGCGGCATCGATGTCCGCGTCGTCTCTGATCACCGCTTGGTCGGCGGAGCGAGCCCCCCTTTCCCCCGCCCCCATCCGATTCCGCTCGGCACCAGAATGATCCGCACGTAGCGGTCGGACACCCTGCTGCTGAGCGTCCGCGTGTGAGGCGGAAGTTCGCTCGGTAGCGCGGGTCGCTCCATTTCCGGCCGTCTTCGCGCGATCCGACTCGGTACCAAGGCGATTCGCATGCAGCGGTTGGACACCCGGCTGCTCGGCGTCGGCGCTATCCGCTACTCCGCCACTTGACGCTGGATCAACGCTGTCTGTGTCCGCGCGGTCTATCCGAACCAGTTCGACACCGCCGAGGTCGGCACCGGCGGGCTCGAGCAGACGGGCGGCCAATTGGCGACTGGCGCTGAGGGTTTCGGTGTCTTTGCGGCGCATCTGCATGACCGCGTCGCGGGCCTCATCGATGGCGGCGGCGACCGGCTCGGCGCGGCGGGCCAATTCGAGTTCGGCTTGCAGGGCGGTGCGCTGGTCCGTCGAGGCGGCGTAGTCGTCGAGTTGCTTGCGGGCGGCCGACATGCGGCGGCGTAGCTCGTGCAGGCGGCGTTGCTCCTCGGCGAGCGCGCGCACGCGGGCCGAGTCCTGTTGGCAGCGTTCGGCTTCCGTGGCCGCGACGGTCAGGTCGGTGCGCGCGGTGGCGAGCAGCTCCTGTGACCAGCCGACGGCCTCCAGTGGGCCGAGGGTTTCGGCCGCGCCGGTCCCGGCCGCGACGCCGACCTGCGCGATCAGCCGGTCGATGCCTTGCTTGCGGGAGTCGAGGTCGGCGGTGGAGGCGCGGCGCTTGTCCGCGAGCCACTGTTCGGCGCTGCCGAATCGTTCGGTGTCGAAGAGCTTTTCGAGCAGCTTCTCGCGATCTTCGTTGTCCGCCCGCAGGAATCGGGCGAAGTCGCCCTGCGGCAGCAGCACCACCTGGAAGAACTGGTCGGCGCTCATGCCGAGCAGCCGGATGATCTCGTCGCCGATATCGGGTATCCGGGAGAGGTTTTCGCCGCGCCCGTCCAGCCAGGCCAGCGTCGCCTTGGCGGGGTCGGTGCGCATGCCGGTGCCGCGCAGCTTCGGGCGTTCGAATTCGGGGATGCGGGTGAGCCGCACCCGCCGACCACCGAGGGTGGCCTCCAGGATCACCTGCGGCGGAGTCTGTTCCGGCGCGTGATCGGAGTGCAGGCGCTTGCTTTCGCCGCGCGCGCCGGGGACGCGGCCGTAGAGCGCGAAGGCGATCGCGTCGAGCACGGTGGTCTTGCCCGCGCCGGTCTGTCCGTGCAGCAGGAAGAGCCCGTCGGCGCCGAGCGCGTCGAAGTCGACGACCGTGGTTTCGGCGAACGGGCCGAAGGCGGTCATCTCCAGCTTGTGCAGCCTCATGCAGCCGCACCGTCCATCGGCGTGTGCCTACCGCTGCTCGGCAGCCCGGGGCGCTCCGCTCGGCGCGCCCTCACGCCGAGAGTTCCGCTGCCGAGCCGGCCGTCAGCGCGTGATCGGGTTCCGCGACGGCGGCGGCGAGTGCCCGCTCCAGCCAAGCCATTTCGCCCTCGCTGGGCACACCGCGGACGTCGGTGAGGAAGCTCTGCGCTACTTCGGTATCGCGACGGCCGTGCACCCGCTCACGGTAGCGCAGCTCCGGGTTGCCCTCCGGCCGCACCCACTCGACGTGCACCGCGTGCGGGAACCGTTCGCGCAGCTTGCGCATCGCGTCGACCGGGCGGGCCGAGTCGGTGAGCACCGCGGAAACGTAGTGCTCCTCGGCAGGCGCGTGGCTCTCGTCGGCGAGCAGCTCGTCGAGGGTTCCGGTGAGCTTGGTCAGCCCGCGCACCACGGGCAGGTCGCGGCGCTGGACCGAGTGCAGTCCGGCGGCGTCGAGCTCGATGAGCCACACCGCCTTGCGGTGTGAGCTCTCCGCGAACGAATACGGCAGCGGCGAGCCGCAATAGCGCACGGACTCCGACAGCGTCTGCGGCGAATGCAGGTGGCCGAGGGCGACATAGTCGATGCCGTCGAAAGCCGACATCGGCACCGTCTCCACGCCGCCGACCGAGATCGAGCGTTCCGAACCGGTCGCCTCGCCGCCGACGACGAAGGCGTGCGCGAGCACCACCGTGCGGGTGCCGTCCCGCTGCGCGATGTCGGCGCGGATCCGGCGCATCGCGGCGTCGAGGATGTCGGCGTGCG
Source organism: Nocardia sp. NPDC060255 (assembly GCF_042727395.1). Lineage (NCBI taxonomy): Bacteria > Bacillati > Actinomycetota > Actinomycetes > Mycobacteriales > Nocardiaceae > Nocardia > Nocardia sp. NPDC060255. The sequence goes on along the minus strand of NZ_JBHXAU010000010.1, from coordinate 122,703 downwards.
AACGCGCCTGCGGCACACCGAGTTCCGCGCGGGTGATATCCGGCTCCAGGTACGGGATGCCGTAGAACGCCACCGGGCCGTGCTCGTCGTCGAGCAGTACCGGTCGGTCGGCCTCGGCGACCGTGGTGCGCAGATACAGCCCGCCCGCCGCCGCGAAGCTCGCGCCCGCGCCGAGTCGCGCGGGCGAATCGTGGTTGCCGGAGGTGGCGACGATGCGGGCGCCTGCCGCGCGGATGGCTTCGAAGCCGCGGTTACACACCGCGATCGCGTCGGCACTCGGGATGGACCGGTCGTACACGTCACCGGGCAGCACCACCACCTCGACCGACTCCTCGGCCACCAGCTCGGCGATCGCGGCCAGCGAACGAGCCTGGTCGGCAAGCAGATCGACGCCGTGGAAGGTGCGCCCGATGTGCCAGTCCGAGGTGTGCAGCATCCGCATCCGCGAAACCGTAGGCCACCGCACCGACACAATTCAATTGCCGAGGCCCTCGTGTCGGATAGCCGTCCTTTCGTGCGGCGTGTCAGCGGTGATTCGTACGACACTCCGACGGCTATCCCTCGGCGTCACGCGACATACGCACATGGTGTGCGGCCGGTCCGCATTCGTTCGGTTGTCCGGCTCATTGTCCAACCGCGAGTGCGGATTTCGACGCCGCACCGCGCCGCGCACCACCCCGTGTCGGGCCTGATCGATAACTGCTGAGCGACGCGGGTCACGAATTCGGTTGCCTCGTCATGACCGACCAGGCCACGCCGCGGCGTATGTACGGCTTGACCACCATGTTTGCCGACACGGCGCTGCGTAATTGCCGACCCGCGCGTTCTTGTCGGTGGGTTACGGCACTATCGGCGCTATGACCGCACCGATGCTCGTCGCACTGATGCTGGTGTTCGCCGCCGGGGTAGGGCTCGGCTGGCTCGGCCATGCCGCGCGCGCCGGGCAGCGGGCCGTGCAGGCAGAGGCGAGACTCGCGGCGGCCACCGACAACGAGCACCTGTTGCGGCAGTCGCTCACCGCGGCGAACGAGGATGCGGCGCGCAGGCATTCGCATGCGATCGGCGCGATGGTCGATCCGCTGCGCGATGCGGTCGGCGCGCTGAACCAGCACATCCAACAGGTCGAACACCATCGGATCAACGCGTATTCGAGCCTGCGTGAGCAGGTCGCGGGGATGCAGCGCACCTCACTGCAGCTCACCAGCCAGACCAGTCAGCTGGTCGCCGCGCTGCGGGCGCCTCAGGTGCGCGGGCGGTGGGGCGAGATCCAGCTGGAGCGGGTGGTCGAACTGGCCGGGATGACCAGGCATGTCGACTTCGACACCCAGGTGACCCGCGCGGCCCGCGGCGACGGTGACGGTGACCGCACCGGCAATGTCCGCCCCGACCTGGTGGTGAATCTGTCCGGCGGCAGGCACATCGTGGTCGACGCCAAGGTGCCGTTCAGTGCTTATCTCGACGCGAGCATGGTCGATGATCCCGACATGCGGGCCGAGCATCTGACCAGGCACGCGAAACACCTGCGCGGGCATATCGACCAACTGGCCGACAAGGCGTACTGGGCCGCGTTCGATCCGGCACCGGAATTCGTGGTGCTGTTCGTGCCCGGTGATCCGTTCCTGGACGCCGCGCTGACCACGGACTCGGGGTTGCTGGAGTACGCGTTCGGCCGGAACGTGATCCTCGCGACGCCGACCACACTGATCGCGCTGCTGCGCACGGTCGCGTTCGGCTGGCGGCAGGAGGCGCTGTCTCGCGATATGGCAACCGTTCAACAATTAGGTAAGGAGTTGTACGCCCGGCTCGGCATGACTGGCAGGCATCTGGACCGGCTCGGCGCGCAACTCGGCAAGGCCGTCGACGCTTTCAACTACACGGTGGCCTCGGTGGAATCGCGGGTCATGGTCACCGCGCGCAAACTGCATGACCTGGAGATTGCGGAACAGGAGGTGCCGGCTATCCAGCGGGTTGATTCGTGGCCACGCGCGGTGGGCTTCGCCGACGCCGACGATTAGCCGGGACAACCGCCGTGCCATAACGCCGTCCGAGGCGTCGAAGGTTAGTGTTCATAATGTGGCTGCTTCCCAACGTGTGCGAACCCGGGTGCCCGCGCCGCAACGCTCGATACTGCCGACGGTCCCGGGTCTCCCGGTGGGCGCGGCGGTCCTGATCGCGGTTGCCTGCACGTTTCTGGGTTTCTTGATCGATGCGAACGGCGACAGTACCGACCTGACCGGTACCTTCGCCGCGCTATACGTCGTCGGTTGTGTCGCAGCCGTACTTACCGTCCGCTATCGCGGCCTGTTCACCACCATGGTGCTGCCGCCGCTGCTGCTGTTCGTCGCCGTCCCGCTGGCCTATAAGCAGCTGACCGGCGTCGCGATGAGCTCGATCACCGAGATCCTGCTGAAACTGGCGGTCCCGCTGGTCGAGCGGTTCCCCACCATGTTCCTGGCCACCGCGCTGGTGCTGCTGATCGGCGGCGCGCGCATCGCGCTGCAGCGCCGCAGCGAGGCCGCGGGCGGCGCGACCGAGTCCAAGCGCGGCGAAAGCTGGGGCCGACCCGGCACCAAGCGCCCGCGCACCGGCCGGGCCGGCACCGCCGGTCTCGCCGACTCGGCCCGCCGCCGCACCCGCCGCCCCAAGGACGACGCGGACGATCTGGACCCTGTCGAAGACACCCCACGACCGTCCCGCCGGACCGCACCGCCGGTGGCCGACGCCCCGCCGCGAGTCGCCGGCTCCGCCCGCCCACGCGAGGGCCGCCCGGCCCCACGCACCGGCGCCCGCCCCGCCGCGGCCGCCCCACGCGCGGACACCGAACCCCCCCGCGGCAACCCCCCGCGCCGTCGCGGCGACATGCCACCCCCACACCCCCAGCCCAATGTCCGCTACCGCGAACGCGATTCAAGCCGCACCGACCGCCGCAGACCGGAAAACCTGTAACCGGCAGCCCCCGCGCACAAGCTGTCCTCGCGCGCTCGAAATCGCCAGCCGATTCGTGCGCAAGATGCCGAAAGGTGCGCGGCACTCAGCCACACACGCCGAACTCCGCCCAGTCAGCACCCGGCGGTCCTGTAGTCACCGAAGGTCGTCATCGAGTCGAGTCGAATGGTCGCGAGTTGATCTCCAACAGCAACCATATGACTCTCGTCGATCGCGCTACCGTTGCCGAGGCACCCGGAAAGCCATCGAATGTCGAGTTCCAGGGCGGTTTTACACTGCGGAACTGGCGTGTCCAGTGTGCTGCGCGCGGGATCTCGTGGCGCGCACGGAATCGCTAGTTGATTCGTGCGCGCGATGACGAGCTGTGCGCGGCGGCGTCGGGGCGAGCAGCATCGGTGCGTCGTGGACGGCACGACGGGTACCGGGTCGCGTGGCGTGCGCGAAATTGCCGGTTGATTCGTGCTGGACGCCGAAGGATGCGCGGCGGGCTCTGATCAGACCTGCGGGAGGCGGGTGGGCGGCCGCGATGGGGTTAACGCGCGCGGGTGGTGCGGAGTTCTCGGGGCAGGGCGAAGACGAGGGTTTCGTTGGCGGTGGTGACCGGCTGGACGTCGGCGTAGCCGTGCTCTTCCAGCATGTCCAGGACGCCGCGGACCAGGATCTCCGGGACCGAGGCGCCGGAGGTGATGCCGATGGTGCGGACGTCGGTGAGCCAGGCGGGGTCCACCTCACGGGCGTAATCGACCAGGTAGGAGGCCTTGGCGCCGGCGTTGAGGGCGACCTCGACCAGGCGCACGGAGTTGGACGAGTTGCGCGAGCCGACGACGATCACCAGATCGCATTCGGGCGCCATCGCCTTGACCGCGACCTGACGGTTCTGGGTGGCGTAGCAGATGTCGTCGCTGGGCGGATCCTGCAGCGCGGGGAAGCGCTCGCGCAGCCGCTGCACGGTCTCCATCGTCTCGTCGACGCTGAGCGTGGTTTGTGAGAGCCAAATCACCTTCGACTCGTCGCGCACGGTGACCTTGTCGACCGAGGCCGGGCCGTCCACCAGCTGCACGTGGTCGGGCGCCTCGCCCGCCGTACCCTCGACCTCCTCGTGGCCCTCGTGGCCGATCAGCAGGATGTCGTAGTCATCGCGGGCGAACCGCTTCGCCTCCTGGTGCACCTTGGTGACCAGCGGGCAGGTCGCGTCGATGGTGTGCAGATTGCGCGCGGCGGCGGAGGTGTGCACGGCGGGAGAAACACCGTGCGCGGAGAACACGACCACCGAACCCTCGGGCACCTCGTCGGTCTCGTCGACGAAGATGACGCCCTGCTCACGCAGTGTTTCCACGACGTGGCGGTTGTGCACGATCTCTTTGCGCACGTAGATCGGCGCACCGTGCTTTTCGAGCGTCTTCTCCACGGTTTCCACCGCTCGGTCCACGCCGGCGCAGTACCCACGCGGCTCCGCGAGCAGCACCCGCTTGCCGCCGACGGTATCGGCGGTTCCGGCACCCGACGAGCGGGCGATTCCGACGTTCAAGGGTATGGCCGTGGACATGCCGACAGCTTACGTGCGTGCACCGACTCTGCGCCGTCCGGGCATTGCGCCCAGCGCCGTCCGGGCATCGCCCCCGCGCCGTCCGGGCATCGCCCCCGCGCCGTCCGGGTATCGCGCCCGCGAACTGTCCGCGCGGCGGCGAGGCGCGCTCCGCGCATGCGGTTCTATGCGCCAGAATCACTCCCGTGAGCCCCGACCTTTGCATAGCACACCATTTCGGGCAGTCTAGGACCATGTTTCGACCACCGTTCCTGGCCCGGGTAGCCGCTGGGGCCGCCGTATACGCCATTGAGGAAACTCGTCGGCTACCCACGGCCGCAATGAATTTGCCGATCACCGCCATCAGTCAGATGCTGCAGACGACGATGCATGTCCAGCAGTTCGTGACCAGCCTCGCACTCAAGGGTGACGCGGTTTTCGATCGATTGGGCAACGCTCCGGAAGAACAGCCGGAGTGGGCCACCTTCGACGAGGACCTCGACAGCGAGCAAACCCCGCACAGCGCGACGGCGCGCACCAGCCGTTTCGACCTGTACGCCACCGAAGAACCCGAATCGCCCTTCCCCGCCCGGGAAACCCCGGCCGAGCGCAACGGCCACGCGGTCGAGTTCGTCGCCGACCCGGAAACCGCTGCGCCGGAACCGGAACCAGAGCTGGAGATCGTCCGCGCGGAGGAACCCGCGCCCGCGATCGATGCGCCGGAAGTGGCCACCCGCTACGACTACGCCAATATGACCTTGGCTCAGCTGCGCGCCCGCCTGCGCATGCTGACCATCGAAGACCTCACCGCGCTGCTCGACTACGAGCAGCAGACCCTGGCCAGGGCACCGTTCGTGACCATGCTGACGAATCGGATCGCCACCGTGCGGGCCCAGTGACCGAACCCCGGACGCCACCGTCGACGGTTGGCCGGGACACCCCCGGCCAACCCGAGCGCTCCGACCAACCGCAGGCCCAGAGTGCTGCCGCGCCGGCGAATTCCGCCGAGCAGCCGTATCCGGTCCGCTCCGTCGCGATCAAGGTCGCGCAGTGGATCGATCGGCTCGGCAGCATCTGGGTCGAGGGTCAGATCACCCAGATCAATCTGCGGCCGGGCACCCGCACCGCATTCCTGGTGCTGCGCGACACGTCCGCGGACATGTCGCTGTCGGTGACCTGTGACCCGGATCTGATCCGCAAGTCCCCGATCCCGTTGCAGGAGGGCAGCCGGGTCGTGGTCTACGGCAAGCTGTCGTTCTTCACCGGCCGGGGCACCCTGTCCTTGCGTGTCATCGAGATTCGCCCGGTCGGCATCGGCGAGCTGCTCGCCAGGATCGAGCGGCTCAAGGCGCTGCTGGCCGCCGAGGGACTCTTCGATCCGCGGCTCAAGCGGCCGATCCCGTTCCTGCCCAAGACCATCGGCCTGATCACCGGCCGGGCCAGCGCCGCCGAGCGCGATGTGCTGACCGTGGCCAGAAATCGTTGGCCCGCAGTGCGTTTCGAGATCCGCAATACCGCGGTACAGGGACCGACCGCGGTGTCGCAGATGCTGGAGGCGCTGGCGCAGCTCGACCGCGACCCGGCCGTCGAGGTGATCGTGCTCGCCCGCGGCGGCGGCAGCGTCGAGGATCTGCTGCCCTTCTCCGACGAGGCGCTGTGCCGCGCCATCGTCGCCGCGACCACCCCGATCGTGAGCGCGATCGGCCACGAGCCGGACAACCCGCTCAGCGATCTGGTCGCCGACCTGCGCGCCGCCACGCCCACCGACGCCGCGAAGCGCGTTGTCCCCGACGCGGCCGCGGAATTGGCCGGTGTGCGCGATATGCGCACCCGCTCCGCCGCCGCGTTGCGCGGCTGGGTCGACCGGGAAACCCGCGCGCTGACCCAGCTGCGTTCGCGTCCCGTACTCGCCGACCCGCTGCGCGAAATCGACCGGCGCCGTGAGGAAATCGAGCGCCTGCGCGCGTCGGCCCGGCGCACCGCCGAGCAGTTCATCCGCACCGAGGCCACCGCGACCAGGCACCTGCGCGAGAAGCTGACCGCGGTGGGCCCGGCCGCCACGCTGGCCCGTGGCTACGCTGTCGTGCAGCGCGTCGCGGGCACCGAGCGGCATGTGGTGCGCACGATCGAGGACGCACCCGCGGGCAGCCAGCTGCGCATCAGGGTCGCCGACGGCGCCGTCTCCGCAGCCGCGCTCGGCACGAAGGCACTCGGCGCGCAACGCCCCACCGAGGACACCGAAACAAGGAGGAGCTGACCTTGGCCGAAGCCGAGACCGAACTGGCGGAGATCGCCACCTTCGGTTACGAGCGCGCCCGCGACGAACTGGTCAATGTCGTGAAGATGCTCGAGCAGGGCGGTCTCGACCTGGACGAGTCACTTGCCCTGTGGGAGCGTGGGGAAGCGCTGGCCAACCGCTGCGAAGAACACCTGGCCGGTGCCAGAAAGCGCGTCGAGGACGCACTGTCGCGCACCGACCTGGAGGACGGCAAATGACGATCCGCCGGGCCACGCCGGACATCCGCACCACCGACATCGAGCGCAGCCGCGACTTCTACAAGTCGCTCGGCTTCGAGGAGGCGATGGATCTCGGCTGGGTCGTCACCATGGTCTCCCCGTCCAACCCCACCGCCCAGGTGCTGCTCGTCGGCCCGGGCGCGGAAAAGCTACAGCCGAACATGAGTGTCGAGGTCGATGACGTGGACGCGGTGCACGCGGCGATGACCGCCGCGGGCGCCGACATCGTCTATCCGCTGACCGACGAGCAGTGGGGCGTGCGCCGCTTCTTCGTCCGCGATCCGAGTGGCACCATCGTCAACGTGGTCAGCCACAGCTGACGATCAGGGCTTGCTGATCGGCTGCGCCGCGGTGATCGCCTGGGCCAGCGTGACGAACGAGTCGCGCTGTCCCGCACCGGTGATGAGCACGCGCGACTGGCCGAGGTCGGCGACCCAGGCCGATTCCGAGCCGGGCTCGGCGTAGACGATCCACTTCTGGTCGCCCACCTGCTCGGTGCCGCTGGCGTAGCGGGAGCCGAGGACGAAGCGCGACATCGACTCCTCGGTCGCATTGCTCTGGCTGAAGCGCATGTAGGAGCCGTGACCAGTGATATAGCCGACAGTGCTGATCGGTCCGCCGCCGGTGCCGCTGATGTTCTCGCGGCTGCCGGAGTTGGGGGTCCAGTCACTGGGGACGGCCGGGTTCCGAATGGGGAACGGCAGGCTGCGCGCGTCCGACGTCAGCGCCGCCTGCACGTCGAAGTGCGGAATCTGTCCCTGCGTCGGACCCTTTGCGGCAAAGCTGCATTGGCTCGCGAGGCCTGCGAAAACCACGGCGATCAACACGAGCGGGATCAACGACCAGAACAGATCCCGGTAGTCGTTCATGATGCGTGGCTTTTGTGGGGACACGCAGACAGTATCCACTCGCGGCTCGGGTGCTCGAGCTCGCACCCCGCCCCGGCGAGCAGGGTGTACGCCCGTCTCAGTTCGAGTGAGACAATGCGTCGGTACGTACCAACGCACAGGAGGCACCCCGCAATGACGGCATCTTCCCCGACACCGAGCCGCCGCGAGGCGCCGGACCGCAACCTCGCGCTAGAGCTGGTCCGCGTCACCGAGGCCGGTGCGATGGCCGCTGGCCGGTGGGTCGGCCGCGGCGACAAGGAGGGGGGCGACGGCGCCGCCGTCGACGCGATGCGGCAGCTGGTGAACTCGGTGTCCATGCGCGGCGTCGTCGTCATCGGCGAGGGCGAGAAGGACGAAGCGCCGATGCTGTTCAACGGCGAGCTGGTCGGTGACGGTACCGGCCCCGAGGTCGACTTCGCGGTCGATCCGGTCGACGGCACCACGCTGATGTCGAAGGGTTCGCCCGGCGCCATCGCGGTGCTCGCGGTCGCCCAGCGTGGCGCCATGTTCGACCCGTCCGCGGTGTTCTACATGAGCAAGATCGCGGTGGGCCCGGACGCCGCCGACGTGATCGATATCTCCGTGCCGATCGGCGAGAACATCCGCCGGGTCGCCAAGGCCAAGAGCCTGTCGAAGTCGGATCTGACCGTCTGCATCCTGGACCGGCCCCGGCACGCCGGGCTGATCCAGGAGGTCAGGGACGCGGGCGCGCGCATCCGGCTGATCTCCGACGGCGACGTCGCGGGCGCCATCGCCGCGGCCCGCCCCGATTCCGGCACCGACATCCTGGTCGGCGTCGGCGGCACCCCCGAGGGCATCATCGCCGCCGCCGCGATGCGCTGTATGGGTGGCGAACTGCAGGGCATGCTCGCCCCCACCGACGACGACGAGCGGCAGAAGGCGATCGACGCGGGCCATGACCTGGACCGCGTGCTCACCACCGAGGACCTGGTGGCCGGCGACAACGTCTTCTTCTGCGCAACCGGCGTAACCGACGGCGACCTACTCCGCGGCGTCCGCTACTACGGCGGCGGCGCATCCACCCAGTCCATCGTGATGCGCTCCAAGTCCGGCACCGTCCGCATGATCGACGCCTACCACCGCCTAACCAAGCTGCGCGAGTACTCCTCGGTCGATTTCATCGGCGACGAGCACGCGGTACCGCCGCTGCCCTGATCTCAGCACCGACTCGACAGAGACGCGCAGGCATTCCGCCTGCGCGTCTTTTCTATTCCGCCACCCGCGTGTGCGAATCACTACAGGCGTGGCAGCCCCACGGCTTGTTGGGGCGGCATAGGGTCGAAACCATGACGGAGGAGACGCAGTACCGCATCGAGCACGACACTATGGGCGAGGTCCGGGTTCCGGTGGACGCGCTGTGGCGGGCACAGACCCAGCGGGCCGTGGAGAACTTCCCGATCAGCGGACGCGGCCTGGAGCGCGCGCAGATCCGCGCGCTCGGCCTGCTGAAAGCCGCCTGCGCCAAGGTGAATCGGGATCTCGGCCTGCTCGACCCGGCCAAGGCCGACGCCATCATCGCCGCGGCGAACGAGATCGCCGAGGGCAAGCACGACGCGCAGTTCCCGATCGATGTGTTCCAGACCGGCTCGGGCACCAGCTCGAACATGAACGCCAACGAGGTGATCGCCTCGATCGCCAAGGCGAACGGCGTCGCGGTGCATCCCAACGACGACGTGAACATGTCGCAGTCGTCCAACGACACCTTCCCCACCGCCGTGCATCTGGCCGCCACCGAGGCGGTCATCACCGACTTGGTGCCCGCGCTGGATCATCTGCGGCTTGCGCTGCTGGACAAGTCGACCGAGTGGCGGACCGTGGTCAAGTCGGGCCGCACCCATCTGATGGATGCGGTGCCGGTGACGCTCGGTCAGGAGTTCGGCGGCTACACCCGGCAGATCGCCGCGAGCATCGACCGCCTGATGGCGACGCTGCCGCGCCTCGGCGAGCTGCCCATCGGCGGCACCGCCGTCGGCACAGGTCTCAACGCGCCTGATGGCTTCGGCGCAAAGGTCGTCGCAGAGCTGGTCCGCTCGACCGGTCTTGACGCTTTGCGCGAGGCCGAGGATCACTTCGAGGCGCAGGCGGCCCGGGACGGGCTGGTCGAGGCGTCGGGCGCGGTGCGGACCGTCGCGGTGAGCCTCACCAAGATCGCCAACGACATCCGCTGGATGGGCTCGGGGCCGCTGACCGGTCTCGGCGAGCTCCAGCTGCCCGATCTGCAGCCCGGTAGTTCGATCATGCCCGGCAAGGTCAATCCGGTGCTGCCCGAGGCGGTTACGCAGGTCGCGGCACAGGTGATCGGTAATGACGCCGCGGTCGCGTTCGGCGGCGCGAACGGCGCCTTCGAACTGAATGTCTATATCCCGGTGATGGCGCGCAATCTGCTCGAGTCGATTCGCCTGCTGGCCAATGTCTCTCGATTGTTCGCCGATAGGTGTGTGCGCGGTCTGGTCGCCAATGTCGATCACCTGCGCACGTTGGCGGAATCGTCGCCGTCCATTGTGACGCCATTGAATTCGGCAATCGGCTACGAGGAAGCGGCTGCGGTCGCCAAGGAAGCGTTGAAGCAGAAGAAGACAATTCGCCAGACGGTTATCGATCGCGGTCTGCTCGATGAAAAGCTCACCGAGGCAGAACTCGACCGGCGGTTGGATGTGTTGTCGATGGCGAAGGTCAAAGACGCTGATTAGCAATTAATTTCGACGCTATGCCGGGCGTCACGTTGCACACCCTCATGGTCCAACGTGACGCCCGAACATGCGTGTGCGCGGGTATGTCAGCCGAAGTCGGCATACCCGCGCCGGGCATCACAAAAAGATGCCGAGTGCCGCGAGGAACGCAGACGCGCCCACGCCGACCAGTGCGACGAGGCCGGCAACAATTGCAGCGATCATGATTCTTTTCCTTTCTTGCTTCCGCACATTGCGGATGTACTCAGCTAATCGCGAGCAAAGCCGCGTGTGTTTCATCACACTGTCGCGGCGCAAGAAAGAAAATCCGGTCGGCGCGGTAAACCACGCGCCGACCGGCAGTAATTCAGCGCAGATACGCGAGTTCTTCGCGGGCCTTTTCGCCCGCTGCACCCAGATCGGTCCGGGTGAAGACGTTCCACCGCTGCAACAGCGGCTTGAACACCAGCTCATCCTGCTTGGCCGGATCGTAGATCCCGGCCTCGGCGAGCACGTCGTCGCTGTTGCGCCCGTCGGCCAGCGTCACCGAGGGCACCACGAAGCCGGCCACCTGGTCGGCGATGGCGCGCATCGCCTGATCGGGCGCCACGTTCAGGCCCGCCTCGACCAGCTCGGCGAAGACGACCGCCTGCAGCTCGTCGTCGACCGCGATGCGCTCGGCGATCGCGGTGACCATCGGGCTCTCGCCCAGCGCGGCGGTGTTGCGATGCCGGATCGCGGCGGCGAGCTCCTCGAACGCGCAGGCGGCCAGCACGTCGAGCAGGTGCATGCCGGGGCGGCGGAAGCCGGTGGTCATGTTGTCCATCCGCATGCGTTCCAGCGCGACCGGGTCCACCGCCCTGGTCGTCATGAGGAAGTTGCGGATCAGGATCTCGTGGCGGTTCTCCTCGGCGGTCCACCGGCCGACCCAGCGCCACCACGCGCCGGTGCGGAGGTACTTGCCGAGCTCGCGGTGATACGAGGGCAGGTTGTCCGCGATCAGCACGCTGACGGTCAGCGCGGTCTTGGCGACGTCGCTGAGCTCGGACTGCTCCGGCGCCCAATCGGTCCCGCTGAGGAACGCGAAGTTGCGGCCGTCGTCCCACGGCACGAAGTCGTGCGGCTGCCATCCGTCGGCGGCGTCGATGTGACGGCGCAGAATGGATTCCACGTCCAGCGCGAGGGATTCGAGCAACTCGCGATCGGTCAAGAGAGTTTGCACCTAGACAACCTAGCGGTTGAGCCCGTGATCCGGGGATTTTTGGAATGAGACTGGACGGGCGTCCGGGACAGGCTGAGCCGTCCCGGACGCCGCACCGACTACTGCTTCGGGGTAACGGTCGTCTTGCCGTCGACCCAGGTGATGGTGCCGCCGGAGAAGTCGCTCTCCTTGCCGCCGGCGATGTCCTTCTCGTCGCTGGTCGGGTAGCCGAGCTTGCCCATGGCACCGCCGTTGTCTTCCCACGCCTTGCGGATCTCGCCCCAGACGATGTGCGCCTCGCCGTCCTTGGCCTTGTACACCGTGCCGCCGACGAAGTCCTGGTACTTGCCCTCCTCGGGGCCGGACTCCTGCGCCTCCAGCGGAGCGCCCAGCGCGCCGGCCGGACCGCCGGACTGCACGTACTTGTCGAAGATCGCACCGGAGACCGTGAGGTCACCGCGCTGTGTGGCGATCTTGGTCTCCGCCGCGGCACCCGAGGCGTGCTCCTCGCCGTGCTGCATCGCGGCCGCGGTGGTGGTGATCGAGGCCGCCGCGTTGTTGTCGTTCTTGTCGTTGTCCTTGCTGCAGCCGGCGACGATCAGGCCTGCTGCGGCAAGCAGAGCAGTGTATCCAGCCGTTCGTCGAGCGAAGTGGTGCATTTCCATCCTCTCGAAAGTGGCTACGAGACGCCGCCATCTCGGTGACGCCGCTGGCAGCCTAGGCCGATGTTCAGCAATGACCCGGCGAATCCACCAGGGACACGCCGGGTCATACCGAACAGCTATCGCAGGGATATTACCCGGCGACTGTGAGCGGAAACACACCACCCAACTCAGGCGTTGGGGCCGTACTCCTCCAGCATCTCGGTCACGAGCGCCGCGATCGGCGAACGCTCACTGCGGGTCAGCGTGATGTGAGCAAACAACGGGTGACCCTTGAGCTTCTCGATCACCGCAGCCACACCGTCGTGCCTGCCGACGCGCAGGTTGTCCCGCTGGGCCACATCGTGGGTGAGCACCACGCGCGACCCGGTGCCGAGCCGGCTGAGCACCGTGAGCAGCACGTTGCGTTCCAGCGACTGGGCCTCGTCGACGATCACGAACGAGTCGTGCAGCGACCGACCGCGAATGTGGGTAAGCGGCAACACCTCCAGCATGTCCCGGGCGAGCACCTCCTCCATCACCTCGCGGCTGGCCAGCCCGTCGAGCGTGTCGAAGACCGCCTGGGCCCACGGACCCATTTTCTCGCTCTCACTACCGGGCAGGTAGCCGAGCTCCTGGCCGCCGACCGCGTAGAGCGGACGGAAGACCACCACCTTTCGCTGAGTTCGCCGCTCCAGCACCGCCTCCAGGCCCGCGGTCAACGCGAGCGCGGATTTGCCGGTGCCCGCCCGGCCGCCGAGCGAGACGATGCCGATGCTCTCGTCCAGCAGCAGATCCAACGCGATGCGCTGCTCGGCCGATCGGCCGTGCAGGCCGAACGCCTCGCGTTCGCGCACCAGTTGCACCCGCTTGTCCGGCGTGACCCGGCCGAGCGCGCTGGAGCTGCTGCCCAACAACCGGATTCCGGTGTGGCAGGGCAGTTCCCGGGCATCATCGATGTCGAGGATGGAGTCCGAGTAGAGCTGGTCGATCTGCGCGGTGCTGACGTCGAGTTCCACCATTCCGGACCAGCCGGAAGTAACGACGTCCTGTGCGTGGTATTCGTCGGCTTGCAAGCCCACCGCACTCGCTTTGACCCGTAGCGGAATGTCCTTGGACACCAGCACCACCTGGCGGCCCTCGGCCGCGAGATTCAGTGCACAGGCCAGGATTCGGGAATCATTGGTGTCGGTGCGGAATCCGACCGGAAGGACCGCGGGATCGGTGTGGTTCAGTTCCACCTGCAGCGTTCCACCCTCGGTGCCGATCGGCACCTGCTGATCCAGCCTGCCGTGCTGCAGGCGAAGATCGTCCAGGTTGCGCAGGGCTTCCCGCGCGAACCAGCCCAGTTCATGGTGATGCCGTTTGCCTTCGAGTTCGCTGATGACGACCAGCGGTAGCACCACGTCGTGTTCGCCGAACCGGGTGAACGCCCAAGGATCGGACAAAAGGACCGAAGTGTCGATGACAAAAGTATCGGCCGGGGAATGCGAGGGGTGTGCCCCCTTCGCGGCGGTTCCGCCTTTCGCGGAACGGGATTGCGCCGAGGGAGCGGGAACGGAGCGTGAAGCAGTCACGGTGGGCTCCTCTTTGTCCGCGCGGCACCCGCACGAACGATCTCGCTGGACCGGTCCGTCCTGATGGGACCTGACGTTGCCGTCAGATGCCACGAGGGCCGGGTGCCGGCCCCCTCGTACTGATCAACTCAGTCACGGTCAGGACCTCCCGTACGAGCCACACCGCCGCGGCCCGCACCATCGACGCTACCGCCGAACTACGCTTCCCCGCTCCCGCACAGGTAGGCGTGTCCGTGAATTTGTCGTTAACCCAGAGACCAGCCCGCTCCGCTACCCCGCACCGGCGGTGTTCAAACCGGCTGGTGAGCGGCAATACCGCGCCCCCACGGCACCTTCTGGCCCCCGGCCGATCCCAGCAGATCCGCGGAGCGCCGCCAGCGAAGTGACCAGCATCATTGCCGCATCACTTCAGGTAAGTGCTTCCTGTAGCGCCGCGGTCCGGGGAACCCAACGTGGGTCCCGGGCCACGGTGTTGTCTCCGGTCATGTTGGTGCACGCGTACCCGACCGCGACCCCAGATTCGAGTGCCGCCACGCAGATCGGCCAATCGGTCAACTTCGTTGGGCCGATGCCATATTCGAGTCGAGAGGCCCGGCCTGTCGCGGGTGGTCGGCGGGGCCGGTTAGAGTCGCTGGCATGGCCGGTAATGAGGAACTGGAGAAGCTGTCGTCCAAGGAGCTGCACGATCGCGCGGTGAAGCTGGCCGTGCGGCATGGGGACGTGAAGTTCTTGTGGCGGTTGCTCACCTCGATTCCGGCGGCCGAGGCTGCCGCGGGCAACCTTGGCGAGAGCGAGGCGGACATCAAGTACGTGTTGCCGATGCTGGACGACTACATCCACGCGGGTGACGGTGAGATCGCCGAGGTGCTGCGGCCGTTCTATCTGGAGTACCTGACCGAGCACAGCTGATCGCCGAGTCCTCGACTCGGGATCGACGCCGCGGCGGGGTCAGCCGCGCGGCAGTGCGGCGCGGAAGAGGCCGACGGCCGTGCCGCGCAGGAAGTTCTCCCAGCTGAAGTGGTCGTGCCACAGGATGATTCGGCCGTCGCGCAGTTCGAAGGTGCCGGTCACCCAGAACGCGATGCGGACCGGGCCGAAGCGGAGGATGTCGGTGCGGTCGGTGAGCACGATGTTGCCGTCGGCGGCGATGTGGTGCATCGCCACCGCGAAGCCGAACGCGTCCCGGTCCAGGCCGAGCAGCACCTTGCGCGCCAAACCGCCGCCGAGATCGGGCAGCGAGGTGTTCTTCCAGACCACGTCCGGGTGCAGTAAGTCCAGCGCGTCCGAGACTGGGCCGTGTTCGAGCGCGGCGAAGAACTCCCGCACCGTGGTGATCGCGTCCTGCTGAAGTGATACGTCCTGGGCCATGATTCGACGATAGCCATTACCCGGTGTTACGGCTATCTCGCGAAGGGCTCAATTGCCCGCTCGGCGGCCGATCAGCACGGCCAAACCATCCAGAACGCGTTCGATACCGAAGTTCAGGGCATCGTTCGAGCCGCCCGCGTCGGGCGCGGCGACCTCCTCGGCGAAGGCGGCGGCCACGGCGGGATAGCGATCGCCCGCCTCGGCCATCATCTCCGCGAACTGTTCGGCGAACTGCCCGGCCGGGTCGTCGCCCAAGGATTGCGTCTGCTGAGCCAGGCTGCGGACGTGACCGTGCACCAAGACGATGGTGTCGAGTCGCTCCGAGCCGGTCAGACCGGTGCCGTCGAGCGCGACCAGCGCGCTCTCCATCCACCCCATCTCGTTGGGGCCGAACGGGCGCGCACCGATCGTGAGTTCGATGGCCCACGGGTGGGCCCGGTATCGCTGGTCAATCGACTCGGACCACAGCCGCAGCCCGGCACGCCAGCCTTCATGTGCCGAATCACCCCGCACCGCAGCGGTATCCGGCGGTGGGCCCATCGCCGAGTCGAGCATCAGCGCCATCAGCTGTTCTTTGCCCGGCACGTACCGATACAGCGACATCTTCGTGAAGCCGAGCTTGTCCGCCAACCGCTGCATCGACAGGTTCGCCAGCCCTTCGGCGTCGACGAGCGCGATCGCCTCGGCCACGATCCCTTCCAGCGAAAGGGCGGGCTTGGGCCCGCGCTTGGGCCGCTGCTGAGTACCCCAGAGCAGCTGAACAGTGGTCGGTGTCGGCATGACCAAATCCTTCCGGAGAACGGCTTGACCTGAAACTGTGTCTACCATACTCTAATTCGTGTCCGCCGGAAACAGAATCTGGTAGACGCAGATTCAGATCACAGGAGTCATCATGCGTAACAAGACCGTCCTCATCTCCGGCGCCAGCATCGCGGGCCCCGCCCTCGCCTACTGGCTGGACCGCTACGGCTTCGACGTCACCGTCATCGAACGCGCCCCCGGCCTGCGCCCGGGCGGCCAGGCGATCGACTTCAAGGGCCGGACACACTTCACCGTCCTGGAGCGGATGGGCATCCTGGCCGACATCAAGGAACGGCGGACCGGCACCACCGACACCGTCTTCGTCGACGAGAACGGCAAGCGGTTGGCCATCATGTCCGGCGACTTCACCGGCGGCGACGTGGAGATCCTGCGCGGCGACCTGGCCGAGATCATGTACAAGCGCACCGCGGAACACTGCGAGTATCTGTTCGGCGACTCGATCAGCGCCCTCACCGAACTCGCCGACGGTGTGCACGTCGAATTCGAACACGGCCCGGCGCGCACCTTCGACCTGGTCTTCGGCGCCGACGGCATCCACTCCAGGGTGCGCAAGCTGACCTTCGGTCCGGAAAAGGACTTCGTCAAGTACCTGGGCCACTACTACTGCGTCGCCGGCGCGAGCCCGTGGAGCAAGGACGCCACCGGACCGCGTGAGCGCGTCACCGCCTACGGTCACAACGCGCCCGGCAAGCTGGCGATCAGCGGCGGGTCGAAGGCACAGCAGTTGTACATGTTCATTTCGCCCGAGCTCGACTACTCCCGCGATGACACCGCGGCCCAGCGACGCATCGTCGAACAGGTCTACGCCGACGTGCACTGGGACGTTCCCCGAATGCTCAGCGAGATGGCCGATTTCAACGACTTCTACCTCGACTCGCTCAGCCAGGTGCGGATGCACGGCACCTACACCAAGGGGCGGGTCGCGCTGGTCGGCGACTCGGCATACGGAAACACGTTGGCGGGCTTCGGCACTGGGCTCGCGGTGGTCGGCGCGTATGTCATCGCGGGGGAACTCGCCGTCGCGGACGGTGACTACACCGTGGCGTTCGCTCGCTACAACGAGATCATGAAGGGCTACGCCAAGATCATGGGAAACAGCAACGCTGGAAGATTCCTCGCGCCGAAGACCGCGTACGGCATCAAGATGCGCAACTGGTTCTTCGGATCGTGGATGTTCGGCATGATGGTGAAGTACGCGGACAAGGCCGCCAACGACATCGACCTGCGGGACTACCCGGCGATGGTCGGCGCGACCGAGATCAACTGAAACCGTTGGCCGCGCTGTGGTTTCGATCCCGCGCACTGGTTCGAGGCCGTCCAGTATGCGGGGTCGATCCGCCGATGTGCTCGCACCGGAGAATCCACTGTGTTTCGATGGAACCGAACCGGGGTGGGGCGCGTCTATAGGGTCAGAGGCACTCATGAAAGGGGACGGTGATGGCGGTGGACAGCCCGTTTCCCGGGTACATCGAGGATGCGAAGTCCGGGGCGTTGACGGTGCGGATGGATCCGCAGGGGTTCGTCGATATCGACAAGGCGTGTCAGGACCTGATCGATTCGCTGGTGGCGGTGCAGACCGACGCACGCGAACTCGGTGAGCGATCGTATTGGGGTCTAGGCGAAGCGAATCCCCGGTTGTCGTCCGCCATCGAACTGGTCACCTTGTTCCGTGAGAAGGCATTCGGCGGCCCCAACAACGCCTTCGACACCATCACCGACTACATCGCTGTCGCCCAAGAGATCCAGACCATGTTCACCGCCATCCGCGACGCCTACGTCCGCACCGACGCCGGGTTCGCCGCCAAACTGCGGGAGCTCAGCGTATGAACCTCGGCGCCAGCGGAACAACCACTCCGCGAATCGGTTTCGCGGTGGCGGCGGCGGGTCTGCTCCTACTGACCGGCTGCACCGGGGACAAGGGTGCGGGCACACCGACACCGGCCACGGCATCGACGCCGTCCACGACCACCCCGAGCACGTCGACCGGGTCCAACGCGCCCACCGCATTCGACCCGTGCACCGCACTGACACCGCAGTTCTTGAGCGAGCATCGGTGGGACGCGAAACCGCCGGAACCCAAACAGGACAGCGCGGCCGGAGTCACCTGGAAGGGCTGCCGCTACGTCGCCAAGGCGAGCTACGGCTTCGTCATCGAGACGACCAACGGCACGCTGCCCCAGGTACGGGAGAAGTTCCCGGCCGCCGTGGAAGTCTCGGCAGGTCAACGCAAAGCGGTGCGCTACGAAGCGCGACCCGACGTCCCCGGCGGGTGCTCGATCAACATCGAGATGCAGTCCGGCTCGCTCTACATCCTGACCAACGTTCCGCAGACACCGGCCAACAAAAACCTCGCAGCCTGCGATATCACGACCGAAATCGCCCAAGCAGTCGCACCATTGCTGCCCGCCGGCAGCTGAACAACCCCACGGGGGAGCGATCATGAAACAAACCGATGGCCGCGCGATCACCAATCCCGAGAACGCGCAAAGCTTTACCCACGCCGAGATCAAGCAGGCGGCCGACGGGATGAACCCGGACGGGCTGGACAGCGCGTTCGACGCCTGGTCGAAGATCGCGACGGCGGTGACCGATGCCGGGCACCAGTTCGAGACCGCCATCAAGCAGGCGGTCGAACAGCATTGGGAGGGTGCGGCGGCCGACAGCGCGGTGCGCGGCATCCGCGACTACGCGACCCAGGTCGGCGAGTTCGGTACGACACTGAACGCGCAGAGCACGCCGTTGTCACAGGCCGCGAGCGCGGCCGCGAAATTCAAGATGTCGGTGCCCGACGTGGTGGACACCTCGACCAATCCCCGCGGCCCCGAGCTACGCAACTCCAACGAGGAGCAGGCTCGCGACGAGATGACCACGCAGTACATCCAGCCGTACGGCACCACCGCCCCCGCCATTCCGACGCTGCCGCCGCCGATCAGCCCGATCGTCGTGCCGACGCCCGGCGGCGACAGCAGTACCGATCCCGGCACGAACCCGGTCCCGGGCAAGACGCCCGACGGCAACGGTTCGCACACCGACAACAACGGTTCCGCCACCGAGGATTCCGGCAAGCAGGCACCGACCGACCAGACCGGCAAGTCGGCGGACACCGGTAAATCCGACACCGAGGCAAAACCGGAAGGCACTGCTGCGCAGTCTGTCTCGCCGGATCAGAACAACGCATCGACCACGCCTGCCGCGACGACGACGGCGGCGACCACCCCGAAGTCACCGACCAACCCGACCATCTCGGCCAATCCGATCACGACCGGAATCCCCACTACGCCACTGCCATCAGCACCGGCAACCGTCACCTCCGCTTCGTACAACGGCACTCCCAGCGGGTCGGGCACACCGAGCACCGGCGACCGCCCCAGCACCTCGACGTCCCCGCACACCTCGGCGAGCCCGATCAGCGAAGCCCGCCCCGGCACCTCCCGACCGCCGCTGCCCGCCACCACACCGGGCGCCGCCGGACCGCAACCCGCCGCCGTCCCTGGTCGAACCGGCGCACCGGGCACCTCGGGTTATCCCGGCATGTTTCCGCACGCCGCCCGAAGCCAGGGCGACGACGACGGCGAACACAAGTCCCCTGGTTTCCTGCGCACCGCGGAGCACGCCAAAGAACTCCTGGGCGAGGTGGAAAAGACTGTGCCGCCGGTGATCGGGGAAAAGTGACGGCACAGTGGTCGCTGTCGGCGGAGCAGTTCGCGGCGGCCTGGTTCGGGACCGGCCTCGATCGACTGCCGTTTCCGTTCCGCTTCACCAGTCGCTTCCCCGGTCTGCGCGAATACCAGACCTACCAGCGGGAATTCCGCGACGAACTGGCCCGGCCCGAGCGCGTCCCGCTGGCGCGTGCCATCACCGTGCTCGCCCGGCCCGATTGGCGCATCGAACTTTTCGGCCACGACAACACCCGCGACGGCATCGAGATGCGGGCGATCGGCTGCGCCAGCCGCGGCGGCGCGGGCGTGATCGCCGAGCAGACGCCCGCACCCACCGGCGGCCGAGTTCAACTCCGCCGCTGCCGCGTCGACCAACTCGCGACCGAACTGGTGCGACTGCTGCCGGACACCGCAGCGGGCAGCACGGGCGAAAAGTCCTTCCTGCTGGACGATCTCAACGATGACCGCCCCGACCTGTTCGGCAGCGCCCCCGCCAGCGAGGTCAAAGATCGCTACCGCCGCTTCTGGCGCCAGTCCGGCGGCACCCGCGGCACGGTCACCGTGCTGCTCGGCCCGCGCAACGCCGAACCGCTGCGCACCGGCCGCCTGCGCTGGATCGACACCGCCGACGGCCGCTACTACGAGGTTCCCGCCAACCGCGCCTTGATGATCCGGCCGGGCACCAGCGCCGACATCACCCGCTACCTCGACGAAGCGATCGCCCGGGCCAGGGCCCGGATGGACTCGGCGTGAACCGCCGATCAGGTGTTCGCGCGGATCGCTTCGATGAGCAGCTGCGCCTCGTGCTGATGACCAACGGCATTGGCGTGCAACGGTTGTGCGGGCGATTCAGGGAAGACGCCTTCGGCCCACCGATCGTCCGCCGGCGCGCAGGCATCGTGGCCGGCGCTGGCCGGGTAGACGTCGACGAAGGTCGCGCCGTGGGCCGCGGCCTGGGTGACCAGCACCGCGTTGACGGCTTCGACGCCTGCGTAGATCTGGTCGGCCTGCGTCGGCAGTAGCGGCACCGCCGGGAAGCAGCCGCCCGCGCGCACCCGCTCGATCTTGCCCATCACGAAGATCCTGGCCTGCGGTGCGCGGGCGCGGATATCGTCGAGCAGCCCGGCCAATTTCGATACCAGCGCGGTGGCGGTCCAGCCGTCGTCGGCGTAGTCGTTGATGCCGAAATCCACCGAGACGATCGTCGCGTCCGCGGTCACCGCGTCCATCTGCGGAGGGTTCGCGCCGCCGAACGGCAACGGCTGTGCCGCATACATATTCGCGATTTTCGCGCCGGAACACGCCGGGTCACGCAGGGTCAGTCCGAGTGCTTCGGCGGTCAGATGGGCGTAATTGTGGTCGGAACGAAAGCAGCCCAGCGGGTATATCTGCTCCGGGATGAACGGTCCCGCCGCGCTCGACTCCCCCACGGACACATAGATACCCGACGGTTCCGCGGCCGCCGACGCACCCATCACACCTGCGGCGAGCACGACCAGCGTGCACACCACCCGGACCGCCCGCCTGCCGACCACCAGGTTGCCTCCGCGTCGAGTCACCTACCTGAGAACTGAACTTCAGACTGCGCTCCCCCGCCGTCAGACGAGGGTGATCCGCGCAAACACTAGCGGGATCGCACGCGCCTGAGCTGCGACGACACGGCTCGGCGACCACATCGGTGTCTGCCGCCGGGTGCACAGATGGCCTGGCCCGCCGATGACGAACATGCCGCAAGACTCTGGACCGCCAAGAGCACCGCGAGGCATCACAGCCGGACAGGTGGGCAGGGCTGCACAACTGGCGCTCATCTATGACGCCGGTCAGGATTGCGGGGAGGGACCGTGTCCACAGACGATTCGGGCTCGCATATCCGGTGATTCACCAGATATGCGAGCCCGTCGAACGTCTTCGCGGCGACTCAGCCCAGCAGGCGCCAGTCCTCCAAGCCCTCGTAGAGCGGAACGCTCTGCGCCAGCTTGGTGACGCGGCCACGCAGCGCGTCGACATCGGAGGTGCCCGCGAGCGCGGTGGCGATGATATCGGCGACCTCGGTGAACTCGGTGTCGCCGAAGCCTCGGGTGGCCAGCGCGGCGGTGCCGATGCGCAGGCCGGAGGTGACCATCGGCGGGCGCGGGTCGAACGGAACGGCGTTGCGGTTCACCGTGATTCCGATCTCGTGCAGCAGATCCTCGCCCTGCTGGCCGTCGAGCTCGGAGTTGCGCAGGTCGACGAGCACCAGGTGCACGTCGGTGCCGCCGGTGAGCACGCTGACACCCTTGCCCTTTACGTCGGCCGCGGTGAGCCGCTCGGCCAGGATCTTGGCACCGGACAGCGTGCGCTCCTGCCGGTCCTTGAACTCACCGCCCGCCGCGATCTTGAAGGCGACGGCCTTGGCGGCGATGGCGTGCATGAGCGGTCCGCCCTGCTGCCCCGGGAACACCGCACTGTTGAGCTTCTTGGCGAACTCCTGCTTGGCCAGGATCAGGCCGGAGCGCGGACCGCCGAGGGTCTTGTGCACGGTGGAGGACACCACGTCGGCGTGCGGCACCGGCGAAGGGTGCAGGCCGGCCGCGACCAGACCGGCGAAGTGCGCCATGTCCACCCACAGATAGGCGCCCACCTCGTCGGCGATCGAGCGGAACGCCGCGAAGTCCTGCTGGCGCGGGTAGGCCGACCAGCCCGCCACGATCACCTTCGGACGAGCCTCGAGCGCGATGGTGCGCACCTCGTCCATGTCGATGCGGTGGTCTTCCTTGCTGACGCCGTAGAAGTGCGTCTCGTACAGCTTGCCGGAGAAGTTCAGCCGCATGCCGTGGGTCAGGTGACCGCCGTGCGCGAGGTCGAGGCCGAGCAGCTTGTCGCCGGGGTTCATCAGCGCCATCAGCACCGCGGCGTTCGCCTGCGCGCCGGAATGCGGCTGCACGTTGGCGAATTCGGCGCCGAAGAGTTCCTTGGCGCGGTCGCGGGCGAGGGTCTCGACGACGTCGACGTGCTCGCAGCCACCGTAGTAGCGCCGGCCCGGGTAGCCCTCGGCGTACTTGTTGGTGAGCACGCTGCCCTGCGCCTGCAGCACCGCGCGCGGCACGAAGTTCTCCGAGGCGATCATCTCGAGGGTGTCGCGCTCGCGGGCGAGTTCACCCGCCATCGCGGCGGCGAGCTCCGGATCGAGCTCACCGAGAGACTGAGTATTGACCGAGGCCGTCGTCTGCGTCACCGCCACAGTCTATGGGCCCGCATTGTCCTCTTCAGCATGGGGTTCCAGGCAACTCCGGGGTCATCCGTCACTCGACGCGTGTGCGGTTCGTTAGCTGTCGGCAGTGGTCGGGAGGTAGTGGTCCAGCAGGACCGAGAGGTGTTTTTGCGCGTCGGCCAGTGGCTGACTGGATTTCATGGCGCGCGACTGCACGATCGCACCCTCCAGCGCGCTGATCACGAAGCTGGCGAACGACTCCGCCTCCTCGGCGGGCAGTCCCGCGTCGGCGAAGCCGGTGCCGAGTCGTGCGTGCCAGTCGGCGAATACCGCACCGGCCGAGGCCTGTACATCGGGCTCGGATTCGGCGAGCGCGGCACCGATGATCGGGCAGCCCGCGCGGAACGAGCTCGTGTCCAATGCGGTGATCCACCAGCCGAACAATGCGTCGAACCACTGTCGCGGCGGACGCGAGGCGGCGACCTTCTCGATCACGGTCGCGAGCCGCGCGCCGGCCACGGTGGTGGCGGTCGCGACGAGCTCGCTCTTGCCGGACGGGAAGTGCTGATACAGCGAATTGCGTGACGCCTTGCCGCGGTCGAGCAATGCGGTCAGACCCGCGCCTGCCACGCCCTGCTCGCGGACGAGTTCGATCGCGCTCTCGATCAGCCGAGCGCGTGGGCCTCCGGTCATCGGGCACCCCCTGTGCGGTCGAAGTTCCCGGTGCCCGTGGGACGGGCGGGCACTGCACCAGTGTGACTTATGCCACCCGGCGCTGGTCGGCCGGAGATTCCGCCCGTTGTCGGCGGCGCGAGCGCGGCGCGCGTATTTCTCACGCGCATCTCCTCCTCCAGCATGGTTGCGTGAACCGATCGGTCCATGCTGCAATCATGACAGATGTGGACCGATCGGTTCACCGAAAGGACGGATTCATGTCGGAGACCACGATCGACCTCGCGCAACTGACGGGCCTGGAGATGCTCCGCCTCGGGATGACGCGGACGGACCGCCCTCCGTTCATCGGCGATCTGCTCGGCATGGAAGTGGACCTGCTCGAGCAGGGCAAGGTGGTGTTCTCGCTAAGCACCCGCCCCGACTTCGCCAACCCGCTCGGCACCACGCACGGCGGCATCTGCGCCACCCTGCTCGACTCGGTGATGGGCTGCGCGGTGCACTCCACCCTCGACGCCGGCGTCGGCTACTCCACCTTGGAACTGAAGGTCAACTACATCCGCTCCGTTCCCACCGACGGCCAGAAGCTCACCGCCACCGGCACCACCATCCACGTCGGCCGCACCACCGCGACCGCCGAGGGCAGGGTCGTCGACGAACAGGGCAGGCTGGTTGCGCACGCCACCACCACCTGCGTCATTTTTCGCGGAAATCGCTGAGACACAAGGAGTCTCGCCATGACTACCCGCAGCACCAGCGCCGCCGTCCGCAAGTTCCGCCGCGAGCGCCTCCTCGGCCGCTACCTGGTCAACCCTGCCGTCGGCCTGCTCGACCGCATCGGCATCCGCTCGGCCCTGCTCGCCGAATTGGAGACCACCGGCGCGAAAACCGGTCAGCCGCGCCGTGTTCCGGTCACCGTCTCGGTGGATGACCAAGGCGCCTGGCTCATTTCGCAGCACGGCCGCCGCTCCGGCTGGGCCCGCAATATCGTCGCCGACCCGAAAGTCCGCCTGCGCCAAGGCAAACGCTGGTTCACCGGCACCGCCGCCTTCGTCCCCGACGACGACGTGGTCGCCCGCGCCCGCAGCTTCGCCAAGGGCCGCGTCCTCGAATCCGCCGCGGAATGGACCATGAAAGCGCTGGAAAGCGACCCCATCTCAGTGCGCATCACCTTCACCAACGCCTGACTCCCGCCCCTGCCCCCGCCACTCGGGGCACCTCGATTCGGGGCAGCGCGAGACGTAACAAGACACCCGATTCCGCCGGTTCACCAGATGGCCGGCACGAACCGGAGGGGATCGCGCCGTACGACACACCGCGGCGCCATCGTCCTCGGACATTCGCACCCTCCACCACTGCCCGGCGGCGGGTGCGAATCCGTGTCACGAGATCAGTTGCGGCGCAGGGCACCCGGGGTCAGCGGTTCGTCCAGTAACCGGCGGAAGCGGTCGGCGCGGTCGTCCGCGGCGGTGGCGCGATCCAGCCAGCCGCCGAGCAGGCGGTAGCCCTCCACGTAGGTGGAGATGTAGGCGCGCCATAGTGGGGAGGACAGGAAGCGCAGGGTTTGGCGGGCGCGTTCGGGGGTGGCGAGGCTCCAGGTCTGCAGGAATTCGGTGACCTCGTCCTCGGGGCGATGCTGGTCGTGCAGGAGCAGGGCCGCGTCCTGACGGACGCTGAGCAGCTTCGCCGACGCGGTCGAAAGTTGTTCTGCCCGTTCGCCGTCGAAGCGCAGGCCGAGGTCGGCGTAGATCTCCTGGGCCCATTTTCCCCAGCCGGGGCCGACGATGGCCTGCAGGGCCAGGTCGGCGAGGCCCTCGGCCATCAAGCACTGCGGAGTGTTCACGACGAACAGGGTTTGTTCGGCCTGACCGGTCGCGACCAGTCCGGCCTCCTTGCGGCAGTGCTCGGTGTGATGACCCGGGTAAGACTCGTGCGCGATCAGCGACGGCAGGTGCGTCATGTGCTGTTTGAGGTCGGAGTTGATCGCGACGCGGGACTGATAGTTGCCGAGGTAGTAGTTGAAGCCGGACCAGGGCTTGTCGCCGACCACCTCGTAGGTGACGTGCTCGTGGTCGGGCAGCGGATAGCGGTCGCGGACCAGTTCACGCAAGGCATCGGAGAACGCCGCGACGCAGGCGGCCAATCGCTCCGGCGGGATCTCGTCGGCCTTGCGATGCGTGGCCACTCGCTGGGCCAGCGGGCCCGTACCGGCGAGGACCTCGTCCATCTGCCGGTGTGCGTCGCGGTAGTCCTCGACGTTGCCCGGGGCGATGTCCACGTCGAAGTAGGCGCGCACTTCATCGACGAACCCGATGTCGTCACCGGCGAACTTGCGTCCGGAGCATTCCAGCGCGCGCAGGTGTACGTCGAGGAATTCGGTGCGCTCCACGGTCAGTCCCGCGTCGGGCAATCCGGCACGCAGTTCGGCCGCCCGGCGGGCCAGCTGCCGCGGCTCCGGCGCGGGGGCGTTCGCCACTTCGCGGCGCAGGGCCGGATCACCGGTATACGCGTCGACGAACCCGTCTTCGAGTCGGTCGAATGCCAGGCCGAGCCGCAGGTACTCGGTCACCAGGGGATGCGCTGCCATCCGGTCGACTTTAGCGGCTCACCGGGAGCCCGGACGCGGCACAATCACGCGACGCCACCCTGCGTTCGCCCGGTGAAAAGCGCTCGGCGTCGACCGAGTCAACCCAGTATCGGTACCCCGCTTTTTCCACGCCGTTGACGCAGAGCAGAATTCGGTTATGCGGCGAGAGTTAGACCGAATCACACGGAGCCGGCACGGTATGTGTACGCGTTTGCCGAACTGGAGCGTCGGGTAAGTGGGACGAATGAGCGAGCCCAGTCCGTATGTGGAATTCGACCGGAAACAGTGGCGCACACTGCGTAAGTCGACTCCCCTGGTGCTCACCGAGGAAGAACTGAGGGGCCTGCGCGGTCTCGGCGAACAGATCGACCTCGAAGAAGTCGCGGAGGTCTATCTGCCACTCGCTCGCCTCATCCATCTGCAGGTGGCCGCGCGCCAGCGGCTGTTCGCCGCGACCGCGACCTTCCTCGGCGAGACGCACCCCGATCGGCAGGTGCCGTTCGTGATCGGCGTCGCGGGCAGCGTCGCGGTCGGCAAGTCCACCACCGCCCGCGTGCTGCAGGCGCTGCTCGCCCGGTGGGACCACCATCCGCGGGTGGACCTGGTCACCACCGACGGATTCCTCTATCCCACCGCCGAACTCACCCGCCGCGGCATCATGCATCGCAAGGGCTTCCCGGAGAGCTACGACCGCCGCAAGCTGCTGCGATTCGTCACCGAGGTGAAGTCGGGCGCGGCCGAGGTGTGCGCGCCGGTGTACTCGCACATCTCCTACGACATCGTGCCGGACAAGTTCCACTGCGTGCACCAGCCCGACATCCTGATCGTCGAGGGCCTGAACGTGCTGCAGACCGGGCCGCGGCTGATGGTCTCGGACCTCTTCGACTTCTCCATCTACGTCGACGCCCGCATCGAGGACATCGAGAACTGGTATGTGCAAAGGTTTCTCGCGCTGCGTGAGACCGCCTTCGCGAACCCGAACGCGCATTTCCACCACTACTCCGGATTCACCGACGAGCAGGCGACCCATGCCGCGTCCGAGATCTGGAACAACACCAACCGCCCGAATCTGGTGGAGAACATTCTGCCGACCCGGCCCCGCGCCACCCTCGTGTTACGCAAGGACGCCGACCACAGCATCAATAGACTGCGACTACGTAAATTGTGATCCCGCTTACAATTTCCAGGCTTCGTCGAGCCGTTTCGCCACATTGATATCGCGGGCCGCGGCAATGTGCGGTTTGTCGATCTCCTTGGCGATATAGCGCGCGACGAAACGCCGGATCTCCTGATCGACGCTGGCGAGGATGCGCAACAGGTTCCCGCGAATGGTGTCGGTAGCGACATTGATCCGGACGTCGCTCGACCGCGGCGTCGCGATGTCGATGACCACGCGCAGCGGCTCGGCGGCCCGCACGACCAGGTGCAGATGGATGTGCCCGTCCACCTCGAAGCGGTGCCGGTCCAGCGCGAGATCGATGAGCATGTCGACGCTCAGCGGGATCTTCAGCGCGAACGAGATCACGTCGTCGATATCGCGGCGCACCACGGCCTGACCGAGCTGCACCTGCGCGCTCGCCTTCGCCAACCGGCCCGGCCCCACGCCGATCGGACCGAAATCGAAAGCGGCCCCGGTCAACTGGTCGAACGCACCGAGGATGCGCTCCTCGGTGGCGGCGTACTCGAAGAACCGGCGACCGAAGTCTTCGTAGCTGAGGTAGGGCGCCGTAGCTCGGTGTCCACCGGAGCGGCTGTCCAGGTCACTCATGACCCACCGCCGGACCTCAGATGCCGAAGCGCCGGTGTCGTGCCGCGAAGTCGCGCAGCGCCCGTAGGAAGTCCACGCGCCGGAATTCCGGCCAGTATGCCTCGGTGAACCATATCTCCGAGTATGCGCTCTGCCACAGCAGGAAACCGGAGAGTCGCTGTTCCCCGGAGGTGCGGATGACCAGGTCCGGGTCGGGCTGACCGGAGGTGTAGAGGTGCTGGCCGATGGCGTTCACGGTGATCGACTGCACCAGATCCTCGCCGGTCTCGCCCGCCGCGATCTCCTGGCGCACCAGCGAGCGCACCGCGTCGGTGATCTCCTGCCTGCCGCCATAACCGACGGCCACGTTGACGTGCACGCCGCTGTTGCCCTCGGTCCGTTCGGCGGCGGTGCGCAGGCGCTTGGCGATCAGCTCGGGGAAGCCGTCGAGCGTGCCGACGATCCGCACGCTCCAATTCCGTTCCGGGTCCGACAGTTCCTCGACGACGTCGGTGATCACCTCGAACAGGGTCTCCAGTTCCTCCGGATCGCGCTGCAGGTTCTCGGTGGAGAGCAGGTAGACGGTGACCATCTCGATGCCCTCGGCCTGACACCAGCCGACCAGCTCGGCGATCTTGACCGCGCCGACCCGATGACCGTGGCTCACGTCGGTGAAACCGTTCTCGCGCGCCCACCGCCGATTACCATCGCACATCACCGCGACGTGGCGGGGATGTTGTTTGCCGGCCAGCTGCTTCATGAGCCGGGCCTCGTAGATGCGATACGGCAAACCCCGCACCTGAACCGGAAGCTCCACGCGGCCACCCTACGCCTCAGCGGCGGGATCCTGGCAGCGACCGGGTCTCCCGGTACAGTGGCGGGAGACCGTAACTTACGGTTCCGTAGGTTACCGGCGAGTTCAATCAGGAGGTAGCTCGTGTCCGAATCGGTCGG
Source organism: Nocardia sp. NPDC060255 (assembly GCF_042727395.1). Classification (NCBI taxonomy): domain Bacteria; kingdom Bacillati; phylum Actinomycetota; class Actinomycetes; order Mycobacteriales; family Nocardiaceae; genus Nocardia; species Nocardia sp. NPDC060255. The sequence goes on along the minus strand of NZ_JBHXAU010000010.1, from coordinate 93,717 downwards.
CGGCACCGACACCGGAGTGGTCGACGACTCGGGGCCGGAGTCCCTGGTCGAGGCACTCGGCAAACCCCGGATGCGCGGCTGGATCCACACCTGGGCGGTCGGCATCGCGGCCGTCGCCGCCATCGTGCTCGTCGCCAAGGCGGCCACCATCTCGGCCACCGCGGGCTGGTCCACCGCCGTCTACGGGCTGACGGTGTGCGGCCTGTTCGGCATCAGTGCGGTCTATCACCGGGTGACCTGGCCCACCGCGCAGGCCCGCATCCGGATGAAGCGGGCGGATCACTCGATGATCTTCCTGTTCATCGCGGGCAGTTACACACCGTTCGCCCTGCTCGGCCTCCCCGGCCGCACCGGGCAGACGCTGCTGATCGTGGTGTGGGCGGGCGCGCTGGCAGGTGTCGCGCTGAAACTGTTGTGGCCCACCGCTCCCCGCTGGGTCGGCGTGCCGCTCTACCTGTTGCTCGGCTGGGCCATCGTGCCGGTCGCCGGGCAGCTGAACAGTCAGATCGGCATCGCGCCGCTGATCCTGCTGCTGGTCGGCGGGCTGTTCTACAGCGGCGGCGCCATCCTCTACGCCACCAAATGGCCCAACCCGTGGCCCACCGTCTTCGGCCATCACGAGTTCTTCCACGCCGCGACGGTGCTCGCCGCGCTCACCCACTATGTCGCGGTCTGGCTCGTCGTCCTCCGATGACCAGCGCGAACGGCTAAGCTGCTCGTTCGTGTTCCTAGTCACTGCCGTTCGTGGCGTCGCATGATCGCCCGGCTGGTCATCTGGGCACTCAAGGCCCGCGCCGGTCTCGCGGCGGTGGTGATCACCGCCAATCTCAGCGGTCTGGCCGTCATCATCATGGAGCTCTGGCTCAGCGGGTCGCTGAGCAGGCTCGGCCCCGACTGGCTCAGGCATGTCGCGCTGGCGGGCATCTATCCCACGCTCGGCTTCCTGGCCGGGGTCGCGCTCGCGATCCGGGACCGGTCGTACCATTTCGGCTGGCTCGATCAGGGACGCAAACCGACTGAGGAGGAAGCGCGGCAGCTGCTTCGCCTGCCGATCACCATCACCACCCGTGCGCTCGCGGTGTGGATCACCGGTGTCATCGTCGCCACCCTGTCGCTCATCCGGCTGACCCCGGACAACGATCCGGCGGTGATCGCGGCGCTGTTCACCTTCGGCGGGATCGAATCGGTCGGGCTGACCTTCCTCATCGTCGATCGGCTCATCCGGCCAACCATTCCGATCGTCGCCGCGGTGCTCGGGCCGACCATGCACTGGAGTTCCTCGGTGCTGGTCCGGGTCGTGGTCAGCTGGGCGGTCGCGGCGGCGTTGCCGATGCTGATGCTGATCGTGGTGCTCGGCAATCCGGTGGCCGATCCCGCCGATCGCGTGCGCACCGCCATCTACCTTTCGGTGGTCGGTCTCGGCGTCGGCGCGTTGGCGACGGCGTTCCTGGCCCGCGCGGTGGCCACGCCGATGCGCACGTTGCGGCTGGCGTTGGATCGCATCACCAAGGGCGATCTCGACGTGCGCGTTCCGGTGGGCAGCACCAGCGAGATCGGACGGTTGGAGAACTCGGTCAACGAGCTGGTCGCGAATCTGCGTGAGCGCCAACGGATGCGCGACGTATTCGGCAGGCACGTCGGCACCGAGGTGGCCGAGCGCGCGCTGGCCGGCGGGCTGGACCTCACCGGCGACGTGCGGGTGGTGACCGCGCTGTTCGTCGACGTGACCGGCTCGGTCGAACTGTCCACCGGGCTGCCGCCGGAGGAGTTCGTGGCCAAGCTGAACCGGCTGCTCGCGACCGTCGTCGCCGCGACCGAGGAGAACAACGGGCTGGTCAACAAGTTCGAGGGCGATGCCGCGCTGTGTATCTTCGGCGCGCCGATCGCCCTGCGCGACAACGCGACTCCCGCACTGCGCGCGGCACGGCGGATCCGGGACGAGGTGGTCGCGGCGGGCGAACTCGACATCGGCATCGGCGTCGCGCACGGCCTGGTCTTCGCGGGCGATATCGGCTCGGACACGCGACTGGAGTACACCGTCATCGGAGACGCCGTCAACGAGGCGGCCCGCCTCACCACCGAGGCGAAAGAGGTACCGCGCCGAATACTGGTGAGCGGTTCCGCCATCGAGGACGCCGCGCCGCACGAACGTGCGAAATGGACGCTGTACGAGACGATTCTGCTGCGTGGGATGAAGCAGCCGACGGCCTGTTGGACCGACGTCGACCAGGCCGCCACGGACCTGAGCGGCAATGGTTCCCGAACCGCCGCGCCGAGCGGCACCGCGGATCCGGCGACCGATCGCAGCGCGGTGGTCGAAGTTCGCACCGCTGCAACGGAAACCGACTGATCGGCTGTTCCGCTGCGTCATCGGGCAGCCGACCTCGGTGACCAGCGGCGCTATCGCCCCGGCGCTCGGCAGCAGCCACTGACCGTTATAACAAGGCGAGCGATCAGCGCCTTCGTCCGCTGTAGGCAGGCCCTAGCTCGGCGACCACCGCCACCAGCGAGTCTTCCGACCGCCCCGGTCGACTCCCCTCGCCTATGTCCGTTCCAAAGCCGCACGCAGTTCAGCCGATGTCGCTACCGGGAGGTCGCAGACCGTGCCGCGGCAGACATAGGCGGCGGGCTCGCCGCCCAGCAATGGGCGGTCCGCCAGCAAGGGAGCCGAATTCGGCAGGCCGGCAAGGATTACCGTGCCGCCGGGGGCGGTGGCACGGGCAGTGGCGAGCAGTTCACTTGGCTCGCTGGGTGTTTCGGTGGCGATAGCGACCTGGAGGGGCCCGCGGAGAGCGGCCTCGGCGACCGTGATCCATTGGCCCGCTGAGCGTGGGGCGCGGGCCAGGACGACCGCGCCGCGCTGAAGAGTCTGTTCGGCCAGTGAGAAATAGGGAATGGCGCGGTCGGGATCGCTGGCGGCGGCCGCGGTGAGCAGCGCTTCGGCGAGGGCGGACGCGCCCGCCGGGGTAGCGCCGTCGACCGGGTCGCGAGGCCGGGCGACCAGGGTCTCGGCGTCGTCGGCGGTGTCGTACCAGCTGCCGGGGATGCCGGGATCGGCGAAGTGCTGGATTGCCTTGTCCAGCAATTGTTGCGCCTCGTCGAGCCAGTTGAGCTCGCCGGTGGCCTGATGCAGGGCGAGCAGGCCGGTGACGAGCCAGGCGTAGTCCTCGAGCACGCCGGGCGACGCCCCTGCTGTGCCGTTCAGTGAGGCGCGGCGCACGCGGTCGTCGATCACGTGCTCGGACAACAGGAATCGCGCGCAGCGGACAGCAGCGGCTACCCAGTCGCGCTCACCCAGTGCGGCACCCGCCTCGGCCAATGCCGTGATCGCCATGCCGTTCCACGCGGTGACCACTTTGTCGTCGCGGTCCGGTTGCGGGCGGCCGTCGCGAGCCTTGCGCAGCGCGGCGGTGATGCGTTCGAGCCGATCGATATCGGCGGGATCGGTGTATCGGGTGAGCACCGAAGTGCCCTGCTCGAAATTCCCACCGGTTGTCACCCCGAAAAACTCTGCGGCCCAGGCGCCTTCGATCGGTCCGAGTTCGCCGACCAGCTCGGCGGGCGTCCAGACATAGGTCGCGCCCTCTACCCCGGGCTGGCCGGGCTCGAGATGTGTATCGGCGTCGAGCGCGGAGGCGAAGCCACCTTGCTCGGTACCCAGATCGTCGAGCAGGAACTGAACAGTTTCACGAGTAACCCGGTGCGCCAACGACTCCGGCGATCGCCGCGCCAAATGCCCATACACCCGCAGCAATTGGGCATTGTCGTACAGCATCTTCTCGAAATGCGGTATCACCCAAGCCGGATCAACGGAGTAGCGCGCGAATCCACCACGCAACTGGTCGTAGATGCCGCCACGCGCCATCGCCTCGGCCGTACGATTCACCGCCGCGAGCACCGCCGGATCGCCGCTGCGCTCCCAACTGCGCAGCAGCCCCTCCAACAGCGCCGACGGCGGAAACTTCGGCGCCCCACCGAATCCCGCATACTTCGGATCCTCGTCCCGCAACACCGCGGCGACCGCATGATCCAGCAACTCGGCATTGATCGCCAGATCCGAATCAGGCAGCCCCGCCGCCTGCGCCTGCAACGCCTCGGTCACCTGCGCCGACGCCTTGTGCACCTCATCACGCCGCTGCTGCCAGGTCTCGGTGATCGCGGTAAGCAACTGCGTGAACGACGGCATCCCACCCCGCGGCACCTTCGGGTAGTACGTCCCGCAGTAGAACGGCTCCCCCTCCGGCGTAAGGAAGCACGTCATCGGCCACCCACCCTGCCCCGTCATCGCAACGGTGGCATTCATATACACCGCATCCAGATCAGGCCGCTCCTCCCGATCCACCTTGATACAAACAAAGTTCTCGTTCATCAACTCGGCAGTCGCGACATCCTCGAACGACTCATGCGCCATCACATGACACCAGTGACACGACGCATACCCGATCGACAACAGAATCGGCACATCCCGCTCCGCCGCCTCCGCCAAGGCAGTGGCATCCCACTCCCGCCAATCAACTGGATTGTCGGCATGCTGACGCAGGTAGGGAGATGTCGCAGCGGCCAATTGATTCACGTTTCCAGCCTGCCATACCCGGGGCGCACGCAAACCCGATCCATGCTCGCCTCTCGCGTCCGGGGTTAACTCGGATTGATCATTGCGTTAGTCCGAGTTATGATGTTAAATCGGACTAAGGCCGTGATTTTTCCGACTTAGGAGGCGTCTGTGTCGACAAAGTGGGCCGCGCACGCCCGGGAGCGGCGAGCGTGGCAGCAGACACATCGCGGCGGCACCCGGGACGATCGAATGCTGCGGGAGATCGAGGTGTCCCTGCCGCCAAGGATCGCCAGACAGGCAGTTGACATCGATACTGCGCTGTCGACCGAATTGGAGGCGGCGGTTCGGGAGATCGCGGTGTTGGACGCCACGCATGGGGACCAACTCGAAGCATTAGGGTTACTGCTACTGCGCACCGAGTCGGTGGCGTCGTCGAAGATCGAAGCCATCGACGCCGATCCCGACGACTACGCTCGCGCGCTACACGGCATTCGGAGCAACCCTTCGGCGGTGGCGATGGCCGCCGCCACAGACGCGCTGGACGCACTGATTGGCTCCGCCTCCCGCGAGCGTCGGGTCACCATACCGAATTTCCTTGCCGCGCACCGTATTCTCATGGCCGACGACAAGTACGAACACATGCATGCAGGGCGCTTCCGGGACATGCAGAACTGGATTGGCGGCAGCGACCATTCGCCGCGTGGTTCGCTCTACATTCCGCCACCACCGGACACCGTGGCCGACTACATGGCCGATCTAGAGACGTTCGTCAACCGGAGCGATCTGTCGGCGCTCGCGCAAGCGGCAGTCGCGCACGCGCAGTTCGAGTCCATCCATCCGTTCACCGACGGCAACGGCCGGATCGGGCGGGCGCTCATCAACAGTGTGCTGCGGTTGCGTGGCGTAACCACACTGGTGGTGGTTCCGCTCGCGTCGGCACTGGTAGCCCGGCGCGACCGCTACTTCGAACTGCTCACGCTCTACCGGACAGGTGACGTGCGGCCGCTCATCTCGGATTTCGCGCGATGTGCGGCGATCGCGGCGGCGCAGTCGCGAACGACAGCCGAGCGGCTGCGCGACGAGATTCCTCGCGAGTGGCGCGACCTGCTGGGCGGTGTGCGCGCTGGCAGCGCCGCCGCTGCGTTACTCGGACACCTACCTGCCCACCCGATCCTGTCCGCCGAGGAGGCGGAAGCCCTGACAAACGCTTCTCGCAGCAGCGTTTTCGCGGCAATCGACCGCCTGGCCGAAGCTGGCGTACTACGGCCGCTCACCGACCGGAAACGCAACCAGATCTGGGGCGCCGGCGCAGTCCTCGACGAACTCGACGACCTCGGCGTCCGGATCGCCGATGCTGCTCGCCCAGTGTGAACATGTCGGCGACTTGCTCTGGGTTGTCGATACGAACTACGGGCCACATAGTCGATCAGTTGTCCGGTGGTGGACCATGGGCCGTGCACGGGCAGCAGCAGGGTGTCGGCGGCGACGTCCGGGACGGTGAGGGCGTCGCCGGGATGGAACATGGCGTCGTCGATCAAGAATCCGATGTTGCTCCGAACTGGCGCACCGGCGCAACGTGACGCACCAATCGGCCGCCAAGACCATCAAGGACCTCGTCGGCGCCGGCCTGGTGCGCACCGAACCGCATCCCGACGACGGCCGCAAGCACCTGCTGTACATCACCGACACCGGCCGAGCCCGCCTGCGGCGCGAACGTACCCAGCGCGCCACCTCACTCGACAGCGCCATCAGCAACACACTCACCCCGGACGAGCAGCAACAACTGTGGGACTGCGTGCGATTGCTGACCCGCATCACCGCTCATATGAACGGACGGTGACCGAGTGGCTCGACGCAGAGTCAGCTCGCCGGTGCCGTGCACACGCACTCCGCGAGGTCAGCCGAGGACTGGGAAGTTTGCGCGGATGATGTTGTGGGGGTCGCGGTTTCGCTTGATCTCGCGCAGTCGCGCGAGGGTGTGTGGGTCGAAAGCTGCGGTGGCGGACTCGCCGGGGGCGAGGAAGGTGTAGGGCTTGGTGCCGGTCAGGTGGGTGCCGAGGGCGCTGGTGATCTCGTCGAATCGGTCACCGATGGTATCGAGCAGGTGCGGCAGTCCCAGGCCGAGCAGGTACAGCGCGTACGGTTCGGCGACCGCGCCGCGGGCGCCGAAGTCGGGGCGGTCCTGGGCGAGCGCGCCACCCAGGCCGCGGATCTGCACGTTGAGTAGCGGGGCGACGGGTGCGTCGATGAGGGTCTTCACGACTGCGTCGCCGAGATCGGTGAGCAGCTCGCCGCGCGAGAGCGACGGGCTGGGGTCGGTGGGTTCGGCGGTGATCTTGCCGATCTCGCCCGGGCTGAGTTTGCCTCGGGTGTCGGCGATGATGCCGTCGATCGTGTCGAGCCTGCGGGTCAGGTACCGTCCGTCGGCGGGGTCGCCGAGGTAGGCGAAGTCGATGGCGACGGTCGGCGCGGCGCCGGGAATCTGATAGCGCTGCAACCACACTGACAGTTCGGCGGGTGCGTCGGTGGTGAGCTCGGTGAACAGGTCGAAGACCTCGCGGGTGCGGTCGGCAGACCACATGACCCGCCCGCCGTAGAGGCGGGGCAGCGCGAACAACTCGAACTCGAGCCCTGTGACGATCCCGAAATCGCCACCGCCGCCACGCAAAGCCCAGAACAGCTCCGGATCGGAGTCGGCGGTGACGCGCTGCGGACTACCGGCGGCGTCGACGATCTCGACCGCCCGCACCGCGTTCGCGGCCCACCCGTACTTTCGGGCGAACCAGCCGAACCCGCCGCCCAGGGTGTATCCGGTCACCCCGACGACCGGGTTGCTCCCGGCCAGCCCGGTGAGCCCGCACCCGGCTGCCGCTGCCTGCACCTGTCCCCACTGCACGCCGCTGCCCACACGCGCCACGCGCTGTCCGGGGTCGATGTCGATGGTGTTGAAGTGCTTGGTGCGCACCAGGATCGCGCCGTCGATGTCGCCGGTCGCGCCGTGCCCGGTCGGCTGCGTCACCACTGCCCGGCCCGCCCGGCGGGCGTAGTCGAGCACCGCCGCGACGTCCTGCGCGTCGGCGACTTCGACGACGCCGGCCACAGACTGCGCGATGGCGGAGTTCCACGGTCGCGCCGCCTGATCGAAATCGGCGTCGCCCGGTAGGAGCACACCGCCACGGACCGCGGTGCGTAGGTCTTGGATAGACATTCTCAGTCCTCGTTCGTCATTGTCTCGGTTTGCTGATTGATAGACGACGTAGCGTCGGCGGGTGTGACACGAGCTCCTCGCCGACGCGGTGGCATCAGTAATCCGCCAGCGTGATGGCGTTGGCGGCGCGCTCGATCGGTTTGATGATGGGTCGCAGGGCCAGCCCCTTCCAGGGCATATGCCGCAGCATCCGGAGCATGGTGGTCTGGGTGCGGATGGCGCGGCGGTCGCTGGCGACCATCTGGGTGGCGTTGGACCAACCGAGGGTCTGGTTGCGAGCGATGTAGTCGCTCATGGCTTGCTGGTAGCGGGGGAAAGCGGCGCGCTGGTCGCCCCGCGCCGCACGGAGTTCACCGGCCAGGACGTACGCGCCGACCAGCGCCATGCTGGTGCCTTGGCCGGACAGCGGGGACGGGCAGTAGGCGGCATCACCGACGACGGCCACCCGGTGGTCCCACCAGTGGTCGAGGTGGATCTGGCTGACGGTGTCGAAGTAGAAGTCGGGGGATTCGGGCATGGCGTGCAACAGGTTCGGAGCTTCCCAGCCCGCGTCGGCGAAGGTTTCCGCGACGAGGCGCTGCTGGGCGGCGACATCGTGGCGGCCGGGCAGCCGATCGGGGGCCGGGAAAATGAACTGGGCCTTGGCGGTGCCGTGCTGGGTGCTGTAGAGCTGGACGACCTTGCCGGGAGTCGGGTAGACCAGTTCCCAGCGGTCCAGGCCGAGGTCGTTGGGGACCGAGAACGCGCAAACAGCCATGCCGGTGTGGCGGGCGAACTGCTCCTCCGGACCGAACGCGATGCGCCGTACCGGCGAATGCATGCCGTCGGCACCGATGACGAGGTCGAAGACGCGCGAGGCGGCATTGCGGAAACCGACGGTGACACCGTCGTCGTGCCGGACCAGCTCCGTGATCGAATCACCGAACAGGTACTCGACTTCGCCCTTGGTGGCATCGAAGAGGATGCGGGCGAGATCGCCGCGCAGCACCTCGTCGTCACCGGGCGAGCGCAGGCCGATCAGCTCGGGGCCCAGCGTGGCGACGGGCTTGCCGGACGCGTCGACCCAAGCGCCGCCGCGCATGTTGGTGGAGGCTCCGCGCAACTGCGGCAGCAGGCCCATCCGCTCGACGACATCCATTGCCACACCACGGATATCGACCTTGTAGCCGCCCTCGCGCAGCGTCTGCGACTGCTCGACGATGGTGACGGTGAAGCCGTAGCGGGTCAGCCAGTAGGCGAGGGCGGGACCGGCGATGCTCGCGCCGGAGATGAGGACGGTCTTGTTGGCGAACTGCGGTGTCTCGGTCATGGAAAGGAGCTTCGCTGGAGTCGCTCACCACGGGCTCACCATCGGCTCACCGTCACTCACCGACCAGCGCGACCACCTGCTCGACGGAGTATCCGCGGCCTTTACCGAAGGCCATGAGGAAGCCGGATTCGCCCAGGGCGGAGCGGGTTTCAGCGGTGATGCGGGCGACGTCGCCATCGCCCATCGAGCGCAGACCACGCAACGCTTCGGCGGCGCCGAGCAGGTGGGCCGCGCGTTCCGCGTCGCCGCACGTGGCGGCCACTCCGGCCAAGCCCTCGACGGCTGAGGCCGCCACCGGTCGCAGCTGATGGCGATGGGCGAGCTCGAAGGCCGTGCGATGGGTGGCGCGTCCCGCCGCCAGGTCACCCTCGGCGGTGTCGACCCAACCGAGGCCGATGAGTGCGCGGGCTCGGGCCTCGACCGCACCCACCGAGCCTTCGGCTACCAGGTTCAGGGCCGCGGTGTATTGCGCACGAGCGCTCGGCAAGTCTCCGCCGGATCGGTCCAGATCGCCGAGCCCGCGAATCGCATTGGCGCGCATATCCGTCGCGCCCACCGAGCCGGCCAGTTCGGCGGCGCGTTCGTAGGCGGCGCGGGCGGCAGCGGAGTCACTGCCCGCCAAGATGTCACCGCGACGGTTGAGCAGATCGGCGGTGTCGTCGACGGTGCCCAGTTCGGTGTAGCGCTGCACGGCCTCATCGATCAGGGTCAGGGCGGCCGGTCGATCGCCGCGCCAGTCGGCGACCGCCGCGAGTTTGTCGAGCGCCGTGGCGATCGCCCACCGGTCGCCGGTCGCACGGAAACCGGCTAGGGCACTGCGGAATTCAGCCTCGGAGTCGGGCATGCGCCCGGACATCAGCAGCCGCAGCCCATCACCCAATCGGAGGAAGGCTCGCGACCATGCGTCCGGCCCGAAGAGCAGTCGTGCGCGATCCGGATCGACGGTTGCCATACCACCCGCGATCGCGAGCAGAAACACCAGATGCGGTCGCCGCAGCGGGGTTCGGGATTCAGATACCGCCGCGGCCGCGCGTTCGACCGCCGCGCGCGACTCGCCGCCGCCCCGCGCCGCCACCGCCGCGCATAACGCGTATTCCTCGACGGATGCCGGATCGAGTTGGGGCAGTAGCTGTTCGGCCATTTCGACCGCGTCACCGGGCCGACCACTCAACCACCAGTACCACGCCAGCGCGGCGATAAGCCGTTGTGCCAGCCGCGGATCGGAACGCGCCGCCCAGTGCAGCGCCGCTTGCAGATTGCCGTCATCGGCGGCCAGCGTGGCCAGCCAATCCAGCTGGTCGGCCCCGCGCAGCAGCGGGTCGGCACGCTCGGCGAGGTCGGTGAAGTACCGCGCGTGCGCGTCCAGCAGCCGGTCGTGCTCGCCCGCGTCGATCGCCTGCCGCCGCGCGAATTCACGAATGGTCTCCAGCATTCGGTAGCGGCCACCCGCTACTTCCACCAACGATTTGTCGACCAGATCGTCGAGCAGTTCATCGGCATCATCGATATCGCAGACATCGCGCGCGGTCCGCGCAGTGGCTCCGCCCGCGAAGACCGAGAACCGTTGGGCCAGTAGCCGTTCGGCCGGGGCCAGGAGTTCCCAGCTCCAGTCGACCACGGCCTGCAAGGTGCGATGGCGGGGCTCGGCGGTGCGGTCACCGCGGGCGAGCAGCCGGAAGCGGTCACCCAGGCGCGCATCGATCTCGTCGAGCTCGAGGGTGCGCAGCCGGGCGGCGGCGAGTTCGAGGGCCAGCGGTAACCCGTCGAGGCGGGCGCACACGCGCCGGACCTCGCCGATCGTCGCGGCATCCACGGCGAAGCCGGGTCGCGCGGCGGCGGCCCGATCGGCGAACAACCGGACGGCCGCACAGTCGAGCTGCTCGGCCAAGGTGGCATCAGCCGCGGCGACGGATAGTTGCCCGACCGGGAAAACGGTTTCGCCGGTGATCCGCAAGGGTTCTCGGCTAGTGGCCAGCACGCGCAACCCCGGGCAGCCGAGCAGCAGCCGGTGCAGCAGGCGGGCGGCGTCGAGAATCAGATGCTCGCAATTGTCGAAAATGATCAGCTGCGGTCGTTCGGCGAGCATCGAGCGCACCCGGCTCTCGACGTCGCGGGGCTCCCCCGGGGCTCGCCCGGTGCTCTCGCGTCCACCCAACGCCGCGGCCACCGCCTGGACCACCTGCGCCCCGTCCACCAGCGGGGCCAGGTCCACGAAGCAGACCGGCCCCTCGGTGCGAGCGCCGACTTCCAGGGCCAATCGCGTCTTGCCGGTCCCGCCGGGACCGGTCAGTGTCAGCAGCCGAGACTGCGCGAGCAGCAGCGCTACCCGCGCCAATTCCGTATCGCGCCCGAAGAATCCGGTGAACGGCGTCGGCAGCCGCCGGAGCGCACGTTCCGGTGCGGCATCGGCGCGCAGGATCGCCAGATGCGCCTGGGCCAATTCCGTCGAAGGGTCGGCCCCCAATTCCTCGGCGAGCAGCTCGCGCCCCTGCTCGAACAACGCCAGCGCCTCCGCCTGCCGCCCCGCCCCGTACAGTGCCCGCATCAGCAGGGCCCGTGCCCGCTCTCGAAGCGGGTGCGCCGCAACGATTTCGGGCAGGCGCACCAGCGCTGCGCGGTGATCGCCCAGCGCCACCGCCGCCGCCGCGCGATCCTCCAGCGCCGCGAGCCACACCTCGGTGAGGCGAACCGCCTGCACCGCGGCGAAGGGCGCGTCCACCACATCGGCGAAGGCCGGGCCGCGCCACAGCCGCGCCGCCTCGTCCAGCAAGACGGCAGCGGTGGCGAAATCCTTGTCGTGCACGGCCTTTCGACCGTCCTGGGCGAGTTGGGCGAACCGATGCGCATCGACGTCTTCCAGTGCCACCGTCAATCGATACCCGGCAGCCGAAGACTCGACGATCTCCTCGGTAAGGCCGGCTTTGCGCAGCGCACCACGCAGTCGCGATACCTGCGCCTGCAGCGCATGCCCGGCGTTGGCGGGTGGCCGCGCCCCGTAGAGACCGTCGATCAACCGATCCCGCGACACGACGCGACCGGCGTCGAGCGCAAGCAGCGCCACCAACGCCCGCACCTGCGGGCCGCCGACCGTGATCGGACTCCCGTCGGCCAGGCGGACTTCGATGGGACCGAGGATTCCGAACTGCACAATGCACAGTATGCTCGCGCAATCTCCGAGCTACCGGATGGCCGGCTACTGGGCGCCGATGGCCGGGCTGATGGCGGTGCCGCCGCTCACATCGACCACATTGGCGGTGATCCAGCGGGCGTCCGCGGAGGCGAGGAAGGCCACCGCATCGGCGATATCGGCGGGCTGCCCTACCCGGCCCAGCGCGGTCATGGCACCGATGCTCGCCCACACCTGCGGATTGGCATCGAAGAAGGCGGCCATCCCCTCGGTCTCGGTGGCACCGGCGGCCACCGCGTTCACGGTGATGCCGCGCGGACCGAGCTGCACCGCAAGGGTTTTGGTGAGCACATCGATCGCTCCTTTGCTCATCGCATAGGCCACCTGCGATGGTGCCGCCACCCGCGGTGCGCACGAGGAGATATTGACAATGCGACCGCCATCGCGCAGCAGCGGTATCGCCCGCTGCGAAATGAACAGCGGCGCGGCGACATTCACCGCGAAGAGGCTGTCCACCGCCGCCGGGGTCAGCTGTTCGATCGAGCCGTTGCCACCGCCGCCGCCCGCATTGTTCACCAGAATGTCGAGCCGCCCGTCCGGCAGGCGCTCGGTCAGCTCGGCGAACAGCGCATCGATTCCGGCGGGCGTGCTCACGTCGGCGCGGAGAGCGAATGCCTGCCCACCCGCCGCGCCGATGTCCGCGACGGTCTGCGCCGCCGCTTCGTCGTCGTGTCCGTAGTGCACTGCGACCGCCGCGCCGTTCGCTGCCAATCGCAGGGCAATGGCGCGACCGATTCCGCGAGAAGCGCCGGTAACGAGGGCGAACTGAGACATGAGAACTCCTGTGCTCGGGTTTGTTTTCTTGACACAGACATTCGCCTGCCGCGCTCACCAAACCCTCACCATGTGCTCACGGACGGTGGCATCCGCCACGTCGCCGCGCTATCACCCGAACGTGCTCGGCCGCATCCATGCATGCCCTTCCGCGGCGCACCCGTCAGTTCCAGTCGGACCAGACCGGTGGCGGGCCGACGATGGTGACTCCGTAGCTGACGAGCAGTTCGGCCTGCTTGTCGTGTTCTCGGGCCTCGGCCGCGCCGACGCCCTTGAAGTAGCCTTCGATCGCACCCGGTGTACTGCCGACCAGCACCTCGCTCTCCTCGGTGATGGTCTGAAAGGTATGCGGAATATTGCGTGGACCGTAGACGAAAGCGCCGGGACCGGCCTCGGAGACGGCGCACTCCGTCAACGAGTACCCACCGATCCAGAACCGGACCCGCCCGGACAGGATGACCCAGAATTCGTCTTCTCTGGTGTGGAAGTGCAGCGGCGGTGCGCCCGCCGGGAAAACCTTGGCCCGCATGACGGACAGCGCACTCGCGGTCTCCTGCTCCGACAGCACCTGCTCGAAACCGCCGTCGTAGTAACGAACTTGTGGCTGGGTCCAGGGCGCCCGAACGCCCACGGGGCCTGCGTAAGCCATTGTGATGTCCTTTCATACCGGTGGGACCGCCATGTCGTCCCGTAACAAGAAAACCGCAACCGCCGTCAGCAACGGATCACTGTTCGATCACCATCGATCACGGCTTAACCTCGAGGAGTGAAGGTCTTCAGATGGTCGACGGTGACGAACTCGCTGGTAGGACTGGACTGAGCGACCGCCTTGCGCAACGATTCGAGACCACCCCAGTCTCGCGCGGGCTCGGCGAGCGGATAGTCGAAATCGTCCCAGTGCGTGGGAATTACATAGCGTGGGTTGCCGGTGACGCGCAGCAACCGCGCGACGTAGTCGTAGATCTTGCCGCCGCCCGCGGGCAACAGCAGCACGTCCGGGTGCAGGCCGGCCAGCTCGGACTCGATATAGTTCGAACCGCCGAAGTTCAGCACGCTCACCCCGCCGCCGCCCACCTCGTAGGCCAGCGTGCCGCCTTCGACCAGATCGCGAATCACCCTGGGCTCCGGTAACTTTCCCGCCCCCAGACCGGGCCTGGTACCGGCGAACGCCACCTCCGCCCTGGCACCGGAGGCCGAATGCAACGAGCGCAGTGCGCGAATGGTGTAGCCGTCGAAGCGGAGGTACTCGCCGCCGGTGGCGATCGAGAGCTGGTCCTCGGGTGCGCCGAGCGCCATCAGCAGATTGAGATGGGTCTCGGTGCCGAGCACCGTGGCACCGGTCTTCTTCGCCAGGTACGGCACGTCGGTGAGGTGGTCGTAGTGACCGTGGGTGACCAGGATGTGGTCGGCGCGCAGTTCCCCGTTGTCCACGTAGTGGTCGATGAGCGCCGTATCGACGGTGATCGGGGTGTTCGGGTCGGCGCCCGCATCGGTATAGGTACCGGTATGGAACCTGGTCAGCCACGGGTCGATCAACACCGTCTTGCCGCCGGGCAGCCGGATCTCCCAGCCGTTGTTGCCCCACCAGCGCAGGGTCACACCGCCAGGCGCCGGAGCCGGACTGCTCGCCGCCGGGCCCGCGAATTCCTTTCCACCACATGCCATTACACCGGCCAGTAACGCAGCGCCCGCAGTCACACCGAAGAAATTTCGCCGTCCGAAACCTGTCATGCGAGCACCGAAACACACGTTCGCCGCCGCTGTCCAAGACCAGCCGGCCTACTCGGCGATATCGAAAACGATATCGTCGCAGCGTGGACATGCTGCGTCAGCTGCGGTATTTCGTTGCCGTCGCCGAAGAACTTCATTTCGGCCGGGCCGCCGAGCGCCTCGGCATCGCCCAACCACCGTTGAGCCAGCGCATCCGCAAGCTCGAAACCGATCTCGGCGCCCGGCTGTTCGACCGGGACAGCCGCCGGGTCGAGCTCACCGAGGCGGGCCAGATCCTGCTCGCCGAGTCCCGCGATCTGCTCGCCCGCTGGGAGCGCACGACCTCACTGGTCGGCAAGGCGCATCGGGGCGAGATGGACGCGGTGCGCGTCGGTGTGCCGCCCGAACTGGCCGGGCGGGTGCTCGCCGCGATCCTCACCGCGTTCGAAAGTCGCGAGGTACGCGTGGATCTACAGGAGCTGACCACTGCCGAGCAGGTTCGCCTGCTCGCCGACCGCCAACTGGACGCCGGACTGCTGCAGCATCCGGTCGACGTGGTCGGCCTCGAACTCGGTCCCGCCGTGGACACTCCGGTCGGCGTGGTGCTGCCCCGCGATTCGCCACTGGCCGTACGGTCTTCGCTCACCCTCGCCGATCTGGCCGGGCTCGGTTTGGTGATCTTCCCGCGGGCGGCCGCACCCGGACTCTACGACGCGACGCTGCGCACCTGCTGGGAACACGGTTTCAAACCGACGCGGGTGCAGCATGCCCGCAATCCCGAATTCGTGCTCGGCATGGTGCTTTCCGGCCGTGGCGTCGCCTTCGATCAGGGCATGGTGGCGCAGAAGGAACCGAGGGTCGTCTGGCGGCCGCTACCGGAGGGTACGCTGAGCTGGCGGCTCTCGCTCGCCTGGCCCGCGACGGCACCGCATCCGCTGGCGCCCGAACTGGCCGAGCTGATCGCGCGAGTTGTGCAGGGCGACGGCACATCTCGGCCCGCAGATGTTCAGGCCGCGCCGCAACGACCGTGGAATGTGGTGTACGGCAGGCCGTGAGCGGTCGTCAGCGAGCGTGCCGAAGCGGTAGCGCACCCGCCGCAGTGGAGCCGAGTGCCGGCGAGGTACATCCGTGCGAGATGCTGCCGATCGCGTGCGCGGCGACGGCGCCGATGGCGCGATCCACCTCGGGTAGCCGTTGGGCGACGGTGTCCGCCCTGGTGAATACCGCTACGGCATAACGACTTCCGTCCGGGTACTCGAGCACCCCGATCTCGTTGCGCACTCCGGGCAGCGTGCCGGTCTTGGCCCACACCCGCACCTCCGGCGGGAACGCGCCGGCGAGCCGATGCCAATTCACTTGCTGGCGCATGAGATCGCGCACCCACCGGCACGCCTCGGCCGGACCCGCGCGATCCTGACCGATGAGGGTGAGCAGGCGGGTCATCGCACGCGGCGTGCTCGCGGTGGTCCGATGGGGATCCAGGGCACGGGTGCCGAGGATCTCCGCGGCGGTGAGCGCCGGGAACCGCGCGGCGAACTCGGCGGCATCACGCGCCCCGATGTCCTCGGCCATGCTCTGCACGATGTTCCGCGGTGCGCCGACGATCCTGGTGCCCGCGAGACCGAGCTCGCGCACCAGCGACCGCACATTATCGATGCCCACCCGGTCGAACAGCAGGTCGGCGGCGGTGTTGTCGCTCAACGTGAGCGCAAAGAACGCAGCATCCCGCAGGCTCAGCTCCACATCATCGTGACAACCGGCCGTACCGACCCCACCGAGCCGATCCGCACCGCCCACCCGCACCCGATCGGCCGGATCCACCTGCCCCGCCACCACCTGCCGAGCGAACTCCAGCACCAGCAGCACCTTCACCACCGACGCAAGCACCACCGGCTCGTCCGCCCCCACCCCCGCCTCCGCACCGCAGCCGAAGCACCGAGCATGCACCCACCCCCGCACCCCGACATCCCGAAAGAACTCCCGCACAACTCCCCAACCTGCCACATCGCCTAGTCCCGGCGATGGTCCAGTCGGTCGCGTTGTGTTGTCCATCGAGTCGCTGAAACACCCGTGCTGCCGCCCGCTCACTCGAATGGCTCTCGATACCTCTACCGGCACGCTTCTGCGACCTGCGCTCAGCAGCTATCTGCTCCTGGCACATCACGTAACACATCGATCAACATCCACAACAGGCTGGAGGGGTTCTGGCCCGGTGCATCGCTGTTCGCTCGCGCCCGGTCCGCCGCGTCCTGTACGAAAGGTGCGAAGTCCCCGAATGCGAGCTTCTCCTTCTCATATGCAGGCAGATACTTCCGTAACCTCTGCTGGGCCGCGTCGCCGTCCTCGAGGTACTTTCGACAATCCGCGAAATGCAGCACCAACCATGCCTCGAAACACGGGTTGGAGATCAGCAGAGAGACACCTACGTCCTGAGCGATCTTAAGTGCGCTGTCTACATCGAAATCGTCTCTGTCCGCAACCGCGAATGCTCGATCGAATCCGATCCGGCGACGGGTCTGCGAAGTTTTCCGGACCAGCTCACTCGGTCCGCTGTTGATGAACTGGACCTTTTTCTTTTTGATACGCGCGCTGACCCATGGCTCCTGCACGACTGCCTGAAGGTATACCTTCTCGGTCTTCGCCCCGTTCGTCGTCACCAATATAAAGATAGCTGACTCGCGGACAGCGATTGCTCGATCAAGCGACGTTGTGCGCCCTTGACCCACTCGGACAGGTCGCCGAGGTTGTTGATTACTCTGTCGCGCTGCCATCGGCCCCTCCTCTGCCCCGCATCGCCTGGGCGAGCAGGTCCGAGGAGATATCCGGTACCGCTCCGTAACTACCGTTCAGGTACCGCCGCTCGCGATTCTCCCCGTTCTTTCGCGGTTTGAACTCGGACAGCGAGTACAACAAGGATCTGCCGTCATCGCCCTTCTCCGTGAACCAGATCTCGTCCCTCTTCAATACCTCTTCACCGTCCAGATGTCCGAGCAGAGCAGCATCATGGCTGGTGAAAATCAACTGCGCGCCATGCGGATTGGTCAATGGCGACCGGAACAGCTCTACCGACGTCGCAGATAGCAAAGGGTGCAGGCTGACGTCGATCTCGTCGACTACCAGGAGACCGCCGCGGTCGAGTACGTCGATCGCGTCCACGCCGAGTTCTAGGAGTTGGCGAGTACCTCGCGACTCATCATCGAATTCCATCAGGACATCACCATCCGCCCCCTTGTGCCGGAAAAGCAGCCGATCGCGAGTGGCGGCGCGGATAGCCTGAGCCTTCAGGTGTTCGCCTGCCTCGGTCAGTTCCTGGACCAATCGCCTCGCATCAGGATCACCGGGAGCGAGTTCGATACCGGCAATACCGAAATCAGCAACTCGCAGCAAACCCGCAAGCCTGTCGCGCAACCTGTCATCATGAAATGTGCCCGGAGGTCCGGGCGGCAGCATCAGACCAGAAGACCCTCGGCGCGTCCGTATTGCGCGAAACCACCGGTACGCGTCGTGCAACGGGTCCGGTAGCCGATTCTCGTCTGTTCCGCCACCCCGTCGAACACGAAGCTTGAACCGTGCCGCAGTAGATAAATAGAGCGCGGTTGGCGCGGTGAATCCAGCGATATCTCTCAGATCACTGTGACTGCGATAATCTGGCCCCAATTCGAAGTCATCGCCGATGCGCGCAAAGATCAATTGCTCTCGACCAGATTTATGATAACGGTCGGTCCGAGGATAGTAGTAGAGCCATTCTTCGAGAACTTCGTTGTTGTCGATAGTGAAACCATAGGCGTGATGCTCACCGCCGAGTAACAAGTCCACGACATACCGGGAGGGCTCCAGCTGTGCAGCGCGCACCAACTGGAAGGGGTTGCGCCGCAACCCTTGGCCCGGCTCCACGTCGCGATCAGACCCCAGCACGAAACGCCGCATGAAATCGAGTGCGTCGAGCACGTTCGACTTCCCGGAAGCGTTCCCACCGAAGACGCCGACAACCGGAACTGGGCGAACCTCTGCGTCCGGATAGTCACCGGGGAACGCCGGCATGAGGTTCAGCTGTTGCTCATCCCGGAACGAACGATGATTCGCGAAACGGAAACTCTGCAACATCTCCAGTCACCTCACCCTTACTTCGTCGGCTCAACCCTATCTACGACTTTTTCTCGCACAACACCGCCTGAAGAACCATGATACAAGTCACATCGCATCTCAGGTAGCACCCCATGCCCCCAGTTCAGGGGTTGGCGCAGATGCACAGGCCGCATCGCTAACGCTGACGGCGAGGTGAGCAGCGGCACTGTGGTCGCCGATCCGAGACGCTTGACTCTCCCGGCGCTGGAGCGTTGAGGCTGGCGGGATGAAACTCGACCTGGCCAAAACCGACAGGCACTACTACCACGCGTCTACCGAACCGACGCTGCGCACCTTCGGCAGCTACGGGTACGTGACGGTCACCGGTTCGGGAGCTCCGGAAGGTCCGGAGTATCTCGAGGCCGTCGAGGCGCTCTATCGAGCTGCGTACGGTGCCAAGAAGATCGCCAAGGCGGGTGGGCGCGATTTCGTGGTGGCGAAGCTGGAGGGGCTGTGGTGGGTAGAGTCCGACGCACCGCCGCTGACGGTGCCTCGCTCGGAATGGCATTGGCAGTTGATGATCCGGATGCCGGAGGGCGTCACCGCGGACATGGTGCGCGGGGCAACCTTTGAGCGGCTCAGTGAAGGTGACGCCGTTCAGGTGCTGCATGTGGGTCCGTATGCGACCGAACCGGAGACCCTGGCGAAGATGGACGCGTTCATGACTGCCGAGGGGCTCGCGATGAACGGCCGCCATCACGAGATCTATCTCTCCGATCCACGGCGGGTGCCGGCCGCGCAGGCCAAGACCATCCTGCGTCACCCGGTCCGCCGCGTCACCGAAAAATAGGATGCGCCGGTCGAATTCGACCGGATACAGTTCGCAACGCGCCCGGTGCGCGGGTAACGGTCGATTCGACCGTATCGGCGGATCCGATAGCTCGACCGATAGAGCTAACCCACCGTCGGCTCGAATATGGACGAGCCGTCGGTGACATACCGCGAACTCCGGTGCGCATACACACGCACCCACGGTGTGGCACACGTTTCCTTGGTGTGCCCGAAATACGGTGGGTGCCTAGGAAATCGGGTCGATATACCTGCAGCTGAACGAAAGGGCAGAATTGCCATGCGCATATTCTCCATCGCACGCCGGAATGCCGACGCAGCCCGAGATATCACTGCGACGACGTCCTCGGCGCATGCCGAGCAGCACGCATTGCACCGCAACCATGGTGGCCGGCTCGGCTACCAGCAGATCGCCGACCGCGAACTGTTGCTGCTCGCGGCCTCGACCATGGTGCGGATCCGTTAACCCGCGCTACGGCGTGCGCGCGAGCACTTCCCGGCCGACGTAGCCGAGCAGTCGGCGATGAGCGGGCTCCCCTGCTTCGACAAAGACTTCCGCGTCGAAGACGCCGGGGGTCCGGAACTGATCGATGCCACCCCTGGCCTGCATGGTGGCGAGAAGTTCGCCACACAGCTCATCGTCGGCCAGCTCGGGCCTGCCGATGGCGACCGCGAGGTCGACGCCGTGCACAACCAGTTCGGTGAGGTGCACAAGGGCCGCCGCCGGTGCGGGCAGCGCGCCGAACGAAACGTGCACGGTGTTGTCCAGCGCGTCGGGCCGGTGCCAGGCCGCCCGGTCCACCTCCGCCGCCGCCGCGTACGCGCCCTGCGGATCGCCGCCGAGCCAATCGGATTCATGATCGGCACCCGAATCCGTGCCGCTCAGCGCGGCCGCGAAGAGGTGCATGTTGCCCACCATATGGTTCAACACGGTGCGCACATCCCACTCCCGGCAAGGCGTCGGCGCCGCCATGGAGCTCTCGTCCAAGGCGGCGACGATCAGGCTCGTCGCATCGAGTGCACGGTCGATCTGTCCGATCACGTTCTCCATGAGCTTCCTTCGGTCGAGCGGTCTGGCTGAATTGGTAACACAGGCGGGCGACATATGGAGGCCGTTGCGAAAGCTGCTCGCGGCGAATTAGGTTGCCAGCAGTGTGCTTCTCGGTGGCCGGTGGATTAAGCCGATGCGCGAGCCGAATACATCTCGCTACAGTGTGCAATGCGCTCGGTGCGCACGCAACGCCCATCCCACAACGTTTGAAAACTGTTGTGCGGACAGCGTTGTGACCATAGACCGCACTATGCAGACGTGTGAAGCTGACAACCACTTCCGATTAAGCTCCACCGTACTCATTTCGTTATCCACTTCAGGTGTCGTTTAAACCTGTTACCGCCGATTGAAATTCGGACAGACCACCCAGGCCACCATTGCCGCTTCAACCGGCCGATTTCCGCAACTGCCGCAAACGATTCGACGCCGCGTTCCACCAGATGGTGTCGCGCGGCGTCGAATTCGTGACGGTGCAGCCGTCAGGTCTTTTCGGCCCGGCCGTCCGGCTCGGCCTCTTCGGGCCGGCTGGTGATGCCGCGCTCGGTCCCCTCGTCGGCCTCCTGGTCCGGTTCCGGGTGTTCCGGCTCGAAGGTCGCGGGCAGCTTCTTGAGGTGCTTGTTCATCGAACGCACCAGCAGCACCGTGCCTGCGAGCAGGACCAGGATGATGACCAGGCCGAGCGGGGAGGCCTTGCCGAACTCCGGCCCGGTGGGCGTGCCGCCGGGCGCCTGGGCGAGCAGAACCAGCATCACCGCTGCTCGTCTTCGATGCCTGCGAACAGATCGGTCTCCGGCAGCGCCGTCTTGACCCTGGTCTTGGCCAGTTCGAACTCCTCGGTCGGCCAGAGCCGCTGCTGCAGCTCCAGCGGAATGGCGAAGAACGCGCCATTCGGGTCGATCTGGGTCGCGTGCGCGCGCAGGGCGTCGTCACGCTGCGGGAAGTACTTGGCGCAGTCGATCTGCGTGGTCACCCTGGAGAACACGTCGCCGCGCTCCGGCACGTACTTGCGCATCCGGTCCAGCCATTCCTGCAGCGGGAACGGCTCACCCATCCGCTCGTACTCCTCGGCGAAGATCTCCATCCGCCGGGCGGTGAAGCCGTGGTCGTAGTACAGCTTCAGCGGCGTCCACGGCTCGCCCGCGTCGGGGAACTGTTCCGGGTCGCCCGCCGCCTCGTACGCGGCGACCGACACCTCGTGGCAGCGGATGTGATCCGGGTGCGGGTAGCCGCCCAGCTCGTCGTAGGTCGTCATCACGTGCGGCCTGAACTCGCGGACCACCCGGACGAGCGCCTCGGTGGCCTCCGCCAGCGGCACCACCGCGAAGCTGCCTTCCGGCAGCGGCGGCAGCGGATCACCCTCCGGCAGACCGGAATCGATGAAACCGAGCCAGTGCTGGCGCACGCCGAGCGCACGCGCCGCGGCGGCCATCTCCTCGCGCCGGATCTCGTTGATCCGGTCCAGGACACCGGGGGTGTCCATCGCGGGGTTCAGGATGCTGCCACGTTCGCCACCGGTCAGCGTCACGACGAGGACATCGTGTCCTTCGTCGGCGTACCGGGCGGTCGTCGCGGCACCCTTGCTCGATTCGTCGTCGGGGTGGGCATGCACCGCCATGAGGCGAAGGCCACTCACGTCTCGTTCACCATCGCTCTCGCTCGCGGGTGTCGGGTCTTCGTTCCCTATAGTTCCATTCGACCGACATTTGTTCCGACTTACCCCCCGGGAGCGACCTTGTGACCGATCGAAGCGACGCCCCGGTTCCGGCGACGAGCAGTAGGCCAACCGACCGGTACGGGACAAAGCCCCCTGTCGACCGCCGCTGGCTGCCGCTGGTCCTCGGCGTGGTCGTGGTGCTGCTCGGGTGCGGCGTCGCCTTCATCGGATACCAGAAGTACGGCCCGAAGGACATCGAGTCCGAGCAGCTCGGCTACACCGTCGTCGACGACGCGACCATGACGATCCGGATCAAGGTCACCCGCAAGGACCCTGGACAGGCTGCGGTATGTTTCGTCCGCGCAATGGCGCGCGACAGTGTCGAGGTCGGCCGCCGCGAGGTGCTGATCGAGCCGTCTACCAGCGGCACGATCGAGCAGACCACCACGGTCAAGACCTCGTCTCGACCGGCGTCGAGCAGTATCTACGGCTGTAGTGGGCAGGTTCCCAGCTATCTCCGAGCAGGGTGATATGCCTCTTTTGCCGTACCATTTCTCCTCGAAATTAACTCCGACCTGCACGTTTGTGATTCATGCTAAAATGGCCTGATACACGGTTCCGGGGTTCGGAGCCGTGTTTGCTGCATTGGCGGCCAGCGCTATCTGTTCCGGATTATGAGCTTTGCCCGGAACCAGGGTCTGTCGGGGTTCGATGAACTTCCCAGGATCGCTCTAGCCGTCGACTGGTGCGTGCCCGCCCCACGGGTGGGTACCGCGGCAGTTATCAGGGAATCCCGGCCCGCCGGGAACAACTACTAGGGAGTGATCGAGATGACTGAGACGCAAGTGACTTGGCTGACCCCGGAGTCGCACGACAGGCTCAAGGGCGAACTCGATGCGCTCATTGCCAATCGTCCCGTTATCGCTGCCGAGATCAACGAACGCCGTGAAGAGGGCGACCTCAAGGAGAACGGCGGATACCACGCCGCGCGCGAGGAGCAGGGCCAGCAGGAGGCGCGCATCCGGCAGCTGCAGGAGCTGCTGAACAACGCCAAGGTCGGTGTCGCGCCGACCAAGTCCGGCGTCGCACTCCCCGGCTCGGTCGTCAAGGTCTACTACGACGGCGACGAATCCGACACCGAGACCTTCCTCATCGCGACCCGCGAAGAGGGCCTGAACGACTCCAAGCTGGAGACCTACTCGCCGGCGTCCCCGCTCGGCGGCGCGCTGATCGACGCCAAGGTCGGCGACACCCGCGAGTACACGCTGCCCAACGGCAAGACGATGAAGGTCACCCTGGTCAGCGCGGAGCCGTACCACAGCTGAGGCTTCCGGCCGTGGTCTGCAGCGACCCGGCCGACCAGTTCCCCTGAGACACGAACGGCCGCACCCGTTTCCGAGGTGCGGCCGTTTCGTCATCGCTGCGGTTCCTAGCCGAGCGCCTGCTCGATATCGGCGAGCAGGTCGGCGGCGTCCTCGATGCCGACCGACAGCCGCACCAGATCGGCGGGCACCTCCAGCACGGAGCCCTCGGTGGACGCGTGCGTCATCGCCGCCGGGTGCTCGATCAGCGATTCCACCCCGCCCAGCGACTCGGCGAGGGTGAATACCTTGGTGCGCGAGCAGAAGTCGCGGGCCGCGTCCGGGCCGCCGTGCAGGCGCACCGAGATCATGCCGCCGAACCGGCGCATCTGCTTGGCCGCGACCGCGTGGCCCGGGTGCTCCGGCAGGCCGGGGTAGATCACCTGGGAGATGGCCGGATGCCTGGTCAGGAACTCGGCCAGGGTCTCCGCGTTGTCGCAGTGCCGATCCATCCGCACGGCAAGGGTTTTGGTGCCGCGCAGGGTGAGGAAGGCGTCGAACGGTCCGGGCACCGCGCCCGCGCCGTTCTGCAGGAAGCCGAACGCCGCGTCGAGCTCGGGATCGTTGGTGATCAGCGCGCCGCCGACCACGTCGGAGTGGCCGCCGAGGTACTTGGTGGTCGAATGCGTGACGATGTCGGCGCCGAGCAGCAGCGGCTGCTGCAGGTACGGGGTGGCGAAGGTGTTGTCCACCACCAGCTTCGCGCCCACGCCGTGCGCGATGTCGGCGAGCGCCGGGATGTCGCCGATGCTCAGCAGCGGGTTGGTCGGCGTCTCGACCCACACCAGCTTGGTGTTCGGCCGGATCGCCGCGCGCATCTCGTCCACGTCGAACACGTGCGCGGGCGAGTGCTCGATGCCCCACTGGCTGAACACCTTGTCGATCAGCCGGAAGGTGCCGCCGTACGCGTCGTCCGGGATGACGATGTGGTCACCGGGACGCAGCACGGCGCGAATGGCACAGTCGGTGGCCGCCATGCCCGACGCGAACGCCCGGCCGTAGGTACCGGATTCGAGCGCGGCGAGGTTCGCTTCCAGCGCGGACCTGGTCGGGTTTCCGGTGCGGGCGTATTCGAAACCGCCACGGAGACCGCCGACTCCGTCCTGGGCGAACGTCGAACTCGCATAGATGGGCACGTTCACCGCGCCGGTCTGCGGGTCGGGATCGAATCCTGCGTGGACGGCTCTAGTGGAGAACCCCAGCTCACTCATACGCCCAGCCTAATCAGGGGCGATTTCCGGGCAACCCCCCGGTAGTACCAGATGGATACTCCGCCGACGATCCCGCCCCCGTTCCGACGTAGTTACGCAGCTAGGGCGGTTGCACCGGAAAAATTATGACGGGCACCTCCGAAGACCCCGATATCACCGGCGCTCCCCCAATTACGCTTAGTGCATGGTGACTGTGGAAGAACTGTTCGCGATCGACTCCCTGCTGTCCGACGATGAGCGCGAGATCCGCGATGCCGTCGCGACCTTCGCGAATCAACGCTTGCGACCGCACATCGCGGACTGGTTCGAGGAGGGCACCTTCCCGGCTCGCGAGATCGCACCGCAACTGGGCGAGGTCGGGCTGCTGGGCATGCATCTCGAGGGTTACGGGTGCGCGGGCATGTCGGCGACGATGTACGGCCTGGCCTGCCAGGAACTGGAGGCCGTCGATTCCGGCGTGCGCAGCATGGTGTCGGTGCAGGGTTCGCTGGCGATGACCGCGATCCACAAGTACGGCTCGGAGGAGCAGAAGCAGCAGTGGCTGCCGGAGATGGCGGCCGGCCGCGCGCTCGGCTGCTTCGGACTCACCGAACCCGACTTCGGCTCCAACCCCGGCGGCATGCGGACCAGGGCCAAGCGCGACGGCACGGACTGGGTGCTCAACGGCTCGAAGATGTGGATCACCAACGGCTCGGTGGCCGATATCGCGGTGGTCTGGGCGCAGACCGAGGACGAGGGCAGGCAGGTGATCCGCGGCTTCCTGGTGCCCGCCGGGACGCCCGGATTCAGCGCGCGCGAGATGCATCGCAAGCTGTCGCTGCGCGCCTCGGTGACCGCCGAACTGGACTTCGACGATGTCCGGCTGCCCGCCGATGCCGTGCTGCCGGAGTCGCGCGGGCTCGCCTCGCCGCTGGCCTGTCTGAGCGAGGCGCGGTTCGGCATCATCTTCGGTGCGCTCGGCGCGGCCCGCGACTGCCTGGCCTCGACCATCGAATACGCGCGCACCCGCGAGGTGTTCGACAAGCCGCTGGCCGGATACCAGCTGACCCAGGCGAAGCTGGCGAACATGGCCCTGGAGTTCGGCAAGGGGCAGCTGCTCGCCCTGCACCTGGGCCGGTTGAAGGATCGCGGCACGGTGACTCCCGAGCAGGTGAGTGCGGGCAAGTTGAACAGCACCAGGGAGGCCATCGCGATCGCCCGCGAGTGCCGCACCATCCTCGGCGCCAACGGCATCACGCTGGACTATCCGGTGCTGCGTCACGCCAACAACCTGGAGTCGGTGCTCACCTACGAGGGCACGGCGGAGGTGCATCAGCTGGTGCTCGGCCGCGCGCTGACCGACGCCAACGCGTTCCGGTAGCGAGCGGCGTCGGGCGAACCAGTTCCCGGCCATCTAAAGTCCGAGCGATCGACCTATAAATACCGAACGGTCGCATTTATCGGCGGTGGCCGGGAAACTGGTTCGCCGACAATGATTTTCGTGCGGCAAGTTTGCTGGAACACACTTATCCGGCAAAACAGACTGGGTCAAGCGTCACAGTTTTATAAAGACTCGCCGATTGCTAGCATAGGAACATGTTTTTGCTGGGCCCCGCGTTGCTCGAAGTGTCGGCGCGCAAGATATTGACCCGCCTGCACAAGACGCACGGGGTACCGGCGCTGGCCGCGGCGGCGGAACTGCCCGCGCTGTCGGCGGCGCTGGATCAGCACGCCGCGGCCGTGCGCGACATCCTCGAGCTCGGCGTCGAGGGCGCCGCGCGGGTGCCGATGAGCGTGCTGCTCGCGGGTTACGCCCGCGGCCTCCTCGATCAGGTGCGCGAGGCCGCCGCCGAGCACGGGATGACCGGCGCGGCACCGGGCGATCTCGGCGGCTGGGCGAACGCCGACTGGGTCCAGCTGCGGCTGGCGAGCGTGTGCCTGCACCAGTCTCAGCAATTCGCCTGATCGGCCCCTGACATAGCGCGTCCGCCGCAGGCCGGAGCCCACGGCGGACGCGTTCGTCGTTCGGCCTAGCGCCGCTCGCCCGGATCGCGGTAGCCCATGTACTCACCGGACTGCTCGTACGAACCGCCGCCGCCCTGCATCGCGCCCTGATCCCACTGCTGCGCGTGCTGGCCGCGCGAGGCCTGCTGATCCATCCATAGCTGCTCGCGCGACGCGTCCTCACGGCCACGCGAGTACGCCTCCGCATGCCCCTTCACCGCGGGCATCTCCTCTTCCAGCCCGCTCAGCCAGTTCTCCCAGCGCTGCTGCATCGGCCGCACCATGCCGCCGCCGACGCCGACCACCAGGACGCCGCCGATGGTGGCGAGCACCGTGATCAGGATCGGCATGGTGACCGACGTGGCCACCCCGATCTGGTTCAGCGCCGCGACGATGCCGACGCCCCAGATGAACACCGCGGCGACCCGGCCGATCATCGCGCCGTAGGACAAGCCGCCGAGCATGTTGCCGACCAGGTCACGCACCGCGGAGGCGATCGCGCCCGCGATCACCACGATGATGATCGCGACCGCGGCCTTCGGCAGCCACGAGACGATGCCGTCGAGCAGATCGCTCACCGGGTTCGGGCCGAACACGCCGAAACCGAGCTGCAGGGCGATCAACAGGATTGCGTAGTAGGCGAGCTTCGCCAGCAGGTCCGAGGCATCGTAGCGGCTGCGCGACATCATCTGCTTGAGGCCGCCGCGCTCGACCAGGCGGTCGAAGCCGAGCCGGTCGAGCACCTTGTCCACGATCGTCGAAACGACCTTCGCGACGATCCAGCCGATGAGCAAGATGACGATGAATCCGGCCAGCTTGGGGACGAACGTGGCCACCGAACTCCACGCGTCCGAGAACCCCTTCTGGAAATCGATAGCCAAACTGGAGGTGTACATGCCCGTCCCTTCGCTATCCGATTAAGCCAGGGCGGTTTGCCGAGGCTGCTTCAACGCCGGTTATACCCCGGCCGCATAACTCGAACCTTCCGTTTGCAGATAATTTGCCACATTGCGGCTTTCGGCGCGACCGGTCGCTCGAACCGTGACCCGAAGCCGTACTCTCGACTCCGGCCACCCCCGACTGGTCGGTCTTCCTCACAACCCGTCCCACGCGATGAGGAGAAGATTGTTACGACCTGTCATCACGGTGCCATCTCGATGTCACCGACACGCCGAGGTAAGGGGCGCAGTCTTATCTCGGATTCGGCATCAGGGCAATGCCTCCCGCCTGACGTCACCCGGAGGTGCACGATGAAGACCTTGTCAGCCGCTGATACGAATCACCAGCCGCCGGGAGCCCGCGATGTTCGTGCGTGATCGCGCGCTGCCGGCCACCGGAGGCACCGCTCGGTCGCTGCCGGATCAACGGGAACTGGTCGCCGCCTTCGGCAGCCGCGAGGGCGATCCGAACGCCGAGCATCCGCTGATCGGCTGGGCCCGCAGGCTGGCCGTCCTGCACCGGCAGCGCCGCGGCAATCCGCTCGCGGCCGCCGGAATCGATTGCCGCCGCGCCGAATTGGTCGCCGCCATCGATACCTGGGTGGCCACCCAGCTGCCCCGCCGCAGTTGCACCGAGCACCTGCGCACCGAATCTCTCGGCGCCACGGTCGACCGCATGGCCGCGGCCCACGCGCACGCGAGCCATCTGCTGCACACCGCCGAGAAAGTGTCCGATGTCCGAGTGCACGCGGCGTGGTATCGGCTCGCCTCGCTGGCGGACGAGTGGACGGATCTCATTGTGGGTGCGGTGCGAAAAGCCTAGTGGCGCAGGGGTGTCCGGTCTGGACGGACAATCTTCGCGTCGAACGAGGAGAACGGCAGGCAACCGGCCGGATGGTGTCCGCGCAGGCCGGGTCAGACCACTAGTTCGGGTTCTCGCATGGACAGTTGCCGCGCCGAGAACCAGCGCATCCCCTTGGCCAGCAACGGCAGCATCAGCACCATCAGCAGTAGGCGCATGCTCTGCACACAGGTGATCAGCGGCAGGTTGGCGTCCATCGACTCGGCGGTGGCCAGCACGGCGTTGATACCGCCGGGCGTGGTGGCCAGGTAGATATCGGACAGCTCGAGGTCGACGAAGGTGGCGACCGCGAAGGCCAGGCCTGCGACGATGGCGGACAGCGCGACGATGGTGACCGTCATGCCGGGGATCATCCGTGCCATCTCGCGGACGACGGTCCGGGTGAAGCGGGTGCCGACCTCGAAGCCGATGAGCACGAACAGCAGATCCTTGAACAGGTTCGTCGGCGCGTACCCGTGGCTGACGCCGAACGCGGTGAGCGCCGCGGTCATCAGCATCGGCCCGATCAGCGCGGGGCTGGGCAGGCTGAGCCGTTTGCCCAGCTTGGTGCCGACGACGCACAGCATGACCGCGATGGACAACCCGGCGACCTGATCACCGCGGCCGACGATCATCCAGAACGGCAGATCAGGATTGGTGACCGAGGCGCCGAGCGTCGCGTGCTCGGTGCTCATGCCATCGCCGCTGTGGTTCAGCAGCGCACCGAGAGCGGGCGCACTCACCGCGACCAGCGCGACCCGCAGGTATTGCATGAACGCCACCTGGCGCGGATCCGCGTCCATATCGTCGGCCACCGCCACCACCGCCGCGGAACCACCGGCCAGCAGGCCGAGCGTCGCGGTCGGCAATTCCACGTGGGCGAAGCGGGCGAACACCACCGCGACCAGCAGGCTGATCAGCAGCGTCGCCACCGTCACCGCGAGCACCGGGATCAGCGCCAACCCGATGCTGGACAGCAGCGAGATCTCCAGATAACTGCCCATCAACACACCGAGCATGGACTGCACACCGCAGGTCAATTGCCGAGGCATCGGCGCGGGCAACTTCCCGGCCAACGCCAGCGCGCCGCCGACGACGATCGCGAGGATCATCTGTGGTGCGGGAAAATGCACTCGATTGAGTAACTCCGCCCCGGCAAGCACCGAGGCCAGCAGAGCTACCCATCCGATCACTTGCCTCCGAGTCATACCTAGTAATCCTTGCCCCAGCTAATGAACAAACAGTAACGACTCCGTTATCAAAGTTAACGGACGGTGTGATCCCGGCCGCATGGCGCCAATTGCCTGTTCAGAGCGGACATTTCCTAAGTCACGCAGATCTTCGGACTGTACCCGATATCCACCGTAGCAACTCGAGCGAACTCGCAGCTCACAGCTGTTTGCCAGCTTCGCTGTCCGGATCGCCCGGGCCGCCGGGCCGCAGCGTGTACGATTCGCCCGAACCACCCCCACCGCGGGAGCTCGGGCAAGGCCGGGCTGAGAGGGCGAACCCCAGCGCTTCGCCGACCGCATGAACCTGTCCGGGTAATGCCGGCGTAGGAAGAGCGTTTCGGGCATGTCTGCATCGACCCTGCACAACTCCGAACGGCACGAGGCCCCCTTCACCCTCGACGAGCCCGCCCCGAAGGTGCTGTCCTTCTGGGACCAGAGCGCATTCTGGGCAAACCTGGGTGTCAGCCTCATCGCCTTCTCCGGCGCGTACACCGTGCTGGCACCGAATTCCGACGGCGCACCGCAGATCTCCATTTCCGCGGGCATCCTCGCGATGATCGTCGGCACCGTCGTCGGCGGTCTGATGCTCGGCTTGGCGGCCGTGCCGGGCGCGAAGACCGGCAAGCCGGCGATGGTGCTGTTGCGCGGCCTGTTCGGCGCGAAACTCAGTTATCTGCCAACGGTTTTGAACATCGCCCAGCTGATCGGCTGGGGCACCTTCGAATTGATCGTCATCGGTGACGCGGCCGACGAACTGTTCGGTGGTGGTCCGCACTGGCTCTACGTGGTGGCGGCCGGGGTGCTCACCACGGTCCTGACCATCTGGCCGCTCGGCTCGGTGCGGATGTTGCGCCGGTTCGTCACGGTCGGCGTGGTGATCGCGCTGATCTGGTTCTACATCCAGTTCTTCCGCACCGGCCTGCCGGACCTGTCGGCAAACCCTGGCCCGCACGGCAGCGGCCCGTTCGGCGCGGACTGGAACCTCTTCTGGATCGCCACCGACGCGGCGCTCGCGGTATCGATCTCCTGGGTGCCGGTCGCCGCCGATTACACCCGGCACTCGCGCAGCACCGGCACGGCGTTCGGCGCGGCCAGCGGGGCGTATGCGGTCACGCAGATCGTGGCCTACACGCTCGGCCTGTTCGCGCTTGCGCGCGCCACCGGCGACGGCCAGTACTCGCCGTTCCTGCAGGTCAGCCTCGGCGGACTGTTCTTCTTCGTCTTCGTGTTGCGCGAGGCCGACCAGTCCTTCGCCAACGTGTACTCCACCGCCGTCTCGATCCAGAACCTCGCCCCGCGCGTCGACCGGCGCATTCTGTCGATCGGCCTCGGCCTGCTGATCACCCTGCTCGCGCTGCAGCTGAACATGGCCAACTACTTCGGCTTCCTCGGCCTGATCGGTTCGGTGTTCGTGCCGCTGCTCGGCGTGCTCGTCGCCGACTTCTTCCTGCGCGCGAAGGGCGAGTGGAACACCGCCGACGACGCCCCGCCGCGCTGGGGCATGATCCTCGCCTGGCTGGCCGGGCTCTCGGTCTACCAGCTCATCAACCCGGGCGACGCCGGCGTGTGGACCGACTTCTGGGTGAACATCCAGGAGCAGCTGCACTTCACCAAGCAGGCGTGGATGAGCGCGTCACTGCTGTCGTTCCTCGTCGCCTTGGTGGTCGCGTGGGCGGTCGGGCGGGTCGCGACACTGCGGCAGGACAGGGTAGCCGGCGGCGCATCCGCCTAGCTGCCACGATGGAGTGATGGGCGAGGTCAGGATCGGCACGTCAGGGTGGGTGTATCCGCCGTGGCGTGGCGTCTTCTACCCCGAGGGTGTGACGCAGAAGCGTGAGCTCGCGTACCTGTCGCAGCACATGAACAGCGTCGAGATCAACGGCTCGTTCTACGCGCTACAGCGCCCGTCGAGCTATCAGAACTGGGCGGGTCAGACGCCGGACGATTTCGTGTTCGCGGTGAAGGGCAGCAGATTCATCACGCATATGAAGCGGTTGCGCGCTGGCGACGAGTCGCTGGCGAACTTCCTCGCCTCCGGCCTGCTCGCCCTCGGCCCCAAACTGGGCCCGATCCTCTGGCAGTTGCCGCCGAATTTCCAGTTCGATCCGGACGTGCTCGACACCTTCTTCGGTCATCTCCCCCGAACCACCACGCACGCCGCCGACATCGCGAAACAGCATGACCACCGGGTGGATCCGGCTTATACGACCACGGACGCCGACCGCCCGCTGCGGTACGCAGTGGAGGTCCGTCACCCCAGCTTCGTCACGCCGGAGTTCACCGACCTGCTGACCAAGCACCGGATCGCGCTCGTAATCGCCGACACCGCAGGCAAATTCCCGATGATCGAGGAGGTCACCGCGGACTTCGTCTACATCCGGCTGCACGGACATGACGAGCTGTACGTCAGCGGCTATACCGACGAGGGTCTCGACATGTGGGCAGACAAAATCCGCACCTGGTCCACCCACCACGACATCTACTGCTACTTCGACAACGACGCCAAGGTGATGGCCCCGCGCGACGCGGTAGCGCTGCGCGCCCGCCTCGAAAAGCCGCACGCCTCTTGATTTCCCGCGCCGAAATCGCATGCGATTCTAGGTGCGAGAAATCAAGACGTGCGGGAATTCAGTGGCCGAGTGTGCCGACGCTCAGGAAGCCGAGCAGGTCGTGGCGGGTGATGACGCCGACGGGCTTGCCCTCCTCGACGACCATCAACGCGTCGGTGTCCGACAGCGCCTTGGTCGCGGTGGAGATCGGTTCGCCCGCGCCGATCAGCGGGAACGACGGGCTCATGTGCTTGCCGACCGGATCGGTCAGGTGCGCACGACCCTCGAACACCGCCGAGAGCAGATCGCGTTCCGAGACGCTGCCCGCGACCTCGCCCGCCATCACCGGCGGTTCCGCGCCGACCACCGGCATCTGCGAAACCCCGTACTCGCGCAGGATTTCGATGGCGTCGCGCAGCGTCTCCGACGGATGGGTGTGCACCAGGTCGGGCAGTTCGCCGGACTTGCCGCGCAACACGTCGCCGACCAACGGCTCGACCGTGCTGCCGTCGAGGCGCTCGCGCAGGAAGCCGTAGGAGCTCATCCACTGGTCGTTGAAGATCTTCGACAGGTAGCCGCGGCCACCGTCGGGCAGCAGCACCACGACGACCGCGTCCGGGTCCCGCTTGGCGACCTCGATGGCCGCGACCACCGCCATGCCGCAGGAGCCGCCGACCAGCAGCCCTTCCTCGCGGGCCAGGCGCCGGGTCATGTCGAACGAGTCCGCGTCGGAGACCGCGATGATCTCGTCCGGGATCGCCGGGTCGTAGGCTGACGGCCAGAAGTCTTCGCCGACCCCCTCGACCAGGTACGGCCGTCCGGTGCCGCCGGAGTACACCGAGCCCTCCGGGTCGGCGCCGATGATCTTGACCTTGCCGCCGGACACCTCCTTCAGGTATCGGCCGACGCCGGTGATGGTGCCGCCGGTGCCGACGCCCGCGATGAAGTGGGTGACCTTGCCCTCGGTGTCGCGCCAGATCTCCGGACCGGTCGTCTCGTAGTGGCTGTCCGGGCCGCCGGGGTTGGAGTACTGGTCCGGCTTCCACGCGCCGTCGATCTCGCCGACCAGACGGTTGGAGACGCTGTAGTAGCTGGCCGGGTCCTCCGGTGCGACGGCGGTCGGGCACACGACAACCTCGGCGCCGTACGCGCGCAACACATTGCGCTTGTCCTCGCTGACCTTGTCCGGGCACACGAACACGCAGTGGTAACCGCGCTGCTGCGCCACCAGCGCGAGGCCGACACCGGTATTGCCCGAGGTGGGTTCGACGATGGTGCCGCCGGGCCGCAATTGCCCGGACTTCTCGGCGGCGTCGATCATCTTCACCGCGATCCGGTCCTTGGAGCTACCACCCGGATTCAGGTATTCGATTTTGGCCGCTACCAGTCCGGTATTCGGTCCTACAACAGAGTTCAACCGGACCAGCGGCGTATTGCCGATGAGGTCCACGACATGGTCGGCGATGCGCATGCGCCCCATAGTTCCAGATGGACCCGGTGTGAGTTGGCGCACGCCACGCGCAAGGCCGTCGGCCCGGACAAAACCGGGAATCCGGCAATCCCCCATTTAGGATCCGAACCATGGAGCAGCCGAACATCGCCAGGGCCGGTGTTGTGCTGGCCGGCGCGGCACTGGCCGCGCTGGTCGGACCGGGCGCGCAGGCGAACGCAGTCACCATCGAATTCCCGCAGGTGCTCACCATGGCGCACGGCGGCCTGTGCGGGACGACCGTGCGCACCTGGGCCGACGTCAACCCAGCGTGGCCGGGCCGGGCCATTATCAATATGCGCGCGCTCCCGGTCGTCGGCATCGGCGACGGCGACTATCCGCTGGCCCCGCTGTGTGAGGTGCACACCATGGTGGATTGGCGCAACACCACCACCGGCGCGGTCGGCAGGTACGAGGACACGATCGTCACCGGCCTCTACGGCAGCGTCCAGTACGCGCTGTTCCAGGACACCGGCCCGGGCCATGTCGAGGTCACCGTCACCACCGACGCGGCGAGTATTCCGGCGCACGGCTGGTTCGACGTTCCCGCTCCTGCTGCCCCAGCTGCATAAAGTCGGTACATTTTCTTTTGTGAGCGCACCACGCATCGGCTGGCGTACCGCCGCGGTGACCGGTGCCGCAACAGTCCTGGCCGGTTCCGGAACCGGCGCCGCATGGTGGGCGACCTCTCGACTGTTGATGGCGCAGGCCGGCGCGGCGCGTGGCGTCATCGGCCGCGACACCTCGAAACCCCCTGAAGCCGACGGCATCTACACGGCGGGCTGCCTGGTACCGGAGCGCTGGCGCTCCGGTAAGCACGCGGATCTGCACCTGATGGTCTTCGGCGATTCCACCGCGGCCGGTGTCGGCTGCCTGGTCGCCGATGAAGTACCCGGCGTGCGCCTGGCCCGTGGCCTCGCCCTCGCCACGGATCAGCGAATCCGATTGAGCACCAAGGCGATTTCCGGCGCTACCTCCAAGGGGCTGTCCGGTCAGGTCGATGCGATGTTCGTCGCCGGTCCACCCCCGGACGCCGCGATCATCCTGATCGGCGCCAACGACATCACCAAGAAGCACTCGGTCCGCGCCTCCGCCCGCAGGCTGGCCGCCGCGGTCGCCCGACTACGGATGGCCGACAGCGTGGTGGTGGTCGGCACCTGCCCGAATCTCGGCACGGTGACCGCGATTCCGCAGCCGCTGCGCACGGTGGTGCACAACTGGAGCGTCCGGCTGGCCCGCGCCCAGACGGTGGCCACCAGCGTCGCGGGCGGCCGGCCGGTGCCGATGGGCTATCTGCTCGCGCCGGAATTCCGGGCCCAGCCCGAACTCCTGTTCTCCGCAGACGGTTTCCACCCTTCGGCGGCCGGTTACGAACTCGCCGCAGCGCAACTTCTTCCGGTCCTGCTCGAGGCGCTGGACGAGGCGACCCCCGGTTCCCGTTCACCGGGGCGCGACGTAGATTCGATAGGAACCCGCGAGTAACAACAGCGGTTCGCACGTTCCTTCCGACAAAGGAGTCCTCATGCCTGAGGCTGTCATCGTCTCGACCGCCCGCTCCCCCATCGGCCGGGCGGCCAAGGGATCGCTGGTCGACATGCGGCCCGACGACCTGACCACCCAGATCGTCCGCGCGGCGCTCGACAAGGTGCCCGCCCTGGACCCCGCCCAGATCGATGACCTGATTCTCGGCTGCGGTTCCCCCGGTGGCGAGTCCGGCTTCAACCTCGGCCGTATCGTCGCGGTCCAGCTCGGCTACGACTTCGTGCCCGGCACCACCGTGCACCGCTACTGCGCGTCGTCGCTGCAGTCCACCCGGATGGCCTTCCACGCGATCAAGGCCGGCGAGGGTCACGCGTTCATCTCCGCGGGCGTCGAGACGGTGTCCCGGTACAAGAACGGTTCCGCCGACAGCTGGCCGAACACCCAGAACGAACTCTTCGCCGAGGCGCAGGCGCGCACCGCGAAGACCGCCGAGGGCGGCGCGGGCATCTGGCACGACCCGCGCGAGGACGGCCTGATCCCCGACGCCTACATCGCGATGGGCCAGACCGCGGAGAACGTCGCCGGCTTCACCGGGATCACCCGCGAGGAGCAGGACCACTGGGGCGTCCGGTCGCAGAACCGGGCCGAGGAAGCGATCAAGAACGGCTTCTTCGAGCGCGAGATCACCCCGGTCACGCTGCCCGACGGCTCCGTCGTGTCCAAGGACGACGGCCCGCGCGCCGGCGTCACCTACGAGGCGGTCAGCAAGCTGAAGCCGGTGTTCCGCCCGGACGGCACGGTCACCGCGGGCAACTGCTGTCCGCTCAACGACGGCGCCGCCGCGCTCGTCATCATGAGCGACACCAAGGCCAAGGAACTCGGCCTGACCCCGCTGGCCCGCATCGTGTCCACCGGCGTCTCGGGCCTGTCCCCGGAGATCATGGGCCTCGGCCCGATCGAGGCGTGCAAGCGCGCACTCGCGTTGGCGGGCAAGTCGATCGACGATATCGACCTGGTCGAGATCAACGAGGCGTTCGCGGTGCAGGTGCTCGGCTCGGCCCGCGAGCTGAAGATCGACGAGGACAAGCTGAACGTCTCCGGCGGTGCCATCGCGCTGGGCCACCCGTTCGGTATGACCGGTGCGCGCATCACCACCACGCTGATCAACAACCTGCAGACCTACGACAAGCAGTTCGGTCTGGAGACCATGTGCGTCGGCGGCGGCCAGGGCATGGCGATGGTTATCGAGCGGCTCAGCTGAGCTAGGTAATACGTGAAGGGCGGTCACCGGGTTTCCGGTGACCGCCCTTTCTCGTCCGCGGCTTTACCTGCCAGGTAATCGCTTTCGCTACCTGAAACGTCAAAGATTAAGAGCGTCAACGCAACAACAGCTCAGGAGTCCGCAATGCCCGCCTATGCGATCGCCCACTTGCACGACGTCGACGTCAATGCCGAGATCGTCGAGTACCTCCAGCGGATCGACGCGACGCTGGCGCCGTTCGGCGGAAAGTTCCTTGTGCACGGCGGTAAGCAGACCGTGCTGGAGGGTCCGGCCAACGGCAATGTCATCGTGCTCGAATTCCCGGATTACGAAGCGGCACAGGGCTGGTACGACTCGCCCGCGTACCGCGAGATCCTCCCGCTGCGCACCGGCAATTCGGTCGGCGTCGCGGTGCTGGCCGAGCATTGCGGCGACGACCACGTGGCGACCGATGTGCTGAGCTGATTCGGCTTGAAACACAGAACGGGTGGTTACCGGAAATCTCCGGCAACCACCCGTTTTGCTGCTGCGGCCGTGTCGTCTCGGCAGGGTGACGACGGGAAACCCCCTGAACCGTGTGTCGCCGGGCCGTTCCGGTGGCCTCGCGCTGGCGGTATCCAATCTCGCCTACAACGACGCTATGCAAAGTTATATAGCGATGATACATTCGTTCTCTGTTGGGAGGTCCCCGGCGAACGAAGGACAACGTGAGCGAGGAAGAGTCGATGAGCCTGGAAGGGAAAACGGCCCTGGTGACCGGGTCCAGCAAAGGGATCGGTCGGGCGATCGCCCTGCGGTACGCCGAACGCGGTGCCGACGTGGTGGTGAACTACTCACGCGACAAGGCCGCCGCGGATGAGGTGTTGGCGCAGATGCGCAGTACCGGAGTGAAAGCGATCGCCGTGCAGGCCGACGTGTCACGGGTCGAGGAGATCGATCGGCTGTTCGAGTCCGCGCTCGACGAATTCGGCAAGGTCGATGTCGTGGTCGCCAACGCGGGGATCGAGAAGGTAAACATTCCCGTGGTCGAGGTGACAGAGGACGATTTCGATCTGCTGTTCCGCATCAACACCAAGGGCCCGTATTTCGTCCTGCAGGCCGCGGCCCGTCACATCGCCGACGGCGGCCGGATCATCAACATCGCCTCCAGCTCGACAGATCGCCCACAACCGGGCCTCGGGCTCTACGGCACAAGCAAGACCGCTGTCAAATACCTGGTCCAGGTCCTGTCACTGGAACTCGGTTCCCGCGGCATCACGGTGAACACACTTTCGCCCGGACCGATCGAAGGAGCGGGCATCTTCACCGATATTCCCGACGACGATCCCTACAAGAAGACACTGCGGGAATCGGTGCCCCTCGGCAGGCTCGCCACGCCCGGCGACATCGCCGACTTCGCTGAATTCCTCGCCGAGGACCGGTCGGTGTTCCTTACCGGCCAGGAGATCTTGATGAACGGCGGATCAAGCAACTGATCCCGCGACTACGGAGAAAACCAATCGACAGGAGTACGACGATGACAGCCACAATGCGGGCGATCCAGGTAATCGAGGCCGGAGCGCCATTTTCGTCCATGACGGTGCCCGTGCCCGAGCCAGGGCCGGGGCAGGTCCGAGTCCGAGTCCGCGCGTGCGGTGTCTGCGGCGGAGAGAACATACCGCGACTGGGACTGATGGGCGTTACGCTGCCCCGCACCCCGGGCCACGAGGTGGCCGGTGATGTCGACGCCGTCGGGGCCGGGGTGACGGCCTGGCAGCCCAGTGACCGAGTGGGTATCGGCTGGCACGGTGGCAGCTGTCTGACATGTCCGCCGTGCAGGCAAGGCGACTTCGTCAACTGTGCGTACCGGACGATTGTGGGACTGTCCTACGACGGCGGCTACGCCGAATACATCGTCGTCCCGCAGGACGCGCTCGCGCGCATCCCGCACAACCTCACCTACGAGGAAGCCGCACCCCTGATGTGCGCGGGCATCACGTCCTTCAACGCCCTGCGCAACTCCGGTGCACGTCCGGGTGACACGGTGGTCGTACACGGCGTCGGCGGCCTCGGTCACCTGGCCGTGCAGTTCGCCGCCAAGATGGGGTTCCGCACGATCGCGGTCAACCGCGGGCGAGCAAAGGAAGACATCGCCCGCGAACTCGGCGCCGACGAATACCTCGACAGCGACGCGGGCAGCGTCGGCGAGGCCTTGCAGCGATTGGGCGGTGCTCACGTGGCATTCTCCACGATCGGATCGAGCTCGGCCCAGGCCGATCTGATCCAAGGACTGCGGCCCAACGGCCACCTACTCATCGTGGCCAGCGAACACCAGCCCGTCGAGGTCGCCCCGGATCTGCTGGTCTTCGGCCGCCGCAAGGTATCGGGCTGGTACAGCGGGCACGCCAAGGACAGCGAGGAAACCATGGAATTCGCTGCGCTCAAAGGCATCCGGCCCCTCATCGAGACCTACCCACTCGAAGATGCCGAAGTCGCCTTCCAGAACATGGGCAAAGCTCGGTTCCGCAACGTCCTCACGACATGACCCCACCGGCCATCCTGTACCGGCGCTACATTTCGTAAAATAGCAGCGTGACACAGAAGGTGGGCGTGCAGGTAACGACGAGAACCCGGCTACTGGACGCGGCGGCCCAACTACTCGCTGAATCCAGCGGCTCGCAGATCACCACCAGGGCGATCTGCGAGCTGGCCGGGGTGCAGGCACCGACGCTGTATCACCACTTCGGCGACAAACAAGGCCTGCTCGACGCGGTCGCGTCCTACGGCTTCGAGCAATACCTCACCGCGAAACGCACGAGCACACCATCAGAAGATCCACTCGCCGACATCCGCCACGGCTGGGACCAGCATGTCGGTTTCGCTGTTGCGAACCCAGCGCTCTACGCGGTGATGTACGGCCAAGTCGTGCCCGGCAAACGACCCGCACCCGCAGCCGACGCGGAAGCGCTGCTGCTGGCGTTGCTGACTCGCGCCGCCGGCCAAGGCCGACTGACCACCACCCCGCAGACGGCCGCCGATCTCATCTTGGCCACCAACGTCGGGGTCGCCCTCGCTCTCATCACCATGCCGCCCGACCAACGCGACACCACACTGTCCGACCGCACCCGCGACGCGATACTCGCCGCTATCGCTGTATCGGATACACCGACCGCCGCGACCAAATCCGATACGGATCGCTCAACCGCCTCCCGCAGCGCCATCGCCTTGCATGCCGCCTTGGCGGACGGGACATCGCGTCTTTCTACCAACGAAACCTCCCTGCTCAAAGACTGGCTACGCCGATTAGCCGACTGATGCCAATGAGGTAGGAACCCTCGCGCCGACCGAGCCCTGTGGGCGGGGCACGGCCGAAGCCGAGGACTGGGGTCGGTGGGCTACGGCGAGTCGCGCGTTCAGAGTATTGATGTGGGTTGTTGAATGTCCGGCATGACAGCTCGTCGGCTCCGTCTGGGTTCGATTCCGTTGATCGCGGCGGGCGTCACGATCGCTGTCTGCACCGGCGCCGCGCACACTGAACCATCCTCCACCGCAGAATGGTTCGCCGCAGACACGAAGAGCCGCGAGGTGCAGACCGCGACGGCGCTCGCGGTGCACGACATCAACATTCAGTCCAACGCGCCGTACTACAGCAAGCTGATCCGCATCATTCATGCGGATCAGCAAATCAACGCAGGCGTTCTTTACAGAATCGTCTTCGACATGGCCGAAACACTCTGCCGCAAATCCGAAACCGTGGACACGAATTGTGCAGTCGCTCCGCAAGGACGGCGAGACCGCTGCACAGCAAAAGTCTGGGTGCAACCCTGGCGGAACTTCACCCAACTCCAGGACTTCGAGTGCCAGGCGACGCGGCCGGCCTAGATGGGTCGGGATGAGCGACTTCCCGGATTGTCAAGCGGCACAGGGCTGGTACGACTCGCCGGAATACCGCGAGATCCTCCCGCTGCGCACCGGCAATTCGGTCGGCGTCGCGGTGCTGGCCGAGCATTGCGGCGACGACCACGTGGCGACCGATGTGCTGAGCTGATTCGGCTTGAAACACAGAACGGGTGGTTACCGGAAATCTCCGGCAACCACCCGTTTGTCAGTTCAGCGGTCTACCACCGCCGCCCTTAATCGTTGTTGAAGTAGCTCAGCAGTCGCAGGATCTCGACGTACAGCCAGACCAGGGTGACGGTCAGGCCGAGCGCGACGCCCCAGGCCGCCTTCTCCGGCGCCTGCGCGCGGATCAGCTGATCGGCGGCGTCGAAGTCGAGCAGGAAGCTGAACGCGGCGATCGCGATGACCACCAGGCTGAAGATGATCGCGAGCGGGCCGCCGTCGCGCAGGCCGAGGCCGCCGGAGATGAAGAAGCTGGCGATCAGGTTGCCGATCGCGAGGACGAGCACGCCGATCATGGCGCCGACAATCATCCGGGTGAAGCGCGGTGTGACGCGGATCGCGCCGGTCTTGTAGACGACCAGCATGCCCGCGAAGACGCCGAAGGTGCCGAGCACGGCCTGCGCGATCATCGCGCTGCCGCCGACTCCGCCGAACGAGATGTTGGTGAACATGAACGACAGCGCACCGACGAACAGACCCTCGAACACCGCGTACGACAGCACGATGACCGGGTTGTCCATCTTCCTGGCGAAGGTCGCGACGAGCACCAGCACCAGGCCGACCAGGCCACCGCCGATGACGAACAGCGGCGCCAGCGAGTGGTTCGCATTGGTCAGGCCGTAGGAGATGATCGCCGACAGCGCGAGCACGCCGAGCGTGATGGCCGTCTTGGTGACCACGTCATCGATGGTCATCGCCCGGGTGTCGGTCGGCTGCTGATACGGCTGCGGCTGCTGGTACTGCTGCCCGTACTGGTTGCCGTACTGCTGACCCATCTGGCCCGCACCGGTCACGCCGGAACCGAAGTTGGCGTAGCCACTGCCCTCTTGCCTCGGCAAATTTCTGAATACCGGATTGCTGGTGCTACGCACTTGCGTCCCTTTCTGGTCGATGCCGCCGTTCGTCGAGCTCTCGCTCGAGAACCAACTGCTAGGTCCAACGTTTGCTGCGCGGCACGAGTTCCCAGGGAACTTGCCGACGCGGACAATTCGGACTCTACCGCTGTTGCGCGTCGTGCAGGCCACGCACGGACCGAGTGACCGTGAACTTGCGGTTGCGCCCGACCACGTCGGTGCGGCCGACCATGCGCTCGATCACCCCGCGGTAATTGAGATGGGAGTTGAAAACCGTCCACAGCTCGCCGCCGGGGCGCAGCACCCGGCCGGTCTCGGCGAACATCTTGATCGCCGAGCCGGTGTGCACGGCAGCACCGACATGGAAGGGCGGATTGCACAGCACCAAATCGGCGCTGTTGTCGGCGGCCGAGGACATCGCGTCGTCACGCACCACCGTCACCCGCTCGGCGACGCCGTTGACGGCCACCGTCGCCCGGGCCGAAGCCACCGCGGCCGCCGACTGATCGGTGCCGAGCACCCGGAGCGCGGGTCGCGCCTTGGCCAGCGCGACGGCCAGTATCCCGGTGCCGCAGCCGAGGTCGATGGCTTCGCGCGCATCGGGTTTCATCCACTTCAGGTGGTCGAGCAGGAACCGGGTGCCGATATCCAGCCGGGCGCCGGAGAATGCGGCACCGTGCGCGACCACGTCGATGCCGAGGGCGTCGATCCGGTCCTGGACCGGGAACGGCGGCTCGCCGACCGGTTTCGGCCCGCTGACCAGCAGGGTGCGCGACTTCTGCCGGCCACGGCTGGCCCGGACCTCGGAAAACGACTGGGCCAGAACGTCGTTCATCGACTTCGTCAGATACTTGTCCCGGCCGCCCGCGAACACCAGCACCTCGGGATCGGCGTAGCGGGCGATGGCGTCGGCGACCTCGGTCAGCCCGGCCAGCGCCCGCGGCAGCCGCAGCAGCACCACCCGGACGCCGGCCAGCAGCTCGCGGCCGAGCGGATACGCCGTGTAGCGATCGGCGTACCCGAGCGCGCGGGCGTTGTTGGCCAGGGCGAGTTCGCCGGTCAGCAGATCCTGATACACCCGGACGTTGCGCAGGTCGTGCGCGGCGACCGCGCCGATGGTCAGCGCACCGTACGCGTCGCCGAGGATAGCTATCTTTCCGCTATCAGAACTGGCGAGCGCTTCATCGGCGACATCGAGGATCAGCCGATCGGCGGCATCCACGGCGTAGAGGTTCAACGCCTCTACATCTGGATACCGCCGCAGCCGGCTCAGTACGTCCTCGATATCTGCCACCCCTCAAGTGTGCTAGATCGTTGCCCTAGGTTCACACCGGCCCCGGCAAACCCACCCCAGCAAACCGTGCAGTCTCTTGTGTGCTAATCGAAAATGATAGCACCACAACAGATTACGGTCAATTGACACCCGCTTTGCCGCCGATCGGGGTCACCGCGTGCCAGACCCCACCGACACCTTGCCCGAGCAGGTCACCCGCCTTCTGGTCTTTGGCGAAGAAGTAGACCGGCCAGCCGGCGAGGGTGATTTGGCATGCGCCATCAGCACGTTCGACGAAGCCGATGAGTTGCGGGTCGATACCCCCGGCGTACACGGCCTGGCCGCGCCGCACGACCAACGGCGGCCACGTCGCGGCACAATTATCCGCGCAATTCGACTTGGGCGGCTTCGCGGTGTCGTTGTCGAACCGGTACAGCGCGCGGTCGGTGACCGTAACGTACTGTCCGACAGCGCTATTGTCCGCGATGGCGAGCTGAACGGCATTCGCGCCGGTCGGCGCCGTTCCGCTGTAGATCTTCAGCCAGTCCTGCGTCTTGGCCGGCGCCTGGTTCTGCGGCGCGCCCGCCGGAGCCGCGACCGAGGTCGACACTGCGGGAGCCGGGGTCGCCGGCTTGGCCGGATCGGCGGTTCCGCAGGCACTCAGCAAACCGGCGAGAATCACCGAGGCAGCGGCGAATGGCCGGGTGGCTCGCTGGAAGTGCTTGGTCGACAGCATTATTCAGATCCTCCGGACCCATCGATGACGCGCGAATCGCGTCCGGTCATCGAGAACTACGAGGCAGACCCACCGGCGGTTCACCCGAAATTACTTCCGATGGCAAACATCGAGAAACCCATAAATCCCGCACGATGTACTGATAGCCGATTACCATCAGTCTCATGCGTAACAGGATGGTGTTGGCCATCGCCGCTGCGACGGCACTGCTCGCGGGCTGCGGCGACGACGGATCCACCGCGCACACCCCGGCCGCCCCCACCTCGACCACCGGCACCATGGCCGAGGCACCGAGCGCGCCGCGCGACGCGACGGCCAAGCGGGGCACGGCGTCCGGCGATGCGGGCCTCACCGTCACCAACATTCGGATCGGCCACCAGTCCGGCTTCGACCGGGTGGTCTACGACCTCGGCGGCAAGGGCGCCCCCGGCTGGATCGTGCAGTACGCCGACCGAGCCGTGCAGGACGGCAGCGGCAAGCCGATCGACGTGGCCGGGAACTCGATCCTCGAGGTGCAGATCCTCGGCTCGGCCTATCCGTTCGACAGTGCCGTCGCGCCGTACGCGGGGCCGGATCCCGCGACCGACCCGAGCGCACCCCTCATCGCGGGCGTGTATCGGACCACCGTGTTCGAGGGCACCACCCAGTCCTTCATCGGCGTCAATGCGGATCGGCCCGGGTTCACCGTCACCACGCTGACCAATCCGACGCGGCTGGTCATCGACGTCGCCACCCCATAGGTACCCGTACCGCCAGGGGGTATCAGCATCGAGCCGATCAGCCGTCACTACACTGGCCGCGTGGTCGAACAGCACCTCCCGCTCCGCGCCACCGGGCTCGCCCGGGCGCTCGGCGTGCTGGTGCTACTCGCCGGGATCGTGGCGATGCACGCGGCGGTCTTCGCGATGCACGGCCACGCGGATGCGGCGGTCCCCGATCACGGCGCGATGGCGATGCCGACCGCTGTCAACCAGCCCGTCGCTATGCCCGACGCCAATCATGGTGCGCCGGGCGCGGATTGCGCGGGCGACGGATGTGGCGGCGCCCACGGCGGAAT
The DNA here is from genome assembly GCF_042727395.1 of Nocardia sp. NPDC060255. NCBI lineage: Bacteria > Bacillati > Actinomycetota > Actinomycetes > Mycobacteriales > Nocardiaceae > Nocardia > Nocardia sp. NPDC060255. The sequence goes on along the minus strand of NZ_JBHXAU010000010.1, from coordinate 48,987 downwards.
GCACGGCTGTGTGTTCATCCTGGCCGCTACCGCCCTGTTGCTGGCGCTGGTGCTGCTGTATCGGATCACCGTCGATCGCCCGGGCAATGGTGTTGCGCGGCTGCGTCATCGGCGGCCGCGGCGGGAACGGTCACCGCCGTGGACCGTGCTCTCACTGGCCGAATTGTCGATTCTGCGGATCTGACAGGTACCCGGCGACCGTCTCGACGATCGCCGGAGTTCGCCATGCCCGAATCCCAGTCATGCGCAATTCACAAGGAGCACAACCATGTTCATCACCCGTACCCGAATCACCGCCGTCATCGTCGCAGGCGCCGCCGCCCTCGTCCTCGCGGGCTGTAGCGACGACAACGCCATGCCCGGCATGGATCACGGCGCATCGAGCACCCCCGCCGCCAGTACGCCGGCGGCCCGCAGCGACTTCAACGACGCCGACGTCACCTTCCTGCAGATGATGTATCCGCATCACGCGCAGGCGGTCGACATGGCGAAGCTGGTGCCGAGCCACAGCCAGAACCCGCAGCTGCTGGCCCTCGCCGCCAACGTCGACAAGGCCCAGGCACCGGAAATGCAGCAGATCAGCACGCTGCTGCAGAGCTTCGGCAAGCCCGCCCCGACCGCGGGTAGCGGACACGGCGGCCACACCATGCCGGGGATGATGAGCGCCGACCAGATGGCCGCCCTGCAGGCGGCGTCCGGACCTGACTTCGACCGCCAGTGGCTGACCATGATGATCGAGCATCACACCGGCGCGGTCGCCATGGCCGAGACCGAGCTCGCCGACGGCACCAACGCCGAGTCGAAGACGTTGGCCCGCACCATCATCGACAATCAACGCGCGGAAATCGACACCATGCGCGGCATGCTCGGCCAGGGCTGATCCGGCCGCCTGTCGCACCGGGATACCCCGCTGGCCCCGGTGCGACAGGCCCCCACTCGCAGATACCGCGCTCGCTGCCTGTACCGGACTCGGCACTCGTCAAGGCGCATCGCCGCGCTCGAAGAAATTCTCCAGCAACGCGTTGAACGGTGCGCCGGTGTCGGGCACCAGGTGCCCCATCCCCGCACACACCGCGCGTTCGGCACCGGTCTGTTCGGCGATGGCGTCGCAGATGATCTCGTTCGACTCCATATGCCCGCCGGAGATCACCAGGATCGGAAAGCCCGCCGCCCGTAGCTGTTCCATGGGCGGTGCGGCCTCGTCCGGCGGGCGCGCGCCTTGCAGCCGTCGCATCCCGTCGATCAGCACCGGCGGTATCTGCTCGCCGAGGGCGACGGGCACGCCCTCGACATCGAAGAAGCGCGTCAGCGCGGCCTCCGGCGACAGATCCGGGTCCTCGATCAGCGCTCGAGTCGCGGCAGACACCCAATCGACCGCAGCGTTCCCACGGGCGATGCCGAACAACGGCGGCTCGACGATGGTGAGCGATCGAACGTGCTCCGGCCGCAGCGCTGCGGCATACATCGACACGATCGCGCCATAGGACAACCCGACCAGATGGACCGGCCGGTCGAGCAGCTGATCGGCGAGCAGGCCCGCCTCCGGCTCGAAATCCTGGCGGCCCGCGGCGGGGGTGCCGCCGTGACCGGGGCGGTCCGGCGCGAGCAGGGTCCACCGCGCGGTCAACGGCCGTTGTGCGCGCCAGGCCTCGCGGCCGCCGAGGATCCCGCCGTGCACGAGCACGACCGGCGGCCCCGCGCCCCACCGGTGGACATGCAGCCGGACATCGGGATTCGTCGGATCCATCAGCGATCTCCTTCGGCTCGACCGTCGTGCACCGGGGTTACTTGCCGGTGGGCGGTCCGCACTTCTCCATGTTCACCTGGGTCATGTGCAGGCTCGCCTGGGCGATGTCCGGACCGACGGAGTCGATCGTGGCCTGTCCCTTCGAGATGGCCCGGTAGCCCGCGCTGATCTTGTCGATATCGCCGGTCACCTCGGCCGGCGCGATGGCCTTGACCTGGTCGAACTGATCGGCCGTCTTGGCGTAGTCGGCCGGGGTGATATCCGACTTCGAGCCCATAGCCCGTGTGCTGCGGGACAATTCGACCATCGACTGGCAGTAGTCCGCGGGCTTCGCCGGGGACTGCGCGGCGGGCGCCGCGGCGCTGCTGGCGCCGGGGGCGGGGGCACTGCTGCTCTTGTCGTCGGAGCAGGCCGAGCCTCCGGCCGCGACGAGGGCGATGAGCGCGAACGCGCAGAGTGGTCGGCGATTCATGGACGGTTCCTCCGAGTCTGATGGCTTGTGCTGCTGTCGATACTTCGGGGTGGACGTCTCACCGACCTTTCACGGGCGTCTCAGGACAGGTAGATCACCTGTCGAGCACGCGGCGCAGCACCTGGCCGATCGCATCCGCTGGATCAGCACCGCTCGCCGGTGCCCGCCAGACAATAACTTGATCGGGGCGAACGAGCACGGCGCCATCGGCATCGATGCCGACCCGTTGCGGCCATTCGTTCGCTTCGATCACCGTGGCCGCCAGCGGGATTCCCAGCCGGGCCGCCGCTTCGCCGGCCGCGGGCACCCAGGCCGCGCCGTCGGGGCCGGCCAGCAGGACGAACTCCGTTCGGACGAGATCGAGGGTGGAGCGTGTCTCGTCGAGCCAGAGATGGGGTAGCCGGGATCCCGGGGTGCCGTCCAGGACTCGTTCGACGTCCTCGGTGTCCGGCAATCGCGGGTCGGGGTCGATCACCGCGGCGGAGTCGTAGCGGTAGCCGAGCTGCACCACCGGCGCGGCCGCCATCCCGACCGCCGCCCGCGCGGCCCCCGCGGTGGGGCTCATATCCCAATGCAGCCGTGGGTTGGCCACTCGCAGCAACGCCTGCGCCAAGGTGAACGAGGCGACCGATCGGCGTTCCGTCTCATACGTTTCCAGCAGCGCCGGTCCGGCGTGTCCGTGCAGCACCGCCGCCAGCTTCCAGGCCAGGTTGTGCGCGTCGGCGGCACCGGTGTTCAGGCCGAACGCGCCCTGCGGTGGTACCGAGTGCGCCGCGTCGCCGACCAGGAACACCCGCCCCCGCTGGAACTTGTCGGCGAGCAAACCTCTTATGCGCCAAGGCAACCGGCTGCGGACCTCGACCTCCAGCGCCGGGTCACCGACTGCGGTACGGATCAGGTCGGCACACCGCTCGTCGGTGAAGTCCTCGACGGACTCGCCGTTCTCGGGGTGGTAATCCGTATGGAAGATCCACTCTTTCGCGCCGTCGACGGTCGCCACCATGCCCTGCACGGCCGGACCGGTGATATCGCAGTTGGCGAAGTGCCGACCGTGCGTGTACGGCCGCAGGTCCGCGCGGAAGAGCATGCTCACCTTCGGATTACCGAACGACCCCGGACCGGTCGTATCGATGCCGAGTGCGTCGCGCACTCCGCTGCGTGCCCCGTCGGCGGCGATCAGGTAGTCCGCGCGGACCGTGGTTCCGTCGTCGAGGTGCGCGGTGACTCCGTCCGCATCCTGCTCGAAGGAGGTCAGGCGCGTCGAATACCGAAGGGTGACACCACGTTCCGCCGCTGCGGGCGCGAGCACCTGGTCCAGGCGATCCTGAGCGCAGATGCCGCGGATCCTGGCCGGGCTGAGCTGACCCGAGCCCCAGCCGGTCCGGATGGGCGGTGCGTCCGGTACGGCGGACAGGTCCACCGCGGCGAGTGTTGGGCCGGAGATCTTGCCGAGGCTACCCGCCGACATGTCGACGGCCACCGCGTCGACCTCGTCCGCCAGTCCGACCTGGCGCAGGAATTCCATGGTGCGCGGGCCGAGTCCGGTCGCCCTCGGATGGATGGACGGGCCCGCCGCGCTCTCGACCAGCAGGGCCGATATTCCGTGCTGCGCCAGGAAGACGGCGGTGAACAGGCCGACCGATCCGCCGCCGACGATCAGCACGGGAACTCTCGTCTCGGACATGCATTCTCCTTACGGCTACGACGTACTCACTATGGCTACACCGTATCCATAGTGCTAGGATGAGCGCAAGAGGGAAGGATACGATGACGAATACCGCCAAGACGCTGGTGTGGACCAAGGAGCAGCGCGCACCGAGCCGTCGGGCACCGAGTATCGAGCGGATCGTGCGCACCGCCATCGACCTGGCCGACAGCGAGGGACTCGACGCGGTCACCATGCGCCGCGTCGCCACCGAACTCGCATCCGGCACCGCGTCGCTGTATCGCTATGTCGAGAGCCGGGATGACCTGCTGGACTTGATGATCGATGCGGTGCACGGCGAAACGACACCGCCCGCCCGCACCGGTGACTGGCGTGCCGATCTCGCCGCCGTCGCCACACACACTCGTGCGACGCTGAACCGGCATCCATGGCTCGGTTCGGAACTCACCGGCCGCCCCGCGCTCGGCGCGAATTCGCTACGCCTGCACGACCTCGCGCTCACCGCCGCGGGCGCACGCACCCGCGACATCAACCTCGCCGCCGCCATGGTCGACACCGTGCACGCCTATGTCCTCGGTGCCGTCGCCCAGCAGTTGGCCGACGAAACGGCCCAGCGCCGAACAGGTCTCACCGAGGCCGAATGGCAGCGGACCGTGGGTCCCTACCTCCGCGATGTGCTGGCGAGCGGGGACTATCCCGAATTCGGCCGTCGCGTGCGCGATGCCGACGACCCGGACGCCGACCAGCGTTTCGCGTTCGGCCTCGACTGTGTACTCGACGGAATCGCCACGCGTACAGCGGGAATCGACTAGGTCACTCGCCGGGGCGTTCGATGACCTGCCAGGCGGGCGCCTCCGACGAGGCGGGAATGGTTCGCGCGCGCTTGCGCACCTGCTCGAGCACCACCAGCGCCGCGCCCGCGAGCAGGGTCAGCACGGCGAAGATCGTCACCACGGCGGCCGCGGCGCCGAACCCCCACATCGCCACCACCGCGGCGGCGACGGCGATCACCACACCGATGAACAACAAGCCGAACCCGGCCCAGTTCCTGGTGTCCGCCAATGTCTCGCCCGGCTGCGGTTCCGCGATACGGGTGATGTCCTCAGCGTCATCGAGCGGCGGAATCTCGTATGGCCCATCCACTGTCATTCTGCTTTACCTCGCGCCGCGATACCGGCTGGTCGGCCGGTACCTGATGCGACAAGTATGCCCCCATTGCCTCATCCGAAACCAGACCGGACACTCGTTGTCCAGCAGGGAGTTTCGCCCGCGCCTGCGGATCAGTTGTAGGACTTGCCGACGCCCTCGAGCAAGCGCTCCAACGTGTCGTACGTGGGGGTGGTGATCACGTCCATGAGATCGGCGGCGACCGGAATGTTGTGGTCGGCGGTCACTGTGGCGAACTGGGTGGCATCGCCGGTGCGGAAGCCGTGCTCGGCGGCGAGGCGCTGCAGATCCGGGTCGGTGGACAGCAGGCGGCCGATCCGGTCGCCCGCCTCGCCCAGCGGCACCAGCGTGTGCCGGGACATGATGGTCGGCGACGGGTACAGCAACGTCATGTCCGGCTTGATCTGGCCGCGCACGGTGGCGTCCACGAACTGCGACTCGTAGATCCAGACCAGCGGCGTCGGGCCCATGCCGGAGGCGAGGTAGGCGTCGAACGGGCCCTCGCTGCTGTTCTGGGTGTAGCCCTGGCCGACGAAAAGCCTTGACACCGTCGGGATTACGTCCTGTTCGGCGGACGTGCCCTGCACGATGGTGTTGTTGTTCGCGACATAACCCGCGATGGCCAGGTACATCGCCGCGGAGTTGGAGCTGCGCGGGTCGGTCGTGGAGATCAGCACGTTCTTGCGGACCGAGTACGCGGTGTTGTCGCCGAGCTGGTCCCACCGCGTGTTGTTGCCGACCATGCGCAGGTAGGGGGCCATGTCGAAGGTCGGCACCGGACCCTGATGCACCACGCCCGACTTGGCGAGCAGGTCGGCGATCGGCTTGAACGTGGCGATCGCCATCGGCGAGGAGAACGGTATGTATTTGGCACTCACGTTGCGCTGCCGCTGAATTCGCTCCGCCGCCTGCTCACTCGACGGGAATGCGAACGCGTACTTCCCGAGATCGACCGACGTCGCGATCTCCCGCGACCCCGCCGCATCCACCTCCACCTTCACCCCGTTGCGCGCCAGCACCTCGGCCACCTTCGGATCCTGAAAGAACGACATCTTCTCGGACCCGACCACACCACGCACCAGGGTCAGCGACGACACTCCCGGCGCCGCCGCCTGCGGCGCGGAACTCGGCTGCCGCACCGCCAGCGCCAAGGTGACCACGGTCACCACCACCAAGGCCGCGACCACCGCGGCAACCGCCGCCGGTGCGAAACGCTTGTTCGCCGACCATGTTTCACGAATCGCGGCAGGCAACCCACCATCCACCGACTCGGCCTTGTGCTTAGCCTTACGCGTCCGCGCGGTATCCGGCCCGACGACCGCGTCCCCTACTTCCCCCACCGCCTCCAACTGCCGACGAACGTACCGCTCCACCAAAATCGGAATGAACGTCCGCACCGGATGCCCAGCGAACCGCCGCCGGGCAGCCCCCACCACCCCCTCGATGTACTCCGGAGAGTAAGTGCCGCCGAAGTTTTCGACCAACCGCTCCGTCACCTGACGAACCGCCTGCTCCTCCCGAACAGTGTCGGCAACCACCACATTCTCCTCGGCATCGAGCGGCCAAAAACATCCCCACGACAGCACCCAACCCCCATCGCGCCGGCCAACCCTAGCCCTACTCCCACCCGCCCAACCCCGCCCAGCCGCAGAATTCAATACGAAACCCCCATTCCGAAACCCCCCGTTGCACCCCCGTTTCCCCCACCGAAATGCCCGGTGCAGGCGGCTTGGCGGGTTGGGGCGGGACGGGGGTCGGGATGAGGCGCTATCGTCGGCTGGAGTCGCTGACTAAGGAGATGGTTATGGCTCGGACTGCTGTTGTTACCGGGGCTTCGTCCGGGATCGGGAAAGCGACGGCCGCGGCGTTGGTGGCGCGGGGGTATCGGGTGATCGGGACGAGTCGGAAGCCGGAGGGGGTTGGGGACGAGGCTCGGGTGGCGGGGGTTGAGTATCGGGCGCTCGATTTGACCGAGGCGGCGTCGATCGAGGCGTTCGCCGCCGGGCTCGGGGATGTTGATGTGCTGGTCAACAATGCCGGGGAGAGTCAGGCGGGGCCGTTGGCGGAGTTGCCGACGGATGCGGTGGAGCGGTTGTTCCGGCTGAATGTGCTCGGGCCGGTGGCGCTCACGCAGGCCGTGTTGCCCGGTATGCGGGAGCGCGGGTATGGGCGGGTGGTGATGGTGGGATCGATGATCGCCAGCTTCCCGATGCCGTATCGGTCGTCGTATGGGGCGACCAAGGCGGCGCTGAAGGGTTTCGCGGTGGCCGCGCGATTCGAGGAGTCGCCGTTCGGGGTGTGGATCAGCACGGTCGAGCCGGGGCAGATCAATACGGGCCTGCGGGAACGCCGGACGAAGTATCTCGCCGAGGGTTCGCCGCACACCGCCGACTTCACCACATTCATCGCGAAATTGGATGAGGCACAAGGCAAAGGCATTACGGCCGAACGCGTCGCCGACACCATCGTCAAGGCCGTCGAGGCCGACCGCCCGCAGCCCCTCTACGCCGTCGGCAGCAACGCCCCCGTCATGTTCGCGGTGCGCAGACTACTGCCGCGCACCGTGATGGAACGCCTCATTGCGCGCGTGCACGGACTGTCTCGATAGCCGGCCACATCAGGGTTCGCACCCAGCTCTCGCCACCAGCTGTTCAGCCAGCGTCCACAACCGGTCGGCCCGGCCGGGGTCCACGGCGTACGGCAGGTAATAACCGGGCGGCGGATTACCGTCCGCAGTCCAGGCTGCCGCGACGGAACAGTCTTCGAGATACTCGCCGCCGACCAGCCCGGGTTCCACCGCGGCCCACACCGAAGTCGCCGCACCTTGCTCCGGCGTACGCCACCCGGGCGGGGTGTCACCGCGACGACGCAGCGCGGGCCAGCCCGCGGCCGCGAGCTGTTCGGGATCGAGGTGGCGTTGCAGACCGGTCACGATCCCACCGGGCATCACCGTGTTGGCGGTGAGACCTTCGGCAGCGTATCGGGCGTGCAGACCGACCGCGAGCAACGCGCACGCCGTCTTGGACTGACCGTAGGCCTGCCACGGATCATATTGGCGGCGTAGGTAATTCGGGTCGTTGAAGTCGATGTCACCACGGCGGTGCGCCCGCGAGGTGAGTGAGACCACCCGCGCCGAGCCCGCCGCGCGCAGCGATGGCAGCAGGCCCATCGTCAAGGCGAAATGACCGAGATAGTTGACGGCGAACTGGGATTCGATGCCATCGGCAGTGCGCCGCAACGGTGTCGCCATGATTCCGGCGTTGAGAATCAGGATGTGCAAGGGCTTTCCGGTGGCCGCGTGCTTGTGCGCCCACGTCGTCACCGACTCGAGCGATGCCAGGTCCAGGGGACGAAACACGATGCGATCGTTGCCCGTTGACGCGCGGAGCGTTGCGACGGCAGCCGCCCCGACCCGCTGATCACGACCGGCGAGCACCACCCGAGCGCCCGCCGCGGCGAGAGCTCGCGCGGTCTCGAATCCGAGTCCGGCGGCGCCACCGGTCACGATGGCTTCTCGCCCGGTCAGATCGTGATCCGCGATCACCTCGAGCGCAGTCCGCACCGTCATCGCGTCAACCACCAAGTGTGCGGCCTCGCGACGGGCGTCCGAGCCTGGGCCGTTCGGGAAGGAGTCATGCCCCCGAGCCTGCTGCCAGCGACGATGGCGGGGAAGGTGGCGGCACTGCTGGTAGTGCGGTGCCTGGCAGTGATACGGCCAGCCACGATCGTGGCATCCGATGACACACTGAATGCCATGGCGCAGGCCCCTTTCGAACCGTCTGAAGGCACGGCCTTGGGTGAATTCCTCCGGGCTCGGCGCGCTTTGCAGCATCCCACCGATCTCGGTTTGCCCGCCGGCACTGGCCAGCGCCGCACTCCCGGCCTGCGGCGCGAGGAGCTGGCCGCCATTACCGGCATCAGCATCGATTACTACATCCGCCTCGAACAGGGCAAGGAAACCAATCCCAGCCCGGCGGTCCTCGACGCGCTCGCCCGCGCGCTGCGCTTGGACGACGAGCTGACCACCCATCTGTTCGCCCTCGCCGATCTCGCGGCAGGCCGTGGCAGGCGGCGCCGGGCCGCACCGGCGGTACGCCCCGGCATCGCGATGCTGCTGGAAAGCGTGCGTCCCTGCCCCTGCTACGTCCGCAACCGCACCAACGACATCATCGCCAGCAATCCCGAGGGCCTGGCCTTGCTCGCCGGCATCGACCGGTGGCCGCCCGCCGAACGCAACACCACCCGCTATGTCTTCCTGCATCCGGCCGCTCGAACCCTGTACGACAGCTGGGATTACGCCGCCGCAGCCAGCGTCGCCCAGTTGCGCGCCGCCGTGGCGATCGACCCCGCCGATCCGCGCCTCACCGAACTCGTCACCGAACTCACCACGGCGAGTGCGGAATTCGCCGCGCTATGGGCGCGCCACGATGTCCGGCGCCGATATACCGACCGGAAAACGTTCTGCCACCCACGCATCGGCGAGATCACTTTCGTCTACGAGACTCTCGACCTCGGCACCGACGGTCACCGCCTCGCGCTCTACCAAACCGTGCCCGGCACCCCGGATTACGAGGCCATGCTGCTGCTCGCCCTCACGGCACACACCGCCGAGCCGACAAAGCTGAGTTAGCAGACCAACTCGGGCATCACCCGCGAGTCCTTCTCGCACCCGGCAGGCTGGAACTGACTGCCCGTCCTATGCCTATCCGGCCAGCCGGTCCGCTTCGTCCAGGTGGTCACGCAGTCCGAGCAGCTCCCAGCGCTGCAACGACAGCGGCACGTTCCCCTCGCGCCAGAGCCGGTCGTGGAATTCCTGTAGATCGAACCCGTCGCCGAGTTCGCGGACCGCCGTACTGAGCAGATCCTGAATCTGCAGTTTGCCGATCTGATAGCTCAACGCCTGGCCGGGGGTCCCCGCGAAGAACACCGCTTCCTCCCACGCCGTCTCCCGATCCAACGGCACCGCGACCGTCAGCCGATCCGTCGCCTCATCGATGGACAGTTCGCCGAGTGCGAGCGCGATATCCACTTCGACGCGTAAAGCCCGCAGCCGCATGGCATTTGCCACGAAGATCGCGCTGGCCGGTGCGTCGTCGAACAGCCCGGCGTGCAGCATCAGCTCTTCGTAGTGGAACGCGATGCCCTCGTTCGGCGTCGAGTCGTAGAACCACCGCCGGGCGGGATTCTCGTGGTGCCAACCGATCGCGACCTGCTGGGCGTGTACGCCCTCGTGCACGATCGCGGTGCGCGAATCGAACGCGGCGGCCCGATCGAAGTACGGCAGATCCGGTCGCGGCGCCGGGACATATCGAGTGGCCTCCTTGTCCCTTCGCGCGGGCCCGGTCAGATCGTCGGTAACCCCGAGCCAGGTCAACGGCTCGAGATAGGGCGGTCGCGGCGCGAATCGGTAGTGCCGCAAGCTTTCCGGCTGACTCAGCAGACCCCGCTCCTCGGCGAACTCGCGCACCGCACGCTCGTCGACGGCTTGGCGCTCGGCATGTTCAGCGGCGTCGGCGGGCAGTTCAGGTTCGGGCGCGTCCCGATGCCGGGTACGCAGCAGCGCCTCGAGCGCGACGGCCCGATGCCACTCTTGGCGGCCCATCGCACGCAGCCGCTGCGCCGAATACGGCAGCAGCGCAACGCGATGCAGAAAGTAGGCCAGCGATTCCGGGCCGACCGGTTCGACCTCACCCAGCGACGGCAGCTGCTCAGCAAGCCAATCCCGGTACGCCGCAACAGCATCGGCGGCCACCCTGGCGGCCGAGGGCAACTCGGCGGCATAGGCGTCGGGCAGGAACGGAACAAGCTCCGCCAGCGCGGCCGCGAGCGAACCCTCGGCCTCGTTCAGCAGTCGCAGCGTGCTGCGGGTGAACGACGCACCGGCCTGCCCCGCGAGATTCTCCCTGGCCTGCTCGAGCACGAGCGGAACGTGCCGCAGCAGCGCGCAGACCCGAGCCGCCCGAGCCGCGTCGAACGGCGCCGAGACGAGCAACTCCACATAGATCGGGCCGAGGCTCTGCTGAACGTAGAAGCCGGGATTGCGCTCCCAGTCCCGGATCAGCTCCAGTTCCCAGTGCACCCTGGCGAGCGCCGAGCCGAGCAGCCTGCCGTCGACCTGCACCGCGACCGGCTCGTCGGACAGGTCGAGCTCGCGGTGTCGGCGGGTCAGCTCGGCCAGCACCTCCTGCCGACCGGCGATCGCCTTCGCGGACCAGTCGGGCAGCCACCCCGCCGGCCGTTCCACCCGTGGCAGATCGTCGTGTGAGTCGGGCAGTGTCGCCAGCCGCCAGTCCCAGAACTCTTCGGCAAGCTTCGCTAGACCCATGTCCGCACAATACAATTGGCACCCGCCACCGGCCAGCCATTAGATACCGGGTGCCGCTACTACCTACAGCCCGGCGTGCGAGAACAGCCCGGGCGAGCCGATACCCTGCTGCGCCGGTGACGCGGGCACGATGCGCTCGAACAGCGCCAGATAATCGTCGATCATCCGATCCGCGCTGAAGCGCTCGCACACGTCGTCGCGGGCGACCTGCCGGTCGAGCTGATCGACCTTGGCGAGCGCGGCCACCGCCCCGGCCACATCGGTGACGAGGAATCCGGTGACACCATCGCGAATGATCTCCGGCATCGACCCCAACGGGGTTGCGATGACCGGCGTTCCGGTCGCGAGGGCCTCCACGACCGCGAGGCCGAACGGCTCGGCGAATCCGATCAGGTGCAGCAAAGCGCGTGCGCCACCGAGCAGTTCGTCCCGGCGCGCCGGTCCAACCGGCCCGACGTAGGTCACGGCGGGGTCGCCGAGGTGCGGCTCGACCGCCGTGCGGAAGTACTCCTCGTCCTGAACCACGCCCGCGATGATCAACGGCAGCCCGGTGAGCCGCGCCACCTCGATTGCCAGGTGCGTCCCCTTGTCGGGGTGAATTCGCCCGAGAAAGAGCAGATATTCGCCGTGCTCGGGCCGAAATGTGAACTGCGCGGTATCGATACCGTGATGGATTGTCGCGGCATAGCGGAGCGCGGAGTGCCGATCGGCATCACTGATCGCCACATAGTGCGCGATATCGTCGAAGGCCTTATATACCGGCACAATTTTCGGCGAGGAAAAGCCGTGGATCGTGGTGACCATCGGGGTCGACACCAGGCGGCTGTAGGTCAGCGGCATGAAGTCGAAATGGTTGGCCAGCACGTCGAACTCGCCAGCGTGCGCGAAGGCGGTCGAATTATGCAGCGCCTCAGCGACTTTGGCGTCGGCATCGGCCGTCTCCTCGTACCCCGACGCCACCGGCGCGACCAGCCGCGCCGACGTCTCGGAGTCCCCGGTGGCGAACAGCGTGACGTCGTGTCCCCGCGCGACGAATCCCTCGGCCAGGGTCGAGGCGATGTGCTCCCATGGTCCATAGTTTTTCGGTGGCGTGCGATGAGCTACCGACGCGATTACGCCGATTTTCATAAAATCCTCGATTACTGGCGAATTAAGCGCCGAGAGCCGCTACGAACGGGCGGACTTGATACCACGACCCTATCACATCGCCCCTGCGTGATCTGGGTGTTACTATCGAGGCCTAGTGGTCGATCCGCCCGTGTCGTGCTCCGGAACGGATTCTCAAGCGCTTCAGCGCGACACGATTCAGCCAATTGAGTGGCTGCAGACAGCGGCACCGTCGGCGCTGGCTCGAATCAGGAAGGCTGACGTTGTGTCAGTTCGGTCTTACGGCGTTCTGAGCACTTATCCACCGACCCAGTGCGGGTTGGCCACCTTCACCGACTCGCTGGTCGGCGCGCTGACCACGCCCACCGAAACCGGTTTCGCGACGGTCGATTTCGGTCAGGGCCCGGCTGCCGCGCGTACCGTCGGCATCGTCGCCGTGGTCGACAGCCCCGAGCAGGCGCCGCGGCCGTTGGTGACGCACCAGTGGGAGCGCAGCGCCCGGCGTGGCGCCGCCACCGCGGCCGCCGCCCTCAATCGCTTCGATGTCGCCATCATCCAGCACGAATACGGTATCTACAGCGGGCGCGACGGCGTCGATGTCCTCGAAGTCGTTCGCGCTCTGCGTGTTCCGGCGATCGCGGTACTGCATACCGTACTGGTCACCCCGACCACGCAGCAGCGGATGATCCTCGAAGAGCTGGCCCGGCACTGCGCCGCGCTCGTCACCATGACCGAGACGGCCCGCCAACGGCTGATCGAGCACTACGCGGTCGACCAGTCCAAGGTCAGGGTGATTCCGCACGGTGCGACCGAGCACCTCCCCGGACCGCACAGCCTCCGGCATCAGCCGATCTCACGGACGCCGGTCATCCTGACCTGGGGTCTGCTCGGCGAAGGCAAGGGCATCGAATGGGGCATCGACGCGATGGCCCACCTCGCCGATCTGCGCCCGGCCGCGCACTACCGGGTGGTCGGGCAGACCCATCCCCGGGTGCTGGCCCGCCACGGCGAGTCCTACCGCACCAGCCTCGTCGACCGGGCCGCGCGGCGCGGCGTCACCAACGCCGTGCACTTCGACGCCCGCTACCTGTCCAGCGACGAGCTGCACCGGCTGATCCAGCAGGCCGATGTCGTGCTGCTCCCCTACGACTCGCGCGAGCAGGTGACCTCCGGAGTTCTGATTGAAGCCGTCGCAGCGGGTAAACCAGTGGTATCGACGGCTTTTCCGCACGCGCGGGAACTGCTGTCGAGCGGCGCCGGTCTCCTTGTCGATCGCGAATCACCGACCGCCATCGCGTCCGCGCTGCGCAAAGTGCTCACCGAGCCCGGCCTGGCGGCCCGGATGAGCGCGGAGGCGAAACGCATTGCGCCAGAACTACTCTGGCCCGCAGTGAGCAGGAAATACCATGCGCTTGCCGCAGAGACGCTGCAAGCCGAAGCGAAGTTGGCGACAGCATGAGTGAAACGATCACCATTTCTTACGCCCACCTGGTGCGACTCAGCGACGAGGTCGGGATCTTCGAGCACGCTAAATTCACCGCGCCTCGCCTCGAGAACGGTTACTGCGTAGACGATGTCGCGCGGGCCCTCGTGGTCGTGCTCCGCGAGCCGGAGCCGACCGAGGAGCTGGACGCGCTGGTACAGGTGTACGCGCGCTTCGTCTTCGACGCCCTCACCGAGGACGGTCGCAGTCACAACCGCCGCGGCACCGACCGGAGCTGGCAGGACGAACCGAGCCTGGAGGACCACTGGGGTCGCGCCATCTGGGCGCTCGGCACCGTCGCCACCCACCGGCCGGAGCTGGCCGAAAAGGCGTTGGCGCACTTCACCGTCGCCGCGAAGCAGCGCTCCCCGTTCCCGCGCGCGATGGCCTTCGCCGCACTCGGCGCGGCCGAGGTGCTGCGCGCCGATCCCGGAAACCTGATAGCGCCAAAGCTGTTGGCCGATGCCGCCAAGCTGATCGGCCCGCCGACTCGTCGCCTCGACTGGCGCTGGCCCGAGCCGCGGCTGCACTACGCCAATGCCGTACTGGCCGAAGCACTCCTGGTGGCCGGTGCCGCACCGGGCCAAGGCCGCACGCACGCCGACGGATTGGCGATGCTGCGCTGGCTGCTGGAGACCGAGACCGCGGGCGACCACCTGTCGGTCACGCCGGTCGACGGCTGGGCGACCGGCGAGAAGCGTCCCGGTTTCGACCAGCAGCCGATCGAGGTCGCCACGCTGGCCGATGCCTGCGCCCGCGCCTTCGACGACACCAAGGACCACCGCTGGCAGGAGGCGGTCATGTTGTGCGAGGCCTGGTTCCGCGGCTCGAACGATGTCTCGACCCCGCTCATCGATCCGGCCAGCGGCGGCTGCTGCGACGGGCTGGAACCCACCGGACGCAACGAGAACCAGGGCGCCGAGTCGACCCTCGCGCTGATCTCCACGATGCAGCAGGCCCGTCGCCTGCAACAGGCGGCCGCATGACCAACACCTCGGCGGTGACGACGACCGACCTGGCCCGCCGGGGCGGCCAGGCCCTGTTCCCGGACGGGAGCCGGGTCCTGGCCAGGTTGTTCCAACCCGGTCAAGAGCTACTCGGACCCGGCATTTCGCGCGCGGAGGCGATCATCGCGCGCGTGCTGCGCCTGTCCGACGCGGAGGTGTCGAGCACCCTGGCGTCCGTGCTGCGCCGCTTCGGCAACCGGCACCGCGACCTCACCGCGATCTTCGCCACGCACAGTGCGGTGGTCGAGCAGCTGCTGCCCGCGGTGCTCACCGCGGATCGACGGCAGCTCATCGGTGCCTGCTTCACCCAGGAGTACGCGGTCGAGGCGGCGGCGCTGTTCAATCCGTCGATGGTCGCGCACCCGGACCAGACCGGCCTCGCCCCAGGCGAATTGCGTTTCGTCATGAGCGTGCGCGCCCTCGGCGAGGGACATATCTCGAGCATCGAATTCCGCACCGGCGTCCTGGCGGGCGGCGATTCGATCCGGCTGAACACGCCGACACCATTCCTGGAGGCGGGCCGGATCACCCGGTCGACGGCCGGAAACTACACGGTGACCTTTCCCGCGGACCGCCCGATGTCCGAGCGGATTCTCTTCCCGGCCGGCGCCGACGAGACACACGGCATCGAGGACGCGCGCTTCACCCGTTTCACCGAAAGCGACGGGAAAGTAACGTATTTCGCCACCTACACCGCGTTCGACGGCGGCCGGGTCGCGCCGAGGTTGTTGCACACCAACGATTTCGTCACCTTCGACAGCACCCGGCTCGACGGCGGCGGCGCCACCGACAAGGGGATGGCACTGTTCCCGCGGCGGGTCGACGGCCAGTATCTGATGCTCTCGCGCTGGGATCGGGAAAACATCAGCGTGGTCAGCTCGCCAGACGCGCGGGCCTGGAGCGATCCGGTCACCATCTACCGGCCGACGCAGCCCTGGGAACTGATCCAGCTCGGCAACTGCGGGCCGCCGATCGAAACACCGAGTGGCTGGCTCGTTCTGACGCACGGCGTCGGACCGGTGCGCACCTACGGGATCGGCGCGATCCTGCTCGACCTCGACGACCCGACCCGGGTCATCGGCGCACTGCGCCAGCCCTTGCTGGCACCGACCGAGACCGAACGCGACGGCTACGTGCCCAATGTCGTGTATTCCTGCGGCGCACTGGTCCACCAGGCCACCCTCGTCCTGCCCTACGGCTGTAGCGACTCGGCCATCAGGTTCGCGTTCGTGGATATGCCCACGCTGCTGCAGCGACTGACGGCCGCGGGCCCGCCGGCAATTTCGTAGCGCTGCCTCGACCCGCGGACCGTGCCATGCTGACCACCTCCCGCGGTAACTGAATTCGCGCCGTGCACGAAACGATGAAGGATTTCCATGAGTACAAGGTGGCGGCGGCTGACCGCGGCGGGCGCGGCGGCCGGCATACTGACCGGAATTTGCGCGCCGGGGGTACAGGCCCAACCCGGCGATACCCGATCGACCACGGCTGCCGGCGATGTCGCCGGCATTCCAAGCGTGGGGAAGGACCCGGACGGCAGCGTTCCACCCGAGGGATCCGACGACTGGACCTGCCGACCCCCCGCCGCACACCCGCGACCGGTCGTGCTCGTGCACGGCACCTGGGGCAACCAGAACGACTGGAACGTGCTCGCCCCGCAGCTGAAAGCCGAAGGCTACTGCGTCTTCTCGCTGAACTACGGGCGTGACACCGCGAGCGTGCTCGGCGCGCTACCCGGAATGTACGGGGTCGGGGACATCCGCAGGTCCGCCGAGGAGCTCGCCGCCTTCGTCGACCGGGTCCGCGCCGCAACGCATTCGGCGAAGGTCGATCTCGTCGGCCATTCCCAAGGCGCGCTGATGTCTCGCCAATATCTGCGCTTCGCGGGCGGCGCAGGCAAGGTCGACCACCTGATCTCTCTCGCGGGCACCAACCACGGCTCCACCATGCGCGGTGTGGCAGGCCGGATCCCGTCCGGCAGCGCCGATTCGGCTTTCTCCGCCGGACTGACGGAAATCGCCGGAACCGCCGCGGCCCAGCAGCTGGTGGGCAGCGACTTCCTCCGCGGCATCAACGCCGCGGGCGATACCGACCCCGGCATCAGCTACACCGTGATAGCCAGTACCCACGACGACGCTTCCACCCCACCGGAGGCCACCTTCCTAAAGGCGGGACCCGGCGCGACCGTCGACAACGTGTGGGTCCAAGACTTCTGCGCCACAGATACTTTCGAGCACGGTGTCCTCCCGCAGTCCCCTACCGTCGCCTACATCATCAAGAAGGCGCTCGACCCCGGCTACACCGGCACCGCCTGCCCCTGACACAGATCCGGGCGGTAAGGCCGATAGCCCTACCGCCCGGATCTGTTGTGGTCAGCTGTGTTCGGTGACGAGCTGCGGATCCGGCTTCACGTCCTCGGCCTGCTCCGTCTCTTCCATCACCGCTTCGCCACGGGCGACCATGCCCGCCTCGTCGGAGAGCTTCAGCTGCGGGATGAACAGCGCGAGCACGAAGACGATGATCGCGCCGGGGATCAGGTACCAGAAGCCCGGCACCAGCGCGTTCACGTACGCACCGACGATCGCGTCGTGCAGTCCTTCCGGCAGGTGCTTGACCACCGACGGCACCAGCGCGCTCGGGTCGAGCTTCGCCGCCATCACCTCCGGACCGTGCGACATGAACGCGTCGGTCAGCCCCTCGGTCAATCGGTTGGTGAAGATCGAGCCGAAGATCGCGACGCCGATCGCGCCACCCATCTCCCGGAAGTAGTTGTTGGCACTGGTCGCGGTCCCGATCTGGTTGGGCGCCACGGCATTCTGCACGACGAGCACGATGATCTGCATGATCAGGCCGAGGCCCGCGCCGACCACGAACAGCATCGCGGAGACGACCCACATCGAGGTGTTCGCGTCCAGCCGGGTCAGCCACAGCATGGCGCCCAGCATGGTCAGCGCGCCGATCGGCGGATACACCCGGTAGCGGCCGGTCTTGGTGATCGCGGTCATCGACCCGATCAGGGTGATCATCATGCCGACCATCATCGGGATCAGCAGCAGACCGGAGACCGAAGCGGAAGCGCCGGTGGCCATTTGCAGATAGGTCGGGATGAAGCCGATCGCGGCGAACATCACCAGGCCGACGAGCAGGCCGATCGCCGAGGTCAGCACGAAGGTGCGGTTGCGGAACAACCACAGCGGCAGCATCGGCTCCTCGGCCCGCGCTTCCACCATCACGAAGGCGGCCACCACGATCACCAGCGCGGCGATCATCGCGACGATCGTCGTCGAACCCCACGCGTACTGCTTACCGCCCCAGTCGGTGATCAGGATCAATAACGTTGTCGCGGAGGACATCAGCAGCACACCGAGGTAGTCCGGCTTGGTTTTGGGCCGATGGCTCGGCACGCTCAGGTAGCGGAAGGCGATGAACAGCGCGGCGATACCGATCGGCACGTTGATCCAGAAGCACCAGCGCCAGCCGAGCGTGTCGGCGAAGAAGCCGCCGAGCAGCGGTCCGGCCACCGAGGTGATGCCGAAGACGGCACCCATCGGCGCCATGTATTTGCCGCGATCCTTCGCGGGCACCACATCGGCGATGATGGCCTGCGCCAGGATCATCAGGCCGCCGCCGCCGACGCCCTGCAGGCCGCGGAAGACGATGAACTCCCAGAAGCTGGTCGAGGCGGCGGCACCGACGGACGCCGCGGTGAAGGCGGTCACCGCGAACAGGAAAAGCCAGCGCCTGCCGAACATGTCGCCGAATTTGCCGTAGATCGGCATCACGATGGTGGTGGCCAGCAGGTACGACGTCGCGGTCCACGCCATGTGGGAGACGCCGCCGAGTTCGCCGACGATGGTCGGCATCGCGGTGCCGACGATCATCTGGTCCAGGCTGGCCAGGAACATGCCCGCGATCAGTGCGGAAAAGATGAGCCAGATTCGTTTCTGGGTCAGGACAATGGGGGTAGGCGGCGAGTCAGCCGTCGTAGTCATCGGGCGCGTCTCCTAGTTTCGCTCGGCGGGCTGGTCGAACATCCGGGCGGCCATCGCACAGTGGTCGTGCACGGCCGCGGCGAGTGATCTGGTGGTGTCGGCGGTGGCGGACATCGCTGCCCGGGTGGTGATGGTGGTCATGACTCCCGCTGCGAGCGCGGCAAATTCGGCAGGGACCGGTTCGCCGGCCCGCGCGGACAACAGTTCGCCGACAATGGCCTCCTGTTGCACGCCGGCGGCCATGAACGACGCGAAGATCCGCGGCTCCTGTTTGACGATCTCCATGATCAGCGAGATGGCTTCGCGCACTTCCTCTTCCGGCTCGAACGCCGAAGCGAACAGCCAGGTGAGGTCGGACATGAGCGCCCCGGTCGGACCACCGGCGACGAACTCCGCCCGCGCGGCGGGCGTGCCGATCTCCTCGATCGGGCCGACGATCGCGTCGAGCTTGGTGTCGTAGTAGTTGAAGAACGTGCGCGGCGAGACCCCGACGACCTTCGCGATGTCGTCGACGGTCGTGGCGTCGAGCCCGTCCGCGACCACCAGCCGTCGGGCAGCCATACACAGCTCGAGCCTGGTCTTGCGCTTCTTCTGTTCACGCAGACCGATCGGCGGCTCCGCGCGGGTGGGTAACGACATGGCAAAAATTTAACACAAACTGCAAAATTTCAGACAGTGCAATTTTCTGTGATCGCGCTCACCCGGCGGCACGCCAGAAGGACTGACGCCGCGAGGTCTCAACCCAGGCAATCCGTCGACCTACTACCCATCTGCGTGACTCAGCTCACCAATGCCAGCGCATACCGTCCAATAAGCAGCTTCTCAGGTTCGTCACCTACTGTTCATCTCAGTAGATGAGCCCGTTCAGATCACCTGAGCTCATCAGACCAGAGAGGCAATGAGGCCATGGCGCGACGTGTATTTCCCGTGCAATCAATCGGCACCGGCGGCTATCGCCGTTCGATCGCAGCGCTCGCGCTGATAATCGGCGGCGTCGTCGCCGCGA
Organism: Nocardia sp. NPDC060255; assembly: GCF_042727395.1. Lineage (NCBI taxonomy): Bacteria > Bacillati > Actinomycetota > Actinomycetes > Mycobacteriales > Nocardiaceae > Nocardia > Nocardia sp. NPDC060255. The sequence goes on along the minus strand of NZ_JBHXAU010000010.1, from coordinate 29,015 downwards.
CGGCGCTCAGCTCCGGCATCGCGATCGCAGACCCCGGCACCCGCTCGGACCACACACCCGGCCGCGGCACCCGCGGCGACACCACCGGCGCGCACCACATCGACCCCTCCGGTTATCACCACGCCGATGCCAATCCGCTGCGGCAGAACGAGCATCAGAACTCCTTGCGCGAGTACCGAAGTCAGCAGAACCCGGCCGAAACCACGGAGAACCGCGGCAACGGCGCGGCCTCGACCTGGACCGCCGTGCCGCGAGCCGATGGTGACGGCTGGGTCGTCTGCCGCCCCAGCGCCAGCTGGTGCTGATCGCCCCTCGCTCTGAACTTGCTGCACCACTTCGCATTACGGCCCGACGGAGCTGATCCGTCGGAGAGGGAAAGAGAGACGACGATGAGAACTGTCAACGGCACCGAGACCACCACCCGAATGAAAGCGCTCACCCTGCTCTCGATCGCCGCGGTAGCCGGCGGTGTCACCTTCGGTGCCGGAGCAGCCGCCGCCGCGGATGCCCGGACAACGTCGGCAGGCATTGGCGCGCAATGCCTTTGGGCGGCCACCGCGCATCCGCAGGGCTCAACCGTCACCGCCGGTGGTCAGACCTTCCAATGCACGACCGACCGCGGCACGCCGTATTGGCGGCAGGGACCGGCGGCGAGCCGCCCGAGCACCGTCCCCAATCCCGGCTCGTACACCACTCCGACGGGCCTGTTCAGCGCGGGCGCGCGGCAACCGGGCACGGAGTACAACGACTACTGCGTCGGCGGCCAGCTCATCGAGGGCAACGAGGACATCTACCAGGTGGTCGCGGACCGCAGCGGCAAGCTGTACTGGAAGGCCGCCGCCCCGATCTCCCAGTGGGCCTTCGATTCCGGCGCGGACCGCCCCGGTCCGTCGTCGCGGACCGCGAGCCTCTGCATCGACGGCAACCTGACCTGACCGCGCCCGTCACAGCATCCGCGCGGCCGCGTCACCGATCGCCTCGTCGAGAATGGCCAGGCCGAGGGACAATTCGTCCTCGGTGGCGGTCAGCGGCGGGGCGATCCGGAAGACGCCACCCATGCCGGGCAGCTGCACGATGTTCATGTGCAGACCCAACTCCAGGCAGCGGCGGGTGACCAGCGCGCCGAGTTCGTCCGAGCCCTGCTTGGTCTCCCGGTCGACGACGAGCTCGAGTCCGGCGAGCAGTCCGCGACCACGAATATCCCCGACGACGGTGTGCCGCTCGGCAATTCGCTCCAGTCCACCCCGCAGGAACGCGCCGAGCTCGGCGGCCCGCTCGTCGAGACGGTCGCGGACGAGCACGTCGAGCACGGTGTTGCCGACCGCGGCCACGAGTGGGTCGGCGACGTGCGTGGTGAAGAACAGAAAGCCGCGATCGTGCGCCTCCTGCTCGATCTCGGCGCTGGTGAGCACGGCGGCCAGCGGCAGTCCGGCGCCGAGCGTCTTGGACAGCGTGAGGATGTCCGGCACGATGCCGTCGCGTTCGAACGCGTACCAGGATCCGGTGCGGCACAGCCCGGTTTGCGCCTCGTCGAGGATCAGCAGCATGCCGCGTTCGTGGCACTTCTCGTGTAACGCGGCGAAGTAGCCGAGCGGCGGTTCGACGACTCCGCCGGAGCTGAGGATCGGCTCGACGATGCACGCGGCCAAGCTGCCGACCGACTGGGCGTCGATCAGGTCGAAGGAGAAGTCGAGCTGCCGTCGCCAGTCGAGTTCGCCGGTGTCCGTGGTGAAGTCGGGCCGGTAGGGGTGCGGTGCCGGGATGGCGAAGTTGCCGGGCGCGGCCGGGCCGTAGCCCTTGCGGCCCGCGCTGTAGGTCGCGCTCGCGGCGGCCTGGGTCATGCCGTGCCAGGAGCGGGCGAACGAGACGATCTCGTGCTTGCCGGTGACCAGCTTGGCCATCCGGATCGCCGCCTCGTTCGATTCGGCGCCGGTGGTGAGCAACAGCGCCTTGTCCAGCGGATCGGGCAGGGTGCCCGCCAGCCTGCGGGCCAGGTCGACGACCGGGCGACTGAGCATGCCGCTGAACAGGTGGTCGAGTTCGCCGATCTGGCGGCGGACGGTCGCGACAATGTCCGGGTGCGAGTGCCCGAGGATCGCGCTCATCTGCCCGGAGGTGAAATCCAGGATCTCCCTGCCACTTTCGGTGTACAGGAAGCTGCCCGCGGCGCGGGTGATGATCTCGGGGGTGAAGGTGCCCGCGCCCGCGTAGCGCACGAGGTGGCGGTCGGTGTCGGCCCAGAAGTCGGCGGTGGACTGCGGCGTGCAGGTAGGAGAAGCCATATTTCGACGGTAAGGGCGGTGCGAGCGACACGTCCATCTCACAATTCCGGCTGTGCTGTTCGGCTCAGCCGTACAAAAATCGAGGGATGCTGAACCCCTGGCGGCTGCGTTTGCTCAGCCAACTCGATTCCCTCGGCACCGTCCGCGCGGTCGCGCAGGCGGCCAACCTGAGCGCGTCCAGCGTGTCCCAGCAGCTCGCGGTGCTGGAGGCGGAGACGCACACGCAACTGCTGGAACGCACCGGCCGCCGGGTCCGGCTCACTCCGGCCGGGTTGATCCTGGCCCGGCGGGCAAGGGCCATCCTCGACCACATGGGCACCGTCGAGGCGGAGTTGCGCAGTCTCAACGGTGAACCGGCGGGGTTGGTCCGGCTCGGCGCCTTTCAAAGCGCCATCCACTCGCTGTGCGTGCCCGCGGTGACGCGGCTTGCGGTCAGCCATCCGCACCTCGACATCACGCTGCACGAGCTGGAGCCGCACGAGAGCATGCGTGCGCTGCGGGTCGGTGACGCCGATATCATCGTCACCACAACCGATTTCGTCGAACAGCCGCTCGGACCGGACATCGACATCGTGCCGCTGGCCACCGATCCGATCGTGCTCGTGCTGCCACCCGACCGGGCGGCTCGCGGACCCGCCGATCTCGCCGCGTACGCCGACGAGCCGTGGGCTTTCGATACGCCGAAGTCCTACATGGCGAATCTGGCGACCCGGCTCTGCCGCGAATCGGGCTTCGAGCCGCGGATAGTCTGCCGTTTCAGCAATTACATGATGGCGCTGCAACATGTCGAGGCCGGACTGTCGATCACCCTGCTACCCGGCCTCGCCATCGATCCGCGCTACCGCGTCACGACCAGGGAACTCACCAGTCCGGTTACCCGCACTATTACCGCGGTTATCCGGCGCGGTGCACCGCCGCGCGCGGCCGTCAATGTGGTGCTCGATGCCCTGCGCAGACACGGTGATCTACCTGGTACCACCGGGCCGATCGAGGGCTGAAAACACTCGAACGAAAAGCAGATCACTCGCCGACGAGCAGTAAATAGCCCGCGACACGGGCCGTAGCAGCCGGAATATTCACCGGAATGAATGGCGCATTCATGCAGGTCAATGATCTATTTCAATACCTATCGGATATTTAGTTACCGTTTCGTTATTACTTTTCAGTGTGTCGGAAATTTGTTCGAACCAGATTGTGTCGAAGGATGGGAAATCGGAACCGCTTGGACTGACAGATCACCGTGATGTTCTCGAATGTATTCGAAGACTTGGTGAAGTCCGGTGCGCCAGCACGTGCGGCGTTGCATGGCCCAGCCAAGGCCTTCGAAATGACCATCGGAGGACTTGATCATGGCATCGAAGACCGACGACGACGTCCGAAGTACCCGCTCGCTGCGGCGGGTGTTCTGGTGGACACTTGCCGCAGGCGCAGCCGTCTCCGGCGCACTCCTTTTCTCCGCCGCGGAGGCCTCGGCTCAAACAGTGACCGTTCCCGGCATCGGCAGTTTCGACATTCCGAACGAAATCTCCCTCCCCCCAGGGATTCCCGGACTCCAGGCCGCGGTACCACCGCAGGAGAGCGCGCCATCCGCTGCTCCCTCCCGGACCGAATTCTCCGCTCCCGGAATCACCTTCGCCCTCCCCGACATTCCGGGCTTCGAATACTCCGGTCTGGCAGGGCTTCCCGGCATCAAGCCGCCGAACATTTTGCACCCGCAGGTCGCACCGATGAAGACGACCGGCGAGGTCGCCGTCGAAGCGGCCCGCGCCAAGATCGGCTCGAACTACGGAACCTCCGCTGGGCCCGATGTTTTCGACTGCTCGGGCCTGGTGCAGTGGTCCTACCAGCAGGCCGGTGTCTCGGTCCCGCGCACCAGCTACGATCAGCTCGCCGCAGGCACCCCGGTGTCCAAAGACGATCTGCGCCCCGGCGACCTGGTGTCGTTCTACGGCGGCGGCCACTCCGCGCTCTACGCGGGCGACGGCAAGGTCATCCACGCCTCCAGCTACGGCACCGGTGTCGTCGAGTCGCCGATGTCGGAGATGCCGTACGCGGGCGCCTGCCGATTCCGGAACTAGAAGCTTCACACCGAGTTCGGTTAGCGAGCAGTCCGAATGCTGTTCGTCCGCGCCACCATTCCTTACGATCGTCAGCATGGCTACGGCGATCGAATACGACAGCCCTGGGCTGCCGACAAGCTTGCACGGCGTCGATCCTGCGGCGCTGGAACAGATCCCCACCGACATCGTCGACATCTGTCAACTCGCCCCCGGCCTGGTCATTCAACCGCGCGATGCCAAGACCCGGGACTTACCGCCAGAACGGTTCTCGGAGAATCAGATTCGTCCAGCCGCCACCCTGATCGAAGCGCTGCTCGCGTTGGATCCGGCGCCCGTGACAGTCCGGCGAGAACCGGACCGCCGCGTGATCGGCACCTGCCGGCACTTCGCGGTGATCAGCTGCGCACTGCTGCGCCACCGAGGGATCGCGTCCCGTGTGCGCTGCGGCTTCGCCACCTACTTCCAGCAGGGACATGGCCTCGATCACTGGATCACCGAGTATTGGCATGATGTCGAACGCCGATGGGTGCGCATCGATACCGAGATCCTCGGCCAGTCGATCCTGGATCGCCCGGAGGACCTCCGGCCCGGTGAGTTCTTCAGCGGCGGTGAAGCATGGGTCGCCTTCCGCGAAGGTCGCATCGACGCCGCGGCGTTCGGCGTCGGTGGCACCGCTAATTGGGGGCCGGCCGAGATACGCGGCAACGCGATCAGAGATCTCGCCGCCCTGAACAAGGTCGAGATGCTTCCGTGGGACGAGTGGGGGCGCATGACCGCGTCGTACAACGGCGAGACCGGCCCGGACTACGACGCATTCCTCGACACGATCGCCGTCACCGTCGCTGACGACGATCCAGCCGCTATCGCCGAACTGTATGCACACGACGAACTCCGAGTGCCTGCCGAACTCACCCGCTGAAAGTTCCCCTCAACGATTCGGCTCTTCTGCCGCCTGCGACATCAATCCCCGCGGGGATCAGTCGCTTTCGGTCGGTTCGTCCGCGGGTGCGGACGCGGCAGGCGCGGCTATCCGAATGACCCCGGCATCCAGATCGAGGGCAAGCCGGGGACGGTGCGGCTGTCCGTCGCTGTCCCCGCTGCCCTCGTCGGCCAGCTTCTGTCCCGGAAATAGTTCGCCCATGACGCCCATAACTCCACCATAGACCCGAGCGGACAATCGCCTGCGTTACGGACTGTGCCCAACAGAATACGTCCGGTTATCCGCCCATGAAGCGACCGAATTCGTCGGCGGGCGTGCTCGAAGATGTCCGATTCGCTCTACGCTGGCCGCATGTCTGTTCGCCGTCTGATTGTCTTGTCCGCGCTCTCCGGTTTCGCCTTGCTGGGAGCGTCCGCATGCACCGTGGAAGGGGCGGGCACCAAGACCGACTGCGCGGTGAGCGGCTGCACGGTCACCTTCGATCACGGCGTCGATGCCAAGGCCACCATCCTCGGGGTGGACGCGGAACTCGTTGCGGTGAACGGCAATACGGTCACGTTGAAGGTGGGCAACCAGGAGGTCAGCGTTCCGGCCGGGGACAGTCGGCCCGCCGACGGGCTGAGCGTGCAGGTGCAGGAGATCACCGGCGACAAGGTCGTGGTCAGGCTCTCCACCGGAGTTACCGCCAGCTGAGCGGTCAGCGCGGATCGCTGCGGTATCTGGTGACGAATCTACGCAGTATCTCCTTGGGTGCGGTGATCGCTTCCCGATGCCCTAGTGCGGTGAGGTAGTCCGCCTCATCCGGGTCGAAATAGCCTGCGTGCCGGTAGGTTTCGATGCGCAGTGCGAGTCCGTCACCGTCGAGTTCGGGGTGGAACTGGGTCGCGTACACGTGCTCGCCGACCCGGATCATCTGCACCGGGCAGTCGGCCGAGGTGGCGAGCAGCACCGCGTTCGGCGGCACCTCCTGACACGCCTCCTTGTGCCCGACGAAGGCCCGGAACGTCTGCGGGACGCCCGCGAGCAGCGGGTCTTCGCCTGCGTGGTCGGTCAATTCGATGGTCTGCGCGCCCGGCGGCTCGTCGTATCGATCGCCGCTCACCAGGCCGCCGAGTACATCGGCCAGAATGCTCAGCCCGTAGCAGGCGCCCAGATACGGGAAGTCGCGCGCGACGATCTCGGCGAGCAGCTTCTTCAATCCGGGCTCGAACCGCAGCTGGTAATCATATTTCTCGGACTCCGGATTACCGACATTGCTCGGCCCACCGCCGACGATCACCGCCGCGAAGTCGTCGAGCACCAGGTCGGGCAGGCCCTGCTGGTCCATCTGCACGCGCACCACGTCGTCGGCGTCGAGCTCGCCGGCGCGCAGCACGGCGCGGTATTCGTCGTCCGCGGCGGGGCGCTCGGGTCGCAGTTGGAGCAGCAGGCACGGCTTGGGCATGCACAGATTGTGCAAGACCGGCACCGCTGACATGGCGTTACGCGGACAAGTGGCGAGTCACCGGCAGCGAAACGTCGGTCGTTTGAATGACGGTCGTACGGCCGATACCCGGCACCGGGCGCGACTGTCAGGCTGGACGGTGTTCTTCGGCTGGGACACGGCCACCCGACACGACTGAAGCCGAGCACCGAGGGGTTAATCGGACTTCAGTACGGCAGCCGCAAGCGCCAGCCTGCGGCTGCCGTGTTTCGCGTACCTACGCGGGCGGGGCTATCGCAGTGGATCTGTTGTCCTCGTTGCCGAGGTTTCTTGCTTGCAGCGGCTGGTCGAAGGTGCCGCGCAGGACGCTGACGCCGGCGGTCAGTGCGGAACCTCCGGTGTTCCAATCGATTCCGGCAGGCTGCGAGGTCAGCACGACCACCGTGTACGGCAGCTGGGTCGCGCTCGGTCCGACCAGGCCGGTGGTGTCCAGCGTGGTGGAGTTGTCCAGCCCCATCCAGCCCTGTTTTACCGCCCAGCTGAGGCCGGGCAAACCGTCCGGGATGCCGAAGTACTGGTCGGTGCCGTCGGCGGAGATCTCGCTGGTACCGCGGAGCGCACCGACGACAATGTCTCGGGCCGGCTCGGGCACCACGGTGGTCAAGTAGCGGTAGACGGTGGCCACATCCCGCGCGGTAGTCAAGGTCTCGCCCCATTCCTCCGGGTCGTCGGGCGGCTGCGTCCCTGTCAGGCCGATCGCGTCGATCATCCTGGCGACGATCGCGTCGCCACCGTTCGCGTCCCACAGGGCGTCGGCGACGTTGTCGTCGCTGGCCGACAGCATCTCGCGCAACTGTGCCGCGGTATCCGAATCAGGCTGCCAGCCTTGGCTGTTCAACGCATCCAGGGCGATCAGCAGTTTGACCACCGACGCGGTGTAGAACTGCTGATCGAGATTCAAGCCGACAAGCACTGTCCCGGAACTCATGTCGACCACGTCGATCCCGACCTGCGACCCCGGCGAGACGGCCTGAATCGCCGCCTGCATCTGCTGCGCCAGCGCCGTGGACGACACGGCGGACTGCGGCAGGTGCGGAACAGGGGTCCCGCGAACCGGTGTTACCGCGACCGGCGGAGTACCGTTCACCGGTGTCGCCGCCACGGCGGAGCCCTGGTCGTGCGGCCCGGCCGCGGCCAGCGGCGCCGCCGCCGCCAACGCCGATATCGCCACTGCCGCTACGCAACCGGCGGACGCTGCCCCCCACCCCCATATCGATCCCATACCTATTTAAACCATGTGCGACTGGTGAAACCTCGAGGGGCACTTGGCAATTAGCTGTGACCTAGCCGCGAGCCCCGGATTCTCCGATCGGGACAGCCTCAGGGTCAGCTCACGACGGGTATCGGGGTAGGTCCGCCCTAAGGATGACATCGGACGCGACCGCGGGGCGATGCCCATCGGGGGCGGACCCGCGCAGAATCGCTGGTGCGGTTGGCGATCACAAGCATTCTGTAGGGAAATTCCTAGCCGCAGGCGATTTGATGCACGGGTGCAGTTGGCGGGGCTCCTGCGCAAACCGAAGTGAGATCACGATCTACCTGGTGAAATGGAGAAGACAGTGCCCGCGACGTTCCCGAGTTCCAGCACCCTGGCCGCCTCTGACGCAGTGCAGGACTACCGCCGCCGCGGATGGACAGTCGCCGAAACCGCCAACGGCGTCTGCCTGATCACCGACGAGCGGATAGCGGCCATCGAACTCACCGGCACACTCGCCGCCGAGGTCCGCCGCTTCCTGCGCGCGAACAACCTGTCCGGCCCGGTCATCGAGATCCCCGGCGCCGAGCGCCGCGAGATCCACCTGGTAGTCGGCGCCGCCAAGGCGACACTCGCCATCGAAGCCCTGCGCAGCGCGGGCGCGATCGTGCACACCGACGGCGCGAGCATCCCGCTTCCCCCGACCCGGTTGTCGAACGGCGCAGCCACCTGGGACATCTCACCGGCCCAGGCCCGCTGGATCCCGCCGGTGGTCGCGATCGCCGCCGCCGTCCACGCCGCCGCCCCGACCCGCCATCGGCGCCTCGTCGAGGTGGCCTGCTAAGCGCCACAACAGGTTCGAGCAGGCTCTCCGCTGACCAGGGTCGAGCCCGATCCGAACGGACGGACCGGGCTCGGCACCAGAATCGGTATCTCAGCACCTGATCGGCGTGCTAGTCGCGCCGGCGCGTTCCCTCAGTTCGTCTGCTTGCCCTTGCCGGAGCCGCTGCCCGCCTTGCCCTTCGGTGCCTTGGCCTTCTGGGACTCGCCATTGTTGCCTGTATGGGTTGCCTGGTTTCCCGCGGTGCTTCCCTGCTGCTGGTGGCCGGATCCACCCTGCTGCCGCATCCCGCTCTGTTGGGTTTGGCCGGCTTGGCCGCTTCCACTGTTGCCCGCCTTGCCTGCCTGGTTGACAGCGTCTTGCCCCTGGTTTGTGGCAGAACTGCCGTTTTGCTGCTGGCTGGATCCAGCCTGCTGCTGCGTCGCGCTGTGCTGTCCTTGGCCCTGCTCGTTGCTTCCGTCCTGACCTTGACCAACGCGGCCGTCCGCTTGATTTCCCGCGTTGCCCGTCTGGTGGCCGGCGCCAGGTCTTTGTTGCTGCTGTTGCTGTCCCCCGCTCTGCGCTTGGCCGGCTCCGTCGTTTCCACCATCCCCTTGGTTTGGGACGTTGCCCGCCTGATTCCCACCGTTACCGGCCTGTTGTCCAGCGTCGCTTCCTTGTTGTTGCACGGCGGTGGGCCTGGCCGTCGCCGTCCCCGTGCCGGTCAGTGCGATAGCTGCGGCAGCGAACAGCACGACCGTCGTAGTTTTCCGAATCATGCGTAACCCCGTCTCTTTCGAGAGTGGTACGCCCGAGTGTCAGCCGGACGCCAGGTCGACCGATCGGTCAGCCCATCGCGTATTCGATGCCGGGACCATTCCAGATGGGATCGAACAGGATTCGGCTCGGCACCGGTCGATCAGGCGACCACGTGGCGCGGTTCCGGGAAATGGCAAGCGGCCCGGTGTCCTTCGGTGGATGAGCCCAGTTGGATCAGTGGTGGTTCCTGCTCGGCGCAGATGTTCTCGGCCTTCCAGCAGCGGGTGCGGAAGCGGCAGCCGGAGGGCGGGTTGATGGGTGAGGGGACGTCGCCGGTGAGGCGGATCCGGTCACGTTGTTTCGCGCTGTCGGGATCGGCCTCCGGCACCGAGGACAGCAGCGCCTGCGTGTACGGATGGTGTGGGCGGTCGTAGAGGTCGGCGCGGTCGGCGATTTCCACGATCTTGCCCAGGTACATGACCGCGATGCGCTCGCTGAAGTGCCGCACCACGGCCAGGTCGTGTGCGATGAACACGAAGGCGATGCCCAGGTCGCGTTGCAGCCCTTGCAGTAGGTTCACCACCTGCGCCTGAATGGATACGTCCAGGGCGGACACCGGTTCGTCGGCCACGATGAGCTTCGGGTTCAGTGCCAGCGCGCGGGCGACGCCGATGCGCTGGCGCTGCCCGCCGGAGAATTCGTGTGGAAAACGGTTGTAGTGCTCGGGATTCAGGCCGACCGTCTCCAGCAACTCCCGCACTCGACCGCGCCGACCACCGGGCGGGTTGATGCCGTTGATCTCCATCGGCCCGGCGATGATCGTGCCCACCGTCTGCCTCGGGTTCAGTGAGGAGTACGGATCCTGGAAGATCATCTGGATCTCGGACCGGATGGGCGCCAGCTCGCGGCGCGTACGGTGCGTGATGTCCTGACCGCGGTAGGTGATCGTGCCTGCCGTCGGCTCCAGCAGCCGGGCCAGCATCCGTCCGGTGGTCGACTTGCCGCAACCGGACTCACCCACCAGGCCGAACGCCTCGCCGGCGGACACGCTCAGATCAATGCCGTCCACGGCGCGCACCACCTCGGATTGCCGTTTGAACAGGAACCCGGAGCGGATGGGGAAATACATCTGCAACCCCGTCGCCGTCAGCAATGGTCCGGCGTCGGTGCGGCGCGAAATCGGTTCGGACAGTGACTCTTCGGTCAGTGCCTGGTCGGTCATGATGCGCTCCCGATGCCGAGCGTCGGCCGGACGATATCGACGAAGATGCGGTCGGCCTCCTCGTCGGCCAGGTGACAGGCCGACCCGCGCCCTGCGGCGGTACCGAGCTCCGGCCGCTCGATCTTGCAGCGCGCGTCCGCCACGCGGTCCACGTAATCGCACCGGGGATGGAACGGACATCCGGACGGCACGTCGATCAGGCTCGGCGGCGCACCCCGCACCGGTTTCAGCGGCGTGTCCACATCGCCGCCCAGGTGCGGGATCGACGACAGCAGACCCCAACTATAGGGATGCCGTGGCTGTTTGAGCACCTCGCGCACCGTGCCTCGCTCCACGCATCGGCCCGCGTACATCACCAGCACGTCGTCGGCCATCTGCGCGACCACGCCCATGTCGTGGGTGATCAGGATGATCGCCGTGTTGAACTCGCGCTGCAACTCTCGCAGCAGGTCCAGGATCTGTGCCTGCACCGTCACGTCCAGTGCCGTCGTCGGCTCGTCCGCGATCAGCAGATCGGGATCGCAGCAGAGTGCGATCGCGATCATCACCCGCTGCCGCATGCCACCGGAGAACTGGTGCGGGTACTCGTCCACCCGCCGTTGTGGTTGCGGTATACCAACTTTGGTGAGCATCTCGATGGCCCGCGCCCGCGCCCGCTTCTTGGACGCGCCGGTGTGCCTGCGGTACGTCTCGATGATTTGGTCGCCGACCGTGTAGTACGGCGACAACGCGGTCAACGGATCCTGAAAGATCATCGAGATCCGCTTGCCCCGGAACTGCCGGGTGGTGCGCTCGTCCGCCCCGGCCAGATCCGTTCCCTCGAACAGAATCTGCCCGCTGATCGTCGAATGCTCGCGATTGTGCAGGCCGAGGATGGCCATGGCCGACACGCTCTTGCCCGAACCCGACTCGCCGACGATGCCGAGTGTCTTACCCCGCACGAGGTCGTACGACAGCCCGTCCACCGCCTTGACCGTGCCGTCTTCAGTTCGAAAGTGCACGAACAGATCTCGCACCGAGAGGATGGTGCCTTGGCTGGACATGTCACGCTCCAGTGTCGATTCGGCCCTGGTCATCCCAGCCTCACCCTCGGGTCGATGAACGCGTACACGACGTCCACCACGATGTTGGCCACCACCACGGCGGTGGCGGCCAGCAGCACCACGGCCATCATCACCGGCAGATCCGAGTCCTGCACGGAGAAGACGGCCAACTGCCCGATCCCGGGCAGATTGAACACGGTCTCGGTGACGAGGGCCCCGCCGAGCAGCACCGCGATGTCCAGTCCGAGCAGGGTGGCGATCGGGCTCATGGCGCCGCGAAAGGCATGCTTCAGATAGACATTCGCGTTGCCCATGCCCTTGGCGCGCACGGTACGGACGTAGTCCTCGTTCAGCACTTCCACCATCGAGGAACGGGTGAACCGCGCGTAGGCCGCGGCGGTGATGATGGCGAGGCAGACCCAAGGCAGGAACAACCCGGTCCCCCATTTCACCGGATTATCGAAGAACGACGTATAACTGGGCACCTCCATGAGGTGCGTCGAATACACGAAGAGGAACAGCAGGAACGGGCCGAGCACGAAAATCTGCTGCGCGCCGCCGAGTACTGCGAAACCCATCGCAGCTTTATCGGCGAACTTCCCCTTGCGCAACGCGGCCAGCAGGCCGAGGCCGATGCCGACGACCAGGAACATCACCACCGCGCCGACGGTCAGCGAGAACGTGACCGGGATCCGATCCAGGATGGTGTCCAGTACCGGCCGATGGTTGTGGAACGAGTAACCGAGGCACGGAGCCGAGCAATAGGTGTCGGCGATGCTGCGGCCGGTGAAGATCCCGGCGAGGTAGTCGAGGAACTGCTGCCAGACCGGCTTATCCGTGCCCAATTGGTGTGCGACAGAGGCGATCAGCTCGGGTGAGCAGGTTCTTCCGCAGGCCAGCCTAGCGACATCGTTGCCGGGGGCCACATAGAACATCACGAAGGTGACCGCGCAAACAACCAGCAGGATCACAAGGCCGCCGAGGATCCGGCGGGTGAGGAAGGCCAGCATTCGGAGATCGCTCTCTGGAGGAGGAGCCGGGTGACGGGCAACCTGTCCGGCACCCGGCTCGAGACTTCGTCAGACTCGCGCTACTTCTTGATATAGGCGGTAGTCAGGTCGAGGCTCAAGCTGATCGCGTCCATCCGCGCCCCGCCGACCTTCGAGCCGAACATCAACTGTTTGCGCAGGTACACCAACGGGATTGCGGCGGCATAGTCCCGCTGAATCAGCTGGTCCAGCGGCATGTACTCCTTGCCCTGGGCGTCGATGTCCTGGATCGCCTGCACGCGGTTGATCTCGTCGTCGACCCCCTTCTCCTTGAGCTGGGCGTAGTTGTTGCCCTCATCCTTGACCGCCCCGCCGTAGTACACCGCGCTGTACACAGTCCGGTTGGTCGGCCAGTCCGGGCCCCACGAGTTCCAGATCAGGTCGAACGGATTGTTCAGGCGCCCGACCGCATCGTAGAAACCCTTGTCCGGCACCGGGTTCAGGTTGACCTCGAAGCCGGCGGCCTCCAACGCGCGCTTGATCGGGGTACCCCAACGGTCGGCGGTCGGGGTGGAGTCCCAGGCCACGTTGACCTTGTAGCCGAGTTGATGTGCGTCGGTGAGGATCTGCTTCGCCTTCTGCGGGTCGCCGTTGTCGCCGACGCCGTACGGGTTGGGCTGCGCCGAGTAGCCCACCGAGTTACGCGGGCTGAGCGTGGTGGCGATATTGCCGAAGAAGGGGCCGCCTTGCGTGGTGAGGACGTCCTGCTTCGGGAACGCGGTGGCGATCGCCTTGCGGACGTTCACATCGGTGACCCGGGCGGTGTTGATCGCGAAGGCCTGCACGGAGTTGGTCTCGGCATCGACGGTGCGCTGCTTCAACTTCGGATCCTGCAGGATGGCCTGCACTTGATCGGTGTCGATACCGCTGTAGTAGGAGGCCGCGCTCGGGTCGGTGTCCGCCTTCAACTGGTCGGTTTGCTGCTTGGCCATCACACCGAACTGGAAGTGGATCTGATCCGGGTACTGGTGCCGGACCGGGTCGGTCTTCGGATCCCAGTTCGGGTTTCGCACCAGGGTCAGCGTCTTGTCCACCTCATGTGCGCCGATCTTGTACGGCCCGGTGGCCATGTCGCCGAGCCCGTTGGCGTCCAGGTCGGCGGGCTTGGCGTCCTTGTCCTTGCGCACCGGGACGGTCTCGCTCATCGAGGCGGCGAACGGGAAGTCCGACTCCGGCTCGGCCAGGTGGAAGATGATGGTCTTGTCGTCCGGCGTCTCGATCTTGTCGGAGCCGAGTTCCTGGCCACCGAACGGACCCGGGTAGACCGAACTGAAGTCGTCCTTCCCGGCCAGCCACAATTGGACCCACTTCGGCCCGGTCGCGAACGTCGGATCGAATGTGCGCTCGACGCCGTACTTGATGTCCTGGGACCTGATCGGCGTGCCGTCGGCGTACTTCACGCCGTCCTTCAGGGTGTACTTCCACGTCTTACCGCCGTCGGAGGCCTCGCCGGTATTGGTGGCCAAGTCGCCGACCAGCGCCATCGAGCCGTCGTCGTGCTGGTTGAACACGGTGAGCCGGCGGTTGATGAGCCGGAATGTTCCGTCGTCCGGGGCGGTGTAGACCTTGGCCGGGTCATAGTGCGGATGGTCGGCGCGCCACATCAGGTCGAGTGTGCCGCCCTGCTGGGCGCCGGATACCTCCGCGGCCGGACCGGTCGACTGTTTGCCGGTCGGGTCGAGAGTGAGTTTGCTCTGTACGGCCTTCGGCTGGTCAGTACTGCCGACATTGGTGCCGCCGGCCGAGCAGCCTGCCGTCACCAGTGCCAGCGCCGCCGCCACCGCAGCGGCCTGCGCGAGATGGGTTTTCTTCATTCCAGTTCCTGCCTCCTCTTACCGCCGGAAAAGCCCGGCGACCCAACGGTTATCGGCTTCCCTTCGGGTCGAGGGCGTCGCGCACCGAGTCGCCGAGCAAGTTGAACGCGAGCACAAAAAGCATCATCCCGATACCGGGGAAGACCAGGTAGGTGATGTCGGAGGAGATCAGGCCGGATCCGTTCTGCACCATCACGCCCCAGTCGGGCGTCGGATCCTTGATGCCGACGCCGAGGAAGGACAGTGCCGCCTCCGCCGTGACGTATGCGGGCAGGTCCAGCGTCGCCAACACCAGGATCGGGGTCCACAGATTCGGTAGCAGTTCCCGGAAGATGATCCGCCGCGGACTCGCACCAGTCACCTTGGCCGCCTCGATGAACTCCCGCTCCCGCAAGGAGAACACCTGGCCGCGCTGCAGCCGAGCGTTGCGGGTCCAACCGAACAAGGTCAGCAGTCCGATCAGGCTGGCCGCCCGCACCCACGGCGGAACCTCTTGCCCCGTCGCCTGATAACTAGCCCAGGCGACCGGCATGAAGGCGAGGATGAACAGGGTGGACGGGATGGACAGCAGGATGTCGGTGATCCGGCTGATGACGTAATCGGTCCGGCCGCCCACATACCCGGCGGTGACGCCGAGCAGGGTGCCGATGATCGTCGTCAGCAGCACTACGGCCAGCGAAATCAGCAGGGAGGTACGGATTCCGTAGACCAGCACAATGAGTACGTCGCGGCCAGTGTGCGGTTCGATACCGAACCAGAACTGGCTGTCGATACCGCCGTTGGGCTTGACCGGGAAGCCGGTGTCGGTGAGCAACCCATTGCCGGTCGTGGCGTACGGGGTGTACGGGTCCTTGCCGTAGAGCAGGGAGATCAGCGGCGCGCCGAGGCCGACGACGAAGAAGAACAACACGACGATGCCCGCCACGACGCCGGTCTTGTCCCGCTTGAACCGAAGCCAGGCAAGCTGACCGGGCGAGCGCCCAACCGGACCCCCCTTGACGGCGGGCACCGCATCCGGTGAAAGCTCATCCGTGAGCAGGGTCGCCACGACTTCCCCTTTGATCACCCTAAAGCAACAACAATGGGCGAAACGTACGGCCCGTATCCTCCAACGTCAACCCTCGCACTCGTTTACTTAACAAACTGTGCACATAGATCGAGCGGTCACCTTGTGCACACCACAAACAGGCCACCATTGCGCCGGTTTTTGTACCAGAGGCCAACTCATCCGAGTACCGTGACACCCATCGCTGTCTCGAAATCCACCGACCCCCAACAGATCTCAGCGTCGAGCAACCGGTCGCACGACTGCCGCCGACCGGCAGCTTCGACTGGGGAATTCCCCAGTTGCGAGGTTGCCCGGCGCACGTGAATATGTTGCGCCCAAAAATGCTACGCGGCTTCCGAATTCACCTACGGTCGATCTCGAGCGCGCCTATCCGTAATGAGGAACAGCACGCCGCCAAGGGCGGCCGTCTGCAGGAACAGCTGGCCCGCCGGATCGCCCAAAGCCGCGCCCGTGCGAATGATCGATGTGATGATGCCTGCCGCGATCAAGATGGCCACGACCAGTGCGGCAACCGTTCTGCGCGGTGTCCATCGTTTCCGCGGGCCGGCGACCGGGACTGGTTCCAGCACCACTGAAATCAAGACCAGCCCGGCAACGACACCGGTCAGGCCGAACAGATGAGTCGCCGTCAGGTCGTTCCAGTCCTTGCTGACCGCCAACCTGGTCACGGAGGCAAGGTACAGGCCGATGACGACGAGCCCGCCGACCCGGTTGAACTGTGACCATCGCTTCTTCGGGCCCTCTGCGGCAACCGATCCCACCCCTTTTACGGGCACAGCTGGAGCCCCCAAGTCAGTTGATCGGCCTGTATAGTTCGCTTCGACTCCAAACGGGGGAATCCATTGCTAGAGAGAGTAATTCAACGTGCTTAAATCCAACAGGGCGGCCGCCGCTACCGTGGCGACGCTCAGTGCACTGGCCGCGGCGATCGCGTTCGCCGCGCCGCAGGCGGGGGCGGCAGTCACGACCATCCGGGTCGAGCAGGGCCAGAGCTTCGGCAGCTCGGCAGACGCCCGCGGCACCGGCTGCGCCTACCCGATCACCGTGTTCACCGACCCCGGCCGGGAGCTGATCGTGCTCGACCAGATCGGCGACGACCCGAAAAACGCGGACTACAAGCAATTCCAGCCGAACTCAGTCGTAGCGGACGCGTCCGGAACGGCACGCACCACGTGGACCCCCACCCAGAAGGGCCCGCACAAGATCGTGGTACTCGAGCTCTTGGACGGCGACGACTACGACGCCTACACCCTCCGCAATCCAATGAACGTCGGAACCGGCATCAACCTCGGCCCCGCCTGCGCCGTACTCCCCTGATCCCCTCGCCGCAGACCGGCGTGTCCCCCTCGGGCGACACCCGGCCTGCGGCCCCGATCACCCAGCGCGGCCTCCGCAAAGCCTGCGCCGAGCTGCACCTCCGGCAGTCGCCTGGTGCCCCCAGGGCGGCACGTACGGTATCTACAACAAACCGGGGACGTGGTGAACTGCGGATTTCTGCCGAACTTCCGATCAATCGGGCGGCGCTATCGGGTTGCCGACAGCGCGACAACCGGTGACAGATGAGGGCCTTCGAGGTAGCTCACGGGGTGGGACCACCGCCTGGCGGCAACACCTGCTGCACCCGCAATCACGGCAAGCCCTCATCGAGTCGACCGAGATCCTGGGCGGCGACGCTATGCCATCAGATCACGTCAGGCTGGGACGCGACGACATCACCGACCTAATGGTCCGGGTGAAACTACCGGCACTCAAGCATATTGGTCACGGTGTCGAACGCCCGGCGACGGACGTCGGTGTCGGTGTCCAGCCACAACTCACGCCAATGAGAATGCTCACCCAGCACGTTGTCCAAGGCCCGGACTGCGACCGCGGCGCAGCTGGCACCGAGGTCAATTGCGCCGCCTTCGGTGAGAAAGTCAGGCGCATACACCGACGTGGTTCACAGAGTCTCTACCTCGGGTGGGCGGGAGGCAGCGATCCCTGCGCGTTTTCGCCCCCGCTCAGGAACCCATTTCCGTATTACAGTGCAGGGCCAAATCGCGGAGCTTGATCACCATCTTGTCAATCGTGCTCGTAGGGACAGCCGGCATCTTCACCTTGGCCTCGGCCTCAATTTCCTTGAGGATGGCTGCTTGCTCGTCGGAGGTATGCGGCCTGAGCGGCTGCTTGTGGATCTGGTTGCTGATGATCTCCTTCAGGGCGCTGAGCTCCTGAGCCTTCAGCTGGAACTCGCTATTCTCCTTGTCCAGCTCCTTGAGGGTGCAAACGGTGAGGTTCTTCCGTTGCGACGCCTCGTCGGCCTGCGCTGGAGGAGCCAGAGCGATGCTGGGCATCACCACCGCCACGATGGCTAACGCCGAGACGAGTGGCCAGCGAGATTTCATTGTGGATTCCGTTCCATTGAGGCGAAAGGATCTGGCAGGCATTCGCGGTCGCAAGGCAGGGATACTTCTTACTCGTCGGTGGCATCGCCGGGTTCTTCGAACGTATTGACCCGAGACCGAGCTCAGCTTATCCGGACACCATGGGCCGATGCGGTAGTCCGGCAATGGTTTGGCCAGAAAATCCTCCGAACGTGTCGTCCAGTAGAGCGCCGGTCTATCCAGCAAATCTCCTCGCATGGGCGCTCAAGGTTGACCCGCCAGATGCTCAACGAAGTCCTCCGGATGTGGCCTATCGCCCCTGGCTTCTTCCGCGTCGCCCGCTCAGACCAGAACGTAGGTGGGTACGAAATCCCCGCCGGTCGTGCGGTTTTCGTGCTCAGCCTCGCCGCCCAGCGCGACACCGACGTCTGGGGACCCGCCGCCAGCAGTTTCGACCCCGACCGGTTCGATCCGGCAGCGCTGCGCCGCTACCCCGAGCGGTTCTTCAAACCCTGGGGAGCTGGACCGCGATCCTGTATCGGTCGCGTCTTCGCTATCCACGAGGCCACGGTGCTGCTGGCCCGCATCCTCGACGCATTCGTTCTGTCAACCTCCGATGAGCTGCGGATCCGCGAACGCGCTGCCCTCAGCCCCGAGCCGGTCACCCTGCACCTGACGCCTCGACCGTAAGCGACCCGAAAAGAGGCCCCCAATGACGTGGTACCTCGTCGAATGCCTTGGCCCGTCCTCGATGAGCATCGTTGCCAAAGACGGACTGCGAAAGGAATGGGTCTCGATCTTCCGCATCGAACGCGACGAAGGCATCGACGCGGTGGGCGCGCTGAACTGGGCGCGCGGCAGCGGCTCACACCTGGACCAGCGAATGTCGGGCCGCTTCGGCGACCGGCAAGTAGAAATCGTGCCGATCCTTGGGCCCGAAGACGACGTCTGGAACCTCGGCGAACTCCAAGTCCAGCAACGCCTCGAATCCTGGCTGATGAGCACCGACGACGCCTCGGCCTGGAAAGGCATCAGATCCCCCGGCGAGATATTCCGGAAAGTCTTGCGTTTCGACGACATCCCCCAACTCATCGAAATAGCGAACAGCCCTACCCCCGACGCGCAGTTCGAGTCGAGCCTGTGCATCCTCCACGACGACGGCCACCTGATGAACTGGCAGATCATGGCGCGCGGACGCAACGACGAACGCCACGTCGGAGTCCGCGCCCTCACCCACGACGTCACCGACATCGCCCCTCCAGTTGTCGGCCCGTTCGAAACACTGCGCCTTACCAACGAAGACATCACCGACGGACCCGCCGCGGCGCTGCTCGCCTTCGGCGCACGATCGAGCCCACCGCCCATCTCGTCCTGGATCGGCAAGGTGCCCAACTGGATCGACTGACAGCGCGACGGCGACCCCGCCCTCATCCACCCCGACTCCTGGTCCGCACTCAGGCGGACCCAAGCACTGCTCGAACCAGCCTGCCCCACAATCGAAATGACCACCCGAGCCCGCATCCGAGCCAACACCGACACCGGATGGCAAACAGTCGACATCACCTCCCGCCGATACCCCGGAGAAGTCGGCCGCATCCTGCACATCATCCGTATCGCAAAAGCCGATGAAGACGTGCTCGTAATCGAGGGTCGCGAAACGGCAGAGCAGCGTAACGCAATTCCTTCTTCAGACGAACCCGCCAGCGAACGGTGATGCATCGGTTGCAAGCGCCCGAACTGCTCATCGGGCAAGGCCGATGTCCTGCTCATTGATGATGAGGCAGGGTCGGTGCACTGAGCTGCGGTGCCTCGAGTTCGTGAGACGGATAGTAGGGCGAGCGTCTCGCTGATCATGAGGCGGAGCGGGGCGGAGCCGAACCGGACGACGACTCACGCGACCCGGCGGAGCAGGGGTCAGCCGCCTTGCGGCTTCGCGAAGGCGGCCGCGCCGATCCGCTGTGCCAGCGCCGGTGCGGCACCGTTGTCCTCAGCGATCCGCGAAACCGCGTACACACCATGCCGCGACAGGTCACGGGTAGCGAAAACACCACTTGCGTAACCGATGTCGTGCCCGGTCTTGCCCCACAACACCGTACCGTCGGGCATCCGGGTACTCATCAACCCACCGTCACTGAAACATTGAGTGCCCGGCCCGCCGGTGGCGACATCGCACAGCAGTCTGCCGTCGGGACCCACCGGCATGGTGAACAGCAGCTGCTGCTGTGCGGGCGGCAATAGATCACCGTGCAGCACAGCGACCAGGAACCGGTCGACCTCGGCCGGGGTGGAGATGATCGTCGAGGGGAGCCCGGCCTGCTCGCTCACATCGACCACCGAGCCATTGCTCCCGGTGTAGTAGCCGTGCAGATACGGTGTCGGAATGCGCGGGTCGCGTTCGGGAACCGACGTCTCATGCATTCCCAGCGGCCCGGTGATGCGGTCCCTGACCTCCTCGGCGAACGAGTGCCCGGTGACCCGCTCGATCAGCAGCCCCGCCACCCGGTAGGCGAAACTGCTGTACTCCTGCCTGGTGCCAGGCGCGAAATGCGGTCCCGGCGCGGGCCTCTCGGTCAGGTCCGGGAACAGCGTGTCATGAACGTCCTCGGCGAAACTCCGGTAGTCGTACCGACCTGCGATCACCTGATCCGGCGTCAGCGGGGGCGCACCTTCGTCCTCCGCGGGCAGTCCACTGGTGTGGTTCAACAGTTCCCGCACAGTCACGGTGTCGAACGCCGGCGGCAGCACGCCGGGCAGGTACCGCCGCACCTGCGCGTCGAGGTCCAGACAACCCTGCGCGGCCAGTTGCAGCACCACCACCGACTCGAAAACCTTTGACACACTACCGATCCGGTAATGCGCGTTGCGGGCCACCGGCTGCCCGGTGAGCCTGTCCCCGTCCGCACCCTGCCAGACCTCTCCGTCGCCCCCGACCAGCGCGAGGTCCGCGGCAGCGTTGTCGCCGTCAGTGATCCTGACCGCGGCGTCGAGCGCGGCGGTGTTCAGCCCGGCGCCAGCTGACGCTGGGCCTGCCAGCGTAACCAGCGCCGCAGCAGCCACGGCCACGGCGCGGCACAAGGTGTACTTCATCAGTGTTGCCCCATCGGTATCAGATCGTGGCGCAGTGACCCGCACGATGGTCACGCTAGCGAGCACCCAGTCCAGGGCGCATCGGGGACCCCCCTGATTCTCTACACCATCACAGCCACTCCGGTCCAGGGAACCCTCAGACCGGGGTGACGTGGTATTCGCTTGTTCGCCAATAGGATCGACCGCGAGCCGGGCGCGGATGGTGAAGGTCGCCACGATGATCGTCTCGGCGTCGTAGTCGATCCTGGCCTCGTCGTGGGGCACCGCAGTCCGGTGCCGGACAGCGCCGCTCACTGCTTGTCCGGCGGCAGGTCGAAGTGGGCATCGGGGTTTCGACGAACCGTCACCACTCCACGAACGTCATCGTCGACTCCCGCAGGTCAGCCCCAAGCAGTGCACTGAACCCGTCGGCTTGCTCCTCGCTGGCCGCTCACCACCATTTCTTGGCTAGCCACCGTGCCTCGAGTACACGAGACGAATCGGCAAATACCTCAGATCAACGAGACTGCCTCAGCATCAACGAGACTGGGCAGCCGATCGCAGTCCCCGGCCCTGCGTTTCAAGAGAGCTGTAGCGTGGCTTTGATCGCGAATTCGGACACCGTCTGGTCGCGAATTTCGACAGCGTCTTGTTCGTGGCTGGTCGCGAATCTCGACATCACTGCACCAACCTGGTTGCGGTACGACGGTACCCAACTGATCTCCTGTAGCTGGGGTTGTCAGCAGTCATCGTGATGGATCGTCGCGCCGCCACTTGGGGAACCTCGACAGCAGCATTGGAACGTGTTCTCGCATTGCTTGGTGCTGCGTCCGAGTTCGCCGTGTGACCGATAGGCGGCATGTGCGGACACAGCAGCGGCGGCTGGTCGGTCCGACACCGGCCCACGCGAGATCGTCCCACGGGCGAACAGCTTGTCACGCCGGCGAGCCATCCAACTGTCGCGTGGCAACGAATACAGGTCCTGAACAGGAATGTCGGCGACTTTAGAGCGTCGTCGTCAGGTAAAAGCCGAACATACATCGAAGGGGCATTGGATGCACGCAACCAATCTGAACAGGCGACTCGCAGCCCTGGCTGGAGCAGTCGCAGTGACCTCCGGGGTCGGTGCGCTTCTTCCGGCCACCGCATGTGCCGCCGCCGACGAGGTCACAATCACCCATGGATCCGTGACCAAAAAGTTCTCCGCCTCCGAAAGCTCCAGCTGCAAAATATTCCACTCGGGAAACGGTGAAGTCTTCGACCGTAATAGCGGTAGTAAAACAATCACTATTGTCAACAATACGAAAGAGCCACTGAAGTATTACAAGAAAACGCGCTGCGAGGGAGCGGTCACGGCCACGGTCGCGGCGGGAGAGACCAAAAAGGTCAACTTCAGCAAATATGGATTCGCCTTTGTCGTCCCTAGTAGCTGAGCTCTTGTCGCCGCCGTGTCGTGCGGTAAGAGGACAGAGAGCTTGACGTATGCCGGCTGAAGAAGGAGGGAAACGAGTGGGCTCCGGTTCGCCGGCTACTTTCGGGGTTGCGCCAGTACCAGTCCAGCCGAGGTCCAGCAATGTGTCTGCGACGTTGGCTTCTCCGTTGTGTGGATTCCGCGACTTCCTCGGTGTCGTCGCGGCGGATCGGCTACTGGGCGAGGTCACCAGGTGTGTCGGTGCGGGTGCCGATCCAGAGCCTGCCGATCTCGGGGATTTGGGCGCAGCTCTCGGCCGGGTTGTCGGTACGGCGTGCGATTTGCTGGGCGTGGAGGCGCCCTCGTGCCCGCGGATCGGTTTCACGGTGGTGACGGGTGATGATCGCGGGTGGCCAGACGCTGCCAGGTCAGCCTGTGTACGCCAGGACCCTGAACAGGTGAGTTTCGTCTATTGGTTACATGCCAGGCCACGTCGCTTCTGTGGTGGTCAGCTGCGCCTCTACGATGCTGGGGTTCGTGATGGCCGTCCCACGGTTGATGCCCAATACCGTGATTGCCCGGTCGAGCACGACACCCTTGTGTTATTCCCCTCCAGTTTCCACTCCGAGCTGCGCCAGGTAACCCGGCCGCCCGAGTTGCGACCGGTGAACGCGCCGCTCGATGATCTACCGGGATCTCGATTCGCTATACGCGGGTCGATCACGTGACCGGCCCGTCGAGCACCAGCACGACACTCCGCGGGCCGGAAACGCCCAGGACCGGTTGTCCTGCATTGACTATCGGGATAGTCGCCGACCACCATCAAATGAGCAACATTCCCGCTATGGTAGAAACGCTGGGCTGTCACGGCGAGTTCGAGATCGTGATTGTCGTTGACAGCGCAGTGGACCTATCATTGCTCGATCTTGTTCGTGGGCAAATCAGTGCTGCCTTGGATTTGCGCGCCGTGCAGTGGCGGCCCGGGACTGCGGCATTGAACACGATCTTCACCGAGGCGCGAGCTCAGTGGGTGCTAATCCTCGAGCCCGGGACTCAGCTACACAATTCCGCACTGACTCACCTGATGGAATTCGTCACCACCCACCCTGAATGCGCGGATCTACTCCAAGGTCCGAGGAGCACAGGCCCGCTATCTCCGGACATCATCGAGTTGGAGCCGGTATGGCATCGAGGCCGTTTCGGAGTTCCCGGTAGTTATTTGCGCTCACCCGTCGCGCGGGCGGAGACCGTGGAGATCGGGATGCAGGATCTCGGGGTTTTCGCCTGCCGTCGAGATTGCTGGCCGGGCATTGATCCTCGGCTGAGGATGAGCGAGGGGCCAGCGGGCTACCTGCACAAAAAGTTTCGCGCCCACGGACAACGAACTCTGTGTCTGCCGTTTCTGCGATGGGGCAACACCACAAGCTACACTGTCGAGGACCCTGCCCGCGACGCGGAGCGCTTCTTCCGATATCTGTTGTGCTGGGAGGACACCGGCGAAGCCATCGAGCCGATCTGCGAGCACTTCACCGAACGCTACGGAGCGTTGTGGGTCGAACAGCACCTCGCCCACTGGCAAGCAAGCCGCAGTGATCCCTTCGGTGCCTTCGATGCCTTGGTCTGCATCAACTCCGACCGGCAACCGGATCGCTGGGCCCGGATCACGGCACGCTTCGCGGCCCTGGGCATCGCGGACAAGGTGCAACGCCTGCCCGCCATCCTGACACCTCAGCGTTACACCATTGGGTGCGCGTTGTCTCACCGCCGTGCAATCGCCACGGCCCGACAACAAGGGCTGGAAAGCATCCTGCTCTTCGAAGACGACGCGGTGTTTCTCCAGGGCACGACTTGGGTGTTACGCCACAGTGTCCGCGAACTGATGGCCCTGCCATGGAAACTGTTCTACCTCGGCGGTTTCTACTCCGACCAGAAGAACCCCCTCGGCACCGATGGCCCCGCACCCGCCGGCGCATTCCTGCGCCACGCACCCGGACTCGTCTGTCTGCACGCCGTCGCCTACCACCGCCGAGTATTCGACCAGATCCTCGACGAACTCCCCGCCGACCCGCACGCAATGGGAGAATTTCTCGATAACCACGGCGGCCACATCGACGTCTACTACGCCGAGACCTTCAACGAAGGCGTCTACCGCGCCTACCCCACTGTCGCCACCCAGGAAAGCTACATCCACCTCGAACACCCCCACCTCCGCGACCAATTCCTCACCACCCCAACCCCCGAAACGAACACACCCCCTGACCCGCATCATCAACACCGATCAAGCGTGCCAATAACTTGACGCAAGTCAAAATACGAGCACTTGTATCGCGGTGTCATCGCCGATGGTGACACCCTCGACATGGAAGTCCATCGCTTCCGCGTCATCTCCAACACCCTCCGACCACATCAAGCACTCGGAGACCGGACACCCCAAGGCCGCTTACCTAGGCGATTCAGCGACCCTAAGAACGCGCGATAGGCGGCAATATCGTGCGTTGACGAGGCTGAGATGACCTCGGCCCGTGGAGCTTCCACAGGCCCGCGCCGGCGGGGTTCGAACCGCCTCACGAACGCGTCGTGCGCTGGTAAAGATATCGGTGACGCTGTTGATGGCCGCTGTGGAGGTGCGCGATGAGCGAGAACGACCAGAACCAGGAACTAGCGTTCTGCAGAGAGGTCCTGGAGCACCTCAAAAGCGAGATCGCCGTGCCAGTTACCAAGGAAGAACTCATCGAGGTGTTGCTCGCGATAGCCAGCCAGATGGGTAGCTACGGGCAGACCGCGAAGGAGTACTTCACGCAGAACGCCGACGAACTGTACAAGTTCGTCACCTCCGACGGCGATGCCGACGAGTGTTGCCGCGCGATTGGATTCTGAGCTGCGCTGGGCGCCGGGCTTCTCCCCGGGTGGGCTACCGCCTGGATCTGTCCAGTCTTCCTCTTCCACTTGGGATTTCGGCGTGTCGATCAGTTCGCAATGGGACGATCTTGTTCGGGTCGGTATCGGGCCGGCCATGAGGAGGAGGCACTATGTCTGACGAGCAAGCCACGCCTGAGGTAGCCGAGCCTGCGGCCTCCGACAAAATGGCGCGGATCGAGCCCGGCACGGTGGGAGCGCTGTCGCTGCGGTACGTCGACGGCGTGCCGGAATTGGTGGTGACCGGCGGAATAGCTGTTCAGCGGGAAATCATGCTCAAGGATTCGACGGGAAGGTCGATCGCACCGTTCAGCCTGGATACGCCGCACACGGGTGGGCAATCTTATGCAGCTGGTGTCCCTCGCGTCCCTGCCGCATGCATCACCATTGAGGACGCCGAGCTGATGTGGCGTAGCGGAGGAGAGGGCGAAGCCCCGTAACGCACTACATACCCTTCGGACGGTACGGCAGCGGAATCGACGGACACGGCGACGGCCTCGGAGATGCCCGGGGCCGTTGATCTTCGGCTAGGCGGCGGATCGCGCGGGATGCGGCATTATCGCTCACTTACCCTGACTGAAGTCAGCGTGGACACGGGGGGTGACGCAGTACGCCTTATGTAGATGAGCAGACCTTGCGCCGACCGCCGATAAGCGAGTCTTACCGGCGATCGACCAAGGCTAATACGCGATCCGTTATTCGCTCGATCAGCCTGCCATCGCAAGAGATGGCTGGCGTCACGGTCAAAGCCGCTGAATACTCGCGTCGAGCTGCGGTGAACTACCAACTGAGCTTTCGTTTGTTCTTCGCGACGACCTTCTCATTCTCGTCCCAGAGGACCGCCCGCACCTCACCGCTCCCCGGGTGATGCCAGAAATCGTGCTGAGTTCCGTCGTCGGGAACGATGACCGCGCGGGTCATCTTGTTATTTTCGCCGTTGCACTCAACCTCTTCCCGCTGTGACTCGCCCTTCGCGGGGCCGACCTGATCAGGTTCCGGTGAGCTCTGCTCCGTATAGATCTTCAGATACTTCGCGGCCCCCTCTGCGCACCTGTAAGTGACCGTCACTTCGAGGATCGGAGGTTCCTGCTCGACCGGCGGTTGGTACTTGGCGGACTCCAGTTTGACCATCGGCTCATCCGCCGCCCCCGCCAGCCCAACACCACCTGAACCCCCAACCGCCAGAACACACCCCGTGACCACCGCAATCCCTGCACGAGCCAGACGCATCGTCGCTCCTGTTCGTCGAGGCAGACCAGCCAACCTGACCCACCGTACGACGACTTATTCGACACGACCCCGCCCACGGATCGGAACACGCCGACCCACCGGTCTGGCACCCCGAAAATCGGGTCGACCATCCGCGCACTACACCTCGAACGCGACCCGGCCCATCCCATCGGCATCCGGCGATCGACCTCCAACCTCTCAACAACCCGTTGCACGATATTCGGCTAGTTACCGCGCGTTCTCAGGGGTCGGCCCCGACAACCGGACTCACCATCGCAGCCTGCCACCGGGTTGACGCAAGACACGCGTCTAGTCCAGCTGGCATCGACTCGCCGACAACGCGCGCCATGCGGCATGAGGGTACGTTCCGACGACAGGGCCGTCCCTCGTGATTATGGAAATGCGGTCAACGGTCTACGGGCCTCGTGTTCGATCATCGAGCGGCGGGGTGACGCGTGTCCGAGCGGCGCCTTGTGGAGATAGACAGGCGTGCCAGGATTTCTCCATCCATCCGGAAGGGTGCAACGAATGACCAGCATGACCACCCCCTTCAGCTGGTGCAAGACGACAACCTGCCGGATTCGTTCGACCGGAACGATCGCGGCGTTGACCGCTGGGCTCGCGGCCGCAGCCGTGACTATCGCCCCGGTCGCGTGGACCGCCCCCGCGGAATCGAAACTCACCATCACAGTCCACGACCCCCACGACGTCGATCACCAGGCCACCCTCGTGTGTGCGCCCACCGTGGGCGGCACACACGCCCACGCCGCCGAAGCGTGCGCCGCCCTCACAAAGGCGAACGGCAACCTCAACAAACTGGAAGGCAACTTCCAACGTCCCAAGCGCTGGGAAAAGGTCCGGTGCCTGAGTGTCCCGCCTACAGATGTGGAGGTCACTGTGAAGGGAACATGGAACGGGAAACCCGTCGACTTCTCGAAGAACTTCTCCGGCTACAAGGCCACGCCATGTAACTCGGCCGCCCAGGAAGAACTGTCGCCGGTCATCCCGGTCGACTGAGGTCAACACCAGGGCTGAGCAGAAGTAAACGGCCATGTCGGTAGCCATAGAGACCTGCCGATACCAGGCTGGAAATGGTACCGCTCACCTATGCACGCCATTCGACAACACCGGATGTTCTGCGCCGCAGCTGATCTCCCCGTGCGGAACGCCCGCCCGCGCGCCATCGATGTGCGGACATTCGTGAGTCTTCGGTCGGCCGGTTTTTGCCGACACGCCGGACAGCGCTGCAGGTCGGTGGGTGCAGCTAACCGGACTGGTGGAATAACTCTGCCATCCGGAACTGCCACGGCAACGAATGCTTCACGGGCGCATCTCAGTGCCTCGTCCGGCCTTCTGAATGACCTGTCACATGGAACACAGGCACGAATCTGGAGGAATCCTTGCGCGTCTTATCTCGTGTTCTGGCCACCGCCGCCGTAGGTGTCAGCCTCGCAGTGCTGACCCCCTCGACCGCATACGCAGCCGATCCGCCCACCGCTCCCAAGCTGTGCACACCGGATCAGGAGAACGCCGCAGCAGGTGACAGGGACGCCGTCAATGCCTGCGATCAGGCGCGAAGCGACAGCGCCAAGGCTCGCTACGCCGGTGTCCCACTCAGTGACAACGACAAGGAACGGTCCGACCCGTTCACGTTGAAATCGGAGCCAGGGCAAAAGCCGCGAGATCGACGAGACCTCTACGCCGACAGCGATGACCTCTCCTACGTCACATTTGCGGAGCGTGCCGCGTGGGTCACCTGCCGCTTTGCGCTGACCAAAGGCGGAGAGCTGTGTAAAGGCCCGCAGAAATGCGAAATGATCAAGCAAGCGGATCTCCAGGACAGCTGTTATCGAAATGAGGGCGGACGTCCTGATGACGGTGTGGTACGTGATGACACAAAACTGCCTGCTGAATTGCGGGCAGCAAAATCCACCGCCCAGGCTGCGGCCGCAGCAGGCAAGGGCCTCAAGCAAACCAGTTCGTCAGACGACTACATCAAAGCTGATAAAGCAGAGGCCGCGGCCGTTGCCGCAGCACGCGAGCTGGGCTGGGTCGCCTAGGGCGGCTCAGGTGCGGGGTCCCGAACGCGGCCGAACTGATGACGTAGTGACTGGCGTGCAACCCATTCGCAAGGCGCTTCTCAATCATCCGCACATCGGCAGTACCGCGCGTTCTCGGGACCGGCGCGCCAGCTACGACAAACCGAACTCGCTGTCACACCTTGCCAGCAGGTTCTCGATGGTGGGCGTTTGGTGGGGCGCCCGGGCGCCCTCGGTGGTCGCCGCAACAGGAT
>NZ_JBHXAU010000009.1:298872-306397 GCF_042727395.1 Nocardia sp. NPDC060255 | reverse complement strand
GCCGCGACCTGGGTCGCCAGCAGCGAGTTACCACCGAGACCGAAGAAGTCGTCATCCGCACCGACCTGCTCGACACCGAGCACCTCGGCATACACCGACGCCACGATCTCCTCGATCGGAGTCGACGGCGCACGGAACGCCTGCGCCTCGAACTCCGGCTCCGGCAACGCCTTTCGATCCAGCTTGCCGTTCACGTTCAACGGCAGCGCATCGAGAACAACGAACGCCGCAGGCACCATGTAGGACGGCAAACCGGCGATGAGCGCCGACTTCACCTGTGCGACATCGAGATCACCGTTCGACGCCACCAAGTACGCGACCAGGCGATCACCGGTCTTCGGGTCGGACTTGGCGACCACCGCGGTCTGCGCGACCTCCGGCATGGCCAGCAGCGCGGCCTCGATCTCGCCCAGCTCGATCCGGAAACCACGGATCTTCACCTGGAAGTCGGTGCGGCCCCGGTACTCCAGCTCACCGGACGCGTTCCACGCCACCAGGTCACCGGTGCGATACATCCGCGAACCGGTCTGGAACGGGTTGGCCACGAACCGATCCGCGGTCAGATCCGGACGGCCGAAGTAACCACGGGCCAGCTGCGCACCAGCGAGGTACAGCTCACCGGCGACACCGTCCGGCACCGGCCGCAGTCGTGAATCCAGCACGTAGACCTGGCTGTTCCACTCGGGCAGACCGATGGACACCGTGGTCTCGTCGGCCCTGGTCACCCGATGGTTGGTGATGGAGACGGCGGCCTCGGTCGGGCCGTAGAGGTTGAACAGCTCGGTGCGTGAGTGTTCGCGCACGAACCGCTGCGCGAGCGCGCCCGGCAGTGCCTCACCGATCGCCAGTACCCGCCACAGCGAGTTCGGGAAGTCACCGGCCGTGAGGGCGTCGAGCATCGACGGCACCACATGCAACGTGGTGACCCACTCACGAGCCATCAACTCGTTCAGATACGCCGGATCCTGATGGCCGTCGGGCGCGGCAATGACCAGTCGGCCACCACACACCGCCGCCGACCAGAACTCCCACACCGAAAGATCGAACGTGGCAGCGGTCTTCAGCAGAATCGCATCAGCTGCGTCGAGACCGAACTCAGTAACCTTCCACTGCAACTGATTCGCGATCGCGCCATGCGAAACCGCAACACCCTTCGGACGACCCGTCGAACCCGACGTGAAGATCACATACGCGGTGTTCTCCGGACGCAGTGGCGCCACCCGGTCAGCATCGGCGATCGGGGTCTTGGCGACCTCGGCCAGATCCAGCTCATCGATCCGCACCAAAGGCGCGACGTCGGTATCGAACTCGGCATCGGCATTGGTCAGCACACACACCGGAGCGGCGGTCTCGAGGATGTAACTGGTCCGCTCGGCGGCCTGCGCCGGATCCACCGGCACATACGCGCCACCGGACTTCGAGACCGCGTACATCGCCACGATCAGATCGACCGAACGCCGGAACGCGAGCGCGACCCGCGACTCCGGCCCGACGCCGATCGAGATCAGATGCCGGGCAAGACGATTCACCCGAGCGTCGAGGTCGCCGTAGGTGATCGACGCACCGTCCTCGGTGACCAGCGCGACTTCCTTCGGCCCGGCCGCCACCGAGGCGTCGAGCAGCGAAACCAGCGTCGCCGCCGTATCCACCGCGTTGTCGGTCGCATTGCGACCGGTCACCAGCTGGGCACGCTCCGCGACATCGAGCAGTTCGATGTCACCGACCGAAGTACGCGGCGCGGCGATGATCGCACCGATCAGACGCGCGAACCGATCGACGAAGCCCTGCACCGTGTCCCGCTCGAACATGTCGGTGGCGTAGGTGAAGAACCCGGTGATGCCCTCTGGCTCGCCCGCGTCGCTGTAGCGGTCGGTCGCGATCAGGTGCAGATCGAACTGCGACAGCGCCGTGTCGATATCGAGCCCGGACACCGCGAGACCCGGCAGCTCCAGCCCGGCCTGAGCCAGGTTCTGGAACGAAAGACCCACCTGGAACAGCGGATGCCGCGCGGTGGACCGAACTGGGTTGAGCACCTCGACGAGGCGCTCGAACGGCACGTCGGCGTTGGCGAACGCCTGGATATCGGTCTCCCGTTGGCGCGCAAGCAGTTCGGTGAACGCCTCGCCCGCATCGATCTTCGTGCGGAACACCAGCGTGTTGACGAACATGCCGATCAGGTCGTCCAGCACGGCCTCGCCACGACCCGCCATCGGCGTGCCGATCGCGATGTCGTCGGTGCCCGACAGCCGGGCCAGCAGCACCGCGAGCGCGGTGTGCACGACCATGAACAGCGTCGCGCCCTCGGTGCGGGCCAGCTCGATCAGCGCCTGATGCGTCTCGGCGTCGATGCGCAGCTCGACCTTGCCACCGGCGAAGGACTGCATCGCGGGACGCGGCCGATCCGACGGCAGATCCAGCTGATCCGGCAGCTCGGCCAGCGCGTCACGCCAGTAGGCAACCTGCTTGGACGCCAGCGACTCCTGATCGTCCTCGCTGCCCAGCAGCTCACGCTGCCAGATGCTGTAGTCGGCGTACTGCACCTCGAGCGGCGCCCAGTTCGGCGCCTCGCCGGCCGAACGCGCGGCGTAGGCGATCATCAGGTCGCGGGTCAGCGGGCCGACCGACGAACCGTCACCGGAGATGTGGTGCACCACCATCGCGAGGACGTATTCGACCTCGGCGGAAGCGGAGCGATCCGAAGGTGCAGCCGATTCCGTGTGCTCCCCGGCGATCTGGAACAGCGCGACCTTCATCGGCACCTCGGTGGTGACGTCGAACATCGTCGAAGTCAGTGCCACCACGGCGGATTCGATCTGGGCGGGCGCCACCACGCGCACCTCCAGCCGCGGCACGGCCTGGGCCGGCGGCAGGATCACCTGCACCGGACCGCTGTCCGTCTGCGGGTAGATGGTGCGCAGGATCTCGTGCCTGCTGACCAGGTCCGCGATCGCGGCACGCAGCGCGGCCACGTCGAGCGCACCGGTGAGCCGCACCGCGATCGGCACGTTGTAGGCCGCCGACTGGGTGTCGAACCGGTTGAGGAACCACATCCGCTGCTGCGCGAGCGACAGCGGAATGTGTTCCGGCCGTGGGCCTGCGGTCAGCGCCTTGCGGCCGCCCGCGTCGGCGTGCTGCTCGACCCGGACCGCCAGTGCGGCGACCGTGGACGCCTCGAACATCAATCGAACCGGCACCCGGGTGTTCAGTGCCTCACCGAGACGCGCCGCGACCTGGGTGGCCAGCAGCGAGTTACCGCCCCAGGCGAAGAAGTCGTCGTCGAGACCGAGCCGCTTCGACTCCGTCCCTTCGCGATCCGAGATGCGCAGCACGTCGGCGAAGGTATTCGCGACGATCTGCTCGATCGGCGTGACCGGCGCGCGGAACACCGCCTTCTCGAAGGTGGGCTGCGGCAACGCCTTCCGGTCCAGCTTGCCATTCGCGTTGAGCGGCAACGCCGCCAGCTCGATGAGCACCGACGGCACCATGTACGACGGCAGCTCGGCGGCGAGTGCGGCCTGCAGCGCGCGCTTGTCGAGCTGACCCGCCCGCGGCACCACGTACGCCACCAGACGATCGCCGATGCTCGGATCGGTATGCGCGAGTACAGCGGCGGCGGTGATCGCGGGCTGACGCAGCAGCGCGGCCTCGATCTCGCCGAGCTCGATCCGGAAGCCACGGATCTTCACCTGGAAGTCGGTGCGGCCCCGGTAATCCAGCTCACCGGCGGCATTCCAGGCCACCAGGTCACCGGTGCGGTACATGCGCTCGCCCGCCGCGCCGAACGGATCGGCGACGAACCGATCGGCGGTCAGCTCGGCCTTGCCGAAGTAGCCACGCGCCAATTGCGCACCGGCCAGGTACAACTCACCGGAGACGCCGACCGGGACCGGCCGCAGCCTGGCGTCGAGCACGTAGACGCGGCTGTTCCATTCCGGCGCGCCGATCGACACCGAGAGTTCGTCGGCGTCGGTGACCAGGTGGCTGGTGATCGACACCGCGGCCTCGGTCGGGCCGTACAGGTTGAAAAGCTCGGCGGCATTGTCGCGGCGGAACCGTTGCGCAGTCGCCGCGGGCAGCGCCTCACCGATGGCGAGCACCCGACGCAGCGAATGTGTCAGGCGGCCAGCGGATTCGGTGAGCAGCGAGTCCAGCATCGACGGCACCGCGTGCAGGGTGGTGACCCCGGTGGTGCGCATCAGCTCGTTGAGGTAGGCCGGATCGCGGTGGCCGTCGGCCGCCGAGATCACCAGTCGCCCACCCGAAGCGGCAGCGGTCCAGAACTCCCATACCGAGAGGTCGAACGTCGCTGCGGTCTTCAGCAGGATCGCGTCGTCGGCGCCGAGGCCGAAGGTCGCGATCTCCCACTGCAACTGGTTGACGATCGCGGCGTGCGGAACGGCGACACCCTTGGGCTGGCCGGTCGAACCGGACGTGAAGATCACGTACGCGGTGTTCGCCGGGGCCAGCGTGCCACGACGTTCGGTGACCGGCCCGGCCGCGAACACGGTCAGGTCGAGCGCGTCGATCTGCACGGTTTCGGTTGCGGCGGTGCGGAATCCGTCGCGACCGGTGGTCAGCACGCAGAGCGGCGCCGCCGTCGCGAGGATGTAGTCGGTCCGCTCGGCAGGCTGATCCGGATCGATGGGCACATAGGCCGCACCGGATTTCGCGACCGCGTACATGGCGACCACGAGGTCGGTGGAGCGGCGGATGGCCAGTGCCACCCGATCCTCCGGGCCGACGCCGCGCTGGATCAGGTAGCGGGCCAACCGGTTCACCCGGCTGTCCAGCTCGGCGTAGGTGAGCTGCTGCTGACCGGTCGGCTCGTCGGCGACGAGCGCGACCGCGTCCGGCGTCGCCGCGACCGAGGCGTCCAGCAGCGACACCAGCGTCACGGCCGTGTCGACCTCGTGCGCGGTGTCGTTCCAGGTGCTGAGGATGCGGGCGTGCTCGTCCGCGGCCAGCAGGTCGATCTCGCCGACCGGCATGGTGGCGTCGGCGACGACGGCGTCCAGCACCCGCACGAAGCGGTCCGCGAAGCCCTGGACCGTGTCCTCGTCGAACAGGTCGATGGCGTAACCGAATTCGGTGATGATCTCGGCGGGCGTGCCGTCCTCGGCGTAGCGGTCGTACAGCGTGACGTGCAGGTCGGTCTTGGCCAGCTGCGAGTCGAAGTTGACCGCGCTCACCGAGAGGCCCGGCAGTTCGAAGGTGGTCTCGGCCAGGTTCTGGAACGAAAGGCCCACCTGGAACAGCGGATTGCGCGCGGTCGAGCGGACCGGGTTGAGCACCTCGACGAGGCGCTCGAACGGCACGTCCGCGTTGGCGAACGCCTCGAGGTCGCGTTCCTTGACGTCGGCGAGCAGGTCGGCGAAGCGATCGCCCGGCGCCACCCTGGTCCGGAAGACCAAGGTGTTGACGAACATACCGATCAGGTCGTCGAGTTCGCGTTCACCACGACCGGCGATCGGGGTGCCGACCGCGATGTCGTCGGTGCCGGACAGCCGCGACAGCAGCACGGCGAGCGCCGCGTGCACCACCATGAACAGCGACGCGTTGTTGGCGCGCGCCAGTTCGTGCAGGCGGGCGTGCCGCTCCGGGGAGATCTCGAAGCGAATCGCCTTGCCGTGGAACGACTGCGCGGGCGGGCGCGGCCGGTCGGCGGGCAGCTCCAGCTGATCGGGCAGCTCGGCCAGCGCGGTCTGCCAGTAGGAGACCTGCTGGGCGGCAAGGGATTCCGGGTCGTCTTCGGAGCCGAGCACCGCGCGCTGCCACAGCGCGTAGTCGGCGTACTGCACCGGCAGCGGAAGCCACTGCGGCACATCGCCTTGCACGCGGGCCACGTAGGCGGCCATCACGTCGCGGGCCAGCGGTCCCATCGAGGAGCCGTCGGCCGCCACGTGATGCACGGTGAACGCGAGCACGTGCTCGTTCGGCGCGATCCGGAACAGCGCCACCGCCAAGGGCACCTCGACGGTGACGTCGAAGGTGGTCAGCGCGAACGCGATCACGGCATTGAGCAGATCGGCCTCGGCGACGTCGACCGGGGTGAGCGCGGCCGCGGACTGTGCCACGGGCCGGATCACCTGATGCGGGCCTTCCGCCGAACGCGGGTAGGTGGTGCGCAGTACCTCGTGGCGGGCGAACACGTCGCCGATCGCCTGCTCCAGCGCGGCGACATCGAGGGCACCCGACAGCCGCACCGCGAGCGGGATGTTGTCGACCGCCGAGGTGGTCGTGTCGAACTGGTTGAGGAACCAGTAGCGCTGCTGGGCCGGCGACAGCGGGATCCGCGCGGGCCGCTCCCCCGTCTCCAGCTTCGGCCGCCGCCTGCCGGATCCGGCGTTGCGCTCGACCTGGGTGGCCAGCGCGGCCACCGTGGACGCCTCGAACAGGTCGCGGACGGCCAGCCGGGTGTCCAGCGCGGCGCCGAGTCGTGCGGTCACCTGGGTGGCCAGCAGCGAGTTGCCGCCGAGTTCGAAGAAGTCGTCGTCGAGGCCGACCCTGGCGACGCCGAGCACGTCACCGAAGGTGCCCGCGACGATCTCCTCGATCGGGGTGGACGGTGCGCGGAACACCTTGGCCTCGAACACCGGCGCGGGCAGCGCCTTGCGGTCGAGCTTGCCGGAGGCGTTGAGCGGGAACTGCTCCAGCACCACGAACGCCGAGGGCACCATGTACGCGGGCAGTTCGCCGCCGAGTTCGGCACGCACGCCGTCGATGTCGATGGCACGGCCTGCGGTCGGCACGACATAGCCGACGAGCTGGTCGCCGAGGCGGTCGTTCGAGCGCACGACCACCACGGCCTGCGCGATGGAATCCAGTGTGGTGAGCGCGGATTCGATCTCGCCGAGCTCGATCCGCAAGCCGCGCAGCTTCACCTGGAAGTCGGTGCGGCCCAGGTACTCCAGTTCCCCACGCGCGGTCCAGGTGACGAGGTCACCGGTGCGGTACATACGCTCGCCGTCCGTGGCGAACGGGTTGGCCACGAAACGATCCGCGGTCAATTCCGGACGCGCGACGTAGCCGCGAGCCAGCTGCACACCCGCGAGATACAGCTCACCTGCGACACCGACCGGCACCGGGTGCAGTCGCGAATCCAGCACGTACACCTGGGTGTTGAACACCGGGGCACCGATCGGCACCGACACCGCGTCGGACTCGTCCACCTCGTGGAAGGTGACGTCGACGGCGGCCTCGGTCGGGCCGTACAGGTTGTGCAGGCGAGCGCCGGTGAGTTCCTGCATCCGCTGCGCGGTGGCTGCGGGCAGTGCCTCACCGGAGGCGAAAACGTTGACCAGGCTGGTGCATTCGTCCGCGCGCTGCTCGGCGACGAACACCGAGAGCATCGACGGCACGAAGTGCGCGGTGGTGACCTCTTCTTCGGTGATCACCTGGATCAGGTACGCCGGATCCCGATGTCCATCGGGCTTCGCGACGACCAGGCGGGCACCGATCTGCAAGGGCCAGAAGAACTCCCACACCGACACATCGAAGGTGGCGGGAGTCTTCTGCAGTACTACGT
>NZ_JBHXAU010000009.1:81392-298781 GCF_042727395.1 Nocardia sp. NPDC060255 | reverse complement strand
ACTACGTCGGTGCGCTCCAAGCCGTACTCGGCTTGCATCCACACCAAACGGTTCACGATCGAACCATGACTGACCGCGACACCCTTCGGACGGCCCGTCGAACCCGACGTGAAGATCACATACGCCGTATTCGACGGACGAAGCGGCGCACGACGATCCGCATCAGTCACCAGTGCATCCGAGTAGTCCGACAGCTCCACGCGATCGAGCTCGACAGCGGGCGTCTTGCCCGCATCGAACTCATCACGCGCGGTAGTCAGTACACAGACCGGTCGCGCGGTGTCGAGCACGTAGTGGGTGCGCTCGGCCGGATGATCAGGATCCAGCGGCACGTAAGCACCACCAGCAACGCTGACCGCGTACATACCGACAACCAGGTCGATCGACCGGCGCATACCGAGCGCGACCATCGAGTCAGGGCCTACGCCCATCGAGATCAGGTGCCGGGCAAGACGATTAACCCTCGCCGAGAACTCGGCGTAGGACAGACTCGTCCCCTCGAACGTCACCGCGATCGCGTCAGGGGTCCGCGCGGCTTGCGCCTCGAACATCGACACCAACGTCGCCGAACCATCCACCGCATGCACGGTGTCGTTCCAGCGCGCGACAACCTGCGCGTGCTCAGCCGAATCCAGCAGCTCGACATCGCCGATCGCCACGGAAGGATCCGCCACAACAGCGGTCAACAGCCGGACGAGCCGATCCGCGACGCCGGCAATCGTGCCCGCATCGAACATGTCCGTCGCATAAGCGAATTCCGCGGTCATACCATCGGCGGAGCCGTCGGCATCGATCCGGTCGGACAGGCTCAGGTGCAGATCGAACTTGGCCGTCACCACGTCCAGGGGCACACCGGCGACCTCGAGACCGGGCAGCTCGAACGAGGCTTCGCCGGTGTTCTGGAACGACAGCATCACCTGGAACAGCGGGTGCCGCGCCTGCGAGCGGGCCGGGTTCAGGATCTCGACCAGCCGCTCGAACGGCAGGTCCGCGTGCCCGAAGGCGGCGAGGTCGCGGTCCTTGGTGTGCGCGACCAGGTCGGCGAACGGCGCGGCCGGGTCTACCTCGCTGCGCAGCACGAGCGTGTTGACGAACATGCCGATGGCGTCATCGAGCACCGCCTCACCACGACCGGCCACCGCGGTACCGATGGCGATGTCGTCGCTGCCGGACAACCGGGCGAGCAGCGCGGCGAACGCGGCGTGCACCACCATGAACAGGCTCGCGCCGTGTTCCCTGGCGAGCGCGTTCAGATCGTGCAGCAGCCGCGCGTCGAGCGAGAACTCGTACACGCCACCGCGATTCGACGCGACGGCGGGCCGCGAGCGGTCCGACGGCAGGTCGAGCTGGTCGGGCAGCCCGGCCAGGCTGCCGGACCAGTAGGCGACCTGCTGGGCGATCAGCGAGGTCGGATCATCTTCGGAGCCAAGGGTTTCCCGCTGCCACAGCGCGTAGTCGGCGTACTGCACCGGCAGTGGCGGCCAGGCCGGGGCGTCGCCGCGCGAGCGGGCCGCGTAGGCGATCATCACGTCGCGGGCCAGCGGGCGCACCGACCAGCCGTCGCCGGAGATGTGATGCACCACGAAGACCAGCACGTGGGTGTCCGGCTGGGAGCCGTCCATCGACCCGGCGACCCGGAACAGCTGGGCCCGGACCGGCACCTCGGTGGTGACGTCGAAGCCGGTCAGCACCAATTCGCTGACGCGGTCCTGGATTTCGGTCT
Source organism: Nocardia sp. NPDC060255 (assembly GCF_042727395.1). Lineage (NCBI taxonomy): Bacteria > Bacillati > Actinomycetota > Actinomycetes > Mycobacteriales > Nocardiaceae > Nocardia > Nocardia sp. NPDC060255. The sequence goes on along the minus strand of NZ_JBHXAU010000009.1, from coordinate 297,058 downwards.
CCGACACCTCGATCGGGGTGAGGTCGATGGTTTCCTGCCCGGCGGGCTGCACCACCTGGACACCTTGACCGTCGGCGGTCTCCGGGTAGACGGTGCGCAGCACCTCGTGCCGGTCGACCACGTCGGCGACGGCTTGGCGCAGCGCGTCGGTGTCGAGCGAGCCGGTGAGCCGGACAGCAAGGGGGATGTTGTTGACCGCCGAATCGGTGTCGAACCGGTTCAGGAACCACATCCGCTGCTGGGAGAGCGACAGCGGAATCCGGGCCGGCCGCTGCCCCGCGACCAGTTCGCGGCGACGTCCGGTGCCCTGGTGGGCTTCCATCCGCGCGGCCAGCGCGGCGACGGTCGGCGCCTCGAACAGCATCCGCACCGGGACCCGGGTGTCGAGTGCGGCACCGAGCCGGGCGACCACCTGGGTCGCGATGAGCGAGTTGCCGCCCAGTTCGAAGAAGTCGTCGTCGATGCCGACCGCGCGTTCACCGTCGGTGCTGGTGAGGCCCAGCACCTCGGCGAAGGTGTTGGCCACGATCTCTTCGATCGGGGTGGACGGTGCGCGGAATTCCTTTGCCTCGAAGGCGGGTTCGGGCAGCGCACGCCGATCCAGCTTGCCGTTCGGGTTGAGCGGCATGGCGTCGAGCACCACGAGCGCGGCGGGCACCATGTACGACGGCAGTCGGGTGGCCAGGTGTGTCCTGAGCTCATCGACGTCCACCGTCGCACCGCTCGCCGGCACCACGTAGCCGACGAGTTGATCGCCGGTGTGCCCGTCCGAGCGCACCATGGCGACCGACTGAGCCACCGAATCGTGTGCGGCGAGCGCGGATTCGATCTCGCCGAGCTCGATACGCAGGCCACGCAGCTTCACCTGGAAGTCGGTGCGGCCGATGTAGACGATGGCGCCGGTGTCGTCGCGGGTGACGAGGTCACCGGTGCGATACATCCGGGCACCGGCGGTACCGAACGGGTTGGCCACGAAGCGATCCGAGGTCAGGTCGGCGCGGCCGAAGTAGCCGCGCGCCAGCTGAGCGCCCGCGAGGTACAGCTCACCCGCGACACCGGAGGGCACCGGCTTGAGCCGGGCATCGAGCACGTAGGCCTGGGCGTTCCACACCGGCAGGCCGATCGGCACCGCGCCGGTCACGTCGCCGGCCACCGGGCCGTGCGTGGCGTGCACGGTGAATTCCGTTGGGCCGTAAAGGTTGTAGAGCTCGGCCGAGCTGACCCGGCGGATCGCGTCGACCGCCTCGGCGGTGAACGCCTCACCGGCGATGAACAGCGTCCGCAGCGAGGCGAGCGCGTCGCTGCCGTCGGTGATGTCGACGTTGCCCGCGAAGACGGTGAGCATCGACGGCACGAACGAGGTCATGGTGACGCGCTCGGCGGCGATCACGTCGGCGAGGTACTGCGGATCGCGGTGACCGTCCGCACTGGCCACCACGATGCGGCCACCGGTGGTCATCGGGCCGAACAGCTCCCAGACCGACACGTCGAAGGTGGCGGGCGTCTTGAACAGCACGACATCGTCGGCGCCGATGCCGTATTCACCGGTGATCCAACGGATCTGGTTGACCACCGCAGCGTGCGGCACCGCGACGCCCTTGGGGCGACCGGTCGAACCGGACGTGAAGATCACGTACGCCGGGTGCTCCGGCCGCAGCGGCGCGAGCCGTTCGGCATCGGTCACCGGCTCGTCCGAGTAGCCGGACAGATCCAGCTCATCGATCGACAGGATGATCCGCCCGTCCGCCTCGAACGCGTCGCGGGACGTGGTCAGCACGCACACCGGGTCGGCCGAATCGAGCACATAGTTCACCCGGTCGGCGGGCTGGTCGAGGTCGAGCGGCACGTAGCCACCACCGGCCTCGTGCACGGCGTACGCGGCGACCACCAGGTCCACCGAGCGCCGCAGCCCCAAGGCGACCAGGGACTCCGGGCCGACACCGGCCTCGATCAGCTTGCGCGCCAACCGATGCACGCGAGCACTGAACTCGGCGTAGGTAAGCGAGCTTCCGGTGGCCGGGTCGATCACGGCGACGGCATCCGGGGTGGCCCGAGCCTGCGCGGCGAACTCGGCGACCAAGGTGGTCGGTGCGCCGAGGTCACGCTCGGTGTCGTTCCACCCGCGCAGCGCCTGCTCGGTCTCCCGCTCGTCCAGCAGCGCGATATCGCCGATCGGCCGATCCGGTTCCGCCGCAAGCGCACCGAGCAAACGGTTGAACCGCTGCCCCAGCTCCGCCATTGTCTCGGGATCGAAAAGGTCGGTGGCGTAAATGAATTCGGCAGTGATACCGGCCGGGGCCGCCGCCGTACCGTTGACCGCCTGAGTGGCGTTCTTCTCCGACAGCGTCAGCTGCAGATCGAACTTCGCCGTGTCGATCGGCAATTCGACGCCACTGACCGTGAGGCCCGGCAGTTCGAGACTGTTCTGGCCGAGGTTCTGGAACGACAGCAGCACCTGGAACAACGGATGCCGCGCCTGCGAGCGCGCCGGGTTCAGGATCTCGACCAGCCGCTCGAACGGCAGGTCCGCGTGCCCGAACGCGGCGATATCGGTGGCGCGCACCGTGCGAAGCAGATCGGTGAATGTCGCACCGCTGTCGATCGGCGTCCGCAGCACCAGGGTGTTGACGAACATGCCGATCAGGTCGTCGAGGGCCCGCTCGCCACGACCCGCGACCGGGGTGCCGATGGCGATGTCGTCCGCGCCGGACAGGCGGGCCAACAGCACCGCGAGCGCGGTGTGGGTGACCATGAACAGGGTCGCGCCCCTGGTGCGGGCGAGTTCGGTGAGCCTGCCGTGGGTTTCGGCGTCGATCTCGAAGGTGTGCGTCGCGCCGCGACCGGAGGCGACCGCGGGGCGGGGCCGGTCGGTGGGCAGGTCGAGCTGATCGGGCAGCCCGGCCAGCGAGGTCGACCAGTACGCGATCTGCTGGGCGATCACCGATTCCGGATCGTCCTCGTCGCCCAGGACCGCGCGCTGCCACAGCGCGAAGTCGGCGTACTGCACTTCCAGTGGCCGCCAGGCGGGTTCGCCGCCCTCCACGCGAGCGCCGTAGGCGGTCATCACGTCTCGGGTCAGCGGGCCCATGGAGAAACCGTCGGCCGAGATGTGGTGCACCACCAGGGCCAGCACGTGCTCGGTCGGGCTGACCTCGAACAGCCTGGCCCGGAAGGGCACCTCGGTGGTGACGTCGAAGGCGGTCAGCACCAGCTCGGAAAGCCGTTGCGGCAGTTCGGCTTCGGTGACCTCGAAGGGCGCGAGGTCCGGAATCACCTTGGCGGTCGGCACCGTCTGCTGATGCGCGGTGCCGTCGACCTCCGGGTAGAAGGTGCGCAGCGACTCGTGCCTGGCCAGCACGTCGGCGACCGCGATCTGCAGCGCCTGCCGGTCCAGCAGACCGGACAGCCGCACCGCGGCCGGGATGTTGTCCACGGCCGAGTCCGGGTCGAAGCGGTTGAGGAACCACATCCGCTGCTGCGCCAGCGACAGCGGCACCAGGTCGGGCCGCTGCTGCGGCGCCAGGGCCGCGCGGGCACCGGCACCGGTGTGCGTCTCCGTCCGGGCCGCGAGCGCGACCACGGTGGACGCCTCGAACAGTTCCCGGACACCGAGATCGGCGTCCAGCGCGGCGGACAACCGCGCGGCGACCCGGGTCGCGGTCAGCGAGTTGCCGCCGAGCGCGAAGAAGTCGTCGTCCAGGCCGACCCGTTCCACGCCGAGTACCTCGGCGAAGGTGGCCGCGACGATCTCCTCCACCGGTGTCGTCGGCGCGCGGAACACCGCGGCCTCGAAGACCGGCGCGGGCAGCGCCTTGCGATCGAGCTTGCCGGAGGCGTTGAGCGGGAACTCGTCGAGTACGAGCACCACGGCCGGCACCATGTACGCGGGCAGCCGCTCGGCCAGGTCCTCGCGCAGCAGCTCGGTGTCCACCCGGACATTCGGCGCGGGAATGACGTAGGCGACGAGCTGATCGCCGGTGTGCTGGTCACCGCGGACCACGACGACCGACTGGGCGACCTCGTCCAGCGCGGTCAGCGCGGTCTCGATCTCGCCGAGCTCGATGCGCAGGCCGCGCAGCTTCACCTGGAAGTCGGTGCGGCCCAAGTACTCCAGCTCACCGGCAGAGGTCCAGGACACGAGGTCACCGGTCCGGTACATGCGCTCGCCGGTGGCGCCGTAGGGGTTCGCGACGAACCGGTCACTCGTCAGATCCGGCCGCGCGACGTATCCGCGGGCCAGCTGGGCGCCCGCCAGATACAGCTCACCCGCGACACCCACCGGCACCGGCCGCAGCCGCGAATCCAGCACGTACACCTGGGTGTTGAACACCGGAGCACCGATCGGCACCGTGTCCGTGTCGGTCTCGACGACCTCGTGGAAGGTGACGTCGACCGCGGCCTCGGTCGGGCCGTACAGGTTGTGCAACACCGCACCGGTCAGCTCACGCAGGCGATGGGCGGGCTTGGGCGGCAACGCCTCACCGGAGGCGAATACTAGGCGCAGCGAATCACACTGGGCCGCAGCGGCATCGGCGACGAACACCGCGAGCATCGACGGCACGAAGTGGGTGACGGTGATCCGCTCGGTGTTGATGATCTCGGCCAGGTAGGCCGGGTCCCGATGGCCGTCGGGCTTCGCGACGACCAGCCGCGCGCCGATCTGCAAGGGCCAGAAGAACTCCCACACCGACACATCGAAGGTTGCGGGTGTCTTCTGCAGCACCGCGTCCGTGGCGTTCAGCTCGTACGCGGACTGCATCCACACCAGGCGGTTGACGATCGCCGCGTGCGGCACACCGACACCCTTGGGGCGGCCGGTGGAACCGGACGTGAAGATCACGTACGCGGTGTTCGACGGACGCAACGGCGCCCAGCGATCCGCGTCGGTGATCGCCGCTTCGGACAGCCCGCTCAGATCGAGCAGATCGATACGCACCTGCGCGGTATCGATGTCGAGATCGGTGCCGGAGGTCAGCACACACACCGGATCGGCCGTGGCCAGAATGTATTCCGTGCGCTCGGCCGGGTGATCCGGATCCAGCGGCACGTACGCACCACCGGCAACGGTGACCGCGTACATACCCACGACGAGATCGATCGAGCGCCGCATACCAAGCGCCACATACGATTCCGCGCCGACACCGCGGGCGATCAGCCAGCGGGCCAGCTGATTCACTCGACTGGCGAACTCGTCGTAGGACAGAATTGTCCCCTCGAACGAGAGCGCGGTCGCATCGGGCGTGCTCGCGACCTGCTCGTAGAACTTCGAAACGAGCGTCGCGGTCGAATCCACCTCGTGCCCGGTGTCGTTCCAGCCGGACACCACGAGCTCACGCTCAACGGTATCGAGCAGCTCGATATCACCCACCGGCACAGTCGGTTCGGTGGTGATCGCGGTCAGCACGCGGATCAGGCGATCGGCGATCCGGCGCACGGTCTGCTCGTCAAACAGATCACGCAGGTAGCCCGCGCGGACCCGCAGCTTCGAGTCCAGCTGGGCGATCAGCGTCAACGGGTAATGCGTGGCATCGGCCGCGTCGAGGCCGACAACCGCCATGCCGTCGATGTCCGCCGCCTGCGCCTGCAGCCCCTCGGCATCCACCGGGTAGGACTCGAATACCACCAGCGTGTCGAACAGGCCACCGATGCCCGCGGCGGACTGGATGTCCGCGAGACCGACGTAGTGGTGATCGAGCAGATCCGCCTGCTCACCCTGGGTCCGGGCCAGCAGCTGCTGCGCGGACTCCGCCGGGTCGAAGCGCACCCGCACCGGCACGGTGTTGATGAACAGACCGACCATCGACTCCACGCCGGACAGATCCGCGGGACGCCCGGACACCGTGGTGCCGAACAGCACGTCGTCGCGACCGGTCATCCGGCCGACCAGGATGCCCCACGCGGTCTGCAGCACGGTGTTCGGCGTGACGCCGAGCGAACCCGCCAGCGCGGTGAGCCGCGCGGTGGCAGTCTCGTCGAGCTCGAAGAAGTATTCGCCGGACAGCGAGGTGATCTCGCGTCCGGCATCCGGGCGGGCCAGCAGCGTCGGCTCGGTGACCCCGCGCAGTGCGTTCGTCCAGGCCGCGACCGAGGCCGAATGATCCTGCTGCGCAGTCCATTCCAGGAAGTGCCGGTAGGACCGCACGGCGGGCAGCACGCTGGTGTCCGCGTGTGCCGCGTAGAGCACCAGCAGATCCTGCATGAGCAGCGGCATGGACCAGCCGTCGAGCAGGATGTGGTGGTTGGCCACCACGAACTGCCAGCGGTCGCGCGCCACCTGGATCAGCGTGAAGCGGATCAGCGGCGGCTCGGTCAGATCGAAGCGCTTGGTGCGGTCCGCGGCGATCAGGTCGTCGCCGTCGCCCTGCTCGATCCGATCGTGCTCGGACCAGGCGACCCGGACGCTGTCCAGCACCACCTGCACCGGGCTGCCGTCGCGATCGGTGACGAACGCGGTACGCAGGTTCTCGTAACGATCCACCAAAGCCTGTGCGGCCGAACGCAACCGGGCCGCATCCACCCGGCCGGTGAGGGTCAGCACCGCCTGCGCGGTGTACACGTCCACCGAGGAGGCGGCGAGCCTGGCGTGGAACAGCAGACCCGACTGCAGTGCGGACAGCGGCCAGATATCGGCCAGGTTCGGGAAACGCCGCTCCCAGCCGTCGATATCACCCTGCGTGCTGCGCACCAGCGCGAAGTCCGACGGCGTATGCCCACCCGCACCGGTCGAATTGGCGTGCCGGGCAACCGCTTCCAGCGCGGTCGTCCACAGCTCGCCGAACTCACGCACGGCGGCGGCATCGAGCAAGGTCGACGGGTAGCCGATGTTCGCGGTCAGCTTGTCGCCGGTGACGATCGCGTTGATGTCCAGGGGCGCCATCGCGGGCATGTCCGCGTCGTAGGCCCCACCCAGCGCGCCGAGCTCGGCGGCCGGGATCCAGCCGAAGCCGCGCAGCGACTCGGGCACGTCGCCCTCGGAGACGCGGCCCAGGTAGTTGAAGCTCACCTGGCCCGGCAGCTCGACGGGCAGCTCGGCGGCGGTCTCCGGGTTCAGGTAGCGCAGCAGGCCGTAACCGACGCCCTTGTCGGGCACCGCGAGCAGCTGCTCCTTGATCGCCTTGACGGCCTGGCCGAGCGCGGGCCCGCCGGCCAGCGCGGCATCGATGTCGATGCCGGACAGGTCGAAGCGGACCGGGAAGATCGCGGTGAACCAGCCGACGGTGCGGGACAGGTCCGCGCCGGGCACGATGTCCTCTTCGCGACCGTGGCCCTCCAGGCGGATCAGCAGCGAATCGCCGCGGGCGCCCGCCCGGCGGGCCCGCCACTTCGCGGTCGCCAGGGCGAGCGCGGTGAGCAGGCCGTCGTTCACGCCGCCGTGGAACAGCGCGGGCACCGTGGTCAGCAGCGCCTTGGTGACCTCGGCGGACACCTCGACCTGCAGCTTCTCGATGACGCCCGAGGTGTCGATCGCCGGGTCCAGCGGCCGCTCGGTGAGCAGCGGATCGGCCGCGTCGACCACCGAACGCCAGTGCTCGAGTTCGGCGACCCGTCCGGCACTGCGCGCCTCGCGTTCGAGCCCGTGCGCCCAGGCCCGCATCGAGGTGGCCGGTGCGACCAGTTCGGGCTGCTGACCGGCGGTGCGCTGACCCCAGGCCGCGACGAAGTCCGGCACCAGGATGCGCCACGAGACACCGTCGACCACCAGGTGATGACCGACGACGATCAGGCGTCCGGCGCGTTCGCCGCTCGACGGCTCCAGCCAGACGAACCGAACCACAACGCCCGCAGCGGGATCCAGCAGATCCAGCGAGGAATCCAGTGCGGCGGAAGCGATCTCGATCAGCTCGGCATCATCGATACCGGCATCGAAGGTGTGGTGATCGACCAACGCGTCCACGTCGACCGTGCTGGCAGCGGCGGTTTCGAGAATCCACTCGCCGTCTACCTGTCGCAGGCTCGCCCGCAGCATGTCGTGCCGATCGATGACCGCGCCAACCGTCGCGACGATGCCCGCCCGGTCGATGCCGACCGGCAGCTCCAGCGCGAGAGTCTGATTGAACCGGCCGAACGAGCCGCGCCGCTCCGCCATGAACCGCACCACCGGGGTCAGCGGCATCGTGCCGACGCCACCACCGGGCAGCTCGGCGAGTACCACGGCCGAAGCCGCCGCGGCGTCGGCGGTTCCGGCGACCGAGGCCAGCCCGGCCACCGTGCGCTGCTCGAAGACGTTGCGCGGCGTGAACACCACGCCGCGCGCCTTGGCGCGCGACACCAGCTGGATGGAGACGATGCTGTCGCCACCGAGCGCGAAGAACGAATCATCGACGCCGACCCGCGCCACGCCGAGCACCTCGGCGAAGACCTCGGCGATGGCCTGCTCGATCGGCGTGCGCGGGGCCCGGAACACGACCTCGGTCGCGAACACCGGCTCCGGCAACGCCTTTCGGTCCAGTTTGCCGACCGGGGTGAGGGGCACCCGGTCGATCACCATGATCGACGACGGCACCATGTACGCGGGCAACCGGTCCTCGACATGCGCGGTCAGCGCCGCGACGTCGATCGTCCGGCCCTGCGCCGCAACGACATAGGCCACCAGCGAGGTGGCACCGGCGGATCCCTTGTGCCCGACGGTGACCGCGAAGTCGACGTTCTCGTGCGCGGCCAGCGCCGCGTCGATCTCACCGAGCTCGATGCGGAAACCGCGCACCTTGACCTGGAAGTCGGACCGGCCGACGTATTCGACCTCACCGGTACGGGTCCAGCGGACCACGTCACCGGTGCGGTACATCCGCGCACCGGCCACGTACGGGTTCGCCACGAAGCGATCGGCGGACAGCCCGGCACGCGCGTGGTAGCCGCGAGCCAACTGGATGCCCGACAGATAGAGCTCACCTGCGACGCCCACCGGAACGGGCCGGAGCTGGGCGTCCAGGATCAGCGACTGCATGCCGCGGGTCGGGCCACCGATGGTGACCAGATCGCCCGGCGTCAGCGCGTCGCTGATGTTGGTCATGATGGTGGTCTCGGTCGGGCCGTAACCGTTGTGGAAGCGCCGCCCCGAACCGTCCGGCGCGCCACCCCACTTGGTGACCAGGTCGGCCGGGACCGCCTCACCGCCCGCCACGATCACCCGCATGCCGGCCAGCGCGGCCGGATCCAGCGAGGCGAGCACGGACGGCGTGATGAACGCGTGCGTGACGCGTTCGGTGCGGATCAGCTCGGCCAGCTCGTCGCCGCCGTACACGCCGGGCGGGCAGACCACCAGGGTGCCGCCGCGGCCGATCGCCAGCAGGAACTCGAGGATCGACGCGTCGAAGCTCGGCGACGCGAAATGCAGTGCGCGCGTGGACGAATCGACGTCGTAGCGAGCGTTCTGCTCGTCCCGGAAGTTGGCGAGACCGGTGTGGGTGACCACGACGCCCTTGGGGACGCCGGTGGAACCGGAGGTGTAGATGACGTAGGCCGGGTGTTCCGGACGCACCGGGCGCACGCGCTCGGCATCGGTGATCGCGGCCGCGTCGACGCCGGTCAGATCCAGCTCGTCGAGGACGAGCCATTCGACCGAGTCCGGCAGGTCACCGCGCACCGACGTCACGGTCAGGCCGACCGGCGAACCCGAATCGGTGACCATGTGCGCGATGCGGTCGGCCGGGTAGGTCGGGTCGATCGGCACGAACGCGGCACCGGACTTGGCGACGGCCCACTCGGCGAAGTAGGAGTCGTCCGAGCGCGGCACGGCGACCGCGACCAGATCTTCAGTGCCGAGACCACGCTCGATCAGCAAGCGGGCCAAGCGGTTCGAGCGCTCGTCCAGCTCCCCGTAAGACAGACTGCGCCCCTGGAACACGACCGCGGGTGCGGCCGGGTCGATGGCGGCGGCCTCGGCGATCAGGTCCGGCAGCGTCCGCGCGACCGTGGCCTCCGGGCCGGTGCGGGCGGTCAGGTCGGCCCGCTCCGACGCATCGAGCACGTCGATCTGACCGACCGCGATCGTCGGGTTCGCGGCGATGGCCTCGAGCACTCGCTGCCAGCGCTGCGCGATCTCCGCGGCGGTCGACTCGTCGAACAGCTCGGTCGCGTAGGTGAGCGCCAAAGCCATTCCGGCCGTGCCGGGTTCACCCAGTTCCGACAGCGTGAACTGCAGGTCGAAGCGCGCCACGTTCTCTTCGAGGTCGAGCGCGGACACCGACAGCCCGGGCAGTTCGAGGCTGGTGCGGTCCAGGTTCTGGAAGGCCAGCATCACCTGGAACAGCGGGTTACGGGCCTGCGAGCGTTCCGGTGCGAGCAATTCCACCAGTCGTTCGAACGGCACGTCGGCGTTGCCGTACGCGTCCAGGTCGGTGCGCCGCACCCGATCGACCAGTTCGGTGAACGATTCGGCGGCGTCGATGCCGGTGCGCAACACCAGGGTGTTGACGAACATGCCGACCAGATCATCGAGGGCCTGCTCGCCACGGCCCGCGATCGGCGTGCCGACCGCGATGTCGTCCGCGCCGGACAGCCGCGACAGCAGCACCGTCAGCGCGCCGTGCATCACCATGAACAGCGACGCACCGCGTTGCCGCGCAATGTCTTCCAGCGCGGCGATCAGGTCGCCGGGCAGCTCGCGGTGCAGCGTCGCGCCGCGGAACGAGGCGATCGCCGGACGCGGCCGGTCCGCGGGCAGGGTCAGCTCGTCCGGCACACCGGCCAGGACCTGCTGCCAGTGCGCCACCTGACGCGCCATGAGCGAGTCCGGATCGTCTTCGGTGCCAAGGACTTCGCGCTGCCAGACGGCGAAATCGGCGTACTGCACTGCTAGGGGCGCCCAGCCGGGCGCGCTGTCCTGGGTGCGCGCCGAGTAGGCGAGCATCACGTCGCGGGTCAGCGGTCCCATCGAGAAGCCGTCCGCGGCGATGTGGTGCACCACGACGACGAGCACATGCTCGTTCGGGCCTGCGCTGTAGAGCCTGGTGCGCAGCGGAACCTGTTCGGCCACATCGAATCCGGTGGTGACGAAGTCGGTCACCACGGCGGTCAGCTCGGCCGGATCCACCTGCACCGGATGCAGGTCGAGCGCGATGTTCTCGGCGGGCACGATCACCTGGACCGGGGTGCCACCGTGCTCCGGGTAGCGGGTGCGCAGCGATTCGTGCCTGCGCACCACGTCGGCCACCGCGAGCCGCAGCGCGGCCACATCGAGCGCGCCGGTGAGGCGGATGGCGACCGGCAGGTTGTAGGCCGCCGAGGAGGTGTCGTACTTGTTGAGGAACCACATGCGCTGCTGCGCGAACGACAGCGGCACCAGTTCGTCGGCATTGCGCGGCCGGGCGACCAGCCTGGCCCGCGCGGCACCGTCTGCGTGCGATTCCACCCGTGCGGCCAGCGCGGCCACGGTGGGTGCCTCGAACAGCGCGCGCACCGCGACGGTGGTGCCCAGCGCGGCACCGATGCGGGAGACCACCCGGGTGGCGATGAGCGAGTTGCCGCCGAGATCGAAGAAGTCGTCGTCGACGCCGACCCGGGGCAGGTCGAGCACCTCGGCGAACACCGCGGCCACCGTCTCCTGCACCGGGGTGACCGGCGCGCGGAAGGCACGGGACTGCACGGCGGGCGCGGGCAGCGCACGGCGATCGAGTTTTCCGTTGACCGTCAACGGAATCCACTCGAGCCGCACCAGCGCCGAGGGCACCATGTACGACGGCAGCCGCTCGGCGGCACCGTCACGAACGTGGTCGAGTACCGGCACAATGTCGGGCTCGGCGACCACGTAGGCCACGATCCGCTGATCGCCCGGCTGGTCCTCGCGCACGATGACGGCCGCCTGGGCGATGCCTGGCTGAGCCAGGATGGCGGACTCGATCTCGCCGAGTTCGATGCGGAAGCCGCGGACCTTCACCTGATCGTCGGCGCGGCCCAGGTATTCGAGTTCGCCGAAGCGGTTCCAGCGCGCGAGGTCGCCGGAGCGGTACAGGCGCGAACCCGCCGCGTCGGAGCCGCCGAGCGGGTTGGCGACGAAACGGGTGGCGGACAGGTCGGGGCGACCGAGGTAGCCGCGCGCCAATTGCGGTCCGGCCACATACATTTCGCCCGCGACACCGACCGGGACCGGCCGCAGCCGGTTGTCGAGCACGAACACCCGCAGACCGGCGATGGCCCGGCCGACCACGCTGCCGGAGGCGGCGGCAATGGTCGCGGCATCCAATGCGCGGTAGGACACGTGCACGGTGGTCTCGGTGATGCCGTACATGTTGACCAGCAGCGGAGCTGAATCGCCGTGGCGGGCAACCCAATCCGAGAGCCTGCGCAGCTCCAGTGCCTCGCCGCCGAACACCACGTAGCGCAGGGCCAGCGGTGTGGCGTCGGGTGCGGCGTTGCGATCCGCTTCCGCCAGTTGGTAGAACGCGGACGGGGTCTGGTTGAGCACCGTGACCCGTTCGGCGCGCAGCAGTTCCAGGAACTGCTCGGGCGAGCGCGAGGTGTAGTAGTCGACCACCACGAGGGTGCCGCCGAACAGCAGCGGACCCCACAGTTCCCACACCGAGAAGTCGAAGGCGTAGGAATGGAACAGCGTCCACACATCGTCGGGGCCGAAATTGAAGTCGCGATCGGTATTGGCGAACAGCCGCACCACATTCCGGTGCGTGACCGCGACACCCTTCGGGCGGCCGGTCGAACCGGAGGTGTAGATCACGTACGCGACATGGTCGGGCGAGAGCGCCGCGTTGCGGTCCGCGTCGGTGATCGGCGCGTCGTCGGCGTCCTCGATATTGCCGGTTTCCACGGCGAAGCCGTCCAGCACCACGCTCGGCAGGTCCACCGGCACCGTGACCTGGACCGTCGAGTCCAGGATCACGCTGGTCGGCTGGGAATCCCCGAGCACGTAGGCGATGCGATCGGCCGGGTAGGTCGGATCGACGGGGACATAGCCCGCGCCGGTCTTGACCACCGCGACCAGCGCGACAACCAGGTCGAGCGAGCGCGGCAGGATCACCGCGACCAGCGACTCGGGTCCCGCGCCGTCCGCGATCAGCCTGCGCGCCAGGATGTTCGCGCGCCGGTCCAGTTCGCCGTAGGTCAGCGTCTCGACGCCGAAGCGGGCCGCCGTACGGTTCGGGTGCGCGGCAACGGCCGCGTCGAACACCGTGCTGAGGGTGGCGTCGCGCTCGCCGAAAACGCCTGCGCCGCCGTCCATTCCGGAGGACACCCAGCGCTGCGAGACGTCGAGGCGCTCGGACTCGCCGAGCAGGTCGATGTCGCCGACGGCGATCTCGGGATCCTCGGCGATGGTGTGCAGCACGCGCACCAGCCGGTCGGCGAACGAGGCCACCGTCTCCGGATCGAACAGTTCGGTCGCGTAGTTCCACGACATGGCCAGCGAACCGTCGGCGTGCTCGCCGACGGTCAGCTGCACGTCGAATTTCGCAGTGCCCGCATCGAATTCGACCACATCGAGAGCGAGGCCGGGCAGTTCGACAGTGCCCATGTCGGCGGCCGAGGCCGCCTCGAAGGTCAGCGCGACCTGGAACAGCGGGTGGTGCGCCTGCGAACGGGCCGGGCTGATGACATCTACGAGGCGCTCGAACGGCACATCGGCATTGCCGAACGCCGCGAGATCGGTGCGGCGGACCTGCTCGAGCAGCTCGCTGAACCGTGCGGCGGGGTCGACCTCGCTGCGCAGCACCAGCGTGTTGACGAACATGCCGACCAGGTCGTCGAGGGCCCGCTCGCCACGTCCGGCGATCGGGGTGCCGATGGCGATATCGGAGCTGTTGGACAGCCGGCCCGCCCACGCGGCCAGCGCGGCGTGCACCACCATGAACAGCGTTACCCCGCGACGGCGGGCCAGCTCGGCCAGTGCGGCGTGCAGTTCGGCATCGATCGAGAAGCCGTGCGTGCCACCGGCATTGGAGGCGATCTCCGGGCGCGGCCGGTCGGCGGGTAGCTCGATCTGGTCGGGCAGATCACGCAGCTGCTCGGTCCAGTACGCGATCTGCTGGGCGGCAACGGATTCCGGATCGTGCTCAATGCCGAGCACGTCGCGCTGCCACAGCGCGTAGTCGGCGTACTGCACGTCCAGGGGTGCCCAGGAGGGTGTTTCGCCGCGGGTGCGCTCGCTGTAGGCGACGACCACGTCACGCAGCAGCGGCCGCAGCGAGAAGCCGTCGGCGCTGATGTGGTGCATGACCAGCACCACGACGTGATTGCGCTCGTCCAGGCCGAGCAGGCTGGCGCGGAACGCGATCTCACGGGTCACGTCGAAGTGGAAGCCGGCCAGTTCGACGATGCGCGCAGGCAATTCGCCCGCGGTCACCGGCTCGCGGGCGACCGTGAACGAGACCTCGGAAACCGGCAGGATGCGCTGGTAGCCGGTGCCTTCCACCTCGGGGTACACGGTGCGCAGCACCTCGTGCCGGGCCAGCACATCGCCGATGGCGGCGTTGAGCGCATCGATATCGAGTTCGCCGGTGAGCCGGATGGCGACCGGGATGTTGTTGACCGCAGTGCGGTTGTCGAACCGGTTGAGGAACCACATCCGCTGCTGCGCCAGCGACAACGGCACCAGGCCGGTGCGCTCCTGCGGCACCAGCGGCGCCCGGCCGCCTTGTCCGGCAGCCGATTCCACGCGTGCGGCCAGCGCGGCGACACTGGACGCCTCGAACAGCGCACGCACCGGAATCTGGGTATCGAGTGCCTCGCCGAGCCGAGCCGCCACCTGGGTGGCCACCAGGGAGTTGCCGCCGAGCTCGAAGAAGTCGTCGTCCAGGCCGACCCGCTCGACACCGAGCACCGCGGCGAAGGTGTCGGCGACGATCTCCTGCACCGGGGTGGTCGGCGCGCGGAAAGTCTTGGCCGCGAACGTCGGTTCGGGCAGTGCCCGGCGATCCAGCTTGCCGGACGGGTTCAGCGGGAACGCGTCGAGCTCCACGTAAGCCGAGGGCACCATGTACGTGGGCAGTTGCTCGCCGAGCGCGGCCTTGACCGACTCGACGTCCAACGCCCGATCCGGGTCGCCGACCACGTAGGCGACCAACTGATCGCCGGTCCGCTCGTCGGTGCGCACCAGCACCACCGCCTGCGCGACCGATTCCAGCGCGGTGAGCGCGTTCTCGATCTCGCCGAGCTCGATGCGCAGACCGCGCAGCTTGACCTGGAAGTCGGTGCGGCCCAGGTACTCCAGCTCGCCGTCCTCGGTCCAGGAGACCAGGTCGCCGGTGCGGTACATGCGCTGGGCATCGCCGAACGGATTCGCGATGAACCGCTCGGTAGTCAGGTCCGGGCGTGCCACGTAGCCGTGCGCCAGCTGCGCGCCGGCCAGGTACAGCTCGCCGGGCACGCCGACCGGAACCGGCCGCAGCCGCGAATCCAGCACGTACACCTGGGTGTTGAACACCGGGGCGCCGATCGGCACCGAGCTGGTGTCGGCCTCGGTCACCTCGTGGAAGGTGACGTCGACGGCGGCCTCGGTCGGGCCGTACAGGTTGTGCAGCCTGGCGCCGGTCAGCGTGCGCAGGCGCTGCGCGGTGACGGCAGGCAACGCCTCACCCGAGGCGAAAACATTACGCAGACTGACGCATTCGGCCGCGCGCTCCTCGGCGACGAACACCGACAGCATCGACGGCACGAAATGCGCTGTGCTGACGCGTTCTTCGATGATCAGCCGCGCCAGGTAGGCGGGATCGCGGTGGCCGTCCGGCTTGGCGACGACCAGGCGCGCGCCGACCTGCAAGGGCCAGAAGAACTCCCACACCGACACGTCGAAGGTGGCCGGGGTCTTCTGCAGCACCACGTCGTAGGCGGCGAGGCCGTACTCCGCGTGCATCCAGACCAGGCGGTTGACGATGGCCGCGTGCGAAACCGCGACACCCTTCGGGCGACCGGTCGAACCCGAGGTGAAGATGACGTAGGCCGTGTTGGCCGGGCGCAGCGGCTTGTGCCGGTCCGCATCGGTCAGCGGCGCGTCGGAGTACTCCGACAGGTCGAGTTCGTCGATGCGCACCTGCCGGGAGCCCGTGGACTCCAGATCGGTGCCGGAGGTCAGCACGCACACGGGGCGCGCGGTCTCCAGGATGTAGTCGGTGCGCTCGGCCGGGTGATCCGGATCCAGCGGCACGTACGCGCCACCGGCCGCATTCACCGCGTACATGCCGACGACGAGATCGATCGAGCGCCGCATGCCAAGGGCCACATACGATTCCGGGCCGACGCCGTTCTTCTTCAGCCAGCGCGCCAGCCGGTGCACCCGCCCGGCGAACTCGGCGTAGGACAGACTTGTGCCCTCGAACGTCACCGCGTGCGCCTCGGGTGTGCGCGCGACCTGCGCCTCGAACAGCGAGACCAGCGTCGCGGCCGCATCGCCCACCGGCGAGGTCAGCGCGGCGTCCACCGGGAATTCGGTGTCGTTCCACCGCTCGACGACCAGCTCGCGCTCGGCTCCGTCCAGCAGCTCGATATCGCCCACCGCCGCGGTCGGTTCGGCGGCGACGCCACCGAGCACGCGAAGGAAGCGCTCGGCGAAGGTGTTCGCGAACGCGCCGTCGAAAAGATCGGTGGCGTAGAGGAGTTCGGCATCCATTGACGCCTCGGTGCCCTGCACCTCGCTGAGCGTGAGCTGCAGGTCGAACTTCGCGGTCGGCTGGTCGATGCCGAGCTCGGACACCAGCAGGCCGGGCAGTTCGAGCGACGCGCGGCCCAGGTTCTGGAACGACAGCATCACCTGGAACAGCGGATGCCGCGCCTGCGAGCGGGCCGGGTTGAGCACCTCGACCAGCCGCTCGAACGGCACGTCGGCGTGCGCGAACGCCTGCAGGTCGCGCTCGCGGACCTGCGCGAGCAGCTCGGTGAACGACGCGTCGGTGTCGACCTGCGCGCGCAACACCAGGGTGTTGACGAACATGCCGACCAGGTCGTCGAGCGCCCGCTCACCACGACCGGCCACCGGGATGCCGATGGCGATGTCGTCGGAACCGCTCAGTCGCGCGAGCAGTGCCGCGAAGGCGCTGTGCACCACCATGAACAGCGTGGTGCCGTGTGCGTGCGCGACGCGGTTCAGCTCGTCGATCAGCTCGCCGGGCACCCGGAATCGGTGTGTCCCTGCTTGATACGACGCGACCGCGGGCCGGGGCCGCCCGGCCAGGCGCAGTTCGTCGGGCAGACCGTTGAGCGCGTCGCGCCAGTAGTCGAGCTGCTCGGAGATCAGCGAGGTGGGATCGTCCTCGGAGCCGAGCGTGGCCCGCTGCCACAGCGCGAAGTCCACGTACTGCACCGCGAGCGGCGGCCAGCCCGGCTCGGACGCAGAGGTGCGGGCCACGTAGGCGGTCATCAGGTCGCGGACCAGCGGCCGCATCGAGAAGCCGTCCGTCGCAATGTGATGCACCACGACAACCAGGACGTAATCCTGGTCGCCGAGCTGGTAAGCGCGCAGCCGCACCGGCGGCTCGGCCGTCACGTCGAAGCCACGCTCGACGAATTCGTACAGCGCGCCGAGCAATTGGCCCTCGGCGACCGTGAAGACCTCCAGGTCCGGGATCGCCCGGGTCGCGGGCAGTACCCGCTGATAGGCGACGCCGTCCTGCGACGGGTAGATGGTGCGCAGCGATTCGTGCCGTGCGACCACGTCGGCGATCGCGCCGCGCAGTGCCGCCAGATCCAGCGCGCCCTCCAGCCGCACCGCGGCCGGAATGTTGTTGGCGGCCGAGTCGGCGTCGAAGCGGTTGAGGAACCACATCCGCTGCTGCGCCAGCGACAGCGGCGGCCGCTCCGGGCGCACCTGTGCCGTAAGCGCTTGGCGCGCACCGGTTCCCGCCCGCGACTCGACGCGGGCGGCCAATGCGGCCACGGTCGGCGCCTCGAACAGCACGCGCACGCCGACCTCGGTGTCCAGCGCCGCGCTCAGCCGCGCGACCACCTGGGTGGCGACCAGCGAGTTGCCGCCGAGTTCGAAGAAGTCGTCGTCCACGCCGACGCGCGGCAGCCCGAGCAGATCGGCGAAGACCTCCGCGACGATCTCCTCGATCGGCGTCGCCGGGGCGCGGAACTGCTTGGCCTCGAACACCGGCGCGGGCAGCGCCTTGCGATCCAGCTTGCCGCTGGCGTTGAGCGGGAAGGCGTCGAGCACGACCAGTGCGGCCGGAATCATGTAGCCGGGCAGCAGACCGGCCAGCGCGAGCTTGACCGCATCGGTGTCGATGACCGAATCCGGTTCGGCGACAACGTAACCCACCAGCTGATCGCCGGCGTGCGCGTCGGTACGCACCACGACGACGGACTGCGCGACGCCCGGCTGGGTCAGCAGCGCGGCCTCGATCTCGCCCAGTTCGATGCGCAGACCACGCAGCTTCACCTGGAAGTCGGTGCGGCCCAAGTACTCCAGCTCGCCATCAGCGGTCCAGGTGACGAGGTCACCGGTGCGGTACATCCGCGCACCCGCCGCGCCATACGGATTGGCGACGAAGCGATCCGAGGTCAGGTCCGCGCGGCCGAGGTAGCCGAGCGCGAGCTGATCGCCCGCGAGATAGAGCTCTCCTGCGACACCCGGTGCGACGGGGTGCAGCCTGGCGTCGAGCACGAACACCCGAGTGTTCCAGACGGGCCGGCCGATCGGCACCGAGACCGAATCCGCGTCCGTCACTTCGTGATACGTGACGTCGACGGCAGCCTCGGTCGGGCCGTACAGGTTGTGCAGCTTGGCGCCGGTCAGCTCGCGCAGACGCTGCGCGGTTTGCGCGGGCAGCGCCTCACCGGAGGCGAACACCTGCCGCAGCCGCGACGACGGATACCCGTCCGCGTCGCCGTTCTCGCTGCCGAGGGTGGACACGAACACCGACATCATCGACGGCACGAAATGCGCCGTGGTGATGCCGTGCTCGGCGATGAGCTGCGCCAGGTACACCGGGTCGCGATGCCCGTCCGGCTTCGCGACGACCAGTCGCGCGCCGGTCTGCAAGGGCCAGAAGAACTCCCACACCGACACGTCGAAGGTGGCGGGCGTCTTCTGCAGCACGGCGTCGCCGGGCCCGATCGGGTACTCGTGCTGCATCCACAGCAGCCGGTTGACGATCGCGGCATGGCTGACCGCCACACCCTTCGGGCGACCGGTCGAGCCCGAGGTGAAGATGACGTAGGCGGTGTTGCCCGGCCGAAGCGGTCGGGTGCGTTCGGCATCGGTGATCGGCGCGCCGCTGGAGGCGGCGATGCCGGGCACGCCCTCGATGCCCTCGATCGCGATGACCGAGACCTCGCGCTGCAGGTCGATGCCGAACCCGTCGGCGGACCGGTACAGGATCATCCGCGGACGCGCGGTGTCGACAATGTGGTTGATCCGGTCGGCGGGCTGATCCGGGTCCAGCGGCACGTACGCCGCACCCGTCTGCAGCACCGCGTACATCGCGATGACCAGCTCGTTGGAGCGCCGGATGGACAGCGCGACCAGTGATTCCGGGCCGACGCCCGCCTTGATCAGCTGCCTGGCGATCCGGTTCGCCCGCACCTGCAGTTCGCGGTAGGTGAGCCGCTCCTCGTCGAAGAGCAGCGCCGGTGCGTCCGGCGTCGCCGCGGCCTGCGCGTCGAACAGCGAGACCAGCGTCTCGCCCGGCACCCGGTGCGCGGTGTCGTTCCAGTCGACGAGCACCTGAGCTTGCTCTTCGCGCGCGAGCAGGTCGATGTCGCCGATCGGCACGTTCGGGTCGACGGTGACGGCCGCGAGCACGCGGTCGAGCCTGCGCGCGAACGCGGCCACCGTGTCCTCGTCGAAAAGGTCTTCGGCGTAGGAGAATTCGGCCGACATGCCCGCCGCGTCGCCCAGCTCGTCCTGGGTCTCCTGCAGGGTCAGCTGCAGGTCGAACTTGGCCAGGCGCGCGTCGTAGTCGACGCCGTTGACCGAGAGTCCGGGCAGCTCCAGGCTGGCCTGCCTGGTGTTCTGGAAGGTCAGCATCACCTGGAACAGCGGATGCCTGGCCTGCGAGCGGGCCGGGTTGAGCACCTCGACGAGGCGCTCGAACGGCACGTCCGCGTGCGCGAACGCGTGCAGATCCTTTTCCCTGGCCTGCGCGAGCAGATCGGCGAAGCTGGCCGCGCCGTCCACCTCGGTGCGCAGCACGAGCGTGTTGACGAACATGCCGATCAGGTCGTCCAGCGCGGCCTCACCGCGGCCGGCCACCGGCGTGCCGATGGCGATGTCGCCGGTGCCGCTGGCCCGGGCCAGCAGCACGGCCAGCGCGCTGTGCATGACCATGAACAGCGAGGCGTTGTGCCTGCGGCCCAGGTCGACCAGCGCGCGCTGGGTCTCGCCGGAGATCACGAACGGGTAGGTGCCGCCGCGATAGGACGCCGCCGCGGGTCGCGGCCGATCCGAGGGCAGCACCAATTCGTCGGGCAGGTCCGCGAGTTCGCGGGCCCAGTAGCGAATCTGGTTGGCGATCAACGAACTCGGGTCGTCCTCGGAGCCGAGTACCTCGCGCTGCCACAGCGCGTAGTCCGCGTACTGGACGGGCAGCGCCGACCAGGCCGGGGCCTCCCACGAGGTGCGCGCGGCATAGGCCACCATCACGTCGCGGGCCAGCGGGCCCATCGACCAGCCGTCGGCGGAGATGTGGTGCACCACCATGCCGAGCACGTACTCGGTTTCGCTGATCTCGAAAAGCCTTGCATGCAAGGGCACTTCGTTGGTCACGTCGAACGCCATCGAGGCGAGCTGGACCAGGTGGTCGATCAGATTGTGCTCGGTCACCGGGATCGGCGTCAGGTCGGGCACGATCTGCGCCGCGTCGAGGACCACCTGCACCGGCCCGGTCTTGGTCTCCGGGAACACGGTGCGCAGCGACTCGTGCCGGTCGATCACGTCGATGACCGCGACCTGCAGCGCGGCCACGTCGAGATCGCCGGACAGCCGGATGGCGACCGGAATGTTGTTGACCGCCGAGGCGGTATCGAACCGGTTGAGGAACCACATGCGCTGCTGCGCAAGCGAAAGCGGCACCTCCTCGGGACGGACGCGGGCCACCAGCGCCTTGCGCGCACCGTCACCGGCGTGCGACTCCACCCGGGCCGCCAGCGCGGCAACGGTGGACGCCTCGAACAGCATCCGCACCGGCACACGGGTATCCAGCGCGATGCCGAGGCGCGAGGCGACCTGGGTCGCGATCAGCGAGTTGCCGCCGAGCTCGAAGAAGTCGTCATCGACGCCGACCCGGTTGATGCCGAGCACCTCGCCGAAGATCTGCGCGACGATCTCCTCGATCGGCGTTGTCGGCGCCCGGAATTCGCGCACCTCGAACACCGGCGCGGGCAGCGCCTTGCGGTCGAGCTTGCCGGAGGGGTTGAGCGGGAACGCCTCCAGCACCACGATCGCCGACGGCACCATGTACGCGGGCAGCGTGCGGTGCAGGGCGTTCTTGATGTTGTCGATGTCGACCGGGCCCGCCGGGGTGACCACGTACGAGACGAGTTGGTCGCCCGCGACGGTATCCAGCACGAGCACGACTGCCTGGGTGACGGCTGGATGGTCGAGCAGCGCGGCCTCGATCTCGCCGAGCTCGATGCGCTGGCCGCGGAACTTCACCTGGAAGTCGGTGCGGCCGATGTACTCCAGCACGCCCGCGGCGCCGACCTCGGGATCGTGCGGCTCGACCCAGCGAACCAGGTCGCCGGTGCGGTAGAGCCGGCTGCCGGGCGCGCCGAACGGGTTGGCGACGAAGCGTTCCGCGCTCAGGTCGGGGCGGCCGTGGTAGCCGCGGGCGGTCTGCACGCCGCCCAGGTACAGCTCGCCGGGCACGCCGACCGGGACCGGGTCCAGGCCCTCGTCGAGCACGTAGGCCTGCGCGTTCCACACCGGGCGCCCGATCGGCACCGAGGTGGGCGCCACCTCGTTGAGGTGCCACGCGGTGGCGTGCACGGTGAATTCGGTCGGACCGTACAGGTTGTGCATCGCGGCGGTGGAGAACTGCCGGAACGCGGCGACGGTGGCCGGCGGCAGCGCCTCACCGGCGACGAGAACCGCACGCAGCGAGGCGCATTCGGCGGTGGACGCGGCACCGGCGAACACCGAGAGCATCGACGGCACGAACGAGGTCATGGTGACCTGATGCCGTCCGATGATCTCCGAGAGGTACATCGGATCGCGGTGCCCGTCGGGCGCGGCGATGAGCATCCGGGCGCCAACGGCCAAGGTGCCGAACAACTCCCACACCGACACGTCGAAGGTGACCGGCGTCTTCTGCAGCACCACATCGGCCGGGCTCATCCGGTATTCACCGGTGATCCAGGCGATCTGGTTGAGCACACTGGCATGGCTGACGGCCACACCCTTGGGGCGGCCGGTGGAGCCGGAGGTGTAGAGCACGTACGCGGCGTTCGTCGGGCGCAGCGGTGCGCGGCGCTCGGCGTCGGTGATCGGCCCGTCGTCGAACTCGCTCAAATCCAAGGTGTCGACGGCGATCACCGGGCAGTCGCCGGACTTGACGTCGTCCGACAGGGTGGTCAGCACGCACACCGGCGTCGAGTTCGCCAGCACGTAGTCGGTGCGCTCGGCCGGGTGGTCGGGGTCGATCGGCACGTAGCCGCCACCGGCGGTCATGGTGGCGTAGATGGCGATCAGCATGTCCACCGAGCGGCGGATACCGACGGCGACCAGCTTTTCCGGGCCGACACCTTCGGCGATCAGCTTGCGCGCCAAACGGTTTACGCGCGCCGAGAACTCGGCATAGCTCAGCTGGACCTGCGGGCCGAATTCGCCTGCGCTGCGGGTACCGCCGTCGAACAGGACGGCAATGTCGTTCGGGCGCAGGCGAACCTGCTCCTCGAACAGGTCGAGCACGGTCGCCGCGGGTAACTCGTGCGTGGTCTGGTTCCAGCCGGTGAGGACGAGGGTGCGCTCGGCGTCGTCGAGGATGTCGATATCGCGGACCGCGGCCTGCGGGGTGGTGACGGCGGCTTCGAGGACACGCAGGTAGCGGCGGCCGAATTCGGCGACGGTCGCGGCGTCGAACAGATCGGTGGCAAAGGAGACCACGGTCGCCATGCCGGCGGGTTCGCCTTGGGCGCCACGTTCTTCGGTGACGGTCCACTGCAGGTCGAACTTGGCGATGTCGACGTCGAGCTCGTCGGCGGTGACCGAGAGCCCGGGCAGTTCCAGTGTCGCGTGCGACATTTCCTGGAACGACAGCATCACCTGGAACAGCGGATGCCGCGCCTGCGAGCGGGTCGGGTTGAGCACCTCGACGAGGCGCTCGAACGGCACGTCGGCGAAGGCGAACGCGGCGAGGTCGGTTTCCCTGGTGCGGGTGAGGAACTCGGTGAACGGCTCGCTGCCGTCGACCTCCGAGCGCAGCACCAGCGTGTTGACGAACATGCCGATCAGGTCGTCGAGGGCCTGCTCGCCACGACCGGCGACCGGGGTGCCGATGGCGATGTCGTTGGTGCCCGACAGCCGGGCCAGCAGCACGGCCAGCGAGGCGTGCATGACCATGAACAGGCTGACGCCCTGGGCCCGCGCCAGCGCCGAAAGCCGCTGGTGCAGTTCGGCATCGATGTCGAAGGTGACCCGGCCACCGCTGAAGCTCTGCACCGGCGGCCGCGGGCGATCCGCGGGCAGGTCGAGCTGATCGGGCAGCCCGGCCAAAGCCCGCCGCCAGTAGGCGATTTCACGCGCGGCCATGGAACCGGGGTCGGACTCGGCGCCGAGCAGCTCGCGCTGCCAGACGCTGAAGTCCTGGTACTGCACCGGCAGCGGCGCCCAGCTCGGCGCCTGCCCCGCGGCGCGCGCGAGGTAGGCGGCGGCGACGTCGCGGGCCAGCGGGCCGAACGAGAAGCCGTCCGCGGCAATGTGATGCACCACGAACGCGACCGCGTAATCGGCGGTGCCGTTCTCCCGGCCACCGGTCACCGCGTAGACCCGGACCCGGATCGGCAGCTCGCGCGAGACATCGAAGCCGGTGGACGCGAACGCGGTGAGCACACCGTGCAATTCGGTCTCGTCGATCGGCTCGATCGCGATGCCGAGGTCTACCTGGTCGACCGGCAGCACCTGCTGGTAGCCGCCGTCGCCGGACTCGGGGAAGATCGTGCGCAGCGACTGCTGGCGCGCGACCACGTCGGTCAACGCGGTCTGCAACGCGTCCAGGTCGACCTCGCCACGCAACCGCACCACGAACGGCAGGTTGTAGGCGGGCACGGTCGAGTCGAACTGGTTGATGAACCACATCCGCTGCTGCGACAGCGACAGCGGCACCCGCTCGGGCAGCTGCTGGGCCACCAGCGGCGGCCGGGCGCCCTCGGTCTGGCTGGCGTTCTCCGCGCGGGCGGCGATCCCGGCCACGGTCGGGGACTCGAACAGCGCGCGCACCCCGATCTGGGTGCCGAACGCCACACCGATCCGCGATACCACCTGGGTCGCGACCAGGGAGTTGCCGCCGAGATCGAAGAAGTTGTCGTCGATGCCGATGCGGTCCTGGCTCAGCACGTCGGCGAAGATGCCCGCCACGATCTGCTCGGCCTGGGTGCGCGGGGCACGGAAACTCGTCGCGTCCGCGCTGAAGACGGGCTCCGGCAAGGCCTTTCGGTCCAGCTTGCCGGAGGTGTTGAGCGGGAACCCGTCCAGCACCATGACCGAGGCGGGCACCATGTAGCTGGGCAGCTTCTCGGCCGCGAACCTGGTCAGCTCGGTCGGATCGACCGAATGTCCCGGCGCGGGAACAACATAGGCCACCAGCTGCTGACCGGTGGCGGTATCCATCACCAGCACCACGGCCTGGCTGACCGCCGGATGGGCGAGCAGGTCGGTCTCGATCTCGCCGAGCTCGATGCGCTGACCACGGAACTTCACCTGGAAGTCGGTGCGGCCGATGTATTCCATCGTGCCCGCGTCGTTCCAGCGCACCAGGTCACCGGTGCGGTACATGCGTTCGCCGTTGTCCGACAACGGGTTCGCGACGAAGCGATCCGCGCTCAGGTCCGGGCGGCCGCGATAGCCGCGGGCCAGCTGCCGGCCACCGAGATAGAGCTCACCCGGTGCGCCGATCGCGGCCGGTCGCAGCCGCGAATCCAGCACGTAGACCGAGACATTCCACTCCGGGATACCGATCGGCACGGTCACCGTGTCGGCGGCGGTCGCCTCCCAGTAGGTCACCGAGACCGCGGCCTCGGTCGGGCCGTACAGGTTGTGCAGACCGGCGGTGGTGATCGCACGGAAACCGGCGGCGGTCTCCGGCGGCAGCGCCTCACCGATCACGAAAACCGCACGCAGCGTGGCACATTGCGCCTGCGTCGCGTGCGAGACGAACACCGTCAGCATCGACGGCACGAAGTCGGTCACGGTGACCCCGTGCCGCTCGATCATGTCCGCGACATACAGCGGATCGCGATGGCCGTCCGGCGCGGCGATGACCAGTTTCGCACCGACCAGCAGCGGCAAGAAGTAACCCCACAACGACACATCGAACGTGGTCGCGGTCTTCTGCAGATACACGTCATCCGCCGTGAGCCGGTACTCGTCGAGCATCCACAGCTGCTGGTTGACGATCGCGTGATGAGTGACCGCAACGCCCTTGGGGCGTCCGGTCGAACCCGAGGTGTAGATGACGTAAGCGGTGTTGTCCGGGCGCAGCGGCGCGAGCCGGTCCGCGTCGGTCACCGGCTCGGCGGAGAACCCCGACACATCCAGGGTGTCGATCGGCAACTGCCGCACCGACTCCGGTAGATCGAGCACATCAGCCGACAGCGTCAACACGCAGACCGGTGCCGCGCTGTCGAGGATGTAGGCGGTGCGATCGGCCGGATGATCCGGATCGATCGGCACATACGCACCACCGGCCTTCAGCACCGCATGCATGCCGATGACCAGCTCCAGCGAGCGCCGCATACCCAGCGCGACAAGCGATTCCGGGCCGACACCGTCGGCGATCAGGAACCGGGCCAGCCGGTTGACCCGCGCGTCGAACTCCGCGTAGGTCAGCGTCGCGCCCTCGAAGTCGAGCGCGATGCTGTTCGGCGCCAACGGCATCTGCGCATCCAGCAGCGCGGACAACGTGGTGTCGGGCACGTCCTGGTCGGAGTCGTTCCACTCCAGCAGCGAACGCTCCCGCTCCTCGGCGGTGGTGACATCCAGCGCCCAGACCGCGGCGGCGTCGTCGGCCGCGAGGAAGCGGTCGAAGAACTCCAGGAAGCGCGAATGATGCCGCTGCGCTTCGTCTTCGGTGTAGAGGTTCGGGTTGGTCTCGAAGTCGATGTGCGAGCGGGTGCCCGCCACCGACTGATAGAAGTTGACGCCGAGATCCTCGATGCTGCCGGTGGACAGCACGTGCAACTGCCCGACCATCGGGCCCATCACCAGCTCATCGTGGAACAGCATGATGTTGACCCACGGGCCGAAGAACTCCGTGGTCACCATGCCGTCACCCGCGGTATCGCGGCGGATGTCCTCGTGCCGGTACCGCTGGTGCCGCAGCGCGCCGGACACCTCGACCGTCACCTGCTTGAGCAGTTCACTGACCGTCGTGTCGTGGCCGACGTGCAACCGCAGCGGCACGATGTTCGACGAAACACCACCCGAGCGACGCATCGCCGCGGTGGTGCGCGCGGTCACCGGCAGACTCAGGATGACGTCCTCGACGCCGTTCCACTGCGCCAGATAACCAGCGAACGCGGCGAGCAGCAGCCCGGCGGGCGTCGAATCATGGTGCCGCACAGCGGTATCGAGCAGCGTGTTCTGGTCATCGGACAGGGCCGCGCTGGCGATCCCGTTGATCGCGGCGGGCGGGGCGGACCGGCCGGTCAGGCTGGTGCCGTCCTCGAGCCCGGCGACCCGCTCGGTCCAGTACTCCTTGTCGGTGGCGAACCGCGTGCTCTCGCGGTAGGCCATTTCCTGCTCATAGAGCGTGTGCAGGTCGGTGGCCTTGGAGACGGCGGGCTCGGTGCCGTTCACGTACGAGGTGTACAGCTCGGCGATCCGGTTCAGGTTGGTCATGGCGCCGAAGCCGTCGAGCGTGACGTGATGGGCGCGCGAGTACCAGTACCAGTGGTCGTCGGCCAGCTGCAGCGCCGCGACCGCGATCAGGCGGTCGGTCGTCAGGTCCATCGGGCGGCTGTACTCGGCCCGCATCCACGCCATCGCGGCCGCGGCCGGATCGGCCTCGGCGCGCAGGTCTACATAGGTGACCTTGTCGTAGTCGGCGATGCTGTGATCGACGAACTGCAATGGCTCGCCGTCGCGTTCGATGATGCGCAGGAAGCCCGAACCGAGCTCGTGCGACGCGTCGATGCTCGCCTGTTCCAGGATCTCGACATCCAGCTCACCGTGCAGATCCACGTACTGCGCGATGTTGACCGGCACCTGCGGGTCGACATGCTGCGCGTACCAGATGCCCAGCTGTGCAGGAGACAGCGGGAAGTAGCCCGAACCAGCGTCCGCCCGTTCGCCACCAGCTTCGCCGTTTCCGCCGAAATCCAGCCGGTCCAACCGTAACCTCGCTTCCGGAACACCACGCAAGCGCTCCCCGACGACACCCGGACAGGACGCTCACCTATCCCAGCGTGGCGCCCGCGTCTCGGGGTTCAGTTCTCTAATCAATCAGGCAAAAAAAGCTCATTGGCACTATCTGTTCGCCAGGGTGACCTTGTTACATAGGCGCGACCGCGCCCACTACCCACCGACCGGCGATGCCGGGAATCTCGCTGCAGATCACCGAACCAATCTACCGTCGTCGCCCGCGCCGAACCAACCAACCTCGATAGCTGACCGACATCATCACAGGCAGTCGGGGTGTCAGTACTTTGCAGGGCTCATGTTGCAGACCTCACATCCTGCGCGACGCGCTGTGCGGGCGGCGCGGCGGGTCACCGATGGCGGGTGCGAGCCGGGTCGTAGAGGTGGGATTCGGCACACGACACCGTGCCCGCGAGGGCCTTGCCGACCAGGATGATCGCGGCCTGCCGCAGTTCGGCGGCCTCGACCTGATCGGCGATGTCGGTGAGCGTGCCGCGCAGGATCAGCTGGCCGGGCTGGCTGGCGCGGTACACCACGGCGACCGGACAGTCCCGGCCGTAGTCGGCGACGAGTTCGGCGGCCAGCGTGCGGATGCGGGTGATCGCGAGGTGCAGCACGAGAGTGGCGCCGGTGGCGGCGAAGTTGGCCAGTGCCTCGGAGTCGGGCATGGCGGTCGAGCGGGCTCGGGTGCGGGTCAGCACGACCGACTGCACCAACTCGGGGACAGTGAGTTCGGTGCCGAGCAACGCGGCCGCGGCGGCATAGGCGGGAACGCCGGGGGTGACGTCCCACGGAATGCCATGTGCGTCAAGCCTGCGGGTCTGTTCGGTGAGGGCCGAGTAGAGCGACGGGTCACCCGAGCACAGCCGGGCCACGTCTTTACCGGATTGATCGGCGCGCACCAGGTGTTCGGTGATCTGATCGAGGTCCAGGTGCTGGGTGTCGATCAATTCGGCGTCGGGCGCGCAATGACCGAGCACTTCGGGATCCAGATAGGTGCCCGCGTACAGGCACACCGGGGACGAGCCGAGCAGGGCGACCGCGCGGACGGTGAGCAGGTCGGCCGCACCCGGTCCGGCGCCGATGAAGTGCACGGTCATGCGGGTGAGTGTAAAACGATGGTCGGGTCAGGCCGTCGCGTCGAAGTGTGCGAGCACCTTGGTCGGCCGCAGGCGGACAACGAGTTCGCCGGGCACCCCGTTGCGCTTGCCGAATTCCTCGGCCCGGTCGGCACCCATGTACCGGCCGCCGATCTCGGTCGCCGTGCGGACCAGTTCTGCCGGATCCTCGGACAGGGTCACGGTGCCCTGCAACTGCACCGACGGGTACGGCGCCGCCTCGACGTCGACGATCACCGCGATGCGCCCGTCGCGGGCGAACGCCTTGCCCTTGGCGGTGTCCTTGCCGGTGTTGAAAACCAGTTCGTCCCCCTCGAGTACGAACCACACCGGGGTCACCACCGGCCGTCCGTCGGCGGCGACGAAAGCCACCTTGCCCGTCCGCGTGCCTTCGGAGAGGAACTCGCGCACCTGAGGATCCGAGAGAGAGGCCATTGCTTCACCCTAGGGGCACGCAGGCTGTCGAACAGGGCAGCTGCGGGCGCATGTCGCGGTCTTCGTCGCTCAGATAGCGCCTTGCTCGCGGGCACGGGCGACGGCCGAGGTGCGGGACCGGACACCGAGTTTCGCGTAGATGTGCACCAGGTGGGACTTGACGGTGGTCTCGCTGAGGAACAGCTCCTTGGCGATCTCGCGATTGGAGCGTCCGTCGGCGACCAGCCGCAGCACCTCGATCTCGCGAGCGCTCAAGGTGGTGTCGGCACGGCGCACCCGGGTCATCAACTTCGAGGCCACCGCGGGCGACAGCACGCTCTCCCCCGCCGCGGCCGAGCGGACGGCGGCGAGCAGTTCAGTGGGCGGGGTGTCCTTCAGGATGTAACCGCAGGCGCCCGCTTCGATGGCGCCGAGGATGTCGGCGTCGGTGTCGTAGTTGGTGACCACCAAGACATTCGGCGGCTCCGGGAGGGCGCGCAGCTCGGCGGTGGCGTCCGCACCGGAGCGGCCGGGACCGAAGCTCAGGTCCATCAGCACCAGGTCGACCGGGGTGGTCGCGCAGAACGCGACGGCCGCCTCGCCGGTGGGCACGTCGCCGACGACGGTGATGCCGTCGCCGCCGTCGAGCAGCGCGCGCAGGCCGGCGCGGACGATGGCATGGTCGTCGGCCAGCAGCAGGCGGATCATTCGCGCTCTCCCGAATCCGGTTCCGGTGCGGCGGGTTCCAGCGGGAAGGAGACGGTGACCGCGGTGTGGCCCGGTTCCGATTCCACCGCCATGGTGCCGCCCTGCTGCTCCACCCGCGACCGCATGGCGGCGAGACCGAACGAGCCGGACGGCGCGTGGTCGAGGACGTCGGGTTCGATCCCGACGCCGTCGTCCACCACGTCGAGCAGGACCTCCGCGTCGGCGTAGGTCAGCGTCAGGCGCATCCGGTCGGCCTTCGCGTGCTGCACCACATTCGAGACCGCGCCTTGCGCGATGCGCACCAGCGCTGCCTCGATCGGCATCGGCAACCGCTCGGGGGTGCCCTCGACTACCAGTTGGGTGGCGAGGCCGGGGGCGTTGGCGCGTAAGGAGATTCGTTCCAGTGCTTGGGCGAGTGATTGGCCGTCGAGTGCAGCCGGGGCCAATTCGGCAATGAGCCTTCGGGTTTCGGCAAGATTCTCTGCAGCCGTCTCCCTGGCCAACTGAATCCGTTGCAGTGCAGGATGATCCGGCGCGGACTGCTCGGCGGCATGCAGTAGAAGCTGGATGCTGCTCAAGCCCTGGGCGACGGTGTCGTGGATCTCCTGCGCCAGTCGTTCGCGTTCGGACAGTTTGCCCGCCGTGCGCTCCTGGTCCGCGAGTATCGCTCGGGTGCTGAGCAATTCGTCGATCAGCCGCTGCCGTTCGGCGGATTCGCGGAACAGCGCCTGATAGCCGAGGCCGATGCCGACGGCGACCGCCGCGCCGAACATCGGGCCGATCGCGCCCGCCACCGACCAGCCGCGGTGCACCCCGAAGCCGATCACCGCGATCGCCGTGGCCGCCGCCACCGCGACCATGTTCCACGGGCGCGGGAGCAGGTGCAGGTAGAGGAAGAACAGGCCGAAGGCCAGATAACCGGCGTCGGGAGCGAGCAGGACCAGGCCGAGCCACCAGACCGTCAGGGCGATCAACCAGACGGCGATCCCGCCGCGACGCCCGCTCAGCACATGCCCGGCGAAGTACGTCGCCAGGAAAGCCACCGTCAACGCCACGACCGGGATCGGGTGCGGCGCACCGGGCAGCAGCGCACGTACGGCGATCACCACCGCCAACGCCGTCACCAGCACATGCAGGCCGAGCCGCAGCGCGGTGAAGACCGGAGTGAGCGGGGACGAGTGCACCTTGCCAGCTTATGTGCGGCTACTCGGGTGGCATCCATCGAAAGGTGTAAACCGCCACCCACCCTTCGATGGTGCGCCTTTCCTTCCCGCGCGCGATGGCCGACGGCGCGCCGCGCGGAACAGTGAAGGCATGTTCGTCGCACTCCGAGACCTGCGCGCCGCCCGCGGCCGCTTCCTGCTCATCACCCTGGTCGTCACCCTGGTGGCGCTGCTGGTGAGCTTCCTCAGCGGGCTCACCGCCGGGCTCGCGCACCAGAACATCTCGGCCGTCGAATCGTTCCCCGGCGACACCATCGTCTTCGCCGACACCGGCGCCGCACCATCCTTCGACGCCTCGACGCTGACCGCCGAGCAGGTCGCCGCCTGGCAGGCCGCGGCGGGCCCGAACGGCACCGTCGACCCGATCGGCATCAGCCACGGCAAGGTCGATCCCAGCGGACGAGCCTCGGTGCAGGTCGCCTTCTTCGGCACCACCGGAACAGCATTCGGCAACCGCTCCGCAACCGAGAACGGCAGCGTGGTGCTCAGCACCGGCGCGGCCAAGGATCTCGGCGCCGGGGCGGGCGACTCCGTCACCATCAGCGGCCGCGCATTCACCGTTGCCGCGGTGCGCGGCGACGACTGGTACAGCCACACACCGGTGGTCTGGACAACCCTGGCCGACTGGCAGGCGATGAGCCCGCGCTCCGGCGCGGCCACCGTGCTCGCGGTCTCCGGCGTCGCCGATCGAACAGCGGTGAACGCCACCGCCCACACGCAGACAACCGACCCATCCGGCGCGCTGTCCGCGCTCAGTGCCTACAAAGCCGAGAACGGCTCACTGACCCTGATGACCGTGCTGCTGTTCGCCATCTCGGCACTGGTGATCGGCGCCTTCTTCACCGTGTGGACCGTCCAGCGCATGCCCGACGTCGCCACCCTCAAAGCCCTCGGCGCCACCTCCGGCTCCCTGGTCCGCGACGCCCTCGCCCAAGCCGCCATCGTGCTGACCGCCGGCGTCGCCGTC
The DNA here is from genome assembly GCF_042727395.1 of Nocardia sp. NPDC060255. Lineage (NCBI taxonomy): Bacteria > Bacillati > Actinomycetota > Actinomycetes > Mycobacteriales > Nocardiaceae > Nocardia > Nocardia sp. NPDC060255. The sequence goes on along the minus strand of NZ_JBHXAU010000009.1, from coordinate 265,174 downwards.
GGCCTCGGAATCACCGTCGCCGCAGCCGCTTTCATGGGCGACGCCCTCCCCTTCGTCCTGAGTCTCACGACTACGCTGCTGCCCGCGCTGGCCCTGATCGTGCTCGGCCTACTCGGTGCCGCCTTCGCCCTCCGCTTCCTGTTCACCACCGACCCACTAACGGCCCTCGGCGCCGCACGCTGACCCACCAGCATTGAGCCACTGGAGTTTTCGAGCATGACCACCGCGATCCGCACCAGCACCGCCCTCACCGTCGACAACGTGACCCTCACCTACCCCGACGGCACCGGCCGACTCACCGCCCTCGACCGAGTAAGCCTGCGCGTCACCGGCGGCACCATCGCCGCCATCACCGGCCCCTCCGGCTCAGGCAAATCCAGCCTCCTGGCCGTAGCCTCCACCCTCATCCACCCTGACTCCGGCCAGATCACCCTCGAAACCCCCACCGGCACCACCGATCTCGCCACCGTGGGCCGCCGCGAGGCCGCCGCCCTCCGCCGTTCCACCATCGGCATAGTTTTCCAACAGCCGAACCTCATCCCCGCCCTCACCGCAATTGAACAACTCGAAGTGATGTCCCACCTAGGCCAGCACTTCCACATCTCCGCTCACCAACGCCGCGAAACCCGCACCAGGGCAATAGAACTCCTCGACGCTGTCGGCCTGGCCGACCAACAGTCCAAACGCCCCGCCCAACTCTCCGGCGGCCAACGCCAACGCGTCAACATCGCCCGAGCCCTGATGAACAACCCCGCCCTACTCGTCATCGACGAACCAACCAGCGCCCTCGACACCGAACGAGGCTCCACCATCATCGATCTCATCCTCACCATCGTCCGTGATCACGACACCGCCACCCTCCTGGTAACCCACGACCGCACTCACCTCCACCGCATGAACGCCGTCTACACCATGACCGACGGCCACCTCACCGAAGACACAAGCGCACGCAACCTTGCCCGGACCATCGGGTCTTGAGACCGTCAGCGAGGTAGGCCGAGGAGCTCGTCGCGCTCGTGGTGGACCTTGGCGCGGAGGGCGTCCACGAAGGCGGCTACTTCGGGGCGGCGGAGGGTTTCGGCGCGGGCGACGAGCCAGTAGGCGAGTTGGACGGAGACCTGGTTGGGGAGGACTCGGGTGAGGTCGGGGTGGCGGTCGGCCATGAAACAGGGCAGTAGGCCGATTCCTGCGGCGGCTCGGGTGGCTTCTACGTGGACGAAAACGTTTGTGGAGGTTACGGATTCGCGCATGGCGGGGGCGAAGCTGGAGGCTAGGTCGAGGTCGTCTACTTGGAGCATGGAGTCGATGAAGTAGACGAGGGGGTGGGCGGCCAGGTCGTTGATGGTTGTGGGGGTGCCGTGTTCGGCTAGATAGTCTCGGCTGCCGTAGAGGCCTAGGCAGTAGTCGGAGAGGCGGATTGCGGTGGCGCGGTGGACTTGGGGTTCGCCTACTACTACTTCGAGGTCCAGGCCGGAGCGTTGGGTGGAAGCTCGTCTTGTGGTGGCGACGATTTCGACGGTGATCTTGGGGTGTTGGCGTTGCACCTCGGCGGCGGCGGGGGCGGCGAGGTAGGCGCTGAAGCCGTCGGTTGCGGAAATCCGTACTACTCCTTCGAGGACTCGGCTGCCGTCGGCATCGGCGGCGAGGGATTTGACGGCCGACTCGATCGCCTCGGCGGCGGCCAGCGCTTCCTTACCGAGTTCGGTGAGCTCCCAGCCGCCCGCGGCGCGCGTGAGGACCCGGCCCCCCAGGGTGTGTTCCAGCGCGGCGATACGACGGGAAATGGTGGTGTGGTTGATGCCGAGTTCCTCGGCCGCCGACACGAAACGTCCCGATCGGCCGACTGCGAGCAGCACCAGCAGGTCGTCCGCGCTCGGCCGACGGGCAGACCCCGCGGAACCGACGTTCATATCTGCATACTCGCAGATACCCACTGCACATCTAGTCATTGCGGACAAACCCATCTGCACTAATACTTCGTTGCAGCCGAGATTTGTGGGGGCCATCACATCTACACCCTGATGTGACCCCTGGCACGAAGGAGAGTTCGATGAGCGTGCGCAGTGCTTTGTGGCCGAGCGACCCGGACGGGGTGCCGACCGGCTTGAGACGGGTGGTAGCCGCGTCGATGGCGGGCACGGTCGTCGAATGGTACGAGTTCTTCCTCTACGGCACCGCCGCGACGCTGGTGTTCAGCAAGGTGTTCTTCGCCAAGGGCACCGACGATCTGGACGCGATTCTGGCCGCCTTCATCACCTATGCCGTCGGCTTCGCCGCACGCCCGTTGGGCGGCATCGTCTTCGGGCATTTCGGCGACAAGTACGGGCGCAAGAAGCTGTTGCAATTCAGCCTGATCCTGGTGGGCGCGTCGACGTTCCTGATGGGCTGCCTGCCGACGTTCGGTCAGATCGGCTACTGGGCGCCCGCACTGCTGGTGGTGCTGCGCTTCATCCAGGGTTTCGCGGTCGGCGGCGAATGGGGCGGCGCGGTTCTCCTTGTGGCCGAACACAGTCCGACGCGCAGTCGCGGTTTCTGGGCCAGTTGGCCGCAAGCCGGCGTGCCGATGGGGAACCTGCTGGCGACGGTGGTGCTGCTGGCACTGACCAGTTGGCTGTCCGACGCCGCCTTCCTCAGTTGGGGTTGGCGCGTTGCCTTCTGGCTGTCCGCGGTGGTCGTGCTCGTCGGCTACTACATCCGCACCAAGGTCACCGACGCGCCCATTTTCGTTGCCGCGCAACAGGAAGTGGAAAAGATCAAGGCGACGTCACTGAGCGTCGTCGAGGTGCTCAAGCGCTACCCGCGTGGCGTACTCACCGCCATGGGACTGCGTTTCGGCGAGAACATCCTGTACTACCTGGTGGTCACCTTCACCATCACCTACCTCAAGGTGCAGGTGCACGTCGACACCAAGGTCATCCTCTGGTGGCTGCTCGCCGCGCACGCCGTGCATTTCGTGACGATCCCGCTGGTCGGGCGGCTGTCCGATCGCTTCGGCAGGCGACCGATCTACCTGATCGGCGCGCTCACCGCGGGCACCTGGGGCTTCTTCGCCTTCCCGATGATGGACAGCGGCCACAACGCGATCATCCTGTTCGCCATCATCATCGGCCTGGTCTTCCACGCGTTCATGTATGCGGGCCAGCCCGCGATCATGGCCGAGATGTTCCCGACCCGCATGCGGTATTCCGGTGTGTCCCTTGGCTATCAGGTCACCTCGATCGTGGCGGGCTCGCTCGCGCCGATCATCGCCGTGCGCCTGCTCAACACCTACAAGTCCGCGGTGCCCATCGCGATCTACCTGGCCATCGCCGCGGCGGTCACCGTGGTCGCGGTCTTCTTCGCCCGTGAAACGAAAGGCCTGGACTTGGAAACCGTCGACCTCGCCGACGCCGAATACCTGGCAGGCAAGCCCGCCACGGTGGCCGCCACATGAGCGACCTCACCGGCCGTTCCGCCCTGATCACCGGCGGCGCCAGCGGTATCGGCGCCGCCTGCGCACGGACCCTCGCCGCCCGCGGCGCGCTGGTCACCATTGCCGATATCGACGAGGTCGGCGCCAAGGCGCTGGCCCGCGAACTCGACGGAAGGTCGTGGGCGGTAGACCTTCTCGACGTCGAGGCACTGGAAAAACTCGACCTCGAAGCGGACATCCTGGTGAACAACGCGGGGGTGCAAAGCATCAGCCCGATCGAGGACTTTGCCCCACGACAGTTCCGCACGCTGCTCACCCTGATGGTCGAGGCGCCGTTCCTGCTCATCCGGGCGGCTCTGCCGCACATGTACCAGCAGGGCTACGGCCGGATCATCAATATCTCGTCGGTGCACGGGATTCGGGCGTCCGAGTACAAGTCCGCGTACGTGACGGCCAAGCATGGCCTGGAGGGCCTGTCCAAGGTCACCGCGCTGGAGGGCGGCCGGCACGGCGTCACCAGCAACTGCGTGAGTCCCGGCTACGTCCGAACCCCGTTGGTGGACAAGCAGATCGCCGATCAAGCCAAGGCGCACAACATCCCCGAGCAGGAAGTGCTGGAGAAGATCCTGCTCACCGAGAGCGCGATCAAGCGCCTGGTCGAGCCGGAAGAGGTTGCCTCACTGGTGGGTTGGCTCGCCTCGGCCGACGCGGGCATGGTGACCGGCGCCTCCTACACCATGGACGGCGGGTGGAGCGCTCGATGACCGAGCGCTCAGCCCAAGGCCGACAGTGCCATTCGGCGCAGGATCGGCCTGGCGCGCACGGCGGTCGCCGTGCTCGCGCTGTGCGGGGTGGAGTTGATCAGCCCGAAGGCGGCGTGGGCCTGCACCCGCGCCGTCTCCTCGGGTAGCCCGGGATGCAGCTCGCGCAGCACCGTGACCCAGATCTCCACGTATTGCCGCTGGGTACGGCGCAGCTCCCGCCGGGCGGTGGCGGGCACGTTCTCCAGATCACGATCCTGGATCCGGATCAGATCCGGATCGCCGAGCGCGAAGTCCAGGTGGAAGTCGACGAGACCGTCCAACGCGTCCGCCGCGTCGGTGGTGCGCGCGACCACCGCCTTGCCGCCGTCGAGCAGCCGCTGGCTGACGCCGACGAGCAACTCCACCAGCAACGCTTCCTTGTTCGGGAAATGGCGGTAGACCGCGGGCCCGCTGATGCCGACCGCCGCGCCGAGGTCGTCCAGGCGCATGCCGAGGAAACCGCGGTCGGCGATGAGCCGGGCACCGGCATCGAGGAGCTGTTGCCGTCGCTGCGCCTTCAGCTGTTCACGGCGGGTGAGCGTGCCGGGGTCAGTGCTGGTCACACGCGCTCCTTTCGCCCTACCTGGACATCTCGGTTAACCAAGATTAACCTGGATTCCAGTTATCGGCGACTAACTGACCGACAGGATCACGTGATGACCGTTACTGATGAGGCCGTCGACAACCGAGTAGCCCACAAGGCACTGGTAAACGACCTGAGCGCCCGGCTTGCCACCGCCGCGCTCGGCGGGTCCGAGAAGGCGCGGGACCGCCATGTAGCACGCGGCAAGCTGCTGCCGCGCCAGCGGGTGGACCAGCTGCTCGACCCGGGCGGCCCCTTCCTCGAGCTCTCCCCACTCGCCGCGACCGGGATGTACGGCGACGAATCCCCCGGCGCAGGCATCATCACCGGAATCGGGCGGGTGTCCGGCCGCGAATGCGTGATCGTGGCCAATGACGCCACCGTCAAGGGCGGCACCTACTACCCGATGACGGTGAAGAAGCATCTGCGCGCGCAAGAGATCGCGTTGCAGAACCAGTTGCCGTGTGTGTATCTCGTCGATTCCGGCGGCGCCTACCTGCCCGAGCAGGACGAGGTGTTCCCCGACCGCGAGCACTTCGGGCGCATCTTCTACAACCAGGCGACCATGAGCGCCAAGGGAATTCCGCAGATCGCCGCGGTACTCGGCTCCTGCACCGCGGGCGGCGCGTACGTGCCTGCGATGAGCGACGAGGCGGTGATCGTGCGCAATCAGGGCACCATCTTCCTCGGCGGCCCGCCGCTGGTGAAGGCGGCGACCGGCGAGGTGGTCACCGCGGAGGAGCTCGGCGGCGGCGAACTGCATTCGCGCACTTCGGGTGTCACCGATCATCTGGCCGAGGACGATCAGGACGCGCTGCGCATCGTGCGCCGCATCGTCGCGACCCTCGGCCCGCGCCCGGCGAGTCCGTGGGCGGTGCTGCCGACGGTGGCGCCCGCCGCGCCCGAGTCGGAGTTGTACGACGTGGTGCCGGTCGACCTGCGCACCCCGTACGACGTCCGCGAGGTGATCCATCGCCTCGTCGACGGTGGTCCACGCCCGGGGACGGCAGCCGGCGAAGCCGGCGGGGTGGGTGAACTCCGCGACAGCGCCTTCCACGAGTTCAAGGCCGAGTACGGCAAGACCCTGGTCACCGGTTTCGCGCATATTCACGGCCACCCGGTCGGCATCGTCGCCAACAACGGCGTGCTGTTCAGCGAATCCGCCATGAAGGGCGCGCATTTCATCGAGCTGTGCGACAAGCGCAAGATCCCGCTGCTGTTCCTGCAGAACATCACCGGGTTCATGGTCGGCCGCGACTACGAGGCGGGCGGCATCGCCAAGCACGGCGCGAAGATGGTCACCGCGGTGGCCTGCGCCCGGGTACCGAAGCTGACCGTGGTGATCGGCGGCTCGTACGGCGCGGGCAACTATTCGATGTGCGGGCGCGCGTATTCGCCTCGCTTCCTGTGGATGTGGCCCAATGCCAGGATCTCGGTGATGGGCGGCGAGCAGGCGGCCTCGGTTCTGTCGACGGTGCGCGGCGATCAGCTCGACAGCTCGGGACAGCCGTGGTCGGCCGAAGACGAGGAGGCGTTCAAGGCGCCGATCCGCGACCAGTACGAGAGCCAGGGCAACCCCTACTACTCGACGGCCCGGCTGTGGGATGACGGCGTCATCGATCCCGCCGATACGAGAACCGTGCTCGGACTTGCCCTTTCGGTGTGCGCGCAGGCGCCGCTCGAACCCGTTTCCTACGGCGTCTTCCGGATGTGAGTGCGATGCTGAACAAATCTCATCCCGTCGGATTCGACACCATCCTCGTCGCCAATCGTGGCGAGATCGCGGTGCGCGTCATCCGCACGTTGCGCGCCATGGGGATTCGCTCGGTCGCGGTCTACAGCGACGCCGATGCCGACGCCAGGCACGTGCACGAGGCAGACACCGCCGTGCGGCTCGGTCCGGCACCCGCGCGCGAAAGTTACCTCGCCATCGACAAAGTGGTGGCCGCCGCCGTGCGCACCGGCGCGCAGGCCGTGCACCCCGGCTACGGATTCCTCTCCGAGAACGCCGCGTTCGCCGCGGCACTCGCGGACGCGGGCATCGTCTTCCTCGGCCCGCCCGTCCGCGCGATCGAGGTGATGGGCGACAAGATCGCGGCGAAGAACACCGTCTCCGCTTTCAATGTCCCGGTCGTGCCCGGCATCGCCAGGCCGGGCCTGACCGACGCGGACCTGATCGAGGCGGCAGCCGAGGTCGGCTACCCGGTGCTGGTCAAGCCCTCGGCAGGTGGTGGCGGCAAGGGTATGCGGCTGGTCGAGGATCCCGCCAAGCTGCCGGACGCGCTGCTCAGCGCGCGCCGCGAGGCCGCAGCCGCGTTCGGTGACGACACGCTGTTCCTGGAACGCTTCGTCACCCGCCCGCGGCACATCGAGGTGCAGGTGCTCGCCGACCAGTTCGGCAACGTGCTGCACCTGGGCGAACGCGAATGCAGCCTGCAACGCAGGCATCAGAAGGTGATCGAGGAGGCGCCCTCCCCGCTGCTCGACGCCGCGACGCGGGCCAGGATCGGCGCCGCCGCCTGCAACACCGCGCGCAGTGTCGACTACGTCGGCGCGGGCACGGTCGAGTTCATCGTCTCCGCCGACCGGCCGGACGAGTTCTTCTTCATGGAGATGAATACCCGGCTGCAGGTGGAACATCCGGTCACCGAGCTGGTCACCGGCATCGACCTGGTGGAAGCCCAGGTCCGGGTGGCGGCCGGGCAGAAGCTCGCGGTGGAGCAGGCCGAGATCCGGATGATCGGGCACGCCATCGAGGCCAGGGTGTACGCCGAGGATCCCGGTCGCGGATTCCTGCCCACCGGCGGCACGGTGCTCGCCCTGTCCGAGCCCGAAGGCGTTGGGGTCCGGGTGGATTCGGGCCTGCGCGTCGGCACCGTGGTCGGCAGCGACTACGACCCGATGCTGTCGAAGGTCATCGCGCACGGCGCCGACCGGACTGCGGCGATCGCGAAACTCGATCGGGCACTGGGCGATACGGTACTGCTCGGCGTGACCAGCAATATCGAATTCCTCCGCTTCCTGCTCGCCGACCCGAATGTCGCGGCGGGACATCTGGATACCGGGCTACTGGATCGCCGAGTCGCCGACTTCCACCCCACCCCGGTCGATGACGAGTTGTTCCTGGCCGCCGCCACCTACCTCTGGCTGCGGCGCTGGCCGACGACGCAGAGCGATCCCTGGCACGTCCCCTCCGGCTGGCGCATCGGCACCGCCGCCCCGACCCCGCTCCGCCTGGCCGGCGGTGATCGAACCGAACACGTCTACCTCACCGGTACCCCCACCGACGCGACGGCACGCATCGGCGAGGGCGAATCAACCTCGATCACAGCGACTTTCGATGACAACCTGCTGACACTGACACTGGACGGCATCCGCCGCGAATACCGGATCGCCGAACACGACGGACAACTGTGGCTGGCCGGACCATCCGGCATCGCGATGCTGCGCGAGGTCGCCGAGGCCAGCGTGCGCGGCACCACCGAACACGTCGGCGACGCCGAAATCAAGAGCCCCATGCCGGGTTCGGTGATCGCGGTGCAGGCCGACACCGGCAGCACCGTCGCCGCGGGCGCCCCGGTCGTCATCGTGGAAGCGATGAAGATGGAACACTCACTCACCGCGCCGATCGCCGGAACCGTCGAAATACTGGTGACACCGGGCACCCAGGTGCGCCTCGACCAAGTCCTTGCCCGCTTAACGCCTCCCCTGCCCGAGGCAGGAGATTTCACGCTCAGACCGCAACCGAACCAGCCGCCCGAAGGAGGTGATCCGCTTGTCTGACGTCGTCAACACGTGTGTGGCCGCGCTCTGCCACAGCCAGGATCACTCTGGCAGCATTCCGATCCCGACAGTCGGTGAACCCGCAGCTGTGGCACCGGAAAGTTCGCTCCCCGAGCTCGAGTCGCTGCTTGGCTCTCGCAAAACAACTCGAACACGTCATGCTCGTATAGGCGGGCCGCACCAACACCACCCTCCGGCCAGCCCGCACACCACGCTCGACCAACTCCCGCTTCGCCGCACCGATCGCCGCATCCGCAGCCTTCCGCGCCATCGTGGACTTCGCCAGGAACATCGGCTTGAAATCTTCCACCGCGATCACATCATGACGGTCGACAACACTTTTCGCCCAGACCCGCGAATCGTGCTGGGTTTGCCGAGCCGCCTTTTTATGCAGCTTCGCGGCCACTCGCGCGGCCCGCTGATACCCGCGCGACTGCGGACCGCGCTTGCTGTGCCTCCGCGCCATCTTGCGTTGCGCCCGAGCCAGTTCCGCCGCGCAGCGGGCACGGTACCCACGATAGGGAAGATCGAACGCAGGATCGGTAGTCGTGGCGGTGGTACGCATGCCCCAGTCGATGCCGATGTCACTCTCAGCCACGGGAGTGGGCTCGACGATACGGCGCACGACGAACGACGCGTACCAGTGGCCGAGCGAATCCCTGGTGATCCGCACACTGCTCGGTTCGGACGGCAACTCCCGCGACCACACCACCGGGATACTGATGCCCTTGGCCAGCATCAGCCGCCCATCACTGATAGTGAATCCGCAGCGCGTGTACTGCAACGAAACTCGGGACCTCTTGCGCGCCTTGAACACCGGCCGCCCCCGCCCCTTGACGGTGAACGACTGAGTCAGCGCTTGCGCGTAAGTCCGCAGCGTCTGTTGTTGGGCAACCTGCGATCCCTCTCGCAACCACATGTTCTGACAGCGGGCCGCGGTCAGGAGCTTGCTCAGCGTGCCGAAGGTCGGCTTGTTGCCCGACTTCTGCTGGTGGACAGCCTCATTCCACAGGAACCGGCATCGATCCCACTCGGCGAGCAGAGCAGATTTCGCAGTGCGGCCCGGCCGCAAACGAAAGCTGTACCGCACCACCTCATCCATGCCCCACAACCTAGCCCGCACCACCGACACCGAACGGAGGACAGCGCTTCCATCCCCTCGTAAACGAGGGGGTAACCGCGCTAAACATCTCATGACCGACTTCCTGTCCACCGGCGCGCTGCCGCAGGAGTACCGCGACCTCGCCATGACCGTGCGCGATTTCGCGCGGACGGTGGTCGCGCCGGTGGCCGCCGAGCACGACGCGAAGCACACCTTCCCGTACGAGGTGGTCGCGGGCATGGCCGACATGGGCCTGTTCGGCCTGCCGTTCCCCGAGGAGTACGGCGGCATGGGCGGCGACTACTTCGCGCTGTGCCTGGCGCTCGAGGAGCTCGGCAAGATCGACCAGAGCGTGGCCATCACCCTGGAGGCCGGTGTCTCGCTCGGCGCGATGCCGATCTACCGCTACGGCAACGACAAGCAGAAGCAGGAGTGGTTGCCGCAGTTGACGAGTGGGCGTTCGCTCGCCGCGTTCGGGCTCACCGAACCCGGCGCGGGCAGCGACGCGGGCGGCACCAAGACCACCGCGATCGTCGACAGCGGCGACTGGGTCATCAACGGCAGCAAGCAGTTCATCACCAACTCCGGCACCGACATCACCACGTTGGTCACGGTGACGGCGGTGACCGGCCAGCACGGTGGCAAGAAGGAGATCTCCACCATTCTGGTGCCCACCGACACCCCGGGCTTCGTCGCCGAACCCGCCTACAACAAGGTCGGCTGGAACGCCTCGGACACCCATCCGCTCAGCTTCACCGACGTCCGGGTGCCGGAGGAGAACCTGCTCGGCGAGCGCGGCCGCGGCTACGCGAACTTCCTGCGCATCCTGGACGAGGGCCGCATCGCCATCGCGGCGCTGGCGGTCGGCGCCGCGCAGGGCTGCGTCGATGAGAGCGTCCGCTACGCCAAGGAACGCGAGGCGTTCGGCCAGGTCATCGGCCGCAATCAGGCCATCGCCTTCAAGATCGGCCGGATGGAGGCGCGGGCGCACACCGCACGCACCGCCTACTATGACGCCGCGGCGCTGATGCTGGCGGGCAAGCCGTTCAAGAAGCAGGCGTCCATCGCCAAACTGGTGGCCAGCGAGGCGGCGATGGACAATTCCCGCGACGCCACCCAGATCTTCGGCGGCTACGGCTTCATGAACGAATACCCGGTGGCCCGGCACTACCGGGACAGCAAGATCCTCGAAATCGGCGAGGGCACAACGGAGGTGCAGTTGATGCTGATCGGACGGGAGCTCGGGCTGTGACTGAAACCGACAACTTGCGCCGAGTAGTACAGATCGGCATGTGGTTCGAGGAACTCGAAACCGGCGTGCTGTACGAGCACCGGCCCGGCCGCACCATGACCGAGACCGACAACGTGTTGTTCAGCACGCTGACCATGAATCCGCAAGGGCTGCATATCGATGCGGCCTATAGCGAAGCCCAGGAGCCGTTCCATCAGCGCCTGGTCAACTCGCTGTTCACCCTCGGCACCATGGTCGGCCTCGCGGTGGCGCACCTGACCCAGGGCACCACCGTCGCCAATCTCGGCTTCTCCGAGGTGAAGTTCCCGGCCCCGCTGTTCCACGGCGACACCGTCTACGCGGAAACCGAGGTGCTGGACAAGCGGGTGTCGAAGAGCAGGCCGGGCGAGGGCATCGTGACCTTCCGCCACACCGCGCGCAACCAGCACGGCACCGTCGTCGCGGTCGCGGTGCGCAACGCGATGATTCGCCTGCGCCCCGAATCCGGTCAGCCGTGACGTGGGAGATGCCGGGCCCGGCCTGGCTGTTCTGCCCGGCGGATCGACCGGAACGCTACGAAAAGGCCGCCGCGGCAGCGGATGTGGTGATCCTCGACCTCGAAGACGGCGTTGCCGCCGGCGACAAGGCGGCGGCACGCAAGGCGCTCGTAGCGACTCCGCTGGATCCCGAGCGCACGGTGGTCCGGGTCAATGCCGCAGGCACCGACGAGCACGCGCTCGATCTGGCCGCGCTGGCCGACACCCGGTATCGGCGCGTGATGCTGCCGAAATGTGAATCGGCCGAACAAATTACGGCGCTGGCCGAGTACGAGGTGATCGCGCTGATCGAGTCGCCGCTCGGCGCGCTCACGGTCGGCACCGCGCTGACGGCGGACAATGCGATCGGCGTGATGTGGGGCGCGGAGGATCTCGTCGCCGGGCTAGGCGGCAAATCGAGCAGGCACGCCGACGGCAGCTATCGCGAGGTGGCACGCCACGTCCGGTCCACCTCGCTGCTCGCGGCCAAGGCGTACGGGAAGTTCGCGCTCGACTCGGTGTATCTCGACATCCGCGACCTCGACGGCCTACGCGCCGAGGCCCTGGATGCGGTCGCCGTCGGATTCGACGCGAAGGTCGCCATCCATCCCAGCCAGGTACCGGTGCTGCGCGCGGCCTACGCGCCGTCGGCGGACGAGATCGACTGGGCCAGCAGGGTACTCGACGAAGTACCGAAGCATCGTGGCGTGTTCGCCTTCGAGGGCCGCATGGTCGACGCCCCCGTCCTGCGACATGCCGAGCAGATCGTGCGGCGCGCGGCGCGCGCCTGACCACCAGTTCGAACAGCCAGGAGGAACGCGGTGCAACCACAGTGGGTGCCGACCGAGCAGGATATCGCCGACGCCAGGATCACCGACTTCGCGAAGTTCGTCGAGGGGCGCACCGGTGTCGCCACCCCCGACTACCAGGCACTCTGGCAGTGGTCGGTCGATGAGCTGGCCGAGTTCTGGCGCGCGGTGTGGGACTACTTCGAGCTCGGCGAGGTCGCGGGCGAGGTGCTCGCCAGCGCCGAAATGCCCGGTGCGCAATGGTTTCCCGGTACCCGGTTGAACTATGTCGATCAGCTCATCCGCCAGTTCCGCAGCGACCGGCCCGCGATCATCGGCGTCTCCGAGGACGCTCCGCCGCGCGAGGTGTCCTGGGCCGAATTGATCGATGACACAGCGGCATTGGCGCGCACCCTGCGCTCCATGGGGGTCCAGGCGGGCGATCGGGTCGCGGGCTATCTGCCCAACATCCCGGAGACGGTCGTCGCGCTACTGGCTACCGCCAGCATCGGGGCGGTCTGGAGCGCCTGCGGCCAGGACTATTCGTCCAAGGCCGCACTGGATCGGCTCGGGCAGCTCGAACCCACCGTGCTGATCACCGTGGACGGCTACCGATTCGGCGGCAAAGCGCACGACAAGCGTGCCGACATCGCCGCGCTGCAAGCCGGTCTCGGCACGCTGCGCGGCACGATCGCGGTCTCCCAGCTCGGCCTCGACGTCGCGGACGCGACCGCATGGACCGACGCGATCGCCAACGACGAGGCCGCGCCCGCCGTGATCACCACGGAGCCGGTCGATTTCGACCATCCGCTGTGGATCGTGTTCTCCTCCGGCACCACCGGACTGCCGAAGGGCATCGTGCACGGCCACGGCGGCGTGCTGCTGGAACACCTCAAAGCCGTTGCCCTGCAAACCGATATCGGGCCCGACGACACCTTCTTCTGGTACACCAGCCCGAGCTGGATGATGTGGAACTTCCAGGTCTCCGGCCTGCTGGTCGGCGCGACCATCGTCTGTTACGACGGCAGCCCCACCTACCCGGCAGCGGATGGGTTGTGGCGCATCGCCGCCGAGACGCGGACCACCGTGCTCGGCACCAGTCCCGGCTACGTGCTCGCCTGCATCAAGGCGGGCGCCGTGCCGCGCACCGAGCACGACCTGTCCGCGCTGCGCTCGGTGGGCATCACCGGCGCGTCGCTGCCCACCTCGTCGGCGCTCTGGTTGGGCGAGAACGCCGGTGACCACGTCCAGGTCAATTCGATCAGCGGCGGCACCGACGTGGTGTCCGCCTTCATGGGCGCGTCCCGCATCGTCCCGGCCTGGCCGGGCGAGCTGTCGACCCGCTTCCTCGGCGCGGCGCTGGAGTCCTTCGACGGCACCGGGCAGCCGGTCCGGGGCGAGGTCGGCGAGCTCGTGCTCACCAAGCCGATGCCGTCGATGCCGGTCCGCTTCTGGCACGATCCGGACGGAAAGCGTTATCACGACGCCTATTTCGACATGTATCCCGGCGTGTGGCGACACGGCGACTGGATCACCATCACCGACCGCAACTCCATCGTCGTGCACGGCCGATCCGACTCCACCCTCAACCGGCACGGCATCCGGATGGGCAGCGCCGATATCTATCAGTCCGTCGAACGCCTCCCGGAGATCGCCGAGGCCCTGGTGATCGGTGCCGAGCAACCGGACGGCGGCTACTGGATGCCGTTGTTCGTGGTACTCGCCCCCGGCGCGGAACTCACCGAGGACCTGAAGACCCGCATCAAGACCACCATTCGCACCGAGGTCTCGCCGCGCCACGTCCCCGACGAAATCCTCCTCGCCCCCGGCATCCCGCACACCCGCACCGGCAAGAAGCTAGAGGTCCCGATCAAGAAGCTGTTCCAGGGTGCCGAGGCCGCCCGGGTCGTCGAACGCAGCGCCGTCGACAACCCGGACCTGCTCGACTGGTACTCGGCGCAGCGCCCGAACACCGGAAGCTAGCGGCCCAGCACCGGCCGCTAGGCGCCGGGGTCAGCGGTAATAGGGATGCCCGCCCATCGAGGCCGTGAAAATGGCGGCTCGGGCGGCGCGGGCCTCGGCAAGGTTGCGGTGCTCTTCGGGAGTGAGGCGGTACCGGGCCAGTACTCGGCGGGCCGAGTGGATCAGCGCGGGCCACACCGGTAGCTGACGGGGAAATGCGAACGTCATGATGGACTCCTTCGGGGAAAGGCCCACCACCACAACCGATTTCGGACACGACCGAATGCCCGAATCGAAAACGCTTCGGGGTTAGTCGATCACACGGCGGCAGTGGGCCGGGAGCGAGTGGGAGGTCGAATCCGTACTCGGATACGGACTATCGCCTGACTTCACGTCCCTCACCTCCTTGCTGCCGTGACGCACGCGCGTCGCCGAATACCGGTGCCGGGACCACACAAGGCAGGGGACGCCGGCCGAAACGGCTGGACGGGCACCCCTCTCGTCAGAGCTTCGGCACTGCACGACGTATCCCGTACCGGGAAGCCACCTGGGATCGCCCCTTAATCCGAAGCGATCTGTCCTGATCCTGGGCGTCTCTCGACGTCGTCGGATCAGTGGCCTGTGTTCGCGCAGGAGCCTCGCCTAGCGAGGTGCTGACCGATTCAGGATGGCCGCTCGGCGCGGCCGCGTCAAGTACGGTTGATTACCTGTCACGTTATAGACCCGGTGGGTTGTATCTCTTAGCGTGGGATGAAACAGGTTCGTCTCATACTCAACGAAGGTGGCACTGTGGCCGCACAGGATGTTCGAGAACGCGACGAGACCGCCACCTATCCGCCGGGGTCGCGACTGCCCGCCTTCGTGCAAAGCCTGCTGTTCCAGCTCAACCGCCAGCGCTTCGTACCCGCTGTCGCCCGCCGGTACGGCGAGGTCTTCACGCTGCGCATCCCGCCGGTCGCCGACCATTCGGTGGTGTTCTCCCGCCCGGAACACATCAAGGAGATTTTCGCGGGCAACCCGCGCGACCTGCACGCGGGCGAGGGCAACCAGGTCCTCGGCGTCGTCATGGGCCAGCACTCCCTGCTGCTCACCGACGAAGACGAGCACGCGCGCGCCAGACGACTGCTGATGCCCGCCTTCAACGGCTCGGCGCTGCGCGCCTACCGCGACCTGGTCGCCGACATCGCCGTCGCCGAAATCGACCGCTGGACACCGGGTTCCACGCTGCTCACGCTCGACCGGATGAACGCGCTCACCCTCGAGGTGATGATTCAGGTCGTATTCGGCGTCTCCGACGAACAGGCTCGCGCCGAGCTCGCGCCGCGACTGCGGCGGATCGTGCACCTCAATCCGCTGGTGTTCCTCGGGATCAAGTCGCCCCTGCTCAGCCGAATCGGGCCGTGGAAGCGCTTCGCCGAGAATCTGCACGCGGTCGACGCCCTGCTCTACGCCGAGATCGCCGGCCGTCGGCGCGCGCCGGACCTGGCCGAACGCACCGACGTGCTGTCCAGGCTGCTGCACGCGGGCACCGGCGACGACCACGATCCGCCGCTCACCGACGCCGAGCTGCGCGATCAGCTCGTCACGCTGCTGCTCGCCGGTCATGAGACGACCGCGTCGGCGCTGTCCTGGGCGCTGTACGAGATCGCGACGCATCCCGACATCCAGGAGGCGGCCGTCACCGCCGCGCGCACCGGCGACGACAAGTACCTCGAGGCCGTGCTGAAGGAAGCGATGCGGCTGCACGTCATCATCAACGGCACCAACCGAAAACTGACCAGGGACATGACAGTCGGCGGCCGTCGACTGCCCGCGGGCGCGGTGGTGAACACCTCGATCCTGCTCGCGCACCGCGATCCCGGCAACTATCCCGACCTCGCCGTCTTCCGGCCGGACCGCTTCCTCTCCGGTGAGGTGGCGCCGAATACCTGGCTGCCCTTCGGCGGTGGGGTCCGGCGCTGCATCGGCGCGGGCTTCTCCCTTATGGAGGGAACCGTGGTGCTGCGGGAAATCGTTGTGCGGCATGTCCTTTCGCGCCCCGAGGGCGCGGCGCCGGAACGCGCCAAAACTCGGAACATCACCACCGTCCCCGAGGGCAAGGCCCGCTTGGTCATCACGCCGCGCGACTGAGCGGGCAACGGCACTCGGCGCACCCGTGGCCGATCGGCTGTGGCGGCCCTCACCTGCGAAGACCCGCGCCTACGGGTCGGCTCGATGACCGCTGCCTTCCCGCAGGTACCACCACCGATTCCGGGTGACCTGGGGCACCCGGCCGGTCCGGTACCGAGCCGTAGCCCGTCCCACCTGCCCTGATCAGTACGATGTCCGCATGAGTGTCGACAATCGCCGTACGGCGCGGAAGGCGAGCACCGGCGACTCGGCACCCCGGGAGGTCCGGCGCAGGCCGAAGAATCGACGGGCGCAGATCGCCGCGGCTTCGGCCGCCGCGTTCGGCGCGCTCGGCTATCACGGCGTGAGCATGGAGGACATCGCCACCGGCCTCGGCATCAGTTCGGCGGCGCTGTATCGCCACTATCCGAGCAAGTACGCGCTGTTCCGGGAGGAATTGCTGCGGGTCGGCCGGGCGATGACCGAGTCGGTCGAGCTGCCCACGGAGGCCGCGGCATGGTCGCCCGAGCGGCGGCTGCGGCATGTGCTCGACGCACTCATCACCGTCACGATCGAGAACCGGCCGACGATCACCCTGGTGCGCTGGGAGGGCCGCTACCTCGAGCCCGACGATCTGACGCTGCTGAACGATCAGCAGTTCGCCGTGCTCGACGCGCTCGGCAGCCAAATCGCCGAGCTGCGGCCGGAACTGACCGAGGACGACACTCGCGTACTGCGGATGGCGCTGCTGAGCACGATCACCAGCATCGCCGACCACCACGCCACGCTGCCCGCGAAATCCCTTGCCCGACTGTTGAGTTCAGCGTGCTTGCCGATCATAGACACGGAATTGCCCGCGGAGCGGCCCGCCGAGCCGCTCCAGGTGGTCGAGATCCCGGACTCGTTCAAACACGAACTGCTGCTGCGCAAAGCGGTCGAGCTGTTCCATGAGCGCGGGTATCCCAATGTCAGCGTGGAGGACATCGCCACCGCCGCCGGACTGTCCGCCGCGTCGGCGGTGTACCGGTTCTATCGCGGCAAGAGCGATCTGCTCGCCGCGGCCTTTCGCCGTGCCGCGGAACGGGTTTCGGGCGCGGTCGGCCCGGCGGTCGCGACCGCCGCGAGCCCGGAGGGCGCCCTGACCGCGTTGATCGACCAGTACGTGGCGGGGTCGTTCGCCGAACGCGCGCTGACCTACGTGTATTTCACCGAGTTCCAGCATGTTCCCGCGGAGGAACGCACGGTGCTGCGAAACATTCAGCGGCTCAGCGTCGAAGAGTGGGCGCGGCTGCTGCGCGAGGTGCGGCCGGAGCTGTCGCCCGCCGAGGCGCGCTTCCTCATCCACGCCGCGTTCGCGTTGGTGGTGGATCTGGGGCGCGCGTTCGACAACCAGCCGATGGCGGCGCAGGGCCGGGTCCGCCTGTTGATGCAGGTGGTTCTTTTCGGGCGTCCCGCCGCGGTTTAGGCCCTCGGACAGCCGCGTGCGACCGAGGTACC
Source organism: Nocardia sp. NPDC060255 (assembly GCF_042727395.1). Taxonomy (NCBI): domain Bacteria; kingdom Bacillati; phylum Actinomycetota; class Actinomycetes; order Mycobacteriales; family Nocardiaceae; genus Nocardia; species Nocardia sp. NPDC060255. The sequence goes on along the minus strand of NZ_JBHXAU010000009.1, from coordinate 247,368 downwards.
GACCGGTCGCTTATGTTACGCAATATTCCACGCGCATGAGTCGGAATAGCTTCAGGTAGCAGACCAAATCATACAGTAATTGTGATCTTCAATTCAGTTTGATTCCAGGTCGGAAACGCCCCGCTGCCGAGCGTCCGGTTCGGCTACCATCGCGGCATGGGTGCCCAGGAAAGCCGTGCCGCGGACAAGGCGTCCGACCCGGCGGCGGCGCGCGTGGTCCGGCGGCGGCCGCGTGATCGGCGGGCGCAGATCGCGGCGGCCTCGGCGGAGGCGTTCGGGTCGCTCGGCTACCACGGCGTGAGCATGGAGGACATCGCGTCCCGGCTCGACATCAGCTCGGCCGCGCTGTACCGCCACTACCCGAGCAAGTACGCGCTGTTCCGCGAGGAAGCCCTGCGGCTCGGCACGCTCAGCGAAACGGCGGTGCGCCTGCCCGATTCGGCCGGTGGCTTGCCCGCCGCGATACAACTCGGGCGGGTCATCGATGCGCTCATCGCGTCCTCGATCGCCAATCGCCGCAGCGCCGCACTGCTGCGCTGGCAGCGCCGCTATCTCGACGAGGCCGACGCCGCGGTCCTGGACAGCCAACTGGCCAAGGTGAATTCGGTCCTCGCGTCGCTGCTCGCCGAGACGCGGCCGGAACTGAACAAGGCGGACCGGGCGGTGCTGTCGGCGGCGGTACTGAGCGTGCTCAGCAGCATCGGCGATCACCATGTATCGATCCCGGTGCGCGCGTTGACCACACTGCTCGGCACCGCCTGCCGGACGGCGGCAAGCTGTGCCCTGCCGCCCCCCGCCGAGCACGCCGAAACCCTTGCGGCAATAGAGATTCCGCTGACCTTCAAGCACGAGCTGCTGCTCGCGCGGGCGATCGAACTGTTCCATGAGCGCGGCTATCCGAACGTGAGCGTCGAGGACATCGCCACCGCCGCCGGGCTGCCCGCCTCGTCGGCGGTGTACCGCTTCTATCGCAGCAAGGGCGACATCCTCGCGGCCGCGTTCCGCCGTGCCGCGGAACGGGTTTCGGCCGCGATCGGCCCGGCGGTCGCGGCGGCGGACGGCCCGGAGCAGGCGCTGACGACGCTGATCGAGCTGTACGTGGCGGGCTCGTTCGCCGAGCGCGAGCTGACCTTCGTCTACTACGCCGAGATCAGCAATGTGCCCGCCGACGATCGGACGGTGCTGCGAAACATCCAGCGGCTCAACGTCGAAGAGTGGGCCAAGCTGCTCGCCGAGGTCCGGCCCGAGCTGTCCGCCGCCGAGGCCAGGCTGCTGGTGCACGCGGCGCTGGCCCTCGTCGTCGATCTGGGCCAGCGCTTCGGCTCCGACGACCCGGTGTGCTCGCGGCAGCGGGTGGTTCACCTGATGCGGGTCGTGCTGTTCGGTCGCGAGGGCGGGTAGCTACTGCTGCGGCGGCGGGGCGAGTGGCGAGTTCACCTTGTTCACCAGCCAGCGTCCGTCGACCTTCTCCAAGCGCATCACCATCGACAGCTGGCCGGGCGCGGGCTTGCCCTGGGTGCCCATACTGGTGATGGTCTGGCCGATCACCACGATGGCCTCGGCGGAGGTCTCGTCGCCGGTCTTGATCGCGCACTGGACGTCGTTGACCTTCGACACCACCGCGCCCTGGGTGAGCACATCGCGCAATTCCTTGCTGGTGCTGTCGAATTGCTTCTTCCAGTCACCGGTCGCGCCGTCCAGGACGGCGGCGAAGTAGGCGTCCAGCTTCTTGGCGTCGTAGTCGGCCAGGATCGGAGCGTACTTGCAGGCGGCGGTGCGTGCGTCCGCGTTGGCGGCGATGATCGCCTTGTTGCCTTTGTTCTGCATGTAGAGGACGGCGGTGGAAGTGATTGCGGCGCAGAGCAATACGCCTGCTGCCACGCGGAGCGCAATCCGTCCGGCTCGGCCAGGTATGAGCCGACTGCGTTTCGTCTCGACCGGCTGTGTCGCATCGGCCACTGCGGCCGAACCTTTTTTTGCCGCAACATCACTCGATTCGACGGGCGCCGATTCCTGGGTCAGCGCGTCGATCTCGCCCTCGTTCTTGTTCATCAGATGTGCTCCTATCTGCCAGGTGCCGGTCGGGACAGCTCGTTGCCGGTGACTCCGGGCGGCGGGCCGGATCCGTTGTCCGGCACGTTCGGTCGCGGCGCGTTGGCCGAACCACGAACCTGCAGCGCCGGATCGCTGGTGACGCAGTAGTTGTAAAGCCGCACCCTGGTATCGGCGGTCTTGTCGGTCGGCACCACGGGAATCGTGTCGTAGTCACAGCTCGGTCGTGGCCATGGATCGACGAGGGTGTGATAGGCGTTGTCGTGCGCCGGAATACCGATGGCCTCCGAACCGGTCCGCAGCGCGGGGAACAACGCGGCGATGGCCGGTGCGCGCAGCTTCGCGGCCCTGGTGATCGCGACGAAGTTGGTGACCAGGTTGGTCATCGGGTCCTCGGTGTCGCGCACGATGCCGCCGAGGGTGGCCAGCTGGCCGGGCCCGAGATCGAGGAACTTGCGGACCTCCTGATCGGCGGCGGTCATCTGCTGGAACAGCGCGCTGGAGCCGGTGGTCAGCGTGGTCAGGTCAGGTTGCGCGTGCGCGGTGGTGTCGGCGATCACCTCGAGGTTCTCGATGAGCTGCCTGGTCTGCGGCAGCAGATCGGTCAGCCCGGCCATGGCCCTGCTGATGCCGGAGATCATGTTGCGCAACCGATCCGGGCCGCCGGCCAGCGCCTTGTCGAGCTCGTCGACGATCACATTGAGTCGCGCCGGATTCATCCCGCCGATCAAGCCGCTCATGCTGCCGAGCACCGACTGCACCGTCACCGGTGTGGTGGTCCGTGCGCGCTCGACCACCGAACCGTCGCCCAGGTACGGTCCGCTGTCCACGTCCGGCCGGAAGTCGAGATACTGCTCCCCCGCCGCGGAGAGGCGGCCGACGGCGACGGTGCCGCCCACCGGAATCCTTGCGGTCTTGTCGATTTCGGCGATCGCCGCGACGCCGTCGCCGGAGATCCGCACGTTCTCCACCCGGCCGACGCGGGTGCCGCGGAAGGTGACGTCATTGTTCGCCGCCAGGCCGCCGGAGTTCTGCAACTCCACCCGCACCGTGTACGTGCTCGGCAGCGGATTGATCCGCAGCACGTTCACGCCGAGATAGGACACCCCGAGCACGAGCACCAGGATCAGGCCGATATTGGCCACCGCGACCCGATGCCGGACCAGCCATTGCCACAACGGCGGATTCATCGCCCACCGCCCTGCAGCCGGCCGATGACCTTCTCGATGACCTGCGCCAGACTGCCGATAAACGCAGGCACATCACCGATTTCGGGTGGCCTACTGCCCTTCGGATCGGTGAGCGCGCCGACGCTCAGATAGGACACGGTGGCCGCGACCGCGAGCGCCGGGCCGTCCAGGCTGGCCGAGATCGACGGGTAGATGGCGTGCAGCCCGTCCAGTGCGCCCGCGAGATCGTCACCCATCTGGGCGAATCCGGACATGAGCCGCTGGATGCTGTCGAACAGGCTGAGGAAATCCGGGCCGGTGGTATCGGTGAAGTCGCCGAGCGCGGCCATGGTCACCGAGACCTTGGCGATGAGATCGGCGATGGCCCTGTTGTTTTCGGCGACCAGGCCGATCAGCGGCGGAAAGGTGTCCGCGGCGGCGCCCAATTCGGCTTTGCGCCTGGCCAATTCGCCGGTGAGCGTGTTCATGCCGGACAGCACGCCATCCACGTCGGCGGTGCGCCGGTTGAGCGCGGCCAGCACGTCGGTCATCTCGGTGATCAGATGCGACAGCTCGGGCGCGCGCCCGGCGAACATGGAGTTCATCTCGGCGGTGATCCGCGCCGCCTGGTTGAGGCCACCGCCGTTGAGCAGCAACGAGACCGACATCATCAGCTGCTCCACCGAGGCGCCGGTCGCGGTGCGGTCGGGCGCGATGGTGTCGCCCGGCCGCAGCAACTCGGCGCTGTGCTGCTTGGTGGGCAGGGTCATCGCGACGAACATGTCGCCGAGCGGAGTGGCCTGCCGCAGCTCGGCGGTGGTGCCGCGAGGCAGCTGGATGTCCTCGCGGATCTGCATCTCCACGTCGGCGAGGAAGTCGGTGGTGCTGATCGCGGAGACCATGCCGACGTCGGTGCCGCCGATCTTGACGTGCGCGTTCGCGGGCAGGTTGAGGGCGTCCCGGAACACCGCGTGCAGGGTGTAACCCGGGCCGCCGATGCCTGGCTTGGGCAGCGGCACATTGTCCACCGTGACCGCACAACCCGAGGTCGCGCCAATGGCTGCTGCTACGGCGACCGCGGCCAGCGCGCGGGTCTTCATTTGGTGAGTCCGAGCAGTGCGGCGGTGAGCCCGAAGTCGGGGCCGAAGTCCTGGATCTTGCCGGTCCGGCAGCCGTCGAGACGCATCTGTACTCGTTCGCAGAACACCGACAGGGCCTCACCGTCGAGGACCGACTTGTCCAGCAGGCCGTGCAGGCGCAGCGCCTGATGTTCCCGGCTGGTCGCATTCGCCAGGTTCTGGAAGAACAACGGTGTGACGTCGGCGATTTCGGTGACCGAGCGCGCGTTCGCCCGCATCTGCGCGGTGAGGTTGGTGAAACGCGTTAAGGCGCCGAGCAGTTGCTCGCGATTGGTGCCCACCACCGTCGACGTGTTGGTGACGAAGTCGTTGAGCTGAGTCAGCACGGCCTGCAGCCCCGGCGCCTGATCACCCATCAGCTGCACCATGTCGGTGAGCCTGCCGCTGAAATCGCGCACCGTCTGGTCGTTCTCGGCGACGATCTGGGTGATCTCGTTGAGTTTCACGATGGTGTTGGAGATCTGGTCGCCATTGGCCAGGCTCACCTCGAACGCCGACGACATCGCGTCGAGCGTCGCGCGCAGCTTGTCTCCGTTGCCGTCGAGCAGCGGGAAGAGCACCCGGCTGGCCATCGGCCCGGTCTCGTTGTCGCCCTTCAACGCTCGGCCGAGCTGATCGAAATTATCCAGAATACGGTCGAGTTCGACCGGCGTGCGGGTGTGTTCGAGCGGGATGTGCGCGCCGTCGGCTAGCACCGGACCGTTGCCCTCGTAGGCGGGCGCGAGTTCGACGTGCCGGTTGGTGATCAGTTGCGGTGAGACAAGGGCCGCGATCGCGTCGGCGGGCACCTTGACGTTCTTGTCGATGGACATGGTCACCTCGACATAGCTGCCCTTGGCCGTCACCGTGTCGACCCGGCCCACCGGGACACCCAGGATCGCGACGTCGTTGCCCGCGTACAGACCGGCGACGTTCTCGAAATCGGCGCTGATTCGCAGGTGTTCGCCGAGATACTGGTCCGGCAGCCCGCTCAGGCTGTCCGGCAGCAGCGAACAGCCGGAGGCCACCGCGGTGACCCAGCACAACAAGGCGGTTTTCAGGAAAGTACTTATTTTCATCAGTTGCACCCCTGTACCGCGCCGGCGAAACACAGCCAGTTGTCCGGGAAGATCCACGGCGCCCACACATCGCCGTAGGGTCCGTTGCCGAGCGCATTGTTGAACTGCCGCAACGCGACCGGCATGATCTCGTAGAGCGAGTCGAGGTTGTCCCGGTTCTTCTCCAGGCCCTCGGACATGGTGTTCAGGCTCTGGATCATCGGCCCGAGCTGATCGTTGTTCTCCAAGCCCATCTGTTGCAGTAGCCGGGACAGCTCGGCGACATTGTCCAGCAACGACTTCAACATGGTCTGGCGCTGCGCGACGGCGTTCCCGATCGCCTCGCCGCGAGTCAGCAACAGCAGCACGCTGTTTCGGTTGTCCGACACCAGCTGCGAAACCTGATCCATGCCCTTCAACAACACGTCGACCTCGTCGCGGCGATCGTTTATCACCTTGGCGAGCGCACCGACGCTGTTCAGCGCCTCCACGGTGAGCTGCGGCGAATCGCCCATCTGCGTGCTGAGCAGGTCCAACGACTGACGCAGCTTGACCGGATCGATCCGCTCGATGCGCTCGAACGACGACTTGTACACCGGATCACGAATGACCTTGCCGAGGTTGTACGGCACCGAGGTGTTCACCAGCGCGATCCGGTTGCCCGGCAACCCTTTTCCGTTACCGGGTACCAACTCGACGTGCAGCTTGCCGAGAATCGTCGTCATCTTGATGGCTGCGTGCGCGTCCGGACCCAGCCGTAGGTCCCGGCGCACCCTCAGGTCCACCACGACTTTCGCACCATCGAGGCGCACCGCGCGCACCGAACCGACCTCGATACCGGACACATCCACCGACGTGCCCGCCCGCAGTCCCGCCGCCTGAGCAAACTCCGCCTGAATCGTCTTGTCTCCCAGTCGAGCCTGGGACAGGGCGCTGGAGCCGACCAGCAGCAGGACCACCGACCCCGCCGCGAGCAGGCCGAGCCACAGCAATCTGTTCCGCGGCAATCGGACCCGGCCGACCAGGGACCGCACTCGTGTCATCACCGGCACACCTCCGATTGCGAATTGCCGCCGACCTGCGAGAAGAGCCCGGGCGGCAGCAGTACACCCCACAGCGAGACATCGAGGCGGCAGATGTAGGCATTGCCGTAGGCGCCATAGCTGGTGAACCGGGCGATGCCATTGAGCAAATTCGGCAGCTCGACGGCCGCCTGGTCCAGCGAGGCGCCGTTGAGCAGCAGCAGCGCGACACCGCTCGTCGCATCGTTCTGTGCCCGAGCGATATTCGGCTTCACCTGCCCGATCAGCCGGGCCAGCGAGTCGGTCGAGGTGGCCACCTGATCGACCGAGCTTTTCAGCGACTCACCCTGCGCGTACAGCGATTCGACCAGCGAACGGGCCTGGGTGATCAGCGTTTCCAGCTCGCCGCTGCGGTGCGCGAGCCCGGCGATGACACTGCTCAGGTTGCTGATCACGTCGCCGAGGATCTTGTCGCGCTGCCCGAAGGTGCCCGCGAGCTCGGCGGCCTGGGTGATCAACGCGCTGAGCGAGACGTTGTTGCCCTGCAGGGCCTGGATCAGCGTCTCCGACAGCGAATTGATCTGATCCGGTTGCAGCACACTGAACAGCGGCTCGAACCCGGACAGCAGCGCCGACACATCGAACGAGGGCTCGGTGTGGTCGAGCGGTATCGCCGAACCCGCGGCGAGCACCTGGCCGCCGCCCGCGCCGGGCACCAGCGCGATATAGCGCTGGCCGATCAGATTCTGGTAGCGCACCAGGGCTTTCGTGGCGGTGGTCAGCCGCTGCCTGCGCTGGATGCGGAACTCGATGCGCGCGCGGTAGTCACCGTCGAAGTCGATGCCGTCCACCCGGCCGACCCGCACGCCCGCCATCCGGATGTCGTCGCCGACGCGCAGGCCGAGGACGTCGGAGAAGGTGGCGGAGTAGGAGTCGGTGTCGCCGGTCACCGAGCGCTGCAAGGTGGACCAGATCGTGTAGGTCAGCATGACCGCGACCACCGCGAAGAGGCTGAAGCCGATCAGCGCCTTACCTGACTTCATGGTCACCGCCCCTTGTCTGCCGGGGTCACCGAACCGCCGGCCAGCAGGGGCGACAGCAGCAGGTACTGCGCGGCGGTCGGCTGACCGCCGACGATCGCCGCCACCGCATCCGGCCCACGTAAACCGTTGGCCCCTTTGTTATTCGGTACCGGGTCTTTCGCCGCGGCCGGTGCGGTGAGCCCCGGGATCATCGGGATACCGGGAATTGCGGGCAACGGTGGCAGCACCGGTTTGGGCCCGGCCGCATCCAACCAATTCGGCGCCAGCTGCGCCGGATATTCCTGTGGTGGCGCAACTTCCGGCACCGAGGCGCCGCCACACCGTGGCCCGGCCATGCTGCCGTAACGCGGGCAATCCGCGGCCGTGTACTGCTGGAACGGGGTGAAGGACACGTCCATCTTCCAGATCATCTGGCGACTCGGCCCGAAGCCGAAGACCGAGCGCAACTTCCGCAGGGAGACATTGAGATTGGCCGCCGTCTGCTGCAGCGCCTGCGGATCCTCGGCCAAGCTGCCGAACAGTCCGCCGAGCCCGGAGACCACTTCCTTACCCGCGTCAGGGTTTCGGGCGAACAGCGAATTCACCGAGTCGACCGCCCCGCTCGCGTTGGTCAGCAGCGCGACGAACTGGTCGCGCCGTTCGGTGAGCGTCCGGGCGGTGGTCACCGAATCCGACAGCACCCCGACCAGATCGGGCGCGGACACGCTCAATGCCGTGGTGGCGCGGCCGAGATCGCCGAGCAGGTTGCCGATCCCCGGAATGGCATGCATCTGGGTGAGCCAGCGGTCCAGGCGTTCGATAGTCGAACCGGGAGCGCGCACGGACGGGTCGAGCGCGTCGGCGAGCGTGGCGAGCACCCGGCCCAGTTTCTCCGGCTGGATGTGGTCGAGCACATCCCGCAGCACGCTGAGCGTGGTCTGCAGCTGAACCGTACCCTCGCTGGTGTCCTCGGGGATCTCGGCTCCCGCGCGCAGGGTTTCGGTGGTGTGCCCGTTGTCGACGAGCTCGATCGCCGTCACGCCGAAGATGTTGTTCGGGATGACCCGCGCCGTCACCGCCGCCGGAATCATCGATGCGACAGCCGGTTTCAGGTCGATCTCGGCGCGCTGCCGCTCGCCCTTGGCAACGACTTCCACATCGGCCACCGAACCGACGATCATGCCGCGGAACTTCACGTCGGCATGTTCGGGCAGCCCGTCACCGGTGCTGGTGAGCAGGGCGACAACACCCACCTTGTCCTCGAAGCGACCGGTGTAGCGCAACCCGAGCAGGAACAGCAGCAGCAGTATCACCGTGGTGAGCGCGATGCCCGCGAGCGAGAGCTGGCGCGGGCTCGGCCCCCGGCCACTGGGGTCGATGATCACGGCGCCCCCTATCCCGAGATCCGGATGCCGGGATCGATGCCCCAGATCGCCAGCGTGAGAAACAGATTCGCGAACACCATGACAACGATCACCATCTTGATCGCGCGCCCTGCCGCCTGCCCGACGCCCTCCGGGCCGCCGGTGGCGACGTATCCGTAGTAGCACTGCAGAAACGTCGAGATCAGCACGAACACCACCACTTTGAGCACCGAGTAGAAAACGTCGGCGCCGTTGAGGAATTGGAAGAAGTAGTGGTCGTAGGTGCCGGCGGAGGTGCCGCCCAGGAAAAGCACCGACAGCTTGGTCATCAGGTAAGCGACCGCGAGTCCCACGCTGTACAGCGGGACGATGGTCAGCGTCGCCGCGATCATCCTGGTCGTGATCAGGTACGGAAGTGGGCGGATGGCAATGGATTCCAGCGCGTCGATCTCCTCGGAGATCCGCATCGCGCCCAGCTGCGCGGTGAAGCGGCAGCCCGCCTGAATCGCGAAGGCCAGGGTCGCCAGGATCGGTCCGATCTCACGCGTGGTGGCGAACCCGGAAATGGCGCCGGTCAGCGGGTTCATCGTGAGCAGGTTCAGCGCGGTGTAGGACTCCATGCCGACGGTGATCCCGCCGAAGCCGCACAGGATAACGACGACACCGACCGTGCCCCCACCGACGATCAGCGACCCGTTGCCCCACCCGACATCGGCGGTGAGCCGCAAGACTTCCTTGCGATAGTGCTTGAGCGCGAACGGTATTGCCACGATCGCCGCGACGAAGGTGATCGCCTGATGACCGAGCCGCCGATTGGCCCGCACCGGTCCGCGGACGGCACCACCGACGATCCGGAAGGGCTGCAACGCCGGTGGCGTATAGCGCGAGCCCATCTCAGAGCACCTTCGCCGGGAACAACGTGTTGTACACCTGGGTGATGATGATGTTGGTGGCGAACAGCATCAGCGCCGAATTGACCACCGCCGCGTTCACCGAATTCGCGACGCCGCCGGGTCCGCCCCTGGTGTGCAGGCCGATATCGCAGGCGATGATCGCGGTGAGCGCGCCGAAGACGGCGGCCTTCAGCAACGCGACGATCAGGTCGTTCGCGACGGCGAAGGAGGCGAAGGTGCTGATGAACGAGCCCGGCGTGCCGCCCTGCGCATAGACATTGAACAGGTAGCCGGTGGCAAAGCCGACGAAGACCACGAATCCGCACAGCAGCATGCTCACCAGCACCGCGGCCGCGAGCCGCGGCGCGACCAGCCTGCGGATCGGATCGACGCCCATCACCCGCATGGCGTCGATCTCCTCCCTGATCATCCGGGAACCGAGGTCGGCACAGATGGCCGAGCCGACCGCCCCCGCGATCATCAGCGAGGTGACCAGCGGCGCGCCCTGCCGGATGATGCCGAGCCCGCTGACCGCGCCGATGAAGGTGGTCGCGCCGACCTGACTCACCAACGCGCCCAACTGAATCGAGACCACCACCGCCACCGGTATCGCGACGAACACCGTCGGCGCGGCGGACACGCTGGCCATGAACGCGCACTGCTTGATGAATTCCTGGAACGGGAACCGGCGCGTGAGTAGCGCGCGGAACATCTCCAGCACCGCGTCACGGCCGAGCCGCACCTGCCTGCCCAGCGTCTCCAGCGAGCGCTGCGGGTGCCGCTGCCACAGACCACGCAGGTCGTCGACGGCTTTCTCCAGATCGGTCCGGTCCGGCGGTCGTTCGGTGATGGTCACGAGTTACTGCCTCTCCCCTTCACGCCGTGCCGCTCAACTGCCGCTGCAGCAACACGAGGAGGTAGCCGACGAGGGCGCTGCCCGCCGCTACGGTGCTCAGCACGGCCAGCCACAGCCCGAACCGGAGCACCGGATTGACCCGCGTGCGTCCACCGAGGACTTTCACGCCGATCACCACGATGTCGATGAGCCAGACCAGGATCATCATCAGGTCATGCACACGTTCGAGAAGGTGAGCACCGGCCAGCACACGATCGATCCGAGGAACGAGATGATCACGTCGATGCCGTGCATATCGCGTAGGTGGCTGGTGTGCGTCAGCGTCCAGACCACACCGATCAACCCGTACGGGATGCCGAGAATGATGAGCGTCCCGAGGAACTCCGAGACCTTCATCTCGTAGCTGAATATCCGATCCATCCTCTTGAGCATGCGCGTCCTTTCGCGTGCCGGTCGACGGTGACCGGCCGCCCACGGCGGGACCCGAATGGGGATCCGCCGTTGGATCCAGCCGAACACCTCGCGGTCCGGTATGGGCCCGTATGTTACGCATGATTCCGGAGTCTATGGAAGTCTTTCGCCTAGATTCGCAGCCAGACATGCAGCAATATCGCCACGCAACTCGACTCGTTGACGTGCGAGGCCCGCTGGACTTAAGTTATCAATAGTTCACATGTAGTTCACGCCTTGCGGAGTCGATTCCGGACACGAAAGGACTCCCTCATGACCGCCGCCGCCCACCCCTCGGAGCACACCGCACCGCTGACGAAGGACCGCACGCGGATCCACATCGGCACCGCCCATCACCCGGTCACCAAGCGGGCGATCAAGCTGACCGACGCACTGGACTTCTGGTCCTTCGCGGGCGCCGCGGCCAATGTCGCGATGCAGATGGCCCGGCCGGGCGTCGGGTATGGCGTCGCGGAGAGCAAGGTCGAGTCCGGATCATTGATACGGCACCCGTGGAAGCGTGCCCGCACCACGACGCAGTATCTCGCGGTCGCCATTCTCGGCACCGAGGAGGAACGGCTCGCCTACCGGGAGGCCGTGAATGTCGCGCACCGGCAAGTACATTCGGCGCCGGGCGCACCGGTGCAGTACAACGCGTTCGACCGCAATCTCCAATTATGGGTCGCCGCTTGCCTGTACATCGGCTTCGAGGACACCTATCAACTGCTGCAAGGCCGGATGAGCGACGAGCAGGCCGAGGCGTTCTACGTATCGTCCTCGACGCTCGGCACCACGCTCCAGGTGACCGAGCAGATGTGGCCCGCCACCCGAGCGGAATTCGATCAATACTGGAACGAGGCCTGCGAGCAGGTCGGGATCGACGAGTTCGTCCGCGGCTACCTGATTGACCTGCTGAACCTGCGAATGATCCACTGGTATCTGCGGTTACCGTTCCGAAACCTGTTGAAGTTTCTCACGATCGGCTTCCTCGCGCCGATTTTCCGCGAACAGCTCCAGGTCGAATGGACCACCACCGACCAACGTCGCTTCGAGCATCTTTTCGTCTTCGTCGCCTTCGTCAACCGGTTCATCCCGCGCTTCCTCCGGCACGGCGGAACCTACAGTTTGATGGCAGATGTCCGACGCCGAATCCGCAAGCAGAAGAACCTCATCTGAGCCGCGGCGGCGACAAGACACCGCCGTCCGGACGGCAAGCGCCCGGACGGCGGAGACCCCTCGATGCGAGCAAGTACTACGGGCAGAGCGCGTGTCCCAGCATGGCGATCAGGTCGGGCATCGCGTCCACTGATTTGGTGAAGGCGAAGGTCACCGCGCGACCCTCCGGCGTCGCGCCGGAGACGGTGTTGTAACCAGAGATTCCGCCCGTGTGGCCGAAATATTCTGCGCCGCACGGCAATTTTGTGTGCCCGAGGCCGAGTCCGTAGAACATCTGCATGCCCTCATCCATCAGCACACCATCGCGCATCTCGGGTAACTCCGCGGCGGGGACCACCTGACCGGCGAGCAGCGCCGAATAGAAGCGGTTCAAGTCGGCGCCCGTCGAGACCATACCGCCCGCGGCCCACGGCACCGACGGCTCGGTGCGCGTCACGTCGGTGAGCGTACCGTCCACCACCGCATAGCCTTTGGGATGCGGGCCACGGATCTCGTGATCACCCGCGCCGGGCAGATAGGTGTCGGTCAGCCGCTGCGGCTGGAGAATGCGCCGGTTCAGCTCGTCGACATACGGTGCGCTGGTGACCTTTTCGACGAGCATGGCCGCGACGTAATAGTTGGTGTTGCTGTACTCGAAACGCGCTCCTGGCGCGAAGTCGGCGGGCCGCGCCAACGCGATCGCCATCCCCTCGGCGGGCGTCATGATCCGGTTCTCCTGTGCCGCAAGATATTCGTCGACACGCGGATCCTTGGTGATCTCCGGCAATCCACTCTGGTGCCGCAAGACCTGCCGCACCGTGATCCGACGCCCGTCGATGCCATCGCCCCGCAGCAGTCCGGGCAGATAGGTCTCGACCGGCTCGTCCAGCCGCACCTTCCCCTCCGCGACGAGCTGCAGCACGATCGAACTCACAAAGGTCTTCGAGATGCTGCCGATCCGGACCTGCTGCGCCGGATCGGTCGGAATCGGTGCGCGCGTGGCGATATCGGCGACACCGCTGGTGAGCGCGACCGTCTTGCCGTTATCGGTGACGGTGACGATCGCCCCGGTAACTCCGGTTGCCACCACACCGTCGATATCGGCCTGCAGGGCACGAATCTTGTTGTCCGACACACCAGGCACGGCCTCCGCCTCCTTGTCCGTCGTGCACCCTGCGAGCAGAGCAACTGCGGAAATGGCGATGATGATCGGTCCGAATCGCATACCCGAAACGCTATGGACCACCCGACCACCCCCACATCGGGGACGCACCCTGAGATTCCCCCTGATCTCACCTCACTGGCAAGGATGAGTCAGCACTTGCGCTGGAGCGCACTCCAACTTCTACAGTCGTCCCCATGACCAGCACTCAGCAGACCACCGGCCAGAACGATCGTTTCGAGCGCGGACTCGCGCTGCTCCAGCAGGTCGGTGGGCAAGAGCGCCCGGCCGTGCTGGACAGCCTGGCCGATATCGCCCCCGACCTGGGCCGCATCACCGTGGAGTTCGGCTACGGCGACATCCTGTCCCGCCCCGGCCTGCCCCTGCGCGAGCGACAGCTGGCCACGGTGGGCGCGCTGGCCGCGCTCGGCAACGCGGCACCGCAGCTGCGGTTCCACATCGACGGCGCACTCAACGTCGGCGCTACCCGCACCGAGATCGTCGAGGTGCTCATCCACGCGAGCGTCTACGCAGGCTTCCCGGCGGCCCTGAACGGCCTGAACGCCGCCAAAGAGGTGTTCGCGGCACGAACGGACCTGCCCGCCGAGCCGCCCGCGGCCGGGGCACCGGACGGCGACCGGTTCGAGCGTGGTTCGGCCGCCTTGGCCGAGGTCGACGGTCACGCGGGCGAGCAGGTCATCGCCGCACTGCAGGACATCGCCCCGGACTTCGCCCGGCTGCTGATCGAGTTCTCCTTCGGCGACATCTACTCCCGGCCCGGGCTAGACCTGAAGACGCGCGAGATCGTGTCGGTGGCCATGTGCACCGCGCTCGGCGTCGCCCCGCAGCTCGGCGTGCACATCCACGGCCTGCTCAATGTCGGCGGCACCGAGACCGAGGTGGTCGAGGTGCTGATCCAGATGGCCGGATACGCCGGATTCCCCGCGGCGCTCAACGGAATCGCGGTGGCCCGCACGGTCTTCGCCGAGCGCAAGACCCATCAGAATTCCGATGTCTGATATCGGCGATCCCATTGGTTAGTCTACGGAGACAGTCCTAGTGTCGATGACATGGCGAAACTACTTTTTGTACTGACCGGTGCCGACACTTGGACGCTTGCCGACGGAACCCCCCACCCGACCGGATTCTGGGCCGAGGAGTTCGCCGTGCCGTATGAGGCGGCCAAGGCCGCAGGCCACGAGATCGTCGTCGCCACCCCGGGTGGGGTCGTGCCGCCGGTCGACCAGGGCAGCCTGTCCCCCGACTTCAACGGCGGCCAAGAGGGCGCCGACCAGCGGGCCGCGGTGCTGGCCGCCGCCACCGAGTTGCAGCACCCCATCAAGCTGTCCGAGGTCGACCTCGCCGACTACGCGGGGGTCTTCTACCCCGGCGGCCATGGGCCGATGGAGGACCTCGCGGTGAATGCCGAGTCCGGCGAACTCCTCACCGCCGCACTGCAATCCGGCAAGCCATTGGCCATCGTGTGCCACGGCCCCGCCGCGCTGCTCGCCGCCGTCGGCGCCGATGGCAGCAATTCCTTCGCGGGCTACACGCTGACCGGCTTCACCAATGAGGAGGAGCGGCAGGGTGGCCTGGCCGACAAGGCCAAGTGGCTGCTGCAGGATCGGCTGGTCGAAGCGGGCGCCGACTTCCAGGAGGGCGAGCCGTGGGCCCCGAAGGTTGTCGTCGACCGCAACCTGATCACCGGGCAGAACCCGTCCTCGTCCGCCCCGGTGGCGGCGGAACTGTTGCGCGCGATCGGCTGAGGTTTCGCTCGCGACGAACGCAACCCTCGTGCGGGGAATCGACGGCGCGGTACAGACGTTGCTTGCGGAAGCAACGTCGCCGCGCGACGTCCTATCGGCTTGTCCGCTTTCGTGTAATTCCACTTCGGAAGGAACCGCACTTATGAGCACCAACCTCCATGCACGGCCCGCCGAAGCGTCCGGCACCTTCGCGCTCGGCGGTGACCTCCCCGTCCACCGGCTCGGCTACGGGGCGATGCAGCTCACCGGCCCCGGCGTCTGGGGTGATCCGAAGGACCCCGACGAGGCGGTCCGGGTACTGCGCCGGACGGCCGAACTCGGCATCAACTTCATCGACACCGCCGATTCCTACGGTCCGTTCGTCAGCGAGCAGCTCATTCGAAAAGCCTTGCATCCCTACGCCGATGACCTGGTGATCGCCACCAAGGGCGGGTTCACCCGCAGCGGTCCCGGCGACTGGCGGGCGGTCGGCAGGCCCGAATACCTGCGCCAGCAAACCGAACTCAGCCTGCGCCACCTCGGCCTGGAACAGATCGGCCTCTACCAGCTGCACCGCATCGATCCGAAGGTGCCGCTGGCCGATCAGCTCGGCGAGCTGGTGCTGCTCCAACAGGAGGGCAAGATCCGGCACATCGGCGTGTCCCAGGTGAGTGTCGAGCAGCTGCGGCAGGCCCGCGAGATCGCCACCGTCGTCTCGGTGCAGAACCTCTACAACCTGGCCAACCGCACCGACGAGGACGTGCTCGACTACGCCGAGCGGGAGAACATCGCGTTCATCCCGTGGTTCCCCATCGCCACCGGTGAACTCGCCAAGCCCGGCGGGCCGCTCGACGCGATCGCCAAGGAGCACGGCGCGACCCCCGCGCAGCTCGCGCTGGCCTGGCTGCTGCGCCGTTCGCCGGTGGTGCTGCCCATTCCGGGCACCTCCAGCATCGCGCATCTCGAGGAGAACACCGACGCCGCGCGGATCACGCTGACCGACAAGGAGTTCGAGGCGCTGGCCGCGGCGGCCTGAACCAACCCCCGGCACAGGGCGGGCTCGGCTTCGGCCGGGCCCGCCTTGCTCATGCGCCGGCGGGCCTGCGGAAGCAGTAGGCCGAGGCGGCGAGGTATTGGTGACAGCGGGCGCCGTGACCACCGTGCACGGTGAGGATGAACCGCGCTCGTTCGTAGCTGAGGGCCACCGGATCTTGTGTGCAGTCCCGGCTCTGTACCAGCCACAATTCTCGTACATCCGAGTGCAATACGTCCATTGTTCACCTCCACGTAAAGTCAGTGCACCCGGCGCCTAAAGGCGCCCCGGATTCCCGCTCGACACGGATGGATCGGGCCGTGTCAGGACCGTGCGTCAGATTCCGGAATGCCGGCGCCCCGGTAAGGGTTTGGGCAGAACCCCGGCGCCGGGTGCTGATTCAGCGTGCATGTTGCGATTCGGTAGATAACAGACCCGAATGCGGTAATTGCGGGTAGTTTCCGTTTGTATCAGCCTGGTGCGAGGAGTCAGGACCTATGGTTGAGATCGACTGGACGGGCGAGGATGTCCGTGCGCTTCGCGCCGCGATGCGGCGAAGTCGTTACGAATTCGCGCGTCTGGTGGGCGTCACCCCGCGCACCGTGGTCTTGTGGGAAAACGGCCGGACAACCCGGATGCATGCCGCAAGCCAACGTCTGCTCGACCGGGTCGTGTCAGAAGCCGATCCGGTCGTCGTCGCACGATTCGAGCGGGCCGTCACCGCGGGCCGGGGTACCGACTTCGAACCCGAAGTCATCGACTCGGCGCTCGATACGGAAACCCAGCTCGGTAGGGACATCGGGCTCGACAAGGAAGTCGAGGATGACGACGTGAGAAGGCGAGAGTTATTGGCCTGCATCGGGGTTGGCCTGACCGGCAAGGCCGCTGACCTGGTCGCGGGCGAGCCGGAGAAGATGCTGGCCACCTTGGATGCGGGCTCGATCAGCGAGCGGCGACTCGGTCTGCTGGAGCAGTCGGCGGAGGCGCTGGGTAAACGCGTGGTGCAGGTGCCGCCGCACGAGTTACTGCAGACCACACTCGAGCAATTCCGTACTGTCCGTGGCACTCTCGCGCAGCGGCAGGCCACCCACCATCAGGTCCGGCTGGTGCGCACGGCGGGCAGGCTGGCCAACGTGGTCGGCGAAATCCTGTTCAACGAAGGACATTTGGGACAGGCCAGGATGTGGTACGGCACCGCGATCCACGCCGCGCAGGACATCGGTGATCGCTATTCCGAGGATATCGCGCTGGCCGGTCTCGCTTATTTACCGACGTATAGTGACAAACCGAAGGAAGTCTTGAACTTGCTCGGTGGACGTCTCGAAGAAAATCCGGCACACGGCCCGGCAGCGGCCTGGTTGTGGGGAATGGCGGCCAGGGCGCACGCCAGCTTGGGAAATGCCGTCCAGTTTGCTCGGTGTATCGAGAAATCCGGCCGTGCATTGGAAAATGTTGGGCAAGAAGAGCTTACGGTGGGGATCTTTTCCTATCGCCCGGAAAAGCTCGCCTTCTATCAGGCGATCGGCTACTCCAATCTCGGCCGCGCGGCCGAAACCGCCAAGGCCGCAGCCCGCGCGCTCACCCTGTACGACCCACAGGAAACAATGGAGCCTGCCCTGGTCCGCTTCGAGCACGCCACCGCGTTGCTGAGTGCGGGCGAGATCGATGAAGCGTGTTCCGTTGCGACACAAGCGATCACCAGTCATCACACCTATATCGGGCTGACCGTCACCAAGCGCGCCAGGCAGTTCGACGCGGCGCTCACCGGATTTCGCGGGCGCACGGTCACCGAGTGGCGCCAGCATGCCCGCTCGGTGCTCGAGTCGGCGCGAACGAAGGCATAGCGGAGCGGCATTCGACACCGGCGGGTCTGCCGGAGCTCACCGCCGGAATCGCGCGTCGGTGAGGTCTCGGGCGGCCCGCTGCCGGGCGCCGCTGCGGCGCTAGGACTTCGCGGCGTCCTGGGTGCGGCCGCGCTGCATGATCGCGTCCAGCCAGCCGCTGATCTGT
Source organism: Nocardia sp. NPDC060255 (assembly GCF_042727395.1). NCBI lineage: Bacteria > Bacillati > Actinomycetota > Actinomycetes > Mycobacteriales > Nocardiaceae > Nocardia > Nocardia sp. NPDC060255. Next base: position 229,259 of record NZ_JBHXAU010000009.1, on the reverse strand, counting down.
TGCGTTTGTGCGGGTGTCGGCCGCCCGCCCGCCCAGCGACGGGCCGCTTCGATCAACGTTTCCGGCAGCGAGGGGGTGAACCGTTGATTCGTCATACGTCCATGATGCACTGGGGCGCAGCGAAGTACGAGTAGGGGGCGGGGCGCGCCGGTCAGCAGGGGGGATGTGGACCGACGTGCCCCGCCGATACGGGTGGATTTGGGCGGTTTCCCTGAACCTCAGGGACTTTCGTTGGACATGGCTTCGATGAGTGACTTGGGTCGCATATCGAGCCAATGGGTTTCGACGTAGTGCAGACAGGCTTTACGGGGGGCGGCACCGTAGGCGATGGTCCATCCGCCCGGTACGGCGGCGAAGATCGGCCAGAGGGAATGCTCGCCCTCCTCGTTGATCAGCACGTAGAACTGTGCGCCATCGTCATCGAAAGGGTTGTTCATCCGGTTTTCCTTCTTCCTGGTTGGGTCAGGTATGAGGGGTCTCAGGTGCGGTCAGCGAGCTCCAGCAGGGCGGTGAGGACGTGGCCGATCCTGGCCAGCGCCGACTCGGTGGTCATCCGCCAGTGCGAGGTGTGCACGGCGTGGTTGTGCACGGTGCCGTCGACGGCATCCGCCCAGGTCGCGGCCCCGGTCGCGCCGGTGGGATCGTCGAGGGCCGCAGTGAAATAGACGAGGTTGCCCTTGTAGGGCCGGGGCCGGTAGCGCGCGATCAGGTGCGGCGCGCGGGTTCCCGCGTCCAGCACCCGGCCGAGCCGCTCGGCGCCGAATGAGGCTAGCGGTTCGGGCAAATCGGCCAGCCGCCGCGCCATTCGGTCGAGGTTCAGGTCGGCGTCTTGTTCGCCGAGCAGCCCGCCGAGCAGGTCCGCCAGCGGGATCTTCGCGGATTCGCCGACGGTGGCGTGCCGCGCGCTGTCCATCATGGCGAGCAACGCGACATGCGCCCCGGCGGCCTGCAATTGGACCGCGACCGCGTGCGCGAGCACGCCGCCGAGCGACCAGCCGAGCAGGTGGTAAGGCCCCTCCGGCTGGACGGCGCGGATCTCACGCACATACCTGGCGGCCCAGTCCTCGATCGACTCCGGCAGCGGCGCCGCGGAACTCAGTGCGGGCGACTGGATGCCATATACGCCGCGCTCCGGGTCGATGTGGGCGGCGAGCCCGGCGAACGACCATGCGATGCCGCCCGCCGGATGGAGGCAGAACAGCGGCTCACGCGATCCGCCGGACCGCAAGGGCAGCAACACATCGAACGCGGCGGCCGTGTCGACTCGGCCACGGCCGGACCGATGCTGTGTCAATTGGGTCACCACGGCCCCCGGAGTCGGCGCGGAGAACAACCACACCACCGGAATCGGCTCACCGAGAGCGGCGCTCAGCCGGGTCGCGAGGCGGGTGGCGAGCAGTGAATTGCCGCCGTGTTCGAAGAAGTTGTCGTCCAGGCCGATCCGGTCGGCGCCGAGCACCTCGGCGAAGCAGGCGCAGCACTGCCGCTCCAGTTCGGTCGCGGGGGCGCGGAACTCGGCGGTGCGCACCTCGGGCTTGGGCAATGCGGCCCGATCGACCTTGCCGTTGGCGTTGCGCGGCAGCGTTTCCAGTTGCCGCAGCACGGCGGGCACCATGTAGCTCGGCAGCAGTTCCGCCACGGTTGCCCGCAGCATGTCCGGATCGACCGCCTCGGTGGCGGTGAAATACCCGGCCAACATGGCGTTCTCGCCGCCGGTGTGCTGCGCGACGACGATCGCCTCGGACACCGCGGGCCGCGACCGCAACGCGTGCTCGATCTCGGCGAGCTCGATGCGGTAACCGCGGACCTTCACCTGGAAGTCGCGGCGCTCGACGTATTCGAGGTTCCCGTCGGCGCCCCAGCGCACCAGATCACCCGTGCGGTACAACCGGGTGCCCCGCGCGCCGAACGGATCCGCTACGAACCGCTCAGCGGTCAATTCGGGCCTGCCGTGGTAACCGCGGGCCAATTGCGCGCCGCCGAGATACAACTCGCCGGTCACGCCGGTCGGGACCGGGTGCAGTCGATCGTCGAGCACGTAGACCCGGCTGCCGGATTCCGGCGTGCCGATGGGCACCAGTGTGTGTCGTGTCACCTGTCCGGTCCGGTAGCGCGTCACCGACACCGCGGCCTCGGTCGGCCCGTACAGGTTGTCGATCCGGGCGCCGGTCCGGCCGCGCACCCGCTGCACCGTGGTGGCGGGCAGCGGTTCACCGATGACGAGTAGCCTGCGCAAGCTGCCCGGCAGCCGATCGCCCGCCACCTCGGTCAGCATGGCGAGCAGCGACGGCACCAGCGTCACTGTGGTGATCGAGGCACGCCGGATCAGCTCGAGCACCTGCGCCGGATCGCGGTGGGCGGCGGGCGGAGCCAGCACGATCCGGGCTCCGGTCCGGAGCGCCCACCAGAATTCCCAGATCGAGAGGTCGAAGGCCGCCGAGGTCATCAGCAGAGTGGCGTCGTCGGCGCCGAGAGCGTATTCGGATTGCATCCAGGCCAGCTGATGGGCGACCGCCGCGTGCGGAACGGCAACGCCCTTCGGGGTTCCGGTGGAGCCCGAGGTGAAGATGAGATACGCGGTGTTCGACGGCGACAGCGGCGCCGACCGCTCGCGGTCGCGCACCGGCCGTGCGTCGGCGGACGGGTCGACCATCGAGATATCCAGCACGACGGCGTGGTTCGACACGGTGACGGGCAGCATCGGCTGAGTCGCCGAGGTCAGCACCAGTTCCGGGCTCGCCGCGGTGAGTATCCGCACGGTCCGGTCCAGCGGGTGCGCCGGGTCGAGTGGCAGGTAGGCCCCGCCCGCGGCAACCACCGCGTACATCGCGACCAGCAGCTCGACGCTGCGTGGAATAGCCAGGGCAACAACCGATTCCGGTCCAACGCCGCGGCCGATCAGCACGCGGGCCAACCGGTACACTCGCGCACCGAATTCGCCGTAGGTGAATGTCTCGACACCGTCGACGACGGCCACCGCGTCCGGGGTCAGGGCGACCTGTGTCTCGAAGGCGGAAATCAGTGTTTCCGAAGCGAATTCCCGGTCGGCCTGGTTCCACGCGACGAGCATGCGCTCGGACTCCGCCGGGTCGAGCAGGGCGAGATCGCCGACGGGCAGCTGCGGGGCGGCACAGACCGCGTCGAGCAGTCGTTGCAGCCGACCGGCGAAGCCGGCGACGGTGCCCTCGTCGAACAGCGCGGTCGCGTAGGTGATCGAGGCCGCCAGCCCGGTCGGGACGCCGTCGGCGGCGTAGCGGTCGGTCACCACCAGATGCAGATCGAACTGAGCCACTTCGGCGTCGAAATCGACTGCGGTGGCTACCAATCCGTCCAACGCGAAGTCGGCGCCGGCTTGATTGTGGAAGGAGAAACCGACCTGGAACAGCGGGTGCCGCGCGGTCGATCGCTCCGGGTTCAGCACCTCGACCAGACGCTCGAACGGAACGTCGGCGTTGGCGAACGCGGCCACGTCGGCGGTGCGCACCTGATCGAGCAGCTCGGTGAACCCGTTGCCCGCGTCGACCCGGGCCCGCAGCACGAGGGTGTTCACGAACATGCCGACCACATCGTCGAGTTCGGCGGCACCACGCCCGGCGACCGGGGTGCCGACCGCGACGTCCGTGGTGCCCGACAACCGGGCGAGCAGCACCGCGAACGCGGCGTGCAGCACCATGAACAGCGTGGCCCCCGACTCCCGGCCGAGCGCGATCAGCCCGGCGTGCGACCGCGCGTCGATCGCGAAGTCGACATGGCCGCCCCGGGTGGCGACGATGGCCGGGCGCGGCCGATCGGTGGGCAGGGTCAATTGGGCGGGCAGCCCGGCCAGGGTGTCGGTCCAGAACCGGAGTTGGCGCGAGACCAGCGAATCCGGGTCGTCCTCGGTGCCGAGCAGCTCGCGCTGCCATCGGCTGTAGTCGGCGTATTGGACCGGAAGCGGGGTCCATTCGGGCGCGCGACCTTGTCTGCGGGCGGCATAGGCGACCATCACATCGCGGGCCAGCGGCACCAGCGACGAACCGTCGGCGGCGATGTGATGCACGACGACCACCAGCACGTGCTCGCGCGCCACCACGTCGGCTTCGACCGGCACGAACAACCGGGCCCGCACCGGAACCGCCTCGGCGACATCGAATCCGTCGCCGACGAAGTCCGCGACGGCGGCGGCGAGGTCGTCGGCGGGGACGGCGATGGGCGCGAGCACCGGCGTACCCGACTCGCCCGCCGGGAGCACCACCTGCACCGGACCCGCATCGTGCTGCGGGTAGACGGTGCGCAGCACCTCGTGCCGGTCGACCACGTCCGCGATCGCGGCGTTGAGCGCGGCGATGTCGAGATCGCCGGTCAGTCGCACGGCGAGCGGGATGTTGTAGGCGGTGGACTGCCGATCGAGGCGGTTGAGGAACCACATGCGTTGCTGTGCGAGCGACAGTGGCACCGGACCGGCTTCGGCGCGCCTCGTCAGCACCGGACCCGACGGGGCCGCACCGCAAGCAGCGAGCGCGGCGACGGTCGGGTGCTCGAATACCTGCCGCACGCCGATATCGACGGCCAGCCGATTGCCGAGCCGGGCGGCGAGTTGTGTTGCGGTCAAAGAGTTTCCGCCGAGTGCGAAGAAGCCGTCATCGAGGCCGATCGGCCCGGCGAGACCGAGCACCTCCGCGATGACCTGGGCGACGGCCTGCTCCGCGACGGTCCGTGGCGCACGGAACTCGGCCACCCGGAATTCCGGTGCCGGCAGTGCCTTCCGATCGAGCTTGCCGACCGGGGTCAGCGGGAGTTCGTCGAGCACCATCACGATGGCGGGCACCATGTAGGCCGCCAGCGAGCGGCCGGCGAAGGTCCGCAGTTCTTCGGGGTCCATCGCCCGGCCGACCACATAGGAAACCAGCGACGTCACGCCCGCGGCATCGGTGTGCCCCAGGGTGGCCGCTGCCTCGACCGACGCGTGCGTGGTGAGCACCGCATCGATCTCGCCGAGTTCGATGCGCAACCCACGTACCTTCACTTGCTGATCCGAGCGCTCAACGTAGCGGATCGCTCCCGCCGTGGTCCACCGGACCAGATCTCCGGTCCGGTAGAGGCGTCCGCCCGCGGGACCGTGCGGGTCGGCGACGAACCGCTCGGCGGAAAGTCCAGGTCGCGCGTGATATCCCCGGGCCAGGCCGGGGCCGCGGAGATACAGCTCACCGGTAACGCCGACGGGTACCGGCCGCAGCCGGCCATCGAGGATCACCGCGGACATACCGTGGATCGGTGTGCCCATGTCGAGCTGGTCGCCCGGGCGCAGGCGGGCGCTGATCGTGGCGATGATCGTTGTCTCGGTGGGGCCGTAGGTGTTGTAGAAGGCGCGGTCGATTCCCCAGCGGCGCACCATGTCCGGGCCGTAGGACTCGCCGCCGACGGTCAGGTGCCGGAGGTCGCCGAGGTCGGCCGGGTCCAGGGTGCGCAGCACGGCGGGGGTGATGAAGGCGTGCGACACGCGTTGCTCACGCAGGAGTGTCGTCAGTTCGGTGCCGCCGTAGCCGCCGGCCGGTGCGATCACCAGTGCCGCGCCCGCCGACAGTGCGAGCAGCAGCTCGAGCATGGCCGCGTCGAAGCTCGGTGAGGCCACGTGCAGGATGCGTGCGGCGGCGGTGATCTCGTATCGATCGCGTTGGGCGCGGGCCACTCCGGCGAGACCGGCGTGGGTCGCGAGCACCCCCTTCGGGCTCCCGGTCGACCCGGAGGTGTAGACCATCCAGGCCGGATTGCCCACGCGCACAGGGCGAATCAGCTCGTTCCCGGCAATAGGCGCCGCGCTGGTGTGCCGCATCCGCGCCGCGGTCGCGGGTGCGTCGAGCACCAGCCATGCGGTGTCTGCCGGTAGCGCGCGGGACGACCTACTCGTCGTCAGTCCGATGGCGGCCGCGGAATCCGTGAGCATGTGGGTGATGCGCTCTGCGGGATAGGTCGGGTCGACGGGTACGAAAGCGGCACCGGTCTTCGCTACCGCCCACACGGCGAGCAGTGCCTCGACCGAACGGGGAATGGCGATCGCGACCACGTCCTCAGCCCCGAGCCCGTGCCCGATCAGCATTCTGGCCAGGCGCGACGATTGTTCGTCGAGGGCGCGGTAGGTCAGCGTGCGATCCGTCGCGATCAGTGCGGTGGCGTCGGGGTTCATGGCTACCGCCGCGGTCATCAGTTCGGCGAGCGTGCGCGGTTCGACGGGTTCCGCGCCGCGCCTGGCCAGTAGCTCGGCGCGTTCGGCCGGGGCGAGCAGATCCGCTGTGCCGATGGGCCTTTCCGGTTCAGCGGTGAGCGTGCCGAGTAGGCGGCCGAACCGGCGCAGCAGGCCGGCTGCGGTGGTCTCGTCGAAAAGGTCGGTGGCGTAATCGAGTTCGACGGCGAGGTGCCCGTCGGCGTCGGGCTCGGCGGCGACGGTGAACTGCAGATCGAACCGGGCTACCCGCTCGTCGAATTCGACCGCGGTGAGTTCCAGGCCGGGCACCGAGTAGGAAGCCGCGCCGGTATTCAGGTAGCTCAGCGCGACGGTGAAGAGTGGATGCCTGGCCGGGGAGCGTTCGATGCCCAATTCGTCGACGACCCGCTCGAACGGCACGGTCGCGTTGTCGAATGCGGCCAGGTCGGTGGCCCTGGTCTGGGCGATCAGGTCGGTGAACGATCGGTCGAGATCCGGCCGGGTACGCAGCACCACGGTGTTGACGAACATGCCGACCAGGTCGTCGAGGGCCGCCTCGCCGCGTCCGGCCACCGGGGTGCCGATCGGGATATCGCCGGAACCGGAGAGCCGGGACAGCAGCACGGTCAAGGCCGCGTGCACCACCATGAACGGAGTTGCGTTGTGCTGCAATGCGATGTCACTCAAGCGGCCGGCGACCTCGCGGCCGACTCGGGCCCGCACGCTCGCACCGCGCTCGGTGGCGATGGCCGGGCGCGGACGGTCTGCCGAGAGCGCCAGTTCCACCGGGAGGTCGTGCAGCGTCTCCGCCCAATACGAGAGTTGGTCCGACGCCGTGGAATTCACCGCATCGATCTGCCACAGCGCGTAGTCGGCGTACTGCGCGGGAAGTTCCGGCCAGTTCGGCGTTGTATCCAGCGCGCGAGACAGATAGGCGGACAGCAGGTCTCGCAGCAAGGGGTGCATCGAATAGCCGTCGGCGGCGACGTGGTGCAGCACCACGACCAGCACGTGCTCGGCCTCGTCGGTGCGTAGCAGCATCGCGCGCACCGGCACTTCGGTGGTGACATCGAAACCGGCGACAAGGAATTCGGTGATCCGCTCGGCAACCGGGCGGCCGTCGAGCTCCGCCATGACGAGGGCTACCGGCGTCGGCTCGGCGGGCAGGATCACCTGGTGGCCGCTGCCGGTGGCGTCCACCGGGTACCGCGTGCGCAGCACCTCGTGCCTGGCAACGACATCGGCGAACGCCGCGCGCAGCGCCACCACGTCGAGTTCACCCGCGATGCGCAGCGCTACCGGGATGTTGTGGGCCGCCGAGGCGGGGTCGAGCCGGTTGAGGAACCACATGCCGCGCTGCACCGGTGCCAGTGGAATCGTCGCCGGGCGGGGGCCCGCGCTGAGCGGCACCGAGTATTCCAGCGCGGCAGCCGCATCGGTGATCCGCGCGGCCAGCGCGCGTACGGTCGGCGCCTCGAAGACCAACCGGACGGGAACGCGATGGCCGAGGCGGGCACCGAGCCGGGCGATCACCCGGGTGGCGATCAGCGAGTTGCCGCCCAGGTCGAAGAAGCTGTCGTCGGCGCCGATCGGACCGTTCGCCAGCACTGTCTCGAAGGCTTCGGCCACTAGACGTTCGGCCGGGGTGACCGGCGTGCGATACGTCACTCGATCGAACACGGGTTCCGGCAGCGCTTTTCGGTCCAGCTTCCCGGATGCGTTGAGCGGGAAGGCCGCCAGCACAACGACTGCTGACGGGACCAGGTAAGACGGCAAGGTCTCGCCGACCGCGTCCAGCACTTCACTTTCGGCCACTCGGGCCTGCGTGGTCACGTAACCGACAAGGTGGTCACCGGCGCGAGTGGCGACTACAGCCGCGGCAGCTTGGGCTACGCCCGGTACGGCGGCAAGAGCCGCCTCGATGTCGCCCAGTTCGAGGCGCTGGCCGCGGAACTTCACCTGGAAGTCGGTGCGGCCCAGGTACATCAGCTCCGCAGTGTCGCCGTGGGTATCCCAGCGGACGAGGTCGCCGGTGCGGTACATGCGCTCACCAGGCGTGCCGAAGGGGTTGGCGACGAACCGATCCGCGGTCAGATCAGGTCTTGCGTGGTAGCCGCGCGCCAGCTGGGTACCGGCGAGGTACAGCTCGCCCGCGACGCCGGGCAGGGTCGGGCGTAGCCGCGAATCCAGCACGTAGACCCGGCTGTTCCACTCCGGGTTGCCGATCGGCAGGACCGTGCGATCGATGTCGCCGGTGACGTCGCGGTAGGTGATGCTCACCGCCGCCTCGGTCGGGCCATACAGGTTGTGCAGCCCGGCCGGACTGACGGCACTGAAGGCCCGCACCGTCTCGGCGGGCAGCGCCTCGCCGATCACGAAGACGGTGCGGAGCGAGGCGAGAGCCGCACGCAGACCGGCGGTTTCGATGTGCCCGGCGAAGACGCTGAGCATCGACGGCACGAAATCGGTGACAGTGACGCCATGGCCGGCCATCACCTCGGTCAGGTAGCCCGGATCGCGATGGCCGTCCGGGGCGGCGAGCACCAGGGTGGCGCCGATGCGCAACGGCAGGAAATACCCCCACAGCGATACATCGAAGGTGGTGGCCGTCTTCTGCAGATACACATCCTCGGCAACGAGCCGGTATTCGGACTGCATCCAGGTCATCTGGTTGACGATCGCGGCGTGGGAGACGCTGACGCCCTTGGGTTTTCCGGTGGAGCCGGAGGTGAAGATCACGTACGCCGGGTGCTGCGGGTGGATCGGCGCGATGCGTTCGTGCACGGCGATCGGGTCATCGGCGTATCCGTCGAGCGCGAGGGCGTCCACGCACAAGATCGGACCGGCGTAGTCGATGCTCGCCCGATCGGCCGCGGCGGTGAGCAACGCTGCGGGCCGGGCGGTATCGAGGATGTGCGCAATCCGCCGGGCCGGGTGATCCGGATCGATCGGCACATACGCGCCGCCGGCTTTGAGCACCGCGTACATGGCGACGACCAAGTCCGCCGAACGCCGGATCGCCAACGCCACCAACGATTCCGGGCCGACATTCGCCGCGAGCAGGTGGCGGGCCAGCTGGTTGGTCCTGCGGTCGAGCTCGCCGTAGGTCATCGTCGTCGCGGCCGTGGCATCGTCGGGAACGTAGATCAGCGCCGGATCGTCCGGTGTCGCCGCGGCCTGGGCCTCGAATTCGTCGAGGAGCATTTCGGCGAGGCAAGCGGTGTGCGCGGAGTCGTTCCACTCGGTCACCACCCGATGCAGCTCGCCGGCGCCGAACAGGTCGATGTCGCCGATCACCTGCTCGGGATCCGCGGTGACGGCACCGAGTAGCCGGAGGAATCGGGAGCCGAGGGTCGCGATGGTGCTCTCGTCGAAAAGGTCGGTGGCGTAAGTGAACCGGAGCACGCCGTCGGTCACGGTCAGCTGTAGGTCGAATGGTGTTGTCTCGTAATCCAGCTCGTGCTCAGTGACGGCGACTCCCGCCATATCCAGCTCGACGTGGGCGAGATTCTGGAAGAACAGCGCGATCTGGAAGAGCGGATGCCGCGCCTCGGATCGCACCGGGTCGAGCACCTCGACGAGTCGCTCGAACGGCACGTCCGCGTTGGCGAAGGCGTCGAGGTCGCCGTCCCGCACGCGACGCAGGACCGCGGCGAACGGGTCCGCCCCGGCGACCTGGGCACGCAGCACGAGGGTGTTGACGAACATGCCGACCAGGTCGTCGAGGGCGGCGTCGCCGCGGCCCGCGATCGGTGCGCCGATGGCGATGTCGTCGGTGCCGGACAGCCGCGCCAGCAGGGTGGCGAGCGCGGCGTGCACCACCATGAACGGGGTCGCGTCATAGCGGGCCGACACGGCGGCTATGCCGTCGCGGACCGTGCTGTCCAGCGCGATGGTCGTGCTGGCCGCCCGGTGGGTGGCGACCGCCGGGCGCGGTCGGTCGGTGGGCAGATCGAGCTGTACGGGCAAGGCGCGCAACGCATCCTGCCAGTAGCTCAGTTGGCGGGCAGCGACCGAGTCCGAATCGTCCTCGGCACCCAGGACTTCACGTTGCCACAGCGCGTAATCGGCGTATTGCACCGCCAATTCGGCCCACGCGGGTGTTGTTCTGGTGGCGCGCGCCGCGTATGCGGTGGCGATGTCGCGGGCCAGCGGGGCCATCGAGAAGCCGTCGGCGGCAATGTGATGCACGACCAGGGCGAGCAGGTGCGCACGATCCGTCAAGCGGATCAAGCCGATACGCAACGGCACCGCGCCGGTCACGTCGAACGGCGTAGCGACGAATTCCGGCAGCGATGCGGCCGAATCCAGGGTTTGCAGCGGCGGTACGTGGTCGGCATCGAGAATCCGCTGGTAGCCGGTGCCGTCGATGTCCGGGTAGACGGTGCGCAGCGTTTCATGCCTGCCGACGACATCGGCGATGGCGGCGGCCAGCGTATTCGGGTCGAGGTAGCCGGTGAGCCGGACGACTACCGGGATGTTGTGCACGGTCCCGGTCGGGTCGAAGCGGTTGAGGAACCACATGCGCTGCTGGGCGGGCGACAGCGGCACCGGTTCGGGGCGCGGACGCGCCGTGAGCGGCGGCCGGGTGCCGGTACCGATGTGCCGTCCGGCTCGGGCCGCGAGTCCGGCGACGGTCGGTGCCTCGAACAGCATCCGCACCGGGATCTCGGCGTCGAACGCGGTGCCGAGTCGGGCCGCGACCTGTGTCGCGATCAGGGAGTTGCCGCCGAGGGCGAAGAAGTCGTCGTCCGCGCCGACCTGGTCGAGGCCGAGTAGCTCGCCGATGATGTCGGCGACAGTGCGTTCGGCGTCGGTCGCCGGCGCACGATACGCGGTCGCCTCGATGAGCGGTGCGGGCAGTGCTGCGCGGTCGAGCTTGCCGGACGCGTTGAACGGGAACTCGGCCAGCGACATGATCACCGAGGGCACCATGTACGCGGGCAATTCCGTGCCCAACATGGACCGCACCCGGTTGCTGTCCACCGAATGCCCCTCGGCGGCAATGACGTACGCCACCAACCGGTCCCCGAGCCGGTCATCGGAACGCAGCGCGACAACGGCCTGCGAGATCGAATCCACTGCGGTCAGTGCCGTCTCGATCTCGCCGAGCTCGATGCGCAGACCGCGCAGTTTCACCTGGAAATCGGTGCGGCCCAAGTACTCCAGTTCGCCGTCGACCGTCCACTTCACGAGATCGCCGGTGCGGTACATCCGCTCGCCGAGGACGAAGGGATTGGCGACGAACCGGTCCGCGGTCAGTTCCGGTCGAGCCAGGTAGCCGAGCGCCAGTTGCGCACCGGCGAGATACAGCTCCCCGGGCACCCCGGCGGGTACCGGCCTGGTCCGCGAATCCAGCACCAGCAGTTGGGTATTGAACACCGGACGGCCGATCGGCACGCACACGACATCGGCATCGGTCACCTCGTGAAAAGTGACGTCGACGGTGGCCTCCGTCGGTCCGTACAGGTTGTGCACCCGCGCTCCGATCACCTCACGCGCCCGCTGCGCGGCCAGCGCGGGCAATGCCTCACCGGAGGCGAATACGTTGCGGAGCGTAATGCACTCGTTTGCCCTTCGCTCGAGAATGAACATCGACAACATGGCCGGCACGAAATGGACGGTGGTGACCCGCTCCTCGATGATCAATCGGGCCAGGTAGGCGGGGTCGCGGTGACCACCGGGCCGGGCGACGACGAGGCGCGCGCCAACCTGCAACGGCCAGAAGAATTCCCACACGGAAACGTCGAAGGTGGCCGGTGTCTTCTGCAGCACCACGTCGTCGGCGGACAGCCGGTAGGTGTGCTGCATCCACAGCAGCCGGTTCACGATGGCGGCGTGCGGCACGGCGACACCCTTGGGGCGACCGGTCGAGCCGGAGGTGAAGAGGACGTAGGCGGTGTGGGCCGAGGTCAGCGCGCCGATCCGGTCCGCCGGTGTCAGCGGTGTCGGCGGGTAGCCGGTGAGATCGAGTCGGTCGATCCGGATCTGCTGGGCCGCAAGATCATCCAGGTCCTGTCCGGAGGTGAGCACGCAGACCGGCTTGGCCGTCGCGAGCACGTGGTCGATGCGCTCGGCGGGATGATCGGGATCGAGCGGCACATACGCGCCGCCCGCCACGATGACCGCGTACATGCCGGTTACCAGATCGATCGATCGACGCATACCCAGTGCCACAATCGAATCCGGGCCGACGCCCTGACCGATGAGCCATCGCGCCAGACGATGTACCCGGGCCGCGAAGTCCGCATACGACAGACTGGTCCCTTCGAAGGTGAGCGCGATCGCCTCCGGCGTCCTCACCACCTGGGCCTCGAACAGGGAGACCAGGGTGTGTTCGGCAGCTACGGGATGCGCCGTGTCGTTCCAGCGTTCGAGCACGAGCGCACGTTCCGTGGCGTCCAGGAGTTCGATGTCGCCGAGCCGCACGGACGGGGTCGTCACCACGGTTTGGAGCACTCGCACGAACCTTGCCGCGAACGACTCGACGGTGCAGCGATCGAAAAGGTCTGTCGCGTAGCGCATCACGGCGCGCAGCGCGGTACCCGCGTCGGCGCTGTATTCGGTGAGTTCGAGGGCCAGATCGAATTGTGCGACCTGGCTGCCCATCGGGTAGGCCGACACCTCGAGCCCCGGCAGCCGCAGCACTGTGTCGTCGCGATGCTCGTAGGTGAGCAGTGTTTGCACGATCGAAGAATGCGACTGCGCGCGTGCCGGATTCAGTTCTTCCACGAGCCGCTCGAAGGGCAGCTCGGCGTGCGCGAACGCGCGCACATCGGTATCGCGGACGTCCCTCAGTAGTTCGGCGAACGACATACCGGGGGCCACTCGGGAGCGCAGCACGAGCGTGTTCACGAACATGCCGACCAGGTCGTCCAATGCCGCCTCGGACCGCCCTGCGATCGGGGTTCCGACAGCCACGTCGTCCACTCGGGCAAGCCGGGCCAGCACCGTCACGAAGGCGGCGTGAATGACCATGAACGACGAAACACCTTGTCTACCCGCCAGATCCGAGACCGCCTCAGTCAGCGCGGCGGACACCGTGAATTCGACAGCGGCACCGCGTCCGGAGGACACCGGCGGGCGCGGGCGGTCGGCGGCCAGTTCGAGAACCGGGGCGAGCCCGGCGAGTTCCGTTCGCCAGTGCGTGATCTGCGCGGCCAGCAGCGAATTCGGGTCGTCGGCCGCGCCGAGCACCTCGTGCTGCCACAGGGTGAAGTCGGCGTACTGGACCGGCAGCGGACGCCATTGCGGGGCGGCACCCGTCGTCCGTGCGGTGTAGGCCACCATGAGATCCCGGGCGAGCGGTGCGGTCGAGACACCGTCCGCGGCGATGTGATGCACCACGACGACCAGCACATGGTTGCCCGGCGAGACGCGGAACAGGCTTGCGCGCGTCGGCATCTCGGTGCGCAGATCGAAGCCGAAGGCGGTCACCGCCAGTACCGATGAGGCGAGCTCTGCTTCGCTCACGTCGACGGGGTGCAGGTCGAGCTCGGCTACTTCGTCGACGGCGTGCACTACCTGCGTGGGGCCTGCCTGGTCCGACGGGAATACGGTGCGCAGCGATTCGTGCCGGCCGATGACATCGCCCAGGGCTGCCCGCAGTGCGTCCGTGTCCAGTGTTCCGGTGAGCCTGATGGTGATCGGGATGTTATAGACGGCCGATCCCGGGTCGAGGCGATTCAACAGCCACATCCGAGTCTGCGCGAGTGACAAAGGAATACGAGCCGGTCGCTCGCGAACTGTTAGCACCGGGCGTGAGACGTCAGCGGCACCCCGGGTGGAATGCACGATCCGCGTGGCGAGTTCGGCCACCGTCGGCGCCTCGAACACCGTACGCACCGTCAACGCGCAACCGAATGTCGCATTGGCCCTGGCGACGAGCCGCATGGCGAGCAGCGAGTTGCCGCCTCGGGCGAAGAAGTCGTCGTCCGCGCCCATCCGGCTGTCCGCCACACCGACCAGGTCCGTGATCAACGCGACGAGCACCGACTCGACACCTTCGCGCGGGGCGCGGAACTCGGTGGCAGCGCCGCTGAATTCGACGGCGGGCAGCGCCGCGCGGTCCAGCTTGCCTGCCGTGGTCAACGGCATCTCGTCCAGCACGATCAGGTGCGCGGGAACCATGTACGCGGGCAACCTATCCCGCGTCTGGGTGAGTACCGTGTCGGGAGCCAGGTCGCTACCGGTGACGTAGCCGACCAGGCACTCATATCCGGCGGCATCCCGAGCGAGCAGCACAGCGGCATTCGTCACGCCTGCGGCCCCCGCCAGCACCGACTCGATCTCGCCGAGCTCGATCCGCTGACCGCGCAGCTTGATCTGGAAATCGTTGCGGCCCAGGTAAACCAGATCGCCGTCGCGGTTCCAGCGCACCAGGTCGCCGGTGCGATACATCAGCCGTCCCGGTACGCCGAACGGATCGGCGGTGAACCGCTCCGCTGTCAGCCCTGGACGTCCCTGGTAACCGCGAGCCAACTGGTCGCCCGCCAGGTACAGCTCGCCGGTGACCCCGATCGGCACGGGGCGCAGCCGCGAGTCCAGCACGTACGCGCGGGTGTTCCAGCAGGGACGGCCGATCGCCAGTTCCCTCCCGGAGTCGACGTCGGCCTCGGTGAACTCGTGGAAGACGGCCGAGATCGCCGCCTCCGTCGGCCCGTAGGCGTTGTGCACCGCACCGTCGAAGGTAGCTCGCAGCGAGGCGAGCAGATCCGGGGTGAGCGCCTCACCGCCGCAGTGCAGGTGCCGGAACGACCGCAACGCGTCGCCCATGCCCTCACCGATCAGCGCGGCGAGCACCGACGGCACATACTCGGCGATGGTGATGTGTTGCGTGCGAATGAGATCCGCGAGGTACGCCAGCTCGAGATGCCCGCTGGGACGAGCGATCACCAGTGGCGCGCCGACCGCGATCGCCAGGAAGCATTCCCACACCGACACGTCGAAGGTCAGCGGCGCACGCTGCAGGATGCGGTCGGCGGCGGTTACCTCGTACCGGAATTCCAGCCAGCGCAGCTGATTCATGATGGCGCGATGGGTGACGGCAATGCCCTTCGGGCGGCCGGTGGAGCCGGAGGTGAACAGCACGTACGCCGTATTATCTTGTCGCAGCGTCACTCTCCGCTCCGCATTGGTGACAGGAGCGTCGGACAGGTCGTCTAGGACGAGGTCGGCGATCTCGACCACCTGGACGCCGTCCAGTCGCGGTAGCACCGCACCGCCGACTGTCAGCACCAATGCCGGTGCGGCGCCGTCGATGACCTGGGCGATGCGGTCGGCGGGGTGAGCTGGATCGATCGGCAGATAGGCACCACCCGCACGCACGATCGCGAACATCGCGACGAGCATGTCCACGGACCGCAGTGCCGCCAGGCCCACGATCGTCTCCGGGCCGACACCCGCCGTAATCAACCAGCGGGCAAGGCGATTCACCCGCGACGCGAGCACGGCGTACGTCACCGAGAGACCCTCGTAGTACACGCCGACATCGTCAGGACTTGCCGCGGCCCGCGTGCTGAGCAGGTCGTCGAGTGTCTCCGGTGGCAGCGCTCGGGCGGTGGCGTTGCGATCGCACAGCAGCAGGCCGCGTTCGGCGACCGACATCAGGTCGACATTCCCGACCAGCGTGCGAGGGTCGCGCACCATCGCCCGCAAAGCCCGCTCGAAGGCGGCGAGAAAGCCGAGCACGGTGTGTTCATCGAACAGGTCGAGCGCGTAATGCAGATGGATGTCGATGCCGGCCGGCCCACCGTCCGCGTCGTAACGGTCGGTCAGCGTCCAGTCCAGGTCCAGCTGGATCGGTGCCGGGCCCACCTCGAGTGCGGCGATGTTCAGCCGGTGCAGTTGGAAGTCCGGCTCCGCCTGGTTCTGCAGGGTGAGCGCGACCTGATACAGCGGCGAGTGTGCCTGCGAGCGGACCGGATTCAGCGCGTCGACGAGTTGCTCGAACGGCACCATCGCATGGTCGAAGGCGGCGAGGTCGGTCGCGCGGACGGCCGCCAGCAACTCGGCCAGGGTCGCGTCCGGCCGCGACTCGGTGCGCAGCACCAAGGTGTTGACGAACATGCCTACGAGATCGTCGAGTGCCGCGTCTCCTCGGCCCGCGACGGGCGCTCCGATCACGATGTCGGTGGTCGCGGCGTAGCGGCTCAGCACGACCGTCAGTGCGGCGTGCAACACCATGAACGGCGTCACCCGGTGCGCCGTAGCCAGGTCTTGAATCTCTCGATGCAGCACCGGATCCAACCGGCCGGTAATGGCGCCACCGCGGTTGGTGGCGACCGCGGGCCGTGGCCGGTCCGACGGCAATGTCAGCACCTCGGGGAGGCCCGCGAGTTCATCTGTCCAGAACCGCAACTGACGCGACAGCACCGAGCGTGGGTCTTCGGCCGAGCCGAGTGCGGTGCGCTGCCAGACCGCGAAGTCGGCGTACTGCACCGGGAGCGGACTCCACGCCGGGATCGTGTCCGCGCATCGGGCGACGTACGCGGCAGCCAGGTCGCGCGTCAGCGGCGCGAAAGACCAGCCGTCGGCGGCGATGTGGTGCACGACGAACAGCAGGATGTGCACGCGCCGCACCGCTCGGCTGCCCTGCAATATCGACGGCTCGCCATCGTCCAAGCGCAGCAACCGAACACGCAGCGGGACTTCCGCCGTGACATCGAACCCGCTCGACGCCGCGTTGGCGATGAGGTCGGGCAGCTCGCCCGAGCGCACCGGGCGGGCCACCAGATCGATGAGCTTCGTTTCGGCGGGCAGCACCACCTGTGTTGCGGCACCGTCGTGTTCGGGGTAGATCGTGCGCAGCGTCTCGTGCCGGGCGATGACGTCGACGATGGCCGCTTCCAGCGCGGTGACGTTCAGCGCGCCGGTGAGCCGCAGCGCGAAGGGAATGTTGTAGCCGCTGCTCGTGGTGTCGAACCGGTTGAGGAACCACATGCGCTGCTGGGCGATCGACAGCGGGATCGGGTCAGGGCGTTCCGGTGCCGTGAGCGGCGGCAAGGCAGCGGATTCGGTGTCGGCCGGGCGGTCTGCCGCGAGCCGCCAGGCCAGCTCGCGCACGGTGGACGCGTCGAAGATCATGCGTACCGGGACCTCGGTGCCGGTGGCCTTCCCGAGGCGGGCGGCGAGTTGGGTGGCGATCAGTGAGTTTCCGCCGAGTGCGAAGAAGTCGTCATTCGCGCCGGCTCGGTCGGTGCCGAGCAGAGCGATAAATGTCTCGGCCACAAGCGATTCCGTTGGGCCGGTGGGTTCCTGGAATTCCGTGGACGGTGCGACGGGCGCAGGCAAGGCTTTTCGGTCCAGCTTGCCGGAGGCATTCACCGGGAGACGGTCAAGTGTGACGAAGGCGTGCGGCACCATGTATCCCGGTAGTCGCGTAGCCAATTCGGCACGTAGCTCGTCGATCTCGATCGGACCGGCCGCCACCAGGTAAGCCACCAGGTGATCGCCGATCCCGTGGTCGTCCCGGACAAGGACAACCGCTTGGCCGACAGCAGGCGTGGCCACCAGCGCCGACTCGATCTCGCCCAGCTCGATCCGCAGGCCGCGGACCTTCACCTGGAAGTCGGCGCGGCCCAAGAACTCCAGCTCTCCGGCAGCGGTCCAGGCGACCAGATCGCCGGTGCGGTACATCCGGCCGCCTGCCGGATCGAACGGGTCGGCCACAAACCGAGCACCGGTCAACTCCGTCCGTCCCCAATAACCGCGAGCCAACTGCGCGCCCGCCAGATACAGCTCGCCGGGCACACCCGCCGGCACGGGCCGCAGTCGCGCGTCGAGCACATACGTCCGGGTGTTCCAGACCGGTGCGCCCATCGGCACCGTGCGGGTATCGGCGTCGGTGACCTCGTGGAATGTCACCTCGACCGCGGCCTCGGTGGGTCCGTAGCCGTTGTGCACCCGTGCGCCGGTCAGCGCGCGCATCCGCTGAGCTGTCGCGGCAGGCAGCGCCTCGCCGGAACAGAACACCTCGCGCAGCGTGGGCACCTCGACCTTGTCCGTGACAAACACCGACAGCATCGACGGCACGAAGTGCGCCACGGTCACGCCTTCCCGGCGCATCAGCTCCGCCAGGTAGGCCGGGTCTCGATGGCCGTCCGGCTCGGCCAGGACCAGCCGCGCGCCGACCTGCAACGGCCAGAAGAACTCCGGCACCGACACATCGAAGGTGGCCGGCGTCTTCTGCAGCAGCACATCGTCGGCACCGAGCGCGACATACGCCGACTGCATCCACCGCAGCCGATTCACGATGCCGGCGTGACTCATCGCCACGCCCTTCGGCTGCCCGGTCGAGCCGGACGTGAAGAGGACGTACGCGATATTCGCGGCACGCAGCGGTGCCCGCCGGTCGGCGTCGGTCAGCGGCTCATCCGAGTAGCCGGACAGGTCCAGCCGATCGATTCGCTCATGCGCTACACCGGAATTCAGGTCGACGCCTGCGGTGAGCACACAGACCGGTGCCGCGTTGTCGAGAATGTGTGCCGTGCGGTCGGCCGGATGATCCGGATCCAGCGGCAGGTATCCGCCGCCCGCAGTGATCACCGCATACATGCCGACTACCAGGTCGAGCGACCTCCACATACCCAGCGCCACAACCGAATCCGGGCCGACGCCTTGCCCGACGAGCCAGCGGGCCAACCGATTCACTCGGTTCGCAAACTCGGCGTACGACAGACTCGTCCCCTCGAAAGTGAGGGCGGTAGCTGCTGGAGTGCGGGCTGCTTGATCGGCGAATAGCGAAGCGAGTGTGCAGTTCTCGTCCACATTTTGCGTTGTTGCGTTCCACCGCCGCAGTACGAGCTCGCGTTCATGGTCGGCGAGCAGCTCGATATCACCGATCGTCACCTCCGAGTCCACCGCCACCGCGGTGAGCATTCGCAGGAAACGGGCGACGAACGATTCGATGGTCGCCGCGTCGAACAGATCGGTGGCATAACGCAGGCTGGTCGTCAGGCCGGCGCCGTCGCGACGCTCGCCGACCACCAGGTGCAGGTCGAATTTGGCTCCGCTGTCCTCGATCTCGACCGGCTCTATCGCCAGCCATGGCACCTCCACCGCGCCGGTACGTAGCGCAGGCTGTGTCTCGCCGAAGCTGAGCATCACTTGGAACAGCGGATGGGCACCGGCGCCGCGATCGACGGCCATGGCGTCGACCAAACGCTCGAACGGCAGGTCGGCATTGGCGAACGCGGCCAGATCGGCATCCCGTACCCGGCGAACCAGTTCACTGAACGAGACGTCCGCAGCGACCGGTGTGCGCAGCACGAGCGTATTGACGAACATGCCGATGAGAGCGTCCAGTTCGCGTTCGCCACGACCGCCGGTGGGTGCGCCGATCACGATGTCGTCGCTACCGCTCAGCCGCGCCAACGTGGCCGCGAACGCGGCGTGCAGCACCATGAACAGGGTCGCGCCGGTGCGCTGCGCGATGACGCGCAGGCTCGCGACTACTGCGGCCTCGACCGTGAAATCCACCGCCGCTCCGCGGTTCGACGGCACCGCCGGTCGTGGCCGGTCGGTCGGCAGGGTGATCTGCGCCGGTGCGCCATCGAGGACATCGCGCCAGAATCGCAGCTGCTGATAGGCCGGATCGCCCGGAACGTCCGCCGCACCGAGCAATTCCCGATGCCACAGGCTGTAGTCCGCGTACTGCACCGGAAGGTCGGCCCAGTCCGGCGCATGCCCGATCAGCCGGGCGAGGTAGGCCCGGACCAGATCGGTGACCAAGGGCGGCATCGACAGGGCGTCGGCGGCAATGTGGTGAACCACGAACACCAGTACGTACTCATCGCCGACGACACCGGGTGCGTCGTCGGCTCGGTCGATCAGTAAAAGTGCTACACGCGAGGGCAATTCGGCCGTGACATCGAATCCGGCTCGAGCGATCGCCGTGACAGCCGACGCCACCGAGGCCCGCGCGACCGGCATCGGCTCGAGCGAGAGGCCGACGTCCCCGCCGTCCAGAATCAACTGATAGGGACCCGAATCGGTATCGGGATACAGGGTGCGCAGCGACTCGTGCCTGACCAGCACATCCAGCACGGCCCGCGACAGCGCGGCGACATCGAGGCGACCGGTGAGCCGGAGCACGACCGGCAGGTTGTAGACGCTGGTCGACCCATCCTGGGTCTCCACCCGGTTGAGGAACCACAGCCGTTGCTGCGCAGGCGAAAGCGGCACTCGCTCGGGCCGAGTCCGTCGCGTCAGCGCGGGCCGGGGCTCCCCCTCAGTGCTCAATGCGGCTACGGCGGCGGCGAAGCCGTCGACGGTGGCGGCTTCGAACAAGGCCCGCAACGGAACTCGCACGCCGATGGCCTCGCCCACCCGCGCGGTCACCTGAGTGGCATCCAGCGAGCTGCCGCCGAGCGCGAAGAAGTCGTCGTCCAGACCGACCCGGTGGACGCGGAGCACCTCGGCGAACACCGAGGCGACCAGGCGTTGCGCGGCGTCGACGGGAGCACGGAACCGCTCGACTTCGAGCACCGGGACAGGCAGTGCCGCACGGTCCAGCTTGCCACTGCTACCCAACGGGAACTCGGTGAGCTCTACGAGCGCGGTCGGCACCATATAAGCGGGAAGACGCTGCGCCAAAATGGCTTTGAGAGCAGCCGAATCCAGCTCGGCACCTGGCGTCCGGACTAGATAGCCTGCGAGGTAGTCGCCGGACGCACCGGTGACGAGTCGCGCCGCCGCCTGGTTCACCTCGGGCGCTGCCAGCAACGCCGTCTCGATCTCCGCCAGTTCGATGCGCTGGCCACGAAACTTCACCTGGAAGTCGGTGCGGCCCAGATAAACCAGCTCACCATCCTGGCTCCACCGCACCAGATCGCCGGTCCGGTACATGCGTTCGCCGGTGTTCCCGAACGGATTCGCGAGGAAGCGATCCGCAGTGAGGTCCACCCGGCCGTGATAGCCGCGAGCCAACTGGTTGCCGCCCAGGTACAGCTCCCCCGGCACGCCGATCGCGACCGGTCGCAGGCGGACATCCAGCACGTACACCTGGGAGTTCCACTCCGGCTCACCGATCGGCACGACCGTGGTGTCCTCGGCGGTCACCTCGCGGTAGGTGATCGACACGGCTGCCTCGGTGGGGCCGTACAGGTTGTGCAGACCGGCGTCGCTCACCGCTCGGAACGCGGCCGCCGTCTCCGGTGCGAGCGCCTCACCGATGACGAAAACATCTCGGAGCGAATCGAGTTCGCCCGATGCGGCGTGTGCGGCGAAGACGGACAGCATGGCAGGCACGAAGTCGGTCAGCGTGACGCCGTGGCGGGCAATCGTTTCCGCGAGATAGCGCGGATCGCGATGGCCTTCCGGTGCGGCGAGCAGCAGCGTGGCACCCGCGCGCAACGGCAGGAAGTAGCCCCAGAGCGAGACGTCGAAAGTCGTTGCCGTCTTCTGCAGATAGACATCACCGGTGCGTGGACGGTATTCGGCGTGCATCCACGCCAACTGGTTCGCGATGGCGCGATGGCTGACCGACACGCCCTTCGGCTTGCCGGTCGAGCCTGACGTGAAGAGGACATAGGCGGGATGTTCCGGATGCAGCAGGGTACGGCGCTCGCGGTCGCCGATCTTGGCAGCCGAGTACACCGACAGGTCGAGCTCATCCACATGGTGGACGCGCACTGTGTCGGGAACTGTTGCGGGGAGGGTGAATCCAGCAGTTCGCGTGGTGAGTACCGAC
Source organism: Nocardia sp. NPDC060255 (assembly GCF_042727395.1). Classification (NCBI taxonomy): domain Bacteria; kingdom Bacillati; phylum Actinomycetota; class Actinomycetes; order Mycobacteriales; family Nocardiaceae; genus Nocardia; species Nocardia sp. NPDC060255. The sequence continues at coordinate 207,387 of NZ_JBHXAU010000009.1, read as the reverse complement.
TGCGGCCGTGCGGTATCGAGAATGTGCCCGATCCGCTCGGCCGGATGCGTGGGATCCACCGGCACATAGGCGCCACCCGCCCGTGCGACCGCATACATGGCGACGACCAGTTCGATCGAGCGCGGCATCGCCAGCACCACGAGGGATTCCGGGCCGACACCGGAGTCGATGAGCATTCTGGCCATGCGGTTGGCCTGATCGGAAAGTTCGGTGTAAGTCAGATTCAACGAATCGGTCGCCAGGGCAACGGCATTCGGAGTACGGCGCACCTGGTTGTCGAATCCCTCGTGCAGGAAGCGGTCGGCGACCTTGTGGCCGCTGGCATTCCAGCTCGCGGTGACGTAGTCGAGTTCACCCGCGTCGAGCAGGGCGACATCGCCGACCGGCGCCTCCGGTTCGGCCACCGCCGCACGCAGCAACCGGAGGAACTTGGCCGCGAACTCACGCACAGTCGGCGCGTCGAACAGATCGGTCGCATAGGTGAATTCGGCGCGGTACTCCGAGTCGTGTTCCGAGATCGTGAGCTGCAGATCGAATTTCGCGAATCCGGGGTCGAAGTCGACCAACTCGGTGCCGAGATCCGGCAACTCCGGGGTGACCGGTCCGAGGTTCTGCATGAACAGCGCCACCTGGAACAGCGGATGCCTGGCCTGGGATCGTGCCGGATTCAGCACCTCGACCAGTCGCTCGAACGGGATGTCCACGTGGGCGAACGCGCGCAGGTCGCGGTCGCGAGCGTGCGCGATCAACTCGGCGAAGGTGGCCGCGCCCTGGACCTCCGTGCGCAATACGAGGGTGTTCACGAACATGCCGACGAGGTCGTCCAGCGCCGCATCGCCGCGGCCCGCCACCGGCGTGCCGATCGCGATGTCGGTGGTGCCCGACAGCCGGGCCAGCAGCGCGGCCAGCGCGGCGTGCAGGACCATGAACGGCGTTGCGTGACACCGGGCGGCCACGTCGTCGATCGCGGCCCGCAGCGCGGCGTCGAGGCGGAACTCGTATGTGGCGCCACGATAGGTGGCCCGCGCCGGTCGCGGCCGGTCAGCGGGCAGCTCCAATTGTGCGGGCAGGCCGGACACTTCGGCATGCCAGAACGCCAACTGCCGGGCCGCGACCGAATCGAGGTCGGCCTCGTCGCCCAGGACCCGCTGCTGCCAGAGCGCGTAGTCCGCGTATTGCACCGCAAGCGGGGTCCACCCGGGCGGGCGCCCAGCGCGCCGGGCAGCGTATGCGGTGCCGAGGTCGCGCACCAGTGGGCCGAGCGAGACACCATCGGCGGCGATGTGATGGACGACGAGCACCAGCGTGTGATCCGCCGGCCCACAACGCAACAGGCGCACGCGGACCGGAATCTCCTCGGCGACATCGAAACCCTGGGCGGCGACCACGCGGACCGCAGCCGCAAGCTTGTGCGCGGGCACCTCGGACGGTGTCAGGTCGAACACCGCGTGCACCCGGCGGATCAGTTGCGCGGGTCCGGCCACCGTCTGCGGGTAGACGGTGCGCAGGACTTCGTGGCGCGCAACAAGATCGGTGATGGCCGCGGAAAGAGCGGGTACGTCGAGCTCGCCACGGAGCCGCAGCGCCACCGGAATGTTGTCCACAGCGGCGGTGTCGAATTCGCGGGCCGACTCCGCGTCGGTGCCGAATCGGTTCAGGAACCACATGCGCCGCTGCGGCGGCGACAGCGGAATGTGCTCCGGCCGCGGTCCCGCCGCCAACGGCGGGCGGTCGATACCAGGCGCCGACAGGGCCGCGACCGCAGCCGCCGTCGGCCGGTCGAAGAAGTCACGGACATCGATCGTGACACCGAGCGCGGCGGAAATACGGGCGATGGCTCTGGCCGCGATGAGCGAATTCCCGCCGAGGGCAAAGAAATCGTCCTCGGTACCGGCGTGGTCGAGACCGAGCAACTCGGCGAAGATCTCGGCGACCGCCGCCTCGGCGGCCGTCTCCGGCGCACGGTATGTAGCGGCGCCGGAACCGAATTCGGGTTCCGGCAAGGCACGTCGATCCAGCTTTCCGTTGGCGTTCAACGGCATAGCCGCCAGCACCATGACCTGCGACGGCACCAGGTACTCCGGTAGTTCCCGCCGCATGGACCTCAGCAGCGCAGCGGGGTCGATCGTGCCGCTGCCCACCACATAGCCGACGAGATGATCGCCGTTGTGCTGCCGGTGCACCGTGACCGCCGCCTGGGTCACCCGTGGCTGCCGCAGCAGTGCCGCCTCGACCTCGCCCAGCTCGATCCGCAATCCGTGCACTTTCACCTGGAAGTCGGTGCGGCCCAGGTATTCCAGTTCATCCGGCCCGCCGCCGCTGTCGCGCACCCAGCGCACCAGATCACCGGTGCGGTACATCCGCTCACCCGCAGGCCCATCCGGGCTGGCGACGAACCGCTCGGCCGTCAGGCCGGAGCGGGCGACGTAGCCGCGTGCCAGCTGCACACCGGCGAGGTAGAGCTCACCCACCACACCGGTGGGCACCGGGCGCAGATTGTCGTCCAGCACCTTCAGATCGGTGTCGTCCGCGGCTGTCCCGATCGGCACGCTCAGCACGTCCGCGGCGGTTACCTCGTGCGCGGTCACGTCGACCGCGGCCTCGGTGGGGCCGTACAGGTTGTGCAGCGTCGCGCCGCTGATATCGCGGAAGGCCGCGGCGGTCGCGGCCGGAAGTGCCTCGCCCGAAGCGAAGACCAAGCGCAGCGATTCCACTGCGGCCGGTGCCCCCGGTTCGCCGGCGAACACCGCGAGCATCGAGGGCACGAAATGGGCTACGGTGACCCGGCTTTCAGCGATGACCTCGGCGAGGTAAGCGGGTGCGCGATGCCCGTCCGGCGCCGCGATCACCAGCCGGGCACCGATCTGCAACGGCCAGAAGAACTCCCACACCGAGACGTCGAAGGTGAAGGGCGTCTTCTGCAGCACGACATCGTCCGCCCGCAGCCGATACAGCCGCTGCCGCCAGCGCAGATTCGCCAGAATCGAGCGATGCGAGACGGCAACCCCCTTGGGGCGGCCGGTCGAACCGGAGGTGAAGATCACGTACGCGATGTTGTCCGCGGACAACCGCGGCAAGGATTCGTCGGCAGTCGGCGATTCGGATACGAAGCCACGGCATTCATCGATGCGAAGCGCGCGAGTCGCGCCGAGCTCCGGCTGATCGCGCGTCGTGGTGAGCACCAGGACCGGCCGGGCGACCTCGACTAGGTAGGCGATGCGCTCGGCAGGATGGTCGGGATCGATCGGTACGTACGCGCCACCCACCTTCAGGATCGCGTACATGCCGATCAGCAGGTCGAACGAGCGGCGAACAGCCAGTCCGACCAAGACGTCCGGGCCGACACCGAGCGAGACCAAGCGATAGGCAAGCGCATTCGCCCTGCCGTCGAACTCGGCATAGGTCAGCGTGTCGCCCGCGCAGTCGAGCGCCACCGCGTCCGGGGTGCGCCGCACCTGTTGCTCGAATTCGCTGACCAGCGTCTCGACGGGCGCGAGGTCGATGGGCAGCACCTGCCGGGCCGCGGCGAGCGCATCGTCCAGCAGTTCGATCAGCACCGCACCCAGTGCCCCATCGGCCGATTCCAATAGCGCGGGCAGCTGACTCGACACCACGACCTGCACCAAGGAGTCCGTACCGAGGCCATCGCCCATGGCCTCGGCCAGCACCGACAATTCGGCAGCGAGTATCTCGTAGGTGACGGTCACGTCGTTGTGGCGCAGCGCGACTCGCCCCGGTGCCAGCTCGGCGACGGTCTCGATCAGCCAGGGCAGGTCACCTACTCCGTAGGCACGACGCAGTGCGGGACCATCGAGCCCTGACCTGGAGCCGAGTCCATCGGGTGTGACCGAATCTAGGTGGGACATCAGCTGTTTCCTTCCGAATCGACTACCGCCGCCGAATCGGCGAGCACCGCACGCACCTCGGCCAGCAGGGTCCGCAGCAGCGCCGCGAGACCGCCACCACCGAGGGCGGCGAGAATGCCGGGCACCAGCCCAGCGAGCGAGACATTGATCAGGGCTTCCGGTTTCGCCGCGGCACCCATCGCCCTGGCGACCACCGTCAGCTTCGCGTCGAGTTCGCGATAGGAGATGGTCCGATCGCCGTGGGTGAATGCGATCGCGTCCGGTACGGCGCGGGCCGCCGCGGCGATGAGCGAAGGCAGGTCGGCAGGGGCAGGCAGCGGTTGTCGTTCCGACTCGGAGCGGATATCGATCGAGCGGATCGCGGTCGCGGGGTCGGCGGCGACCGCGGCCAACACCCGCAGCAGCCGTGCCGCGAAGGAGCGGACTGTCACGGCGTCGAAAATGTCTGTCGCGTAACCGAACCGCATGTTCAGCCCGGTTCGTGCGCGGTCGGTGCCGAACCGCTCGACAGCGGTGAGCTGAAGATCGAATTTCGCCTCGTCGAGGCTCAGGTCGAGCGCCTCGACGTCGAGGCCGGGTAGCGCGACGGTGCCGTTCGGCATGTTCTGGAAGGTGAACAGCACCTGGAACAGCGGTGAGTAGGCACCGGATCTGGGGCGGCCGACTGCTTCGACCACTTGCTCGAAGGGGACATCCGCGTGCGAGAGGGCCGCCAGGTCCCGCTCCCTCGCTCGGCACAGCAGGTCGTGGAAGGCGGCGCGTGGGTCGACGTCGGTGCGCAGCACCACCGTGTTGACGAACATTCCGATCATGTCGTCGAGTTCGCGTGCTCCCCGTCCGGCGACCGGGATTCCGATGGTGATGTCGTTCGTTCCGGCCAGTTTGGCGAGCAATACCGCGAACGCGGCGTGGAGCACGGTGAACAACGTGGTGTGGTGCGCCCGCGCGAGGGCGTCCAACCGGGCGGTGAGTTCGGCGTCGACGTCGAATTCGATGGTCGCGCCGCGCGTGTCGCGGCGGCCGGGCCGCGGTCGATCGGTCGGCACCGCGATCAGCTCGGGGGCGCCAGCCAATTCCCTTGTCCAATAGGCGAGTTGGCGCGATGCCAGGCTGTCCGGATCCTGCTCGGAGCCGAGTAGGTCCCGCTGCCAACTGCTGTAGTCCGTGTACTGGATGTCCAGCGGTACCCAGCCGGGTGTCCGACCTGCCGATCGAGCAACGTAGGCGCGCACCAGGTCCCGAATCATCGGTGCCACCGAGTACCCGTCGGAACTGATGTGGTGTAGCACGACGACGAGCACGTATTCAGCGGTATCCACTGCGAACAGCGCAGCTCGCACCGGTGGCGTCACCGTGATATCGAAAGGAGCGCCGACGAATTCGCTGATACGGGTGGTGTGGTCTACCTTCGGCACCGCTATCGGGGTGAGATCGACAGACAGCTCGGCGACCGGGACTATCTCCTGCACCGGCCCGTCCACAGTGTCCGGGTATCTGGTGCGCAGCGCCTCGTGGCGGTCGAGGATGTCCAGGATCGCCGCAGTCAACGCGGCGACGTTCAACGCACCGGTGAGACGCAGCGCCATCGGGATGTGGTAAGCCGCCGAATCCGGTGCCAGCCGGTTGACCACCCACATCCGTTGCTGTGCAGGCGACAACGCCGCAGGCCCGGGGTCGGTTCGCCGCACCGGCACGGGACGAGCGCCGGTGCCGTCCACAGCCGCGAGGTGCTCGGCGAGCCCGCCGATCGTCGGTTCCTCGAAGACCGCGGACACCGGCACCAGGATGCCCAGCGCCGCGCTCAGCCTGGCGGCTAAGCGCGTGGCCATCAGCGAATTGCCGCCCATGGCGAAGAAGTGGTCGTCGAGTCCGGCGGTCGCGGTGCCGATCACGTCGCCGAAGGTCGCCGCGACCACCTTCTCCAGCTCCGTCGTGGGAGCACGGAACGCCGTCTCGGCGAACACCGGCTCCGGCAGCCGCGCGCGATCGACTTTGCCATTCGCGGTGAGCGGCAATGCTTCCAGCACCACGACCGCGGCGGGAACCATGTACACGGGCAACTCAGCCGCGAGAGCGCTTCGCAATCCGGCCCCGAGGTCAGGTGAATCTGCTTCGGACACAGCGACGTACGCGATGAGCCGAACACCGGCGCGCTCATCATCCCTGGCCACCGCGACCGCCGCCCGCACCCCCGGCTGCCGTCGCAGCGCGGTCTCGACTTCGCCGAGCTCGATCCGGAATCCACCGATCTGCACCTGGAAGTCGGCGCGCTCCAGGTACTCGAGCGTGCCATCCGCCCGCCAGCGCACGATGTCACCGGTCCGGTACATCCGGCCGCTCGCGTGCGGGTCGGCTACGAACCGATCCGCGGTCAGCCCCGGTCGGGTCTGATAGCCGCGGGCCAACTGCGTACCCGCCAAATACAATTCACCCGGAACGCCGACCGGCACCGGCCGAAGCCGCGAGTCGAGCACGTATACCCGACTGTTCCAAACAGGCGAGCCGATCGGCACCGTGTGCAATGGATCGGTGTCCACCTCGAAGGCGGTAATCGATACCGCGGTCTCGGTCGGGCCGTAGAGATTGAACAGTCGCGCCGACGTGCGGCGACGGAACTCGAGCGCGGTGGCCGGTGGCAGCGCCTCGCCGATGGCAAGCACCTTGTTCAGGGGAATCGGCAGCGAAACAGCCGACAGCAGCATGCCGATCAGCGAGGGCACCGCGTACAGGACGGTGACGCGATGGCGCTCGATCAGGGCACGTAGCTGAACCGGATCTCGTTCGGCGCCTGGCTCGGTGACGATCAGGCGGCCACCGGTCACCAGCGGAGACCAGAACTCCCAGACGGACAGGTCGAAGGTGGCCGGGGTCTTCAGCAAAACGCGGTCGGCCGGGCCCAGTGCGAAATAGGCGCGCAGCCAGGCGAGTTGGTGCACGATCGCCGAGTGCGGGACGGTGACGCCCTTGGGCAGGCCGGTCGAGCCGGAGGTGAAGATGACGTAGGCCGGATGATCGGGGCGCAGTGGACGGATCCGCGTCGCGTCGTCGATCGCTGTCGCCGCCAAGCCGGTGAGGTCGAGACGATCGACTTCCAGGGTGGGAACCGATGTTTCGATCGGCAGACCGGCACCGGCAGTGGTGAGAATTGCCACGGGCGCCGCGGTATCTACGGTGTAGATAATGCGGTCCACGGGGTGGTCGGGATCGATGGGAACGTAGGCGCCGCCAGCGCGGATCACGGCGTACATCGCGACGACCAGGTCGATGGAACGCCGCATCGCGAGCACCGTCGTCGTCTCCGGGCCGACGCCGCAGGCGATCAACTTGCGCGCCAGCCGATTCACCCGCGCGTCGAATTCCGCGTAGGTGAGCTGGTGCTCGGTCACGGCGTCGATCAGTGCTACCGCCCGCGGCGTCCGCGCGACCTGCGCATCGATCAGATCCGCCAGCGTCACCGACGCGACCGGGTGCGCGGTGCGGTTCCACTGCTGGAGTACCTGTTCTCGTTCGGCACCCAGCACATCGATGTCACCGACGACGACTTCCGGCCGGGCAACCACAGATTCGAGCACCCGTAGCAGTCGTGCGGCGATCCGGTCGGCGGTGTGCGGCTCGAACAAGTCCGTCGCGTAACCGAGTGCCAGGTCGAGGCCTTCGGGGGTGCCGTCGGAAGCGTACTGATCGACGGCGAACAGATGCAGATCGAATTGGGCGACCTCGCTGTCGAATTCGAGCTCGCGCACCTCGAGGCCGGGTAACCGGAAGGTCCCGCGATCGTGGTTCTGGAACGAAAAGCCGACCTGGAACAGCGGATGCCGCGCCGTCGACCGGGTCGGATTGAGCTCCTCGACGAGTCGTTCGAACGGCACGTCCGCATGCGAGAACGCTGCCACATCCGCGGCTCGCACGCGCCGCAACAGCGCATCGAACGGCTCGTCTGCCCTGACATCGGCTCGTAATACCAGTGTGTTGACGAACATTCCGATGACGTCGTCGAGTTCGGCCATCCCGCGCCCCGCGATCGGCGTTCCGACGGCGATATCCCCGGTGCCGGACAGCCGCGCGAGCAGCGCCGCGAAGGCCGCGTGCACCACCATGAACAGGGTCGCGCCATGCTTCCGGCCGAGTCCGACGAGGTCCGCGTGTAGTTGGGCGTCCACCGTGCACCGCACCTTGTTGCCATGCAGGCTCTGGCGGGCGGGACGCGGATGGTCCGTCGGCGCCGACAATTGGTCCGGCAGGCCGGTCAGCGTTTCGGTCCAGAACTGGAGCTGCTGCGCACCAAGCGATTTCGCGTCGTCCACCGCGCCGAGCAGTGCGCGCTGCCAGAGCGCGTAGTCCGCGTACTGCACCGCGCTCGGTGCCCAGCCGGGCGCGTTGCCTGCCAGCCGTGCCGTGTAGGCGACCAGCAGATCGCGGACGAACGGCGCGACCGATGAGCCGTCCGCGGCGATGTGGTGCAGGACCGCGGCAAGCACGAACTCACCGTCGGTGTGAGCGGGGTCGCTGATGCGGAACAGACGCATTCGGACCGGCACTTCGGCGGTCACGTCGAAGGTGGTGTCGGCGAGCTCGCGAATTCGTTGTGGCAGTTCGGATTCGAAGACATCGATGGGCCACAATGACGGAACCGCGTGCGCCGCAGGCAGGATCAGCTGTACCGGAGCGCCGTCGAGCTCCGGATAGCGCGTGCGCAGGGCTTCGTGCCTGCCGATCACGTCGCCGACGGCGGCCTGCAGTGCCGCGACATCCAATTGACCGGATAGGCGAAGGGCCAGTGGGATGTTGTAGGCGACGGAGTTTCGATCGAAACGGTTGAGGAACCACATTCGGTGCTGCGCGGGTGACAGCGGGATCTTGTCCGGGCGGGCACCCGCGACCAGTGGCGGCCGGGTAGCGCCCGCCGCGGTGGCGTGCACGAGTGCCGCGAGGTCGGTGACACGTGGCGCTTCGAACAGCGCACGGACGCCAACGGTTCGGTCCAGCGCCGCGCCGATTCGCGCGGCGGCCTTGGCCGCCAGCAACGAGCTGCCGCCGAGGGCGAAGAAGTCGTCGTCCGCACCCACCGCCGCGTCCGATCCGAGCACCTCGGCGAAGACCGCGGCAACGATCTGCTCGGCGATCGTGACGGGTTTGCGGTAGACGGTCGACTCGAAGACGGGCGCGGGTAGCGCAGCGCGATCGAGCTTTCCATTGACTGTCAACGGGATCCGGTCCACCCGGACAATCGCGGCGGGCATCATGTACTCCGGTAGTCGAAGCCCGAGCGCCTGCCGCAGTCGCGCGATATCGAGGTCTTCGTCGGCCACCGCGTAGGCCACGATGCGTGCTTCGTCGACCAGATCGGCGCGAACGACAACGGCCACCTCACGAATCGCCGAATCGTCGAGCAGTGCGGCTTCGATCTCGCCGAGTTCGATGCGGAAGCCACGCAGGTTCACCTGCTGATCGGCGCGGCCGAGGTACTCCAGTTCGCCGTCGGCGGTCCAGCGGGCCAGGTCGCCGGATCGGTAGGCCGGTGCGCCGTTGGCGGCGTAGGGATCGGCGACGAACCGGCTCGCGGTCAATGCGGGGCGGCCGAGATAGCCGCGCGCGAGTTGGCCGCCGGAGACATAGATCTCGCCGGGCACCCCGACGGGCACCGGCCGCAACCGGTCATCGAGCACCCGGACCGCCAATCCTGCTATGGCACTGCCGATTACGCTTGCTGTGCCCAGGTCCGCATCGATAGTCCGGTAGGACACGTGCACCGTTGTCTCGGTGATGCCGTACATGTTCACCAGACGCGGGCCGTTCGGATGACGGCGCAACCACCCGGCGAGACGCTGCGGCTCGAGCGCCTCGCCGCCGAAAATCACGTGCCGCAAGGCGAATTCGGCAGCGTGTTCGTCGGCGAGTTCTGCGGCGATCAACTGATAGAACGCCGATGGGGTCTGATTGAGCACCGTGATCCGCTCGGCGATCAGTAATTCACGGAACTGCTGCGGCGAGCGGGAGGTGTAGTAGTCGACCACGACGAGCGTCCCGCCGTGCAGCAACGCGCCCCACAGCTCCCACACCGAGAAGTCGAACGCGTAGGAATGGAACAGCGTCCACACATCGGACGGGCCGAAGCCGAACTGCCGCTGGGTGTTGTCGAGCAGGCGCAGCACGTTACGGTGCGGGACGACAACGCCTTTGGGCTGCCCGGTCGAGCCCGAGGTATAGATGACATACGCCACCTGCGCCGGGTGCAGTGGCGCGCGTCGATCGGCATCGGTCACGGCAGAGCCATCGATGGTGGCCGGCAGCGTCGCGTCGATGTCGATCACCGGTCCGCCGAACCAGCCTCTGGCCAATTCGGTGGTGGCACTGGTGACCGCGCAGATCGGCCGGGCGTCGTCCAGGATGTACTCGATCCGATCGGTGGGATAGTTCGGATCGATCGGGAGACAGCCTCCCCCTGATTTGACCACCGCGAGCAGCGCGACGACGAGTTCCGCCGTCCGTGGCAGTGCCACCGCCACCAGTGTTTCCGGACCGACGCCCGCGGCGATGAGGCGGCGCGCCAGGCGGTTGGACCACTCGTCGAGCTCGGCGTAGCTCAGTGTGCGTCCTCCGGCCCGGACCGCGGCGGCAGCCGGGTCGAGTGCGGCGGCCGCCGCGAACCGATCCGCGAGGGTGCCGTCGGCGACCGCCTCGTCCGCGCCGGAGCTCGCCCATTCGTAGAGCGCACGCTGCTGCTCCTCGGCGCTGAGCAACTGGATATCGCCGAGCACCACGGTCGGGTCGGCCGCGATGGCGGCCAGCACCTGGGTGAACCGGCGGCCGAGCACCGCGATCGTCCCCGGCTCGAAAAGATCGGTGGCATAGGTGATCTCGATGTCCATGCCGTCGGCCCGGCCACCCTGGTCAATGGCCTCGACCACCGTGAACTGGAGGTCGAATTCGGCCGCGGCCGCATCGAATTCGCAAGGTTGCGCGCGCAGGCCCGCCACCTCGAACCGGGGCACGGTGAAATTCTGGAAGGTCAGCGCCACCTGGAACAACGGGTGGCGGCTCTGCGCGCGGGCGGGTGCGAGCAGCTCGACGAGGCGCTCGAACGGGACATCCGCCTGCGAGAGCGCGTCGATGTCCTGGTCGCGCACGGCATCCAGCACGGTCTCGAACCGCGCCCTGGCGTCGACCTGGGTACGCAATACGAGGGTGTTGACGAACATGCCGACGAGTTGATCGAGCGCGGCGACACCGCGACCGGCGACCGGGGTGCCGATCGCGATATCGGTGCTGCCGGAGAGCCGAGCGAGTAGCACGGCCAGCGCGGCGTGCACGGTACTGAACAGGGTGGTCTCCCGCTTGCGGGCCAATTCGCCCAGCTCGCTGTGCAAGTCGGAGTCGATGCGCAGCCGGTGCGTCGCGCCACGATGCGACGCGACTGCCGGTCGGGGTCGGTCGGCGGGGAGGTCGAGCTGTTCCAGTAGGCCGTCGAGGGCGTGGCGCCAGAATTCGAGCTGGCGGTCCGTGTGCGCGAACTCGGCCTGCCACAGCGTGTAGTCGGCGTACTGCACCGGCAGCGCGTCCCACGTCGGTGCCGTACCTCCTTGCCGCGCCGTATAAGCGGCCATCAGGTCGCCGGCCAAGGGGCCGAGCGAGAAGCCGTCCGCCGAAATGTGATGCAGCACAATCGCTAGCACGTACCCGGTGTCGGAGACCGCGAACAACGCTGCCCGCATGGGGGTTTCGCGGGTCAGGTCGAACGTTGCCGAGGCCAGTGCGGTGAGATGTTCGGCCAGTGCGTCTTCGGTGATGTGCTCGACCCGGAGGTCTGGAACAGCTTGCGCCGCTGGGCGGATTACTTGCTCGGGGCCGTCGGGTCCATCCGGGTAAACGGTCCGCAGTGTCTCGTGGCGGTGCACTACGTCGGCGAGTGCGGCTGCCAGCGCAGCGATGTCGAGAGCGCCGGTCAACCGGAGCGCGATGGGGATGTTGTCGACAGCGTCACCCGGGCCGGTTTGTTCGTCCGCGAGGAACCGGTTGAGGAACCACATGCGCTGCTGGGCGGGCGAGAGCGGGATCCGGTCCGGTCGAGGACGTGGTGCCAGCGCAGCGCGTCCACCGAGGCCGCGCTGCGCTTCGGCGTAGTCGGCCAGTGCCGCGACAGTCGGTGCGTCGAACAGCGCGCGCACGGCCAGGTCCGCGTCCATGGCCGCGCCGAGCCGGGCCACCGCCTGGGTAGCGGTCAGCGAGTTACCGCCGAGGGCGAAGAAGTCGTCGTCCACACCGACGCGCTCCGCACCGAGCAGGTCGGCATAGATGCCGGCGACGATCTGCTGCGCGGGAGTGACCGGCGCGCGGAACTCCGTCGCTTCGAATGCGGGTGCCGGCAAGGCTTTACGGTCCATCTTGCCGGACGCATTGACCGGCAGCTCATCGAGCACCACGTAGGCCGTCGGCACCATGTAGGCGGGTAACCGGCGGGCGAAGTCGGCTTTCATCTCATCGAGATCTGTTGCGGCAGTTGCCGCGGTGACGACGTACGCGACCAGTTGCTCGCCCGCCGGGCTGTCTGCGCGGAGCACGACGACCGCCTGCGTGATCGAGTCCAACGCGGTGAGCGCTGCCTCGATCTCGCCGAGTTCCAGGCGCTGACCGCGCAGTTTCACCTGGAAGTCGGTGCGGCCCAGGTATTCCAGCTCGCCGCACGTCGGCTCACCCGTCGCCCGGGCAGCACCCCGCATCGAGTCGCTTCGCGATGCAGGCACCCATTTGACGAGGTCGCCGGTTCGGTACATCCGAGCGCCGGTCGCGAAGGGATTCGCCACGAAGCGATCACTCGTGAGATCCGGCCGGCCGACGTAGCCACGGGCCAGCTGAGCGCCTGCCAAATACAGTTCACCCGCGACACCCGCCGGGACCGGGTGCAGGCGTGCATCCAGCACGTGTACCTGCGTATTGAATACCGGAGCACCGATCGGCACCGTGTCCACGTCGGTGTCGGCGACCTGGTGGAAGGTGACGTCGACCGCCGCCTCGGTCGGGCCGTACAGGTTGTGCAGCACCGCACCGGTCAGCGCACGCAGGCGATGGGCAGGCCCGGGCGGCAAAGCCTCACCCGAAGCGAACACCAGACGCAGCGAATGGCACTGGCCTGCAGCGGCATCGGCGACGAACACGGCGAGCATCGACGGCACGAAGTGCGCGACGGTCACCCGCTCGCTGTGGATGACTCTCGCCAGATAACGCGGATCGCGATGTCCATCGGGCTTCGCGACGACCAGGCGGGCGCCGATCTGCAAGGGCCAGAAGAACTCCCACACCGACACATCGAACGTGGCGGGAGTCTTCTGCAGCACTACGTCGGTGCGCTCCAAGCCGTACTCGGCTTGCATCCACACCAAACGGTTCACGATCGAACCATGGCTGACCGCGACACCCTTCGGACGACCCGTCGAACCAGATGTGAAGATGACGTACGCGGTGTTCGACGGACGCAGCGGCGCACGACGATCCGCGTCGGTCACCTGCGCGTCGGAGTAGTCCGACAGCTTCAGGCGATCGAGCTCGACAGCGGGCGTCTTGCCCGCATCGAACTCATCACGCGCAGTGGTCAACACACAGACCGGTCGCGCGGTGTCGAGCACGTAGTGGGTGCGCTCGGCCGGGTGATCAGGATCCAGCGGCACGTAAGCACCACCAGCCACGCTGACCGCGTACATCCCGGCAACCAGATCGACCGACCGGCGCATACCGAGCGCGACCATCGAGTCAGGGCCTACGCCCAGCGAGATCAGGTGCCGGGCAAGACGATTAACCCTCGCCGAGAACTCGGCGTAAGACAGACTCGTCCCTTCGAACGTCACCGCGATCGCGTCAGGCGTCCGAGCGGCTTGCGCCTCGAACATCGACACCAACGTCGCCGAACCATCCACCGCATGCGCAGTGTCATTCCAGGTGCGCAGCAAGTCCCGCTCATCACCGGTCATCAGCTCGATATCACCGACCACCACTGACGGGTCTTCGACGATCGCGGCCAGCACCAATTGCAGCCGGGTCGCGAACATCTCGATCGTCGCCGCGTCGAACAGATCGGTCGCGTATTCGAAGACCGCACTGAGACCGCCCGTACCAGTGGGCACTTCCGCCAAGGTCAACTGCAGGTCGAATTTCGCGGTGTTCGTGTTGATCTCGACTCGCGACGCCTCGAGTCCGGCCAGCTCGATGCTGGCCTGCGCGGTGTTCTGATAGTCGAGCATGACCTGGAACAGCGGAGGTCGCGCCGCGGATCGCTGCGGCCGCAATACCTCCACCAGCCGCTCGAACGGAACATCGGCATGAGCGAAGGCCGCGAGGTCGCCGTCGCGAACAGCCGCAAGTAGCGCGGTGAACGGCAGTTCCGGCGGCACCTGAGCACGCAGCACGAGAGTGTTGACGAACATGCCGACCAACTCGTCCAGTGCCCGCGCGCCACGACCGGCGACCGGTGTACCGATCGCAATGTCTTGCTGCCCAGAGAGTTTCGTCAACAGAGTGACGAAGGCCGCGTGCATCACCATGAACAACGAGGCGCCGGCGGTGTCGGCGATCTCCCGCAGTCTCCGGTGCGTGACGGCGTCGACGGTGCAGGCACAGCGGGCACCGCGCCCAGAGGCGACCGGCGGCCGTGGGCGGTCGGTGGGCAGAGTGAGCACGTCAGGCAAGCCGTCGAGCTCGTTCGACCAGTACCAGATCTGCGCGGCCAGCAACGACTCCGGATCATCCTCGGCACCCAATGTCTCGCGCTGCCACAGGGTGTAGTCGGCGTACTGGACCGGCAACGGTGCCCAGCCAGGTTCGATTCCGGCACGACGAGCTGCGTAGGCCCGCATGAGGTCCCTGGTCAATACCGCGATGGACCAACCGTCGGCACTGAGGTGATGCATCGCGACAACCAGCACATGATCGCCGGAATCCGTGCACAGCAACGTAAGCCGAACAGGTGGCTCCCGATCCACCTGGAACGGCTCGACCGCAGCGGCAACGAGCCGTTCATCGAGCCGGGTCTCGTCGATCCGCTCGGGCGCCAAGCCGACCCGCACCTGATCGATCGCCAGCACCTCTTGGCGCGGAATCCCCTCAGCCGCTGGATAACTGGTCCGCAGAGCTTCGTGCCTCGCGAACACATCCGTGACCGCAGCCGCCAGCACCGCGTAGTCGAGCCCGCCACGCAGTCGCACCGCGGCGACCAGGTTGTTCGCTACTGAGTCAGCGTCGAACTGATGCAGAAACCACATCCGTTGCTGGGCATACGACAGCGGAATCTGCTGCGGCCGCGCCGACGCCGTCAGCTCTCGCCGCACCCTCCCCGTGCTCGAAACAGCGAGGTGCTCCGCGAGCGGTCCGACGGACGGGTATTCGAACAGGATCCGCACCGGCACATCGACATTCAGCTTCGCCGAGATCCGCGCCGCGATCTGGGTGGCCACCAGCGAATTCCCGCCGAGAGCGAAGAAGTCGTCGTCCAGCCCGACCCGATCGACACCGAGCACCTGCCCGAAGGTCTCCGCGACCACCCACTCGGCAGCCGTGACCGGCGCGCGAAATGCCTTGGCGGCGATCACCGGATCCGGCAGCGCGTTGCGGTCCAATTTGCCGGAACCGCTCAGCGGCATCGCCGCGAGCGACACGTAGGTAGTCGGCACCATGTACGACGGCAATACCGCCCGCAACCGGGCTTCGAGCGTGTCGTCCTCGGGCCGCCGATCCGTCACCACGTAGGCAACGAGCAATTCGCCTGCCGGGTGGCCGAATACGCGAACCGCCGCGGCGCGCACCTCGGTCAAGGCGAGCAGCGCTGCCTCGACCTCACCGAGCTCGATCCGCTGCCCGCGCAGCTTCACCTGGAAATCACTGCGCCCCAGATACTCCAGCACTCCGGCCCGAGTGCGCCGGACAAGGTCCCCGGTGCGGTACATGCGCGCCCCGGATGGCCCGTACGGATTCGCCACGAACCGTTCAGCACTCAGGTCGGCCCGCCCGTGGTAGCCGCGCGCAACCTGAACACCGGACAGATACAGCTCACCGATCACGTTGTCCGGCACGGGGCGTAACCGGCCGTCGAGGACGAGTACATGACTGCCGAGCACCGGGCCACCGATCGGCACCGGTCCGCGCACGGCCGGATCCACGGGCGCGTGGGTGGCATGGACCGTGAACTCCGTCGGCCCGTACAGGTTGTACAGCTTTGCCCGGCTGACCGCAGCGAACGCCGCCGCAGCCTCACCCGTCATCGCTTCACCGGCAACGAACACAGTGCGCAGCGAGGAAAGGGCCGCCGCGGGGGCCGCATCGGCGAACACGGTCAGCATCGACGGCACGAAGGACGTCATCGTTACCCCGTGGGTGGCAATGATGTCCGCGAGATATGCGCTGTCCCGGTGCCCGTCATGCTCGGCAACCACCACGCGAGCGCCCCGCGCCAACGGCGCGAACAGCTCCCACACCGACACATCGAAAGTCGCCGGTGTCTTGAACAACACGACGTCGCGCGCTCCGATGCCGTACTCGCCCGCGATCCAGCTGATCTGGTTTACCGCCGAAGAGTGCTGAACCGCCACACCTTTCGGCCGCCCAGTCGACCCGGACGTGAATATGACGTAGACGGTGTTCGCCGACCGCAGCGGTGCCCGCCGATCTGTATCAGTAACCGGCGCGCTCGAGAACGCGGAATGTACGGGGGCATCGACTGCGATGACCGTGACATCGCTTCCGCTCGCCCACTCATCAGCGGCGCGGGTCAGCACACAGACTGGCCGGGCTGCGGCGACAACGTGTTCGAGCCGAGCGCTCGGCTGATCCGGGTCGACCGGCACATACCCGCCACCTGCGGTCAGCACCGCGTACGCGCCGATTACCAACTCGGCAGAGCGGCGCATACCGAGCACCACCAGCGTTTCCGGGCCGACGCCCGCGGCAATCAACGCCCGCGCAACCCGATTGACAGCTGCCGCCAACTCCGCGTACGTCAGCGCACGATCACCCTCGATGACGGCGATCGCATTCGGCGTCCGGCGCACCTGCGCCTCGAAATCCCTGAGCAACGTGCCGTCAGTTGTGCCCCGCGGATCGCGACCGCATTCGATGGCCCGGCGCGTGCCCGCAGCATCGAGCAGCGGCAGATCGCCCACTGTGGTGTCGGCGTCATCGATGATCGCCCGCAGCACACGAACGAAGAATCGCGCGTAATCGGCGATGGTGGATTCGTCGAATAGATCCGTGGCGTAGGTGAATTCCGCCCGGATCCCCGCCGGTGCCGAACCTTCCCTGAGTCCGGCACCGGCGAAGCCTTCCGTGACCGCCGAGCTAGCGGCAACCCCCGAGCGTTCGGTCACCGTTGCGCTCTCGGTCACCGTCAGCTGGAGGTCGAACTTGGTCACTCCGATGTCCAGGGTACTGGTCAGCACCGACATGTCGGGCAGTTCGAACGCGATTGGTTCGGCATTGTCGAAGGCGAGCATGACCTGAAACAGCGGATGCCGTGCTTGCGAGCGTGCCGGGTTGATGGCATCGACTAGCTGCTCGAACGGGAGTTCGGCGTGTCCGAGGGCGGCGAGGTCGACGTCGCGCACCCGGGCGAGCAGCGTTGTGAAGGGCGCATTCTCATCGATCCGGGTACGCAGCACCAGCGTGTTGACAAACATTCCGACGAGTTCGTCGAGCGCTCGGTCGCCCCGACCGGCGACCGGGGTGCCGATCACGATGTCGGTGCTGCCGGACAGCCGCGCCAGCAACGCCGCGAGGGCGGCATGCACCACCATGAACGGCGAAACGCCGTGGGCGCGTGCGAGGTCTGCGATGCCCGCGGGCAGCTCGAAGCCGAACGCGGCGCCACGCCCGGAGCTGGCCGGCGGCCGCGGCCGGTCGGTGGGCAGGTCGAGTTGCTCGGGCGCACCGGCCAGCGCCTCGGTCCAGAACGCCAGTTGTCCGGGGGTGGCCGATGATTCGAGCAGCTCGCGCTGCCAGAGGCTGTAGTCGGCGTACTGCACCGGCAGCGGTGCCCAGTCCGGCGCGGCACCGTGCCTGCGCGCCGTGTAGGCGCTCATCACGTCGCGGGCCAGCACCCGCAGCGAAAGACCATCGGCGGCAATGTGATGCAGCACCAGCGCGAGCGCGCAGCTGCCGTCGTCGAGCGCGAATATCCGGGCCCTGATCGGGATCTCGCGGACCAGGTCGAATCCGCGGGCCGCGAATTCGGCCAGCTCAGTGCCGAGTTCGTCCACGCCGAGCGATTCGGGCGCACCGCTCACCGCGGCGACCGACAGCACCACCTGCCTGGCCGCCGCGCCGATGCCGTCGCCGGGCAGCGGCGCGGGGAAGATCGTGCGCAGCACCTCGTGCCTGGCCACCACGTCGTCGAGCGCGCGCCGCAGCGCGGCGATATCGACCGCGCCGCGCAACCGGACCACGAACGGCATGTTGTACGCGCCCGTCTGCTCGAATCGGTTCAGGAACCAGATCCGCTGCTGTGCGGGCGAAAGCGGAACCAGCGGCGGCCGTGGCCGCGCCCGCAGCCGCGCGACCACGGGCGCGCCGCCGGATCCACCCGCCCGCTCGATGAGTTCGGCGAGTTCGGCCACCGTGGTTGCGGTGAACACCTCCCGAACCCCGAGCAGGCAGCCCAGGTCGGTGCCGAGCCGGGCGGCGACCTGCGTCGCCACCAGGCTGTTGCCACCGAGGGTGAAGAAGTCGTCGTCCCGGCCGACCCGCTCGCGACCGAGTACCTCGCCGAACACGCGGGCTACCGCCTGCTCGGTGGGCGTCGCCGGCGCGTGGTACTCCGTGTTCGGCCGCACGGGTGCGGGCAGCGCGGACCGGTCCAGCTTGCCGGAGGCATTGACCGGCAGCGCGTCGAGCACCACGTACGCCGCGGGCACCATGTAGCCGGGCAGCGCGCGCACCGCGGCGGCGCGTAGCTGTCCCGGAGGCACAGTCCCCGGTTCGGATTCGACCACGTAGGCAACGAGCTGCTCGCCGACCCCGGCGTCGTCGCGCACCGCGACCACGGCGCGGACCACCGAATCGACTGTGCCGAGCACGGATTCGATTTCGCCGAGTTCGATGCGCAACCCGCGCAGCTTCACCTGGAAGTCGGTGCGGCCCAGGTATTCGAGCTGCCCGCGGGTGGTCCAGCGGACCAGATCGCCGGTGCGGTACATGCGGTCGCCGGTCGCCGACGGACCGCCGGGCCCGCCGAACGGATCGGCCACGAATCGCGCCGCGGTGAGCCCCGGCTGCGCCACGTAACCCCGGGCGAGCTGTACCCCCGACAGATACAGCTCACCCGGCGTCCCGACCGGAACCGGCCGCAGCCGCGAATCGAGGACGAAGAGCCGGGTATTGAACACCGGCGCGCCGATCGGCACCGAGAGGGTATCGGTGTCGATCACTTCGTGAAAGGTGACATCGACCGCGGCCTCGGTCGGGCCGTACAGATTGTGCAGCCGGACGCCGGTCGACACCCGCAGCCGCTGGGCGAGCGAGGCGGGCAGCGCCTCACCGGAGGCGAACACCGAGCGCAGCGTTGTCCGGCGCGCGAAGTCGTGATTCGCCAGGAAGGCTTCGAGCATGGACGGCACGAAATGCGCTGTGGTGACGCCGTACTCGGCGATCGCCTCACGCAGATAGGCGGGGTCGCGATGCCCGTCGGGGTGGGCGAGCACCAGCGTCGCGCCGATCTGCAACGGCCAGAAGAACTCCCACACCGAGACGTCGAAGGTGGCCGGAGTCTTCTGCAGCACAACATCTTCGGTGCTGAGCCGGTAGGTGGTCTGCATCCATACGAGCCGGTTCACGATCGCCCGGTGGGTGATCGTGACGCCCTTGGGCAAGCCGGTGGAGCCCGAGGTGAAGATCACATACGCGGGATGCTCCGGTCGCAGTGCGGCGGTTCGCTCGCAATCCTGCACCGGGCCCGTGGCGTAGGTCTCGTCGATTCGATCGACGTAGCGAACCGGCGTCCGGAAATCCGCCGAGGCCCCGTCGTGTTCGGTGGTCAGCACACAGGCTGGGCGCGCGATATTCAGGATGTGCGCGGTCCGCTCGGCCGGATGGTCCGGGTCCAGCGGCACGTAGGCGGCACCCGCCGCGAGGATCGCGTATATCGCGACAACGAGGTCGGGCGAGCGCCGGATGTGTACCGCGACCAGCGACTCCGGTCCGACACCACGCGAGATCAGCTGCCGCGCCAGCCGATTGCTGCGCGCGGACAATTCGGCGTAGGTCAGATCCGCCGCGCCCGCGTACCGCACCGCCACCGCGTCCGGCGTGCGCGCCGCCTGTGCCTCGAACATCGCGACCAGCGTGGCCCGATCCGACAGCACCGCGCCCACGTCGAAGGCGGTGGCATTCCAGATCCGGGTACTGACCGCAAGCTCCAGCTCGGTCGCCACCGGCACCGCACTCATCGGCGTATCGACGCCCGTGGCGAGCAACCGGTCCAGGTACCGGAGGAAGCGCGCGTGATGCCTGGCGATGTCGTCGGCGGTGTAGAGATTCGGATTCGCCTCGAAATCCACGTGCACGCTGTCGCGTTCGCCGTAGTAGACGTTCAGGCTGAGATCTTCCACCGGCCCGGTCGACAGCACACGGTAGTAGCCGACCGTGTCGCCGAGGGCGAGATCGTTGCGGAACAGCATGATGTTGGCCAGCGGCCCGAACAGCGCCCGCCGCGCGGGCCGACCGTCCTGCTCGGCGTCGCGCCGGATGTCCTCGTGCCGGTACCGCTGATGCCGCAGCGCGCCCGTCACCTCGACCCTGGCCGCCCGCAGCAGCGCACCCCAGGTGCTCGCGCCGACCGGCAACCGCAGCGGCACGATGTTCGACAGCATGCCCGCCGACCGGCGCAGCGCGGCCGTGGTGCGCGCGGTAACCGGGAGGCTGAGCACCGCTTCGTCGCGGTCGGTCAGCCGGGCGAGATATCCGGCGAACGCGGCGAGCAGCACCACCGCCGGCGTCGAATCCTGGCTGGTCGCAAGCATATTCAGCCGCGCGACGACGGCGGCGGACAGCGGCCGCCCGACGATGAGGTTGCTCGCCGCCCGCGCCGCGGTGCGTCCGTCGAGACTGGTGGCGCCGTCCAGCCCGGCCACTCGTTCGGCCCAGTGCGCCCGATCGGTGGTGTGGCGGGCGCTGTTTCGGTAGCCGAGTTCGTCGTCCACCAGGGCCGCCGGCGTGCTCGGCCGCACCGCTTCGGGTTCGGTGCCGTGTAGCCGCGCGGTGTAGCGCTCGGCGATCCGCATCATGTTGGTGAGCGCCCCGTAGCCATCGAGCACGATGTGATGGACCCGCAAATACCAGAAGTACCGGTGCTCGGCGATGCGCAGCACCGCGCCCGCGAACAGGCGATCGGTGAGCAGGTCGATCGGTGCGCTCGCGTCGGTGCGCATCCATTCGTGCGCCGCGGCCACCGGGTCGGGCTGAGTGCGCAGGTCGATCAGCGGGGTGTCGATCGTCAGCGCCGGATCGACGCATTGGTAAGGCACGCCGCCGGATTCGCCGAGCCGCACCAGCACCGATTCGTACTCGCGGCCCGCCTCGACCGAGACCTGTTGCAGCAGATCGGGATCCAGCTCGCCCCGGACATCGACGTACTGCGCGATCGTGATCGGCACGTCCGGATCGAGCAGCTGCGCGTACCAGATGCCGAGCTGCGCGGGGGTCAGCGGAAACGATTCGGGGGCCGCGGCCGCGGCGGCATTCGGCGGCGGCGCGCTGAATCCACCCAACTCCGTACCGTGCACCAGAGCCTCCTAGATTGGCGAAACAACAGCTGGCCGATGGGTTTTGGGCAGCGCGAATAAGCCGCTGCGTCAGCGGGACGATCCGGACGCATGGCGTCGACCACCACAGGCGATTCGGTGAAAGCGCGTAACGCGAAGGCGTCACCGCGCGCGATCCGACAGCTGCCCGCCGTCGGCTTGACTCTCGCTCGTTCCTCCAACTTCACTGCCGCTCGGCGGGCGTCGCGGCTATGTCAGTTACGTCACACGGGAGTGATCCGTGCATTGCGAACACTAGGCGCTCGGTTAATAAAAAGGAACTTTTTCCCTTAAAAACTTCTGGACGCTTGACCAGGGCGACTACCAGGGCCGGAGCCGCTAGGCAGAAGTGTGCGCGCGACCACAGAGACGTCGCGTTTGTGAGCTACCACACGTTCGGAAGTGCAGACTATGAGCGGGAACGTTGCATCCACGTTGCATCGGCGCCGAGCCGCCGATCGAGCACCCGGATCTTGGCCTCGATCTGCGCATACAGGGGCGAATCACGATCGACTGTCGCCCGGTAGGCGGCCCACGCGGCGGCGTCGTCGCGCCCCTCCGCGCCCGCGGTCCAGCGGCGCAGCACGGCGGAATCCGCCGAACTCAGGACCGCGGTGCGCAGTCGCACCCGCAGTTCGTCGCGAATATCGATAATCCCCGGCGCGGTCGAGCGCGGCAGCACCGGTCCGGCGTAGAGCCGCAATGCCGCATCGACATCACCGGAGTCGAGCGCGGCGCGCAACGCCTCCACATCGGTTGCGACATGGACGCGCAAACGGTAAGGGCGCGAACCGAATACGGTCGGGCCGACCACGGTTCGCAGGCGGGACACGGCGGCCCGGATGGTGCCGTTGTCCAGATCCGTGTCGTCGAGCAGCAGCGCGAGATGATCGGCGCCGAGCCCCTCCGGATGTTCGGTGAGCAGCAGCAGGATCTCGGCATGCCGCTGCGACAACGAAACCCGATCGCCCGCGACGCTCAATTGCGGCTGCCCGAGGCCGAGCACCTCCAGACCCAACCGGCCCGACGACGGCGCGTCCAGCGCGTGCCCGCCCGACGGGCCGTGCCTGGTCGAGCGCAGCGCGGCCAGCAGCAGATCCATCTCGGCGGCGGTCGCGGTGGCCTTGACCAAGGCGAGAATCTCGGGTTGGGCGACCCGGACGCCACCGGCGATCATCAGCACGCCGACCAGCCTGCCGTCCGGATCATGCACCGGCGCAGCGGCTCCGGTGAGCCGATGCATCCGGTGCAGGAAGTGTTCGGGGCCGTGGATCCAGGCGGCCCGGCCGGTGCGCACCACCAAGCCGACCGCGTTCGTGCCGATCCGGCGCTCGCTCAGATCGTCGCCGGCCCGCAGCCCGATCTCGGCGGCGGCGCCGACCTGGTCCGGATTGCCGTGCACGGAGAGCACGCGGCCGAACTGATCGGCCACCACGACGATCAAACCTGTTCTGGCGGTGTCCTGTACGAGGAGTTTGTCGATCAGCGGCATCAGCGTGGCGATCGGATGCGCCTCGCGGTAGCGCTGCAGATCGGCGCCGCGCAGACCGCGCCCGTCCAGCGGATCCAGCGGATCGACGCCGCCGCGCACGCTGCGCAGCCAGGATTCGAGCACGGCAGGGCGCAACAAACCGGCAAGCCGGGTGAGCCGATCGCCGCCCGCGCTAAGGTACCCGTGGGCCTGCGCGGCATAGGCCTCGAGCGCGCCGAGTTGCGTGCCGGGCTCGACGCCGTGCTGTGGGGGCCGCCCACCTGCAATGTTGCTGACCATTTGCCTTTCTTTCCGAACCAAACTGTACCGGCGGCTACACCTCGGTACCGGCGGATGTCTGGGTTTGTCCGCCAGGTCACACCGGGTTTGTACCCCTTACAAATGTGACCTACCCGTCTTCCACTTCACCGCCCCAGATGGTCCGCGACGTTTTCCGCGATCATCACCGTGGTCGCCTGCGGACCGCGGCTCAACGGCACCGGGACGACGGAGAGATCTATCACCGACAAACCGGTCAGGCCGTGCACTCGGCACAACTCGTCCACCACCGCCCGATCGTCGTCCGCCCAGCCCATCCGGCAGGTTCCGGAGAGATGTTGCGAGGTAGCCAGATTCGCGTGCAGCCAGGCATCGGCGGTTTTCGACGGCTGCGGCATCGGGTCGGTGCGCAGCTGTGCGGACATCCGGTGCAGCACCTCCGCTGCCGTCGCGACCACGCCGCGCAGCCGGGTCCGATCGTGCTCTGCCGAGAGATACCGGTGCTCGATCACCGGTGGCGTCGCCGGGTCGGCCGAGCGCAGCCGCAACACGCCCGCGGACTGGGGCCGCATCAGGGCGATGCCGAGGCGCTGCACGCCGGGTGTGAAAGCGACCGTGTACGGCCGGATTTCGATGTCGTCCAGTTCCAGCACGTATTCCAGTGGGACGGTTGCCCGTTCGGGTGCATCGAGCCAGTATTCGAGACCGATCTCGGGGTGGTCGGTGAACCAGGCCCCGACCGGTGCGGGCCGCACGACCGGGATATCGAGTGCCCGAAGATGTTCGGCGTTGCCGACGCCGGAACGCAGCAGCAGCGCGGCGGATTCGATCGCGCCCGCACTGAGCACGATGTGGTCTGCCCAGATGGTTTCGGTCCGGTCGTCGTGGATGACATCGACACCGACCGCGTGGGTACCGCGAAAACGGATGCGTACCACCGTCGTTGCCTCCTGAACCGTGAGGTTCGGCCTGGACAACGCGGGCAACAGGTAGCCGGCTGCGGTGCTGACCCGTCGACCGTCCTCGATGTTGCAAGGCACCACGCCGACACCGTCGGCGTCCGAACTCGCGTTCAGATCGGATATGGCCGGAAAGCCAACTGCCGCACAGGCAGTGGCGAACTGCTCGCTCAGCGGTACAGGATTCGTGCTGCGGCGCACTGGAATCGGGCCGGACCGTCCGTGCCAGGGATGGTCGCCGAAGTCGACGTCGCGTTCCGAACGGCAATACGCCGGTAGCACCGAATCGAACGACCACGTCTTCGACGAATCCAGCTCACGGCTCCACGCTTCGAAGTCCGCAGCGGTGGCCCGCACGAAGTAGCTGCCGTTGACCGCGCTGGACCCGCCGATCACCTTGCCGCGCACTATGTTTCCCGCAACCCCGGGGTGAGCGAGGGTGACCGGATAGCGCCACAGCCATGACGCGTCCGCGCCGACCGGCAGGCTGGTGGCGTCGAGCAGCTCGGCGGGAAATCCGTCCAGCGCGCGCCACAGCCTTCCGGCTTCCAGCAATCGGACAGTGTGGTCCGGATTCTCACTCAGCCGCGCCGCGAGCACACAGCCCGCGGTACCGCCCCCGACGATGAGCGTGTCGGTCATCCGAACCCTGTCCGATCAGTGTGACCGCGCCGATCAGTGTGACGGCGCAGTAGGTTTCAGCGATTCCGGGCTGCGCGCGCGGAACGCGCCGACCCAGAGACCGGTGCCGTAGGCGATGTCGTCGAGCCGCTTGTACGCCACATAGCGCACCGGATCGAGACCACCGGCATCGCGATGGGTGAACCAGTCGGCCAAGCCGTCCGCGACCGCCATGGTGATCGCGATGCGCCGAATCCGCCGCGATACCAGCATCGCCAGCAGCGTCACCGGCCAGTAGTGCCTGCACATCGCCGAGGCCAGCCGCCACAGCCCGGCGAAGAAACCGCGGGACAGGTAGATCGCCGCGATCCGCGTCGGGTTGTCCAGCTCCGCGAAGACCCGGCGTAGTCGGACCAGCGCGGTGACCAAGGTGATCACCCCGCCGATCAGTCCCCACTTCGACAGCGTGGCGAACAGGAACGCGGCCAGCATGGTCCAGGAGGGCAGCGACAGCGGCGAGACCATGCCGGGATGGCGCTCGCCGAGCGGCGCTGCGCCCGTGCCGTAGAACATCTTTCGGCCGAACCAGGCCCGGAAGGAGACCCGGTGATCGTGCGCGACATGGGCGGCGGGCTCGTAGCGCAGCCGCCAGCCCGCCTGCTCGAGCCGCCAGCACAGATCGACATCCTCGGCGACCAGCATCGACTCGTCGAAGCCGTCCTGGGCCAGCAGTGCCCGGCGGCGCACCAGCAGCGCGGCGCTGGGCACGTAGGAGACCAGTCCGTGCGACTGCACGGCGGCCTCCCGCCTGCCCAGGTCCAACGAGGAGCGGGTGTGCTCGTAGCGGGCCAGGGCATTGGACTCCGGGTCGAGCGCGACGATCCGCGGGGCGACCAGCGCCACCTCCGGATCGCTGAAGTGGCCGAGCATCACCTCGAGCCAGCCGCTGCGCGGGACCACGTCGGAATCGAGGAACGCGACGAAGTCGGTTGTCGCGGCCTTCAATCCGGCGTTGCGCGCGGCGGCGGGGCCCTGCTTCTCGTCGTGCCGCAGCACGGTCACCCGGCAGCGGGTGCCGCGGTCGCGCGGGATCTGCACCGGCTGGTCCGAGCCGTCGTCGACCACGATGACGTTGTGCCCGCGCAGTGCCGCGAGCAACCGGGCCAGGCCGTCGGCGTTGTTGTGCAGCGGCACGATGACGGTGACGTCCTCGGGCGACGGGAGCAGCCGGGGACGCGGGTTGGCAACTCCGGAGTCGAGCAGCCGTCTGGCAACGGTCGCGGACTTCGGGCCGGTCACCTCGAGGTACCCGTCGCCGATCATCTCGGCGGCCTCCGGGGCAAGTCGCAGCAACCGGGCGGGCGAGCCGCCGATCAGCACGCGCCCTCCGGAGTATGCGCGTACCCGTGGATCAATCCGCACCCCGAATCCGTCGGGCAGGCGATCATGGCGCATTCCTGGCATGCTAGGCGGAGATTCGCGCGTAAGCATCATCAGCTCGGTTAAAAGGACAGAATTCCGCACGAAACCGCGTCGCTCGACCCACTGACACGTGTTGCGGCAGACGATGAAGCGCCGAGTTTCGCTCGAAACCAGCATCCGGCAACGCGACGGCAACCGGCCGGTCGGAACCGGGAGGCGACCGCCGCGCGACTAGCAGCATCCGACTGGCTACTCCCATGACATCAGGCGAGCGGGTTCTCGTCACAGGCCCGAGCCGGCGGACGAACAGGCGGAAATACGCTCGGGCGCGTCACGGACAGTGTCAGTGGCACCGGCGCGGGTTTGCGCGCACCCGCCCGCGGCGTCACCCGCCGGGAGTGGTCGACCGACGAGCGCGGGATCAACCGCGCGGTGTCGGCCAGCGCCGCCTCGCCGTAGCCCTGGACGCATTCCGGGTCGGGCCCGTCGGCGGGCAGGCCGGTGAAGAACTTGGCCGCCATGCAGCCGCCGCGGCAGGAGTCGTAGTGGCTGCACGACGCGCACGCGCCGCCGCCGCTCGGCTCACGCAGTTCCGCGAACAGCGCCGAGTCGTGCCAGACCGCGCGAAAACCGCCGTCCGACACCACATTTCCGGCGTGGAACCGGTCATGGATGGCGAACGGGCAGGCGTACACATCGCCGAGCGGATCGACCAGGCAGACCACCCGGCCCGCCCCGCACATGTTCAAACCGGGCAGCGCCTGGCCGAACGCGGACAGGTGGAAGAACGAGTCACCGGTGAGTACGCCGTCGCCGTTGCGCACCAGCCAGTCGTAGAGCACCCGCTGCTGCTCCTGGGTCGGATGCAGGTCGTCCCACACGTCCGCGCCGCGGCCGGACGGGCGCAGCCTGGTCAATCGCAAGGTGGCGCCGTACTTTTCGGCGATGGCCCGGAACTCGTCGAGCTGGCCGATATTGTGCCTGGTCGCCACGACGGATACCTTCGCGTCGCGGAAGCCCGCTGCCGCAAGGTTTTCCAGCGCGCGGATGGCCATGTCGTAGGAGCCGGGACCGCGCACCGCGTCGTTCACCGCGGCGTCGGCGCCGTCCAGCGAAATCTGTACGTCGACATAGTCACTCGCGGCCAGCCGCGCGGCCACCTCCGGGGTGATCCGAACTCCGTTGGTGGAGAACTTCACTCCGACGTGGTGTGCCGTCGCGTAGTCGACCAGCTCCCAGAAGTCCGGGCGCACCGTCGGTTCGCCGCCGCCGATGTTCACGTAGAAGATCTGCATGCGCTCGAACTCGTCGATCAGCGCCTTGCACTGCTCGGTGCTCAGCTCCCGCGGATCGCGGCGACCGGACGAGGACAGGCAGTGCACGCACGACAGGTTGCAGGCGTAGGTGAGTTCCCAGGTGAGGCAAATCGGTGCGGCCAAACCGCTTTCGAACCGATCGACCAGACGCACCGCCGCGTCGGACGGCGGGACCACCCCCGCCGTCGACGGCGCGGGCGCGGTGCGCACGGCGGCGGGCGCCAGCGGAGCATCGGCGGGCGCACCGACGATCATGTCGGAATCGACAAGCTGGGTCAGCGCTTTCACGTACTGCGCGACGTTGGCGCCGGAGACGCCCGCCGCCTGTATCGCCGTGCGGGCCGAGGTGTGCGCAGGCAACGACCGCACGATCTCGACGATCCGCGGGCTCTTCAGGAAGGAGAGCTTGCGGGTGCCGAAGTGGTAGAGCAGCGCACCGAACGGTTCCGGCCGCAGGGCCACCCTCGGATGCAGCTGCCATCGGGTATCGAGATCGAGCATGGTCTCCACCGCCTGTCAGTAAACGCCGCACATGCCGTCGATGGACACCTCTTCGATGAGGGTCTCCTCGATCAGCGGTGTGGCGTCCTCGTGTGCCTCGACTGTGCCGACCGTTCCCGAGTGGTCGGTGTCGGCGTGTCCGTTGGATCCGTATTCCGGCATCTCTACCTCCGAGCGAGCGATCCGTGACCGCGACCACCCGATCGTGGCCGCGATCACACGATAACGTCATTCGCTGACAAAATGGAACCTGTTCCTCCGCGTTTATTCGATCAAGGCCTACAAAGACGGCCCTCCAGCACTCGACCAGATCGAATATTGCAGGTCCGTGGTTCCGCCCAGTCGAACGCACAGCGAACCAGCCAGAGCCACGCCCTCTAGACTTCGGATGGAAAGCAGCTGAACAGGACGTGACGGGCGACACGCGCCCGCGGTGGTAGAGGTGGCATGGGAGTCGGACGAATGCAGGCGAGCGGAGGCGGCAACACCCTGTCGGAGTCCGAGATCGTCGAGGCCGCGCTGCGGGTGGTCCGCGAGGACGGCGTGGAGAAGCTGTCGATGCGACGGCTCTCCCGGGAACTCGGGGTCTCGCCGATGGCGCCGTACTACTACGTCGCGGACAAGCGCGAGCTGCTCGACCTCGTCGCCACCGCCGCGCTGACCGGAGTACGCACGCCACCAGCGGAATCCGGCCCGTGGCAGCGCAGGCTGCGCGACCTGATCGACCAGATCGACGACAAGCTGCGCAAGCACCCCGGCCTCGGCGATGTGCTGATCGAGCAGATGCTCGGCAAGCAACTCGACCTGATCGCTGCCATCATGGAGATCCTGTTCGAGGCGGGCTTCAACGATCGCAACGTGCTCGCCGCGTACGCCACCATCCACACCTACCTGTTCGGCCGCAGCCGGGTGAATCCGCGCGATCGCGCGCCGCTGTCCGACGTCGCGCTGCCCGAAGCCGTCGAGCGCGCCACCAAGCACATGGCCGACCTGCGCGGTAAGTACGCCTACGACTTCGGCATGGAGGTGCTGATCTCCGGTCTGGAGGCTCAGCTTGTCCGGCAGCCGGAGTCCGACGTACGATAAAACTGAAACACGTTCTAGTTTTGGCGCGGTGCGGCGGCCCGGCCTGGTTCGAGAGGACGACATGACCACAGTCGAGGTTCCACACGGCTCGCGTTCCGTGGTGCTGCGGGTTGCCGCGGTCATCACCGAAACGGCCGATACCTGCTCGCTGGTCTTCGATGTCCCCGACGAGATGTCCGAGCGGTTTCGCTACCACCCCGGCCAGTTTCTCACCCTGCGCATCCCCAGCGAGCGGACCGGCTCGGTGGCGCGCTGCTATTCGCTGGCCAGCTCGCCGTTCACCGATGATCAGCCGAAGGTCACCGTCAAGCGGACCGCCGAAGGCTACGGCTCGAACTGGTTGTGCGACAACCTGAAAGCGGGCGACTCGCTCGAAGTCCTGCCGCCCTCAGGCGTTTTCACGCCCAAGGACCTGGACGCGGATCTGCTGCTGTTCGGCGCGGGCAGCGGCATCACGCCGGTGATGTCGATCCTGAAGTCAGCGCTCGCGCGCGGCAACGGCCGAATCGTGTTGGTGTACGCCAATCGGGACCACGAATCGGTGATCTTCGCCGCCGAACTGCGCGAGCTGGCGGACAAGCATCCGCAGCGGCTGACCGTGATCCACTGGCTGGAATACCTGCAGGGTCTGCCGACCGCCGACGCGCTGGCCACCCTGGTCGCCCCGTACCAGGGCTACGAGGCGTTCATGTGCGGGCCGAAGCCGTTCATGGATCGGGTGCACGACGCGCTCGGTCAGCTCGGCGTGCCGCGCTCGCGCACGCACGCCGAGGTGTTCAATTCCCTTGCCGGAGACCCGTTCGCGGATCAGACGCCGGTCGAAGTGTCCGACGAGGAGGCGGCCGGCGCGGCGACGGTCGAGGTGGAACTCGACGGCGAGGTGCACGAGCTGAAGTGGCCGCGCAAGCAGACGCTGGTGGACATCATGCTGGCCAAGGGACTCGACGTGCCGTACTCCTGCCAGGAGGGCGAATGCGGTTCGTGCGCGTGCACGGTGCTCGAGGGCAAGGTCGAAATGGACAATGCCGAGATCCTCGACCCGGAGGACATCGAGAACGGCTACATCCTCGGCTGCCAGGCACATCCGGTGACAGATCACCTCAAGATCCAATTCTGAGCCGCGCGCCGGTTCGCTTGCCGCGCACGGAATTGCTGGATGGATCGTGCGCGGGAAGCGAGTTACTGCGCGCGGTAGTGCGCCCGGACAGCGGCGTCGAGGTGCTCGGTGGCGTAGCTGAGGGCGGTACGGCCGAGGTCGGCGGCGTGCTTGTCGAGGAAGGTGGTGAGCAACCGCTGATCGATGCGTTTGCCGACCTCGCGCAGCATCCAGCCGAGCGCCTTCTGGATGAGGTCGCGGCGGTCGTCGAGCAGGCGCTCGGACAGTTCGAAAGTGGTTGTGGCGTCGCCGGATTTGATGAACGCGAAGGTGGACAGCAGCGCAACGCGGCGCTCCCACAACGATTCCGCGGCGGCCAGGTCGAAGAGCAGGTCGCGCGGCTTGTCCAATAGCCATGGGCCGACGATGTTTTCGGCGGACGCGTCGACCAGGTCCCAGTTGTTCACCCGACCTCGGCGCACGGCGGCCAAATAGCGCTCGACCATCTCCGCGCGGGCCGCGTCGTCGAAGGTCTTCGGCTTGGACGCCTTGGCGAACCTGGCGTTGAGGATGATCAGTCCGGCGAACCGGTCTTCGTGCACGGGACTGTCCAGCAGTGCGTCGATCTCGTCGAGCGACAGCGCCGCAAAGCGTTTCGCGATACCTCGGCTCGTCGGTACCCGCACGCCGATGAAGACGTCGCCCGCGCCGTACTCCCCCGGCCTGGTCTTGAAGAACCGCTGTAGATGGATCGCGTCCGCGGGATTCGCGACCGCGCGCAAGGCCGCCCGCACGTCCGCGGCGGTGAGCGCGGCCTCGGTCATCGAGCGAACTCCCTTCGGACGCGGCACTTCACGCCTGGGCGCCCAGGATTCGGCCGGATTCGAAGCTGGCGGCGCTGGCGGGCAGCACGCCCGGGCGTCCGCTGTTGCGCACGATCACCGCACCATTGCCGGGAGTGGGCCGGCCGAGCGCGTCCATCCGCCGGATGGTCTGTGCGGCAACGGCTTGCGCGCTGTCGAAGAGGCGGACACCGTCGGGCAGCGCGGCGACGATCGAGTCGATCACCAGCGGATAGTGGGTACAGCCGAGCACTACGCCTTCGACATCGTCGGGGGTCTGCTCGACGGCGCGGGCGATGGATTCACGGGCCGCGACCAGGTCGCCGCGATCGATCGAGTCCGCCAGGCCGTGGCAGGCCACGCCGACCACGTCCGCGTCGCCGCCGAACTTGGCGATCAGATCCGCCTGGTACCGGCTGGCGGTGGTCGCCGCGGTCGCCCAGACGGCCACCGAGCGACAGACGGCGGCCGCGGGTTTGATCGCCGGCACGGTACCGATAACCGGCACGTCGGGACCGACTTCCACCCGCACATGTTCCAAGGCGGTGACGCTTGCCGTGTTGCACGGAATCACGATCACCTCCGCGCCCAGCTCGATCGATGTGCGGGCGGTTTCGACCACGCGGTTGATCGTCCACCGGTCCGGCTTGGGTCCCCACGGTGCGCCGTCGGGGTCCAATTGCAGCAGCAGATCCACGTCCGGCCGCAGCTTGCGCAGCCAAGCGGAAGTGGGCAGCAGCCCGAGCCCCGAATCGATGAGCGCGACGATCACAGAGACAACCGTATTACAGTGCCTCGACGCGATTTGCGCGGCAGCGGTTCGACGGGCCACGACGGCCGCCGCGGCACCGGCCGACGGGGCCGGAGCGCGTGGCGAACTCAGCTCGGGGTGAGCAGTTCCGACACCGGAGCGCCCGCGGCGATCTTGGCCCTGGTCTTCATCACCCCGGCCGTCATGCCCGCGCCGACGACGCCGGTGAGCTTGCCGTCCTTGGCGTAATAGGCGAGGAATTTGCGGCCCTCGTCGACGACGAGGTGCACGTCGTCGGTGGCGGTCGGCGTGCCGAGGGCTTGGATCTTCACCTCGTACTGGTCGCTCCAGAAGTACGGCACCCTGGCCGCGGTCGGCGCAGCGGCGCCGAGCAATGCGCAAGCAACCAGGCGAGCCTGCTCGCCCGCGTTGGTCCAGTGTTCGATCCGCTTGCGGTGGCCGGCCTGGTGCAGCCAGGCGGCCACGTCGCCGACCGCCCAGACCCGTTCGGCCGAGGTGCGACCCACCTCGTCGGCCACGATCCCGCCGCCCGCCGCCGGGTCGGCGAGGGCGATGCCGGAATCGGCGAGCCATTCGGTGACGGGGCGCGAGCCGACGCCGATCACCACCAGGTCGGCCGCGACCTCGGTGCCGTCGGAGAGCACGGCGCCGCGCACCCGGTCGCCGTCGGCCAGCAGGGTGTGCAGGCCGGTGCCGCAGCGCAGATCGACGCCTTCTTCGCGGTGCATCCTGGCGACCAGCGCGCCGACTTGCTCGCCGAGCACCGAGGCGAGCGGGGTCGGCTGTGGCTCGACCAGTACTACCGGGACGCCGCGGGTGCGGAAGCTGGCCGCCAGTTCACAGCCGATGAAACCGGCGCCGACCACGAGTGCCGTTGTGGCCTCGGCCAATTCGGCGCGCAGTGCGGCGGCGTCGGCGTGGCCGCGCAGCACGTGCACGCCCTTCAGGTCGGGCAGGCCCGGCAAGCGGCGTGGGCGCAGGCCCGTCGCGATGATCAGTTGGTCGTAGTCGAGGGTCGACCCGTCGGCGAGGCGTACCCGGCGCGCGGCGGTGTCGACGCCGGTCGCCGCGGTGTCGAGGCGCAGGTCGATCTGCTTCTCGGCGAAGAACTCCGCGGGGCGCAGGGTGGTGTCGTCGGTTTCGCCGCGGACGAACTGCTTGGACAGCGGCGGCCGGTCGTACGGCAGGCGGGACTCGTCGCCGAGCAGAATCAGCGCTCCCTCGTATCCGGCGCGGCGCAGTTCCTCGGCGGTGCGCAGACCGGCGAGCCCGGCGCCGACGATCACGATCGGCGCGGAATCTGTTGCTGAAGGTGCCACGCAGCTCACCCTAACGTCTGCTTGGTTCAGTGCCGGAGTGAGCCCGCTCACTCGGCAATCGCTGTGCAATCGTAGCCGTTCCGATATTGATCGGGCGGTCAATCAGGTCTATACCGAGAGACAGGACATATTCCTGAGCCCAAGGAGGCACACCATGTTCACCGAAAGCCGCGCACAGGATTTCCTGGCAGTAGTGCTCGGAATCTTCGCCGCGCTGTCACCCCTGTGGTTGGAGACCACCGACAAAGCGATGTGGTCACTGGTCGTGCTCGGCGTGCTGATCGCGCTCACCGGCCTCGCGCAGATGTACCGGCCCGCACTCGGCGCGAACGCCGACTACGCGATGGGTCTGTTCGGCGTACTGCTGTTCATTTCCCCCTGGGCGATGGACTTCACCGATTACCGCGGCGCATCCTGGACCGCATGGGTAGTCGGGATAGTGACGGCGGTGGTCGCGGTAGCGGCGCTGCCGACGGTGTCGGGACGTCTGCACGGCGCGGCGACACACCACTGATGCAGATGCCGAAACCCGGTCGCCGGGCAGCAGCCCAGCGGCCGGGGAAGGAACCGAGGGCCGGGCGGCGGCGCAGCGCGAAGGTGGACGGCGACGCCCGGCAACTCATCCTCGACGCCGCCGAAAAACTCTTCGCGGCACAGGGATTCGACGCCACCGCGACGGCCGCCATCGCGGGTGCCGCCGGGGTGCCGAAAGGTCTTGTCTTCTACTATTTCCCGACCAAGGATTCGATCCTGTCGGCGCTGATGGACGAACGGGTGCCGGCGCATCCGATCGACGACATCGACACCGTGGTCGCGCCGGGCGATCCGGCCGCCAGCCTGGTGGCCCTCGATGCCGCGCTCAATCTGCGCGACCATCACTCCTCGGTGCTGCGGGTGATCATGTGGCGCGAGGCCGACACCCATCCCGCCGTGCGTCGCCAATTGCGCCAGCTGCGTGATCAATTACTGGATGTCACCGCGCGCGTATTGCAGGCGAGCGCGACCGTGCCGGTCCGCCCCGGTACGTTGCGCGCGTGCGCCGCCGCCTGGGTTTCGGCCATGTTCGCCATTGCCAGCACCGACCGGCTGCATGCCCTGGACGGCGTGCCCATTCCCACCGCTGAAGACCTGCTCAACGTCGCCCAGGTGGTTGCCGCGGGGATGACGCAGCTCGGCTGATATCCGAGTTATCCACAGGGTGCGTGTTATCCACATTCGGCGAGTGGTGGGTGTTTTCCGGCCGCGGCTTCGGTCAGGATCGCGGGTATGGATGCACCGCAACTGATCTCGCGTCGCCAGGCACTGGCCTCGGGGATATCCGATAGCGAATTGCAGCGGCTCTGTCGTTCCGGGCAGTGGCGGCGAGTACGCGCCGGGCATTACCTGAACGCACCGGAGCCAGAGCTCACCCCGGCGGGCCGCCATCTGATACTCGCTCTCGCCACCTGCGCGGCGATGTCGGATGATGCTGTCGCGAGCCATTGTTCGGCACTGGTCATTCACGGGCTGCCCACCTGGTCGTTGCCGCTGGAGCGGGTGCACGTGACGCGCAATCGAAGCAACGGCGGGCGGATCAGGAGACAGCTGATCCTGCATGCGGCGCTACTGGCGCCGGACGAGATCACCCTCGTCAACGGGCTGCGCGTCACGACCGTGCCGAGGACTGTCATCGATATCGCGCGCTCGGCGAGTTTCGAACAAGCCGTCGCGATCGGCGACAGCGCGCTGCGGCAGGGCCTCACCACCGCGGACGAACTGCGCGAACAGGTCTCGCATCGGCGACGACGCGGATCGATAAAGGCTGCGCGGGTGATCGACTTCCTCGACGGCCGCAGCGAGAGTGTCGGCGAATCCCGCAGCCGCGTGGCAATTCAGCAGGGCTTGTTACCGGCGCCCGAATTGCAGGCCCGGATCTTTACCGATGACGAAGTATGCGTCGGGCGGGTCGATTTCCTGTTTGCCGATCTGGGCGTCATCGGTGAATTCGACGAAAAGATCGAGCAACACAATGAGTTTCACCTGCCTACGCAATGGGCGACCACGGAACAGAACCGCGACGATCGGTTGCGCGCCCTCGGCTGGATTGTGGTCCGTTGGACCTGGGCCGACCTGGCCGATCCCGCACATCTGATCAGACGCCTCCGCGCTGCCGCCGACGCCGCGGCAGGTGTCCGACGCACCGGGCATTGGACTTCGACACCGAAGGTCTGAGATCTAGTTCAGTGGGGAATCGGCCGTGAGGAATTCGGTGACGTCGGCGGCGAAGCGCGGGTGCTTCAGGACGCCGACGTGGCTGGTGCCGGGGTAGATGAGCAGGCGGGAGTTGGGGATGCCGTCGGCGGTGTAGCGGAAGTTCTCGGTGCTGTAGGCCACGTCGCGTTCGCCGCCGATGACCAGGGTGGGTGCGGTGATCTCGCCCAGGCGGCCGGACAGGTCGAAGGCGTCTTCGGCGCGGAGGAAGGCGAGGGTGTCCGCGGGGTTCTTCGGGCGAGCGAGCGGGTCGATCAACCACAGGGCGGCACCGGCGACGCGGGCCAGCAGCGGCGACGAGATGGTGGTCGATGCCATGAGATGGAGTGCGCGGCGACCTGCGAATGCCGCTTCGCCGTAGCGGATCTGGCTCTCCTTGGCGAGGGGATCCAGCCGGTAGCCGGACGAGGCGATGATCAAGCGGCGGACCGCGGACGGGTGGTCGGCCGCGAGTTGCAGGGCAATCGATCCGCCCGACGAGACGCCGAGCACATCCACCGCTGCACCGAACTCGGCGCGCAACGCGTCCGCGTGCTCGGTCGCGATATCGGCCATCGTGGTGCCCATGGCCATGCCCGGCGCCCGGCCGACCGCGTACACCCGGAAGTGCCGGGCCAACGGCGCCAGCATGGCGATCTCCGAGTCGCGCATCCACCCGCGCGGATTCGCGTGGTCCGGCGTGAACCAGCGCAGGAACACCAGCGGTCGTCCGGCACCCATCGCGAGGTAGGGCATCCCGTGGCGCAGCGCGCCCGAAGTGACGGCGAGCTCGGTGGCGAGGCTGGACTTACGCATGCGTTCTCCGAATCGTCTGGTCTTGTTCTCGTTTCCGACGCTAACGGAGTGGATGGCCGCTCCGCGATGACCTCTGCGGTCATCGAATCACCTCGCGGCCGAACCACCACCGGATTCTGTTGCGACACAACGACTAGTGTGGTGGCCATGCGAATCGCGGCACTCGCTGCCTTAATCCTGATGCTGAGCGCCTGCTCCCAATCCACCTCGGGTCGGCCACAGCCCTCCCCGGACCAACCGCCGGTCACGTCGATCTCGACGCCTGCCTCGTCGACCCCGCAGAGCCCGGAAAGCCAGCTCAAGGACCGGATCAGCTGGGCGCAGGCGGGCAGCGCCGCCGATGCGAGCCATTACCATTCCGCGAGCACCGGCTCCGGCGCCGCCGCCGACTTGAAGAGCGACATCGCCTTCATCAGTCCCTCCGGAAAGATCAGCTGCATCACCGGAACCGAGTATCAGATCGACGGACTCGTCTGTGTAGTAAAACTGAAGAACCCGATCCCGAAGCCCGGCGACGGTTTCGGAAACTGGGACGGCGGCTACGTCAACTACGCGGGCCAGCGCCTGTCGGTCGGCCAATTCCGCGGCGACCCAGGCCTTTTCATCCACGGCGACGGACAGACCCTGCCGTACGACAGCAAGCTCACCATCGGCAACTACGTCTGCCGCATCGCGACCAGCGGCCTCACCTGCGTCAACCCGTCCACCAGGACCGGCGTGCAGATGAGCGACGACGGCATCGTCCCCTTCGGCTGCCTCAAGGAAGTGCCGGCTGCGGAGCGAGAGGTATCCGTCGGCCGATCCTTCAGCTGCTGACACTGGAACGAACCCATTGGAAACCCGGCGAACAGGACTAGGGTGACCACATGCGCGGCACTGCATTGGTCATCCTCGCTGCGGCCCTCCCCCTGACCGCA
Source organism: Nocardia sp. NPDC060255 (assembly GCF_042727395.1). Classification (NCBI taxonomy): domain Bacteria; kingdom Bacillati; phylum Actinomycetota; class Actinomycetes; order Mycobacteriales; family Nocardiaceae; genus Nocardia; species Nocardia sp. NPDC060255. Next base: position 170,104 of record NZ_JBHXAU010000009.1, on the reverse strand, counting down.
TGCGGATCCTCCTCGCCGGACTCATCGACCACGGCCACCACCCCACCCGCGGCGGCGTCCAGCCACCGGACGCCGACCGTCGCCACCACACCGACTACCTCGGTCGTTGCCGCACCCGACGGCGTACCCCTTTGCGCCTCAGGTGATCTCACCGTCTCCCTCGGCCAACAGGGCGGAGCCGCAGGCTCCATCTACGTCCCCATCATCTTCACCAACACCGGCCCCACCCCCTGCGCCCTATCCGGCTACCCCGCCGTCTCCCTCGCCGCAGGCAACCCTCCGGCCCCACTCGGCCCGGAAGCCGAACCGGACAACACCGCCCCCGCCACACCCGCACCGGTCACCGTCGCCCCCACCGAGTCGGCCCACGCCATCCTCCGCTACTCCCAAGCCGGCAACTACGACTGCGAACGAGCCCCAGCCCAATACCTACTCATCCACCCCCCGAACCAACCAACCGCAGTAACCAAGCCCTTCACCGCGGAAGCCTGCATAAAACCCGCCTACCTCCTCCTCCACATCGACCCCATCAAGCCCGGCAAAGAAAACTAGGCCCGAAACGCCGAACGGCGCCGACGGTGCGGCCACCTTCACGGATCGCGAAACGCAGGCCCTCTTCCATGGCGATCGGCTGGATCAGCACGACCGACATTTCGGTGTTGTCGCCCGGCATGACCATCTCGGTGCCCTCGGGGAGGGTCACAACGCCCGTCACGTCAGTCGTACGGAAGTAGAACTGGGGACGGTAGTTGTTGAAGAACGGCGTGTGCCGGCCGCCCTCGTCCTTGGACAGGATGTAGGCCTGGCCCTCGAACTCGGTGTGCGGGGTGGTGGTGCCCGGCTTCACGATGACCTGGCCGCGCTCGACATCTTCGCGCTTGATGCCACGAACCAGCAGACCGACGTTGTCGCCGGCCTGGCCCTGGTCGAGCAGCTTGCGGAACATCTCGATACCGGTGACCGTGGTCTTGGTCGAGGTCGGCTTGATGCCGACGATCTCGACTTCCTCGTTCACGTTGACGATGCCGCGCTCGACGCGACCGGTGACGACGGTGCCACGACCGGTGATCGTGAACACGTCCTCGACCGGCATCAGGAACGGCTTCTCGGTGTCGCGGACCGGGTCCGGGATCGACTCGTCGACAGCGTTCATCAGCTCAACGATCGACTCGGTCCACTTCGGGTCGCCCTCGAGCGCCTTCAGACCGGAGACACGCACGACCGGCGCGTCCTCGTCGAACTCCTGGGCGGCCAGCAGTTCGCGGACCTCCATCTCGACGAGCTCGAGGATTTCCTCGTCGTCGACCATGTCCGACTTGTTCAGCGCGACCAGGATGTAGGGCACGCCGACCTGACGGGCGAGCAGCACGTGCTCGCGGGTCTGCGGCATCGGGCCGTCGGTCGCGGCGACCACGAGGATGGCACCGTCCATCTGCGCCGCACCGGTGATCATGTTCTTGATGTAGTCGGCGTGACCCGGAGCGTCTACGTGCGCGTAGTGGCGCTTCTCCGTCTGGTACTCGACGTGGGAGATGTTGATCGTGATACCACGAGCCTTCTCCTCCGGCGCCTTGTCGATCTGATCGAACGCGAACGCGGCGTTCAGATCCGGGTACTTGTCAGCCAGCACCTTGGTGATCGCTGCAGTCAGCGTGGTCTTGCCGTGGTCGACGTGACCGATGGTGCCGATGTTGACGTGCGGCTTCGTCCGCTCGAACTTCGCCTTCGCCACTGTGGTGTCCTCCTGGACTTGTTGGTGCGTGCAGTTGCAGCAGTGCGGTTATTACTGGGGTCGTGCTGACTCCCGGCAGATGTGGGGCAAGTCTTACACCTGCCCCGACATCGGTATTACTCGCCGGTCGCCTTGGCGATGATCTCCTTCGACACGTTGGCCGGAACCTCCGCGTACGAGTTGAACACCATGGAGTAGTTCGCCCGGCCCTGGGTCTTCGACCGCAGGTCACCGATGTAGCCGAACATCTCCGAGAGCGGAACCAGCGCCTTGACGACACGGGCACCACTGCGTTCCTCCATGGCCTGAATCTGGCCACGGCGGGAGTTCAGGTCGCCGATCACTTCGCCCATGTAGTCCTCGGGCGTGATGACCTCGACCGCCATCAGCGGCTCGAGGATCACCGGACCGGCCTTACGAGCCGCTTCCTTCAGTGCCTGGGAGCCGGCGATCTTGAACGCCATTTCCGACGAGTCGACGTCGTGGTAGGCGCCGTCGAGCAGGATCATCTTCAGGTTCACCAGCGGGTAGCCCGCGAGCACACCGTACTGCATGGCATCCTGCGCACCGGCGTCCACCGAAGGGATGTACTCGCGCGGAACGCGACCACCCGAGACCTTGTTCTCGAACTCGTAGGTCGCGCCGTCTTCGCCGACGAACGGCTCGATGGCGATGATGACCTTCGCGAACTGGCCGGAGCCACCCGTCTGCTTCTTGTGGGTGAACTCGAGCTTCTCGACCTTCTTGGTGATCGTCTCGCGGTAGGCCACCTGCGGCTTGCCGACGTTCGCCTCGACCTTGAACTCGCGCCGCATGCGGTCGACGAGGATGTCGAGGTGGAGCTCGCCCATGCCGCCGATGACGGTCTGGCCGGTCTCCTGGTCGAGCTTGACCGAGAACGTCGGGTCTTCGCGCGCCAGCTTCTGGATCGCGGTGCCGAGCTTCTCCTGGTCGGACTTGGTCTTGGGCTCGATCGAGACCTCGATGACCGGGTCCGGGAAGGTCATGGACTCGAGCACGACCTGGTTCTGCGCGTCACTGAGGGTGTCACCGGTGGTGGTGTCCTTCAGACCGATCACGGCGTAGATGTGACCGGCAGACGCGGTCGTGACCGGCATCTCCTTGTTGGAGTGCATCTGGAACAGCTTGCCCAGACGCTCCTTCTTGCCCTTGGTCGAGTTGACGACCTGGGCACCGGAGGCGACCTGACCCGAGTACACGCGCACGTAGGTGAGCTCACCGAAGAACGGGTGCACCGCGATCTTGAACGCCAGCGCCGAGAACGGCTCGTCGACGCTCGGCTTGCGGGTCAGCAGCTCGTCTTCCTTGCCGGGCACGTGGCCGGTGGTGGCCTCCACGTCCAGCGGCGAGGGCAGGTAGTCGATGACCGCGTCGAGCATGGGCTGCACGCCCTTGTTCTTGAACGCGGAACCACACAGCACCGGGTAGAGCTCGGAGCTGACCGTCATCTTGCGGATGGCGGCCTTGATCTCGTCGATCGTCAGCTCTTCGCCGCTGAAGTGCTTCTCCAGCAGGGCCTCGTCGGACTCCGCGACCGTCTCCAGCAGCTCCTGGCGGTAGATCTCCGCCTGGTCGGCCAGGTCGGCCGGGATCTCGACGATCTCGTACTCTTCGCCGAGCTTCGTCTCGCCCTTCCAGACCTTCGCGTTCATCTCGACCAGGTCGACGATGCCCTCGAAGTCGTTCTCGGCGCCGATCGGCAGCTGAATGACCAGCGGCTTGGCACCGAGACGGTCCTTGATGGTCTGCACGGTGAAGTAGAAGTCCGCGCCGAGCTTGTCCATCTTGTTGACGAAGCAGATTCGCGGCACGTCGTACTTGTCGGCCTGACGCCACACCTGCTCGGACTGCGGCTCGACGCCTTCCTTGCCGTCGAACACCGCAACGGCGCCGTCGAGCACGCGCAGCGACCGCTCCACCTCAACGGTGAAGTCGACGTGCCCGGGGGTGTCGATGATGTTGATCTGGTTGTCTTTCCAGAAGCACGTGGTAGCCGCGGAGGTGATGGTGATACCACGCTCCTGCTCCTGCTCCATCCAGTCCATGGTGGCTGCGCCATCGTGGACTTCACCGATCTTGTAGGTGATGCCGGTGTAGAAGAGGATGCGTTCAGTTGTGGTCGTCTTGCCCGCATCAATGTGGGCCATGATGCCGATGTTGCGGACCTTGTTCAGGTCGGTGAGCACGTCCTGTGCCACGGAAATCTTCCCCGCTCGTAGCTAGATGGGATTTTCGGGGACGACCCTGTGGTCGTCTCTGTTCAACGCCGACTGCGGCATGTTGCCGCCGCGGCCGACTGTGCCTCCCGACCCGAAACAACGGGCCGGGCAGACGTCACCAGCGGTAGTGCGCGAAGGCCCGGTTCGACTCGGCCATCTTGTGGGTGTCCTCACGACGCTTCACCGAGGCACCGAGACCATTGCTGGCATCGAGCAGCTCGTTGGCGAGACGCTCGACCATGGTCTTCTCGCGGCGGGCGCGGGAGTAGTTGACCAGCCAGCGCAGGGCCAGCGTGTTGGAACGGCCGGGCCGGACCTCGACGGGCACCTGGTAGGTGGCGCCACCGACGCGGCGGGGCTTCACCTCGAGGGCGGGCTTGACGTTGTCCAGCGCGCGCTTGAGGGTGACGACCGGATCGGTGCCGGTCTTGTCGCGCGCCTGCTCCAGCGCGCCGTAGACGATGCGCTCGGCGGTGGACTTCTTGCCGTCCAGCAGGATCTTGTTGACCAGCTGAGTGACCAGCGGGGACCCGTAGACCGGGTCGTTGATCAGCGGACGCTTGGGTGCGGGGCCCTTGCGTGGCATATCAGCTCTTCTCCTTCTTGGCGCCGTAACGGCTGCGGGCCTGCTTGCGGTTCTTCACACCCTGGGTGTCGAGCGAGCCACGGATGATCTTGTAGCGGACACCGGGAAGGTCCTTCACACGGCCGCCACGAACGAGCACCATCGAGTGCTCCTGCAGGTTGTGGCCCTCGCCGGGGATGTACGCCGTGACCTCGACCGCGCTGGTCAGGCGAACGCGCGCGACCTTACGCAGCGCGGAGTTCGGCTTCTTCGGGGTCGTGGTGTACACGCGAGTGCACACGCCACGACGCTGCGGGCTGCCCTTGAGCGCCGCGGTCTTCGTCTTGGAGACCTTGTCGCGGCGACCCTTGCGGACCAGCTGGTTGATGGTTGGCATAGACCGGCTTTCCTTATTAGTTACGCGGTGTCTGGAACTTCATGTCTGTGTCATCGAGCTTTCACTCGCACGTCCGGCCACGTTTTACGTGCCCCGAGGTCGGGCGTGTCGCGCGCGGTGTAGGGCCCGAATTGCGGGCACGCTTGAGGTGTCAGCCGCTTTCGCTGGCCTACGGTCACGCACGAACTTGCCCGTATGCTTCCGGGCACAGCGATCCACGATACTCGTGGTCGCGACACAGGGTCAAAGCGGGGTGGCTCGAGACCCCGCTACCTGGCCAGGTTCAACGTCAACTCTACGAGTTTCTTCGCGCCCGCGCACGGATCCGGATGCGCGGACCCCGCACGATAGTTGATCCAGAACCCGATCACGCCTTGGTCCGCCGCGCCCGCGCTGACGCCGCAAGAGTCCGGATCGTTCGGCCGCCGTATCTCCAACCCGCGCCGGCCCTGCACGGTGATGTTGTTGGTGGTGTAGCCGAGCTTGTCGTTGTTGGCCTTCTCGTTGTTCAGTGAGCCGATCTCGTACCAGTTCAGCGTGACCATGGCACCGCCGCCGGGTGCGCCGAGCGCGTACCACATGCAGACCGCGCCGTAGAACGACGGCTCCGGAGTGGTCCCCTTGGCACCGACCGCATCCGCGATCTGGTCGAGCGAGACGATTTCGCACTCGCGCAACAGCTTGTCGAAGTTGGTATTGACCGTGTCGCCGGTCCCCGAACCCGCGGGGTGCGCCGACCCGCTGACGGTCTGACCACAGCCGGAAGAAGTGACCGCAATTGTCAACAACGCGATGGTGGACAGTATTCCGCGCATCGAGCCACGACGTAGTTTCATCCCGCGCCCTCCTACTGCAGCCGTTGCACGGTCAACTCGGCCATTTTGCGAACTCTGCCACACGGGTTGTCATGAGACGAGTAAGGCGGAAAGGACATCGACCACTCGAAGAAGTCATCACCCAGCTGCACCGCGAGGTCACAGATGTCGCCGCTCGGGTCGAGCGCCTGCCACCCTGCGCGCCCGCCGACGTCGATCGTCTCCGGATTGCGCCCCTGGGTGGACACCCAGGCCTTCTCCCGAGCGATCGGACTGCCCCGATAGGACGCGAAGGTGACGCCGATCGAACCGACCCCGGCGGAGAGCCAATTGCACCCGACCGAATTCCGCAGCACCTGCGATACCTGACCGAGACCGCCCAGGTCGCGCACCTCATCGTCGGTGACGTGTCCGCACTCGCCCGCGAACGGGCCGAGCGTGGCCACCTTCGGCGGCGGCCGCAACGGAGTACTGGTGTTGTCCGAGTCGCCGCCGGAACCGCACGCGGAGAGCAGCAGCGTGAAGACCGTGCCCGTGACGATCGCCCACTTGGTCCGCATGCCCGAGACTCTACCGGCGCGCGGACCCCCGCGACCTGCACGGGCGATCACGTCGACGGGGTCAGATATCGGGGTGGCAAAGGCTGTGCGCCACAACACGGGTCGGCCGCTCGGGTCGTCGCCGAGAGAGCAGTCAACGCCTGTGCGGCGGCGACAGTGTTGCGGTTGTCAGCACTACCCGTTGGGGACGCGTAGTTCGTAGCCCTCGATCGCGTCGATATAGGTGCACTGGGCCGGGCCTGTCTTGTACTTCGACATGGCGCTCAGGCAGGCGTCGAGGGTGGGGTAATAGGTCGGGGCCGGATCGGCGTGGGCCGCCGCGCTCGCTATGAGGGCGAGCGCGACGGCCAGTGCGAAGGTGGCGGCAGATCTCTCGAGCACTGCGGCAGTCCCCTAAGCATCCGGCGAATGTCAAGGAGCGTACTGCCGGATACTCAGGGCCACAACCGATCACAGGTTGCCGCGGGCGTCCTGTTCGCGTTCGATCGCCTCGAAGAGGGCCTTGAAGTTGCCCTTGCCGAAGCCGAGGGAGCCGTGCCGCTCGATCAGTTCGAAGAAAACGGTCGGGCGGTCGGTGATCGGCTTGGTGAAAATCTGCAGCAGGTAGCCGTCTTCGTCGCGGTCGACCAGGATGCCGCGGCGCTGCAGTTCTTCGACCGGGACGCGCACGTGGCCGATCCTGGCGCGCAGTTCCGGGTCCTCATAGTAGGAGTCGGGGGCGTCGAGGAATTCGATGCCTTCGCGGCGCAGTGCGTCGACACACGTCAGGATGTCGCCGGTGGCCAGCGCGATGTGCTGGACGCCGGGGCCGCGATAGAACTCGAGGTACTCGTCGATCTGCGACTTCTTCTTGCTGACCGCGGGCTCGTTGAGCGGGAACTTGACCCGGTGGTTGCCGTTGGCGACGACCTTGCTCATCAGCGCGGAGTATTCGGTGGCGATATCGTCGCCGACGAATTCGGCCATATTCGTGAAACCCATGACGCGGCGGTAGAACTCGACCCACTCGTCCATCTGGCCGAGCTCGACGTTGCCGACCACATGGTCGATCGCCTGGAACAACCGGTTGGGCGCGCCCTCCCTCGGCTGGTAACCCGCGCGCCGGGTGATGTAGCCGGGCAGGTAGGGGCCGTTGTAGCCGGAACGATCGACCAGGGTGTGCCTGGTCTCGCCGTAGGTGGCGATGGCGGCGGACCGGACGGTGCCGAATTCGTCTGTCTCGTCATGTGGTTCGACGACGACGGTGGCGCCGTGCGTGCGCGCCCACTCGACGCAGCGATCCACATCGGGCACCTCGAGCGCGATGTCGATGACGCCGTCACCGTGCCGGTCGTGGTGCGCGACGAAGGGGCTGTCCGGGTCGACCGCGCCCTTGACCACGAAACGAGCGCCACCACTGCGCAATACGTACGCCTTGTGATCGCGATTGCCGGTCTCCGGACCGGAATAGGCCTCGAGGCGCATGCCGAAGGCGGATTCCAGGAAATGGGCGGTCTGTGTCGCGTTGCCGACGACCCAGACGAGGGCGTCCCAGCCGATCACCGGGAAGTTGTCGACGCTGGTGTCGTGGTCCACGAGACCGACGAGCTTGCGCAGCTCAGTGTCGGTGGGGTCGGTACTCGGCGCCGTGCTGGACCGGGCATTCGGCATCTGCTCGATGGTCATGCACCAAAGTAACCGTCAGGGTCGGCCGATAGGCAATAGCGGCGATTTTCGATAGACACTCTGGCGAATTCGGCTAGGAAGCACCCCGAAATGCTGGACAATTTGAATAGCATCAGCTGGCTGGTGCTATCCATGGCTGGAAGCCCAGCCTGTGCTCGGAACGGAGGCCGCCATGTCACGAACGCCGGCGAAACTTGACGAACTCGATCTCGCGATCCTGACCGCGATGCATGAATACCAGAAAGCGGGCATCCTCGAGCTGTCTCGGCGGACGCGGGTGGCCAGAGCGACCGTGCAGTCCAGGATCGGGCGGATGGAGGAATCCGGCGTCATCGCCTCCTACGACCCGCAGATCGACGTTACCGCGGCGGGTTTCGACGTACAGGCGTTCGTCACGCTGGAGATCGCGCAGGGCGCGCTGGACGCGGTAGCGGCCGAACTGGAAACGATCCCAGGGGTTTTGGAGGCCTACGCGACCACCGGCACCGGCGACGTGTGGTGCCGGATCGGCGCGGATTCGCACGCAGGCCTGCAGTCGGTCCTGCTGAGCATCGACCGGACCTCGTCGGTGGTGCGCTCGCACAGTGTCATCGTCTTGTCGACCGTGGTGCCGTTTCGCACGCTGCCGCTGTTGCGGACGCTCGATCCGGCGGGCAACACGAAGGCGCCCGCCTATCGCGCGGCGCACGAAAGGTAGCCGGGCCGTTTACGCTCGCTGAGCGGCGGTGCGGATGTCCGTCGCGGGAGATCGACTGCGAGACCGGTGATGAGCGAGACGACAACCGAATCCAGCCCGCACGCCCGGACCACCTGGGCCGAGCTGTTCTTCGACCTGGTGCTCGTCTTCGCGGTGACCCAGACCGCGCACGTGCTCGCCCACCACCCGTCGATCGGCTCGCTCGGGCACGCGCTGGTGCTGCTCGCGCCGCTGTGGTGGGGCTGGGTCGGGGTGACCGTGCTGGTCAACAATGTCGAGGAGACGCACGCGCAGCGGCTGGTGCTGTTCACCAGCGGCCTGTGCATCTTCCTAATGGCAGTGGCCGCGCCGGCGGCGCTCGATCAACCACGCGGCGCGGCAATGGTATTCGCGTCGGCGCACCTGGTGCTGCGGATCGTGCTGCTCATCGCGGCTATGCGGGCGCGCACGTTCGAGACGTCGATCAATCCGTTCAGCATCGGTCTGGTTACCGGAGTCGCGATCTTCGCGAGTGCGCCGCTGCCCGAACACCTTCGGCTGTGGGTATGGACGGGAGCGCTCGTCGTGCAACTGGGCGCGCCGCTGTTCTACAGCCGTGCGCTGCGTGGGAGAACTCTTGGCGTCTCGCATATTTCGGAGCGGTTCGGGCTGGTCGTCATCATCGCGCTCGGTGAGACGGTGATTGATGCCGGTGCGCAGGCCGCGTCGACAGGGTTGACGCTGCCGGTGGTGACCGCGCTGGTGCTCGGTTTCGTGGTCGGCGCCGGATTGTGGTGGCTGTACTTCCAATTCACGTCGAAGGTGATCGAGCACGCGCTCGCGACGCGGTCGTCGCCGGGGTTGATCATGCGAGACGTGTTGAGCTATGGGCATTTCGCGCTGGTGGCGGCGCTGGTGGCGGTCGCGGTCGGGCTCGGGCACGCGGCGGCGGATCCGGGGCACATCGCGCACGGGGTGGCGGCGGTGCTGGCGCCGGGTGGCGCGGCGCTGTTCGTCGGGACGTTCGTGTTCACCCGCTGGCGGACGGTGGGGGCGCCCGCGCTGGGGCGGGTATTCACCGCCGCCGCGCTCATCGCGGTCGCAGCGGTGTCGTCGTTGCTGCCTGCGATTGTCGTGGTCGGGCTGACCGCGGGCGTGCTCGTCGCGATCAATGTGTACGAGCATCTGCTCATCGGTTCGGGACGTCCGGTGCCCGAGTTACGGTTTCACCGCAAGGCAGCGGCGCAGTAGCGAAACAACCTGTTGCACTGCGGCTTACGGTTCACTCGAAGCTATTCACTGCCGGTGCAGGCGGGTCGCCAGTCCGTGCACGTGCGCCTCGGCGGCGGCGCGCGCGGCATCGGCATGACCGGATTCGAGGGCCTCGACGATCCGGCGGTGCTCGCGGAGAGCGACCCGGCGGTTGAGGTCGGAACGCCAGAGATCACCACGGTAGAGATGGGTCTGAGCTTCGAGCCGGGACAGCTCGTCGGCGAGCGGACGGTTGCCTGCCCGCTCCCGGATGAAGGCGTGAAATTCGACATCGAGCTGGGTGTCGCGGGCGGTATCCGGCCCGGCCCGCAGGTTCTCCTCCTGGGTGGTCAGGATGGTCGCGAGCTTGCCGAGGTCGGCCTCGGACAGCCGCGTCGCCGCCGTAGCGGCGGCCAGGCCGTCCAGCACGGCACGGACCGCGAGCACGTCGCGCACCTGGTCGTCGTCGATCGCGGCGACCCTGGCCCCCGCGTGCGGGACATTGACGGCCAATCCCTCGTAGATGAGCTGCTGGACGGCCTCGCGCACCGGGCTGCGGCTGACACCGAGCCGCGCCGCCAGCGCGGGCACGCTGAGCGGGCGGCCCGGCTCGAGCTCGCCGGTGAGGACCAGCTGCCTGACCTGCCGGTGCACCGAGGCGCCGAGCAGCGCGGAGCTCGTCGCGTCGTCGTCGGTCATCGCGTGGTCCTTTCCGTGGTCGGAGGTGAAGTTACCCCTGCGGGCGATAGTTGGCCCGCACCCGCTGGTCCAGGAAGTCGGCGGCGGTCACCGGTGGGTAGGTGCCCCGCGGTCCCTGGATGACGGCGTCGCGGTCGGCCTGCGCGAAGTAGGCGATGCTGTAGCGGTCGCCCTGATCCTCGCCCGCGCCGGGGCTGCGGACGCGATGGAAGTTCGACGGCAGCAGGTCGTCGCTCCAGCGGGTGAGCATGTCACCGATATTGCAGGTGATCAGGCTGGACGACGGCGTGATCGAGGTCCATTCCTGTTCGGCCATCTCCTTGCCGGGGCACACCTGCAGCCCGCCCTGCCCGTCGCGCTGGAAAAGCAGTGTCAGACAGTCGAAGTCGGTGTGCGCGCCGGCCCGCCAGCGGCCGGGGACGCCGCGCAGTTCCGCGGGCACCGCGAAGTAGTGCAGCAGCCGCAATGTGCTCTGGTACTGCGGGGAGCTAGGGTCGTGCGCCTTGGTGAAGTGGTCGCGCTCCAGGGCAAGCCGATCGGCGAAGCAGGACAGCACGAGCATCGCGACCGACCACGCTTGGTGCTCGAAATCCAGGATGGTGGCACGGAATCCGGCGAGTTCCTGTTCACTCGGCCATTGCCCGGCCATGTGCGGGCGGGTGATCTGGTACGACTCCTTCTGGTCCGGGACACCGATGGACGGACGCACCTGGCTCAGACTCTCCCAGCCCGCATTGTTCGCTTTGACCAGTGGATATTTGGCCTTCACCGCCTCTGGGAGCGCGAAAAACCTTGCCGTGAGCTCGAATACGGTGTCGATCTGGTCCTGTGGGATGCCGTGGCCGGACAGCTGGAAGAAGCCGATCTCCGTTGCGGCCGACCACAGTTCGCCGGTGATCTGCTCGCGGCGGTCGGCGAAATCGGTCAGGTCGATCACCCGGATCTCGCGGTCGGTCTCCCGGCCGAGGCCGCCCATCTGCTGCTCGCGGGAAACCTCGGACAGGTCGTAGCGTGCGGTCATCATGTCCGTCCTTGTCTGCGTGGGTATCTCACCCGGCGACGCTGATCGCCGGGTCCAGGAACTCTTTGGTGACGAGGTCGCGCGCGGTGAGGTTCGCGGGCACGGTGGCACCGCCGCGGCGCAGGATGGGCGCGAACTCGTCGATCACCCGCTGCACCCTGGCCTCGTCGAAACTGCCGAGCACGCCGTCGGTGTCGTTGCCGATCAGGCCGCCGTCGATGAGCGACTTGGATCCGTAGGCGGCCAGCTCGGCGCTGTACGGGCTGAAGTTGGCGCTCTTCGAGACGACATCGACGACCACCTCATCGACATGACCGGGATCGGCGCGGAATTGCGCTGTCGCCCTTTGGATCATCGGTACCAGTCGCTGCAGGCACGGGCGCAGCTCGGTCACTTTGTCGGCGCGGACGTTGACGGTGCGCGCGTACCCCTCATAGCCGACGTCACGCAGCAGTTGGTAGGCGACCGGCTTACCCCAGGCGCGGACCTCGTGCTGGTAGACGTACGGCTCGGAGTTCAGGAAGCCCTGCTGCGCGAAGGACGGTCCGGCGACGAAGCGCGACGGCGCGTTGTCGTAGGAGGTATCGATCTGCTTCGCGTCGACCAGGCCGCGCGACACCAGCCAGTCCGGATACAGCTGACCCTGCGAAACAACGATCGGCGCACCGGATTTCCCGATATCGGCGATGCCGTGCCAGTCCGGATGCGTCTTCGGATCCCACATGAGCAGCTGGGGGCTGTTGCGCAGCAACGTGGTCACGGCGACGATCGGCTGCTGGCCCGCGGCGGCGATCGCGTGCTCGGAGTGCGCCAGTCCGAGGGTGATGCTCTGGTCGACATACATCTGCGACGGCACGGTCTGGAAGCCGATGGCGGGCCCGCCCGCCCTGATCTCCAGCTTGACGCCGGTGTCCGTGCCGTCGGTCACCAGCGGACCGGTGACCTTGTTGTGGTCGGAATCGACCCGGTAACCCGGACCGAGCAGGCCGAAGATCGGACCGGAATCGGTCTCCGGCTCCCACTGCAGCTGCACCACCACGGTGCCTGGACAGCGACCGGACAGCTGCTGTTCGGCGGGCGCGGCGGGCAGATCGACTGCTGCGGTGTCGGATTCGCTGTCGGAGCAGGCCGCGCCGGACGCGACGACGAGGGTCGCGACGGCCGCGATACCGAAGCGGCGTAAGGATGTTCGCATGATGGTCTCCCAAGCAGGGGGCTAGCGGGCGGACTCGTGCCAGCGGCCGACGGTGAGTTTCTGGGCGGCGGTGAAGATCGCGAAGACGAGCACACCGAACAGCGCGGCCAGTAGCAGCGCGGCGATCAGATCCTCGGATTGCAGTCGCGCGCGGTAGTTGTCGAGCAGGGTGCCGATGCCCGGCCGGCCCTGCGCGAAGAACATGTCGCCGATGATCGCGCCGGTCACCGACAGCCCGGCGGCGGTGCGCAGGCCGGTCATGATCGACGGGAGCGCGGCGGGCAGTTGCAAGGCCCACAGCCTGCGCAGGCGACTCGCGCGGCCCAGGGTGAACAGCTCTTGCAGGTTCCGGTCGACGGACTGGATACCGAACAGCGTCATCGCGATGATCGGATGGATGGCGATGAGCACGCAGACGATGGTCCGCGCTGCGGTGCCGTAACCGAACCACAGTCCGATCAGCGGAACCACCGCCAGTACCGGAATAGCCTGCAAAACAACGGCATACGGGTACACCACCCGCTCGATCGGCTTGGCCTGGCTCATCAGGACGGCGACCGCCACACCGAGCACCGCCGACACCGCGAGGCCGCTCACCGCCACCTTCGCGGTGACCGCGAGCGCACGCAACATCAGCTCGAGCTTCGCCGGATGCGCCAGCGATTCGGTGAACACCGCGTGCGGCGGCGGCAGCAGGAAACGCCGGCTCGCGCCGAGCAGCACCATCGAGACCAGGTACCACACGGCGATCGCCAACCCGAAAGACACTGCGGGCGCGAGTAATTTGGCGAACATCGCCCTTGGGCGGACCCGGCGAACGACCCGGCGCGACGACTCGGCGGCGGTGGCGGTCGGTACCGCGAGACTGACCATCAGCAGGCCTCTTTCAGCGAACGGGAAGCGCGCGAGACCAATTCGGTGAACGCCGGATCGAAACGCAGCTCCCGGTCGCGCGGATAGGGCAGGTCGACGTCGATCACCTCGTGCACCCGGCCTGGTCGCGCGGACATGACCACGACGCGGGAGGCGAGGAACACCGCTTCGGACACCGAGTGCGTGATGAACAGCGCGGTGAACGCGTTGTCCCGGTACAGCCGGAGCAACTCCTCCTGCATGTTGAGCCGGGTCAGCTCGTCGAGCGCGCCGAACGGTTCGTCGAGCAGCAGCAGCCGCGGCCGCAGCGAGAGCGATCTGGCCAGCGATACCCGCATCCGCATGCCGCCGGACAGCTGCCGGGGCAGGCTGTTCGCGACATCCGCCAGACCTACCGCCGCCAGCGCGCGAAGTGCGCGCTGCCGCCTGGTCTTTCGGTCGATGCCATGCAGTTCGGCGGACAGTTCCACGTTGCGCAGCACCGTGCGCCACGGCAGCAGGGTGGCCTCCTGGAAGATGAACCCGATCGAATCGGACTGCACCGCAACGGCTCCCGAGCTGGGCCGGTCCAGTCCGGCGGCGAGCCGAAGCAGGGTGGATTTGCCGCAGCCGGAGGGTCCGACGACCGCGACGAATTCACCTTCGCGCAGGTCGAGGCTGATGTCGGCCAGCGCCAAGGTTCCCTCGGCGCCGCCGAATCGCTTGTGCACGTTGGCGAACGAGACCGCCAGGCCCGCGAGCAACGTCCTCGCGTCGGCCTCCTGCACCACGTCCTGCAGTGTCTCTGCGTAGCGCGTCATTGTTCGCACCTTCTTTCAGCATTGCGTGCAACTCGTGCACAACATCAGTCTTCATCAAACTGATTACATGCAATGTGCGGCTGATTGCGTGCCGGTTAACTTCAGCGCATGCCGCTCAGGCGCCGCGCGAGCAGCTCGGCATCGACCCGGGTGCTGCGACCGTCGCGGATGACGGCCTCACCGTCCACCCACACCGTGTCCACCACCCGGAGCGAGCCCGTGGTCAGCAGCGTCGCACCCGGGTCGAGTACCGGCAGGCAGGCGAAGTCACGATCGAAACGAATGAGCGTGAGGTCGCCACGATCGCCGATGGCGACACCCGGCTCGGCGACCGGACGCCCGAGAACCCGATCGGCGCCCCTGGTCGCCATCCGCAGCATCTCGTCGAAACCCAAGAGGTCAGCGCGTTTTCGCGTGGCCCGCTGCAGATAGGAGCCCATCCGCAGGGTCAGCAGCATGTCCTGGGTGTCATTGCTGGCAGCGCCGTCCACCCCGAGACCGACATCGATGCCCGCCGCCAGCATTTCCAGCACCGGCGCCACGCCGCTACCCAAACGCATATTGCTCAGCGGGTTATAGGAGACGGAGACGCGGCGCTCGGCGAAGACCTGGCGGCCGTGCCCGTCGAGGTGACAGCAGTGCACTGCCAGCGTGCGATCCCAGAGGAATCCGGCCGCGTCGAGATAGTCGACCGCGCCGCGTCCTGCATGCAATCGGCACATGTCCTCATCTGTTGAGGTCTCCAGTACATGTATCGACACCGTTTTGCCGGTGCGTTCGGCGTACTCGCGCGCGGCGGCCATGCCGTCCGGGGTGAGGCAGCGCGGATTCGGCACGGCCAGCGCGGTGCTGATCCGCGAACCGGTCAGCCGTGCGTCGAGGTCATCGATGTGCGCGAACGCTTCCGGCAGCGGCTGCATCAGCCGCGGATCGAGACCCCAGCGCCGGGTCGGATCGGCCCGGTCCGCGATCCCGCGGCCGAGCACGACGCGGATGCCGAGCTCGTCCAGTGCACGAATCATGGCGTCGTGCACCGCTTCCGAGCGATTCGGCCACATGTGCTCGATCACGGTGGTAACGCCGCTGCGCAACAGTTCCAGTCCACCGGCGAGGGCGGACAGATAAGTCTGCTCCGGAGTCGCGGCGACGGTGCGCTCCCCTACGCAGCGCAACCACTCCAGCAGCGGCAGGCCCTCGCCGATACCGCGCAGCACCGCCTGCTGCAGGTGAGTATGGGTATTGACGAAACCGGGGATCAGATAGCCGCCGCTACCGTCGACGAACGGCAGATCCGCATACTCGGCGCGCACGGCCGGACCGAGCGCGGTGACGGTGCCGTCTCGCACGACCACGTCATGGCCGGACCGCCACGCGCCTCGGGTGTAGACGGTGACATCGCCGATCACGGTGGAGTGGGGTCGATTCTGGAACACGCGGCATTCCTCCTGGGAAATGCGGCTGGTTCGCCCGCTCGATCCGGCGGTTCGCGTCGCCCGTTGCAGCCATGAGCGACGTGCCGGGCAGCCTACTGAGCCCGTATTTCGATGCGGTTAAACATGTCCCTCATGGACGCAGGTCGGCGCCGACGTCCAGGATTTCCACCTGCGGTTCCTTGTCGGCCTCCAGGAAGCCGAGCAAAGCGTGCGATTCGGCTGCCACCGCCGCGCGTTCGGCCTTCGTCCACTTGCGGGTCGGACTGATGCGCAGGCGGGCCGGGCCGGCTTCCGGGAAGATCTTGTACAGACCGGCGAGATAGCCGTCGACCAGTACCGGGGCGACCGCGGCGGCGAAAGCGCGCAGGGGTGGCGCGCCGCCCTCGGGCACGATCCTGGTCCGATCCTGGTGGGAGAGCAGGGCATTGTCGTACCAACCCAGCAGGCGCACCGGCGCGGGGAGTTCCGGATCGGCCAGCTCGCTGTCGGCGGCGTCGTAAAGGGTGCGGCCGCGCTCGTCGGTGTAGGTGCGCACTCGGTCGCCGAGCTGTTCGATCGCCTGTTTCATGCCGAGCAGCTTCGACCAGGTCTGCATGTCCATAGTCGACGCCGGGCCGAAGGCGCGCAGGTAGCGAAGGAGCAACTCCGCCAACGGATAGGTCGGGTCCAGCGGTGCGCCGAGCCATGGCTCGATCCTGGACCAGACCGGTCTGCTGCTGTCCTTCCATGTGCCGCGCGGCGGGGTCTGCAGCACCGGCAGTTGCAGGAGCCAGGTCTGCACGACCATGCTCGGGTTGCGATCCGGGTAGCGCTCGGCCGCGTGCCGCCGCAGCTCGGCGGCCGGCATCGGCTCGTCGCCGAGGACCTGCTCGCCGTGCGCGCGCACCTCGTCGGGGTCGAGGCCGACCATCGCGCCGTAGTTGAAACCCTTTCGGAAGGGGATCTTTTCGAGCTCCGGCTGGATGTGTGGCGCGATCCGGAGTGCGTCGGCCGGGGTTACCAGGTGAATGGTGCCGCGCATCAAGGTGATTCGGACCAGTGAGCGGTCCTCGAGTGCGTCCGACACCACCGCCGGGTCGAAATCCGTTATGCGACTCCACAATGCGACGAACGGCGGCGGGGAGTCCTGCGCTTGCAGGCCGACGAGATGGTCACACATTTCGTGCGCCGTCAGCGGCGAGCGCGCCAGCAGGTGCTGGCGCACTAGCAGCGTGCGGTTAAGTATTCGGTTGCTGACCTTCATGATTCGTGTCAGCGGAGGGTGACGACGACCTTGCCGGTCGCGGTGCGGTTGTCCAGCGAGGCGATCGCCTCGGCGGCGCGCTCCAGCGGGTACAGCACCGGCTTCGGCGCCTCGATCTTGCCCGCGGCCAGCAGCGGCGCCACCTCGGCCCACTGCTCGGTCAGGTAGCCGGGGTGCGTCATCACCCATTCGCCCCAGGCCGCGCCGATCACCTCGACGTTCTTCAGCAGCAGCCGATTCACCTTCACGGTGGGGATCTCGCCGGCGGTGAAGCCGACCACCAGCAGCCGGCCCGCCGACGCGAGCGAACGGACGCTGTCGGTGAACCGGTCGCCGCCCACCGGGTCGAGCACGATGTCCACGCCACGACCGCCGGTCAGTTCCTTGACCGCCGCGAGCCAACCGTCGGCGAGCACCACATCGGTGGCGCCGTTGGCGCGGGCCACCTCGGCCTTGGCCTCGGTGCTGACCACCGCGATCACCCGGCCCGCGCCGAGCGCGGCCGCCATCCGCAGCGTCGAGGTGCCGATGCCGCCCGCGGCGCCGTGCACGAGCACCGTCTCGCCTGCGGCGAGCCTGCCGCGCTTGCGCAGGCAGAACTGCACGGTCAGGTCGTTGAACAGGATGCCTGCCCCGGCCTCGAGGGACACGTTGTCCGGCAGCTTGAACACCATCTGGGTCGGCGCGACTGCCACCTCTGCCATGGCGTTGCCGAGCAGCGTCAGCGCGACGACCCGGTCGCCCGCCTTGACGTGCGCGTCTTCCGGCGCTTCGCGCACGATGCCCGCGACCTCGCCGCCGACGACGAATGGCAGTTCCGGCTTCATCTGATAGAGCCCGCGGGTCATCAGCACATCCGGGAACGCGACACCGGCCGCGTGCACGTCGATCACCACGCCCCCCGGGTACGACTTGGGCTCCGGGATGTCGACGATCTCGACCGACTCCGGTCCCTCCAGCTTGCTGACCTGGGCTGCGCGCATCTGCCGACCTCTCTGTCGTGGCACCGGCCTTTCTTCTCGCCGGGTGCCGCCGTGATCAACGTAACGCGCATCGATTCGGCGTGCGCACCCTGTCCGCGGTGCGCATCCTCGTTGGCAGTCCGAGGGCCCTGTTCAGCCGATCCCATTTTGCTATGCTGACCGCGACCTATGGTCGGGCGTGAAGGGGGACTCATGGTCGAGCGCAATCAACCACCGTCGACAAGTGTGCAGGTAGATCCGGGCGCACTGCGATCGTTCGCGCAAACACTCGGCACCGAGGCCGGGGAGGTGACCGGGCTGAACGCGGGGGGCGCGTTATCGGCCGCGGCGACCGCGCTACCCGGCACCGAATTCGGCGCCGCGGCAAATCAAGCGAACGATGTGGTCAACCGCTGCCTGCAGCGGATCGGTGGCCGGCTCACCACGATCGCCGACAACCTGCACAATGCCGCGGGGAAATACGAACTGGCCGAGGACGATTTCGCCGCCAAACTCCGCGCGATCGGACTGTCGTCATGACCCTCAGCATCCCGGACGTAGAAAACTGGAAGCCCGAACAGCTCACCGCCGCAGGCGAACAGGCCGGGACGATGTCGCAAGGCCTCGACACCGCCGTCGGCAAGGGCGCCACCCAGACGAAGTCGCTGGAAGACGGCAACAAGTGGTCCGGAACGGCCGGTGCCGCCGCGAACGCGCGGATGGATACCGAGAAGACCAGGGCCTCCGCGGTCAGCGCGGCACTGCTGGAACTGAAGACGGCTTTCACCTCCCAGACGCAGAACCTGGTCGAGGCGAAGAACAAGGTGATCCAGCTGCGCGACGACGCGATCAACCAGGCGCCGCCGTTCGACGTGCAGCCCAACGGCACCGTCAACGCCACCACCCGGATCGCGGCGCTGCGTGAACATTCGGACAAGGCGAATGTGGAGGGGCTCGTTTTCCAGGAGTCGCTGCTGGCTGCATCGCGCACGTGGGAACTGACGAACGCGCTGAAGACCGCGGAAACCGTTGCCGGTCAAGCGAAGACACAGGTCGACACGGCGGTGACGAAGCTGGAGCAGGCGTTCAGCGGGCTCGGTGAGCCGAGCGCGAACGTCGCGCCGCCGGCGAGTACGGTACCGGCCGGCGTCAGCTCGCCCGCTCCGGTGAGCAACAACTCGTCGTCGCATTCATCCAACAAGCCCAATTACGCGATGGGGAATCACAACAACTCCGGATCGTATAGCGGGAGCTATAGCGGTTCGGGAAGTCCGACCTCGAGCGCCCCGACCGGCCCGATGCCGAGCGGCGATATGGCGAAGTGGATCGCGGAGGCCAAACAAAAGCTCATCGAAATGGGTTACGACCCCAAGGATATCGATGAGCGTGCCATCGCCATGATCATCGAGCATGAATCGGCGGGCAACCCGTACGCGGAAAACCGGTGGGACAGCAACTGGGAGGCGGGGCATCCGTCGAAGGGCCTGATGCAGACGATCGACGGCACCTTCAACGCCTACAAGGCACCCGGCCACGACGACATTTGGAACCCGGTAGACAACATCATTGCGGGCGTTCGCTATTCGATCGACACCTACGGATCGGTCAACAATGTTCCCGGCGTGGTCGCTGTCAATTCCGGTGGAGCGTACCGGGGCTACTGACGTTTACCGCTGGTCATTGGCCAGCAACGCGTACTGCGCGGCCGCGCGCTGCTGTGTCTCCCACAATCGGCTACCGAGCACCAGTGCCGCGTACCTCCGGTAGGAAACAAAGCATCTGAACTGCGCGTCCTTCGGCGCGACATAGTCCTGCACGCACGCCGCGCCGGGCACGTCCGTCGGCGGATCCACCGCACGGCGGTCCGCCGCGTTGCCGAGCTCGGCGGACTCGGTGACGAACCGTGCCGCGGCGGCGTCATCCGCCGCTCGGAACCCGAAAGCACTGGGCGCCACCGCGACCAGATCGACGCCCGCTCGCCGCAGCACGGGAAAGCGGCCCGATTGATCCTGCACATAGTTCAGGTATCCACGCAACGTCAGGACCACCTCGCCCTGCCCGTCGGGCGGCGGGACGACACCCTTGTCATGAATGACCCGGACCAGCACACCATCCGGGTCCTGGCGCAACGTGCTGAACTTTCCGATCGGTGTCGCGGTGAACTTGTCCAGTTCGGCCACTTCCGCGTCGAGATATTTCTGGGTCGCGTCGACCAGCCGAGTGATATCCGCGGTCCGCGTCTCCGCCAGCACACTGATCACATAGTTCCCATGTGGGGTCGTGCTGCCCAGCGTCGGAAAAGCCGGACGCCAATGTGCGTGCGAGTCAGGGTATTTGGGCAGACTTACGGCGGCATTCTCCGGGTTGAGGCCGAGATCGACGGCGTCGAGTTCGGCTGCCGCCGCCTTCGCGGCCGTCGCGTCCGGGAAACGTGACACCGTCACGGTCAGGCCGTCGCGCTGGCGGCTGTCGGCGGCGTCGGCAGGCGGCGGTACATCCTCGGCCGAGCCGGTCGAGAACCCCAGCACGAAACCGTGATTCAGCAACACCGCGATGGCAGGCTCCGCGAGATACTGCCCCACCGACTGGGCGTCGGTATGCACGCGAGCCGAGGCGCCGATGGCATATTTCGGGTCCACCTCATGCGGGCTCAACACCGCGTCGGCCAACCGCGCAGCCTCCAGTCGCGCGTATCCGAGATCGTCCAGATGGGCCGCGATCTTGGGCGGCGCGGTGGGAAACTTGCCGGTGTCCAACGCCCGCACATCGGGCTCGCCGGAAACTCCGGTCCCCGGCACCGACGATGCGCAACCGCCCGCGCCAACGGTGGCGAGGACGACGAGGAGTGCCGTGGCGACTCGTGGATTCCAGTTCATCAACTCACCTGTGGGAGGTTGTCCAGGACGTTCTGCAGCACCGTTTGCGCTGCCAGACACCTGAATTCGGGATGTTCGGCCAGGGTGGGATTGTCGACCTGCACCGTCACCACCTCGGCGTCGCCGCCGTCGATGCTCCGGTACTGCCAGCGCCGGACACAGGTCGGCGAGCCCAATTCGGCCTCGTCCAAGAAGACGACATTGCCATCGCCGAGATCGAACGGTATCGGCTTTTCGACCGGTACCAGGGCTTTCGAGCGCTCGAGCGCGAGGGTGACCGTGCCGGTCGAGGTCCACTTGCAGGTGTGCAGCAGATCCGGCGCACCGCGAACTCGATCGCCGATATTCAGTTTCACCACGATCGAATCGACCAGGGCACACGGATCTTGCCGGGCGAGTGAGTTGCGAAAGTTCGGAAGTTGCGGTGGCGCTTCGGATATCCGATGCGCGAGTTCCGTGGCCGCCTCGTCCGCGACGCCGCACAACTTCTCGGACTGCGGGCCACGCACCCGGACCGCGATGCCGAATTGCGGATCCGTTCGCGCGGGGAACAAGGCTCGTCCACAGCTGTCGTTTCCGCTGGTCACGTCCTCCAGAATCGGGACTCCCGCGGCACTCTTACCATTGTCTCGGTAGCCATCGATGCGCTTGATATCGAAGTCGAGCTGATATCCACCCGATTCACCCGCGCAGTTGCCCCATTGCGTCGAGCTCGGCGCCTTGGACCACTCCCCCAGCGACGACACCGGCGGATCTTTGACCGCGGCGCACAGATCGATCGACCTGAGCTTCGTAAGATTCAGCGCGGCAAGCGGATTCGCCGACGGCGCGGCCGGCCCATCGTCGTCGCCACCGAACACGGCCGCGCCCACGAGCACACAGACGAGCAGGACTGCCACCGCCGAGGTCACGATCAGCGCACGCTTGCGCCGCCTGCGCAGCGAACTCTCCCGCTGGATCTCGACGAGCGCCTGCAATCGCTGCTCGAAGGCGTCGACGCTCGCGGCATCCGCATAGCGTGCCGGGTCCGCCCCGGCGATCTGCGTGGCGCGGGCGTCGGGCGGTCCTGCGGGCCCTTGCTCAGTCACGGCGATCTGTTCTCCTCGATCTTCGATGGTCGGCCGGACCAGATGGTAGGTCGCACCCGTGCCGTCGGAATCTATACGGCGAGCGGACAATAAGTCACCCGGCGGCCGTGCATGGGTGGTGACGGCCGACCGCCTGCACCCCCTGTCGTGCCTGTTGCGGATCGTACCGGTGCGGACGGGACACGTCCCGATGTCGCCGGACGACCGAGGTCCGGTTCCGCGTCAGGCGAAGGTTTGGTTGCGGGCGGCGAGGGCGGTGCGGAGTTTGGTGACGGCGGTCGGGCCTACGCCGTGTAGTGCGGCGAGGTCGCGCTCGGTCCAGGCAGTGAGGTCGTCGAGGGTGCGGATGCCGGCCGCGGCCAGCGCTCGTTCAGCGGGTTTGCCGAGTTTCCCGGGCAGTTCCGTATCGCTCATGGCGTCCATGATGCCTGGTAGCGGCGTTGTTCGCGGGCTTACCGGCGGCTACCTACGCACTCGGCGCGATGGTGTGACGTACGCCCCGTAAAGTCGTCTCACAACAGCACCACACGAAGAACGCGGCACACCGTGCAGCGCGAGGAGCACCAGTGTCACTCGATCAGCCACTCGCCCCGCTTCCCCAGGAGGGCATGGGCTTTGCTTCGGCGTGGCCCATCCGGGCGGGTGATGTGGACCCTTACGGTCGGCTGCGATTCGATGCGGTCGCCCGTTATCTGCAGGACATTCAGTGGGAAAATCTGCATAAGACGTTCTTGAGCCGCAGCGATCCGAATTGGATTGTGCGCCGCACGGTGATCGACGTGATCCGGCCGATCGTATGGCCGGACGAGGTGCAGCTGCTGCGCTGGTGCTCGGCGATGTCGACCCGCTGGACGAACATGCGGGTGCGGGTCACCAGCGCGAACGGTGGGCTTATCGAGACCGAGGGTTTCTGGATCAATATCAGCGAGTCGACCGGGATGCCCGCGCGGATCAGCGACGAGGGCCTGGCCTATCTCGCGCAGACCACGCAGGAGCACCGGCTGCGCTGGCGTCCGTATCTGACCGACACCGCGCCCTCGGAGTCGGACACCGACATGCCATTTCCGGTGCGCGCGACCGACATCGACCAGTACAACCACGTCAACAACGCCTGTTACTGGCAGGCGGTGGAACAGTTCATGGTCGAGTACCCCAAGCTGCTCGCCGGTCCGCATCGCGCGGTCATCGAGTATGTGGCGCCGGTGCTGGCCCGCCAGCACGTGACCGTCCGCAGCCGTTTCGAGCCGGGCGATCGCACCGGGCGTCCGGTGCTCCGGCTGTGGTTCGTGGTCGGCGGCAGCACCACGACCGTCGTCCGCATCATGCCGCTGCCGCCCGAATAAGCTGCGCCCGAACAAGCTGCGCCCGAACAAGAAGTGGCCGACCGGAACCCAGCGGCTCCGGCCGGCGGCACCATGGCCTCAGCCGCGCGCGGCCTTCAGCAGATCCTCGCGCGTGGTGAACTTGACCCGCGGTCGTCCGGCGGACTTGCCCGCGGCCTTCTCGGCCTGATCGATCGCCCGCCAGCCCTCCCGATCCACCAGATCGGCCTGCCGCTCGCCGAGCAACGCCTTCAACGCCGCTCGATCCGCCTCGGGCGCACCGAGTTTGCCGCTGGTGAAGTCGGCGATCAGGTTTTCCACGGTCTCCTCGGCATCGGTCCGGTTCGAGCCGATGACACCGCGCGGGCCGCGCTTGATCCAGCCGCTGGCATACACGCCGGACAGCGGGGTGCCGTCGGTGCCGAGCACCCGGCCGTGCTCGTTCGGCATGACGCCGCGCCGCTCGTCGAACGGCACGTCGGCGACGGCCGCGCCGCGGTAGCCGATGGAGCGCAGCACCAGCGAGGCCTCGATCCGCTCGGTGCGGTCGGTCGAGCGGGCGACCAGTTGGCCGTTCTCCTCGAACAATTCGTTGTGCACGAACTCGATCGCCTCGACGTGCTCGGCGCCGGTGAGCGCGGTGGGCGAGGCCAGGTAGCGGAAGACGATCCGCTTGTGGCTCGGATCGCGCGGAGCGCCCGCGTACTCCTCGGCGAGGGTGTACTTGAGCTTCAGCGACGGCTCGACGTCCGGATCGTCCAGCAGGGCCTGGCTGGCGTGGTCGAGCGCCAGGTCGGACTCGTCGACGACCACGTCGATGCCCTTCAGGTGGGCCAGCGCGAGGAACTCCGACGAGGTGTACGCCGCCTGCAGTGGCCCGCGCCGGCCGAGCACGACCACCTCGCGAATATTGCTGCGCCGCAGGGCGTCCAGCGCGTGATCGGCGATATCGGTCTTCGCCAGCTCGTCCGGGTCGACGGTGAGCACGCGCGCGACATCGAGTGCGACGTTGCCGTTGCCGACGATCACCGCGCGCTCACCGGACAGGTCGAACTGCCGGTCCGCGAAGTCGGGGTGGCCGTTGTACCAGGCGACGAACTCGGTGGCCGAGTGGCTGCCCGGCAGGTCCTCGCCCGGCACGTCGAGGCGACGGTCGGTGGACGCGCCGACCGCGTAGATGACGGCGTGGTGGTGCTTCAGCAACTCCTCGTGCGAGATGTGCGTGCCTATCTCGACATTCAGGTAGTACTGCAGCGTCTCGCGCCGGAACGCGGACTCGAACAGACTCGACACCGTCTTGGTGCCCGGGTGATCGGGGGCCACGCCCGCCCGGACCAGACCCCACGGGGTCGGCACCCGGTCGAACATCTCGATCTCCACGTCCGCCCGGCGCAGCAGCTCGTCGGCGGCATAGCAGGCGGCAGGCCCCGCGCCGACGATCGCGACCCGCAGCGTGCCGAGTTCCTTCGGCGGCCGCGGCGGCGTGACGATCGGATCGAAGTTCGATTCGAGCGGATGCCGTTCGAAATAGGCGGCATTGATGTCGCGGTATCTGGCCAGCGATGCGGTCAGGTCGTCCTCGGAGAAGATCGCCTCCACCGGGCACGCATCGACGCACGCACCGCAGTCGATACAGGTGTCGGGGTCGATGTAGAGCATCTCGGTCGTCGCGAACTCCGGTTGGTCCGGGGTCGGACGGATGCAATCGACAGGGCACTCGGAAACGCAGCTGGCGTCGTTGCAACAACGCTGCGTGATTACGTAGGCCATATTGTGCAGATCCTCGAAGATGTACGTGGGCTGTAGGCCACCCGGTGGGCAGAGGTGGACAGAAACGACACGACGCGGAACCACCGCGATGTGACGCCGCTTTCAGTTTGCCTCGAGTGTGTTCGAGGCCATGCGACCGGAGGCCTTACGGTATGTCCATGGTGCGGACTCTGATCCTCATGCGGCACGGCAAGTCGGCGTATCCCGACGGTGTCGGCGACCACGAACGCCCGCTCGCGCCGCGCGGACAACGCGAGGCCGGGCTGGCGGGCGACTGGTTGCGCAAGACGCAACCGGCGATCGACGCGGTGCGGTGTTCCACCGCGACTCGCACGAGAGAAACGTTGGCGGCCACCGGAATCGACGCGCCGGTGGTCTACGAGGCGGGCATCTACGAGGCCTCCCCGCAAAGCCTCATCGAGCTGGTGCAGCTCAGCGACGACGACGTGTCGACGCTGCTGGTGATCGGGCATGCGCCCGGAATGCCGTGGACGGCATGGGAGTTGGCGAGCAATCGCAGTTCGACGCCCGCCATCGAGCTCAGTCGCAAGTTCCCCACCTCGGCGCTGGCCGTGCTCGAATTCGATCGGCCGTGGACGCAGGTCGATCCGGGAACCGGTGAGCTGGTGCGTTTCCACATCCCCCGCTGAACCGGCGCTCAGCGCAGCAACTTGCCGCCGACCACCACGACCGCGCCGAGCACGACCAGCAGCACGAACGCGGCGAAGCCGCCGAGCAGCCACCACACGACGGCGAGCGCGAGTACCACCGGCGCCACCGCGATGGCGGTGATCACCGGGCTTTCCTTGACCGTTGCCAGGGCCGAGCGGGCCCTGATCCGGTTGACGTCCTTACCAGGCATGTTCCCAGGGTAGGCCGGAAGCCCGGACTTTGTCGGTGAGCGGTGAGATGCTCGGGCGATGGATTGGAAAATCGAGCTCATCGCGATCCCCGTGACCGACGTGGATCGCGCGAAGGACTTCTACACCAAGATCGGATTCAACGCCGACCACGACCACCGGGTCAACGAGAACCTGCGGTTCGTGCAGCTCACGCCGCCCGGGTCCGGGTGCTCGATTTGCATCGGCGAGGGGATCACCGACGCGGCGCCGGGGAGCGTGCGCGGGATGCAGATCGTGGTTTCCAGTGCGGAGGACGCGTACAAGGAGCTGGTGGCCGCAGGCGTTGACGCGAAGCCGGTGGAAACCCTGGACTGGGGCAAGTTCACCTACTTCGCCGACCCGGATGGAAACCAGTGGGCGATACAGGAATTGCCGAAGTACAACTGAGCGTGGATTTGGGTCAAGCCTGCGGCCTGGGCGGGATTCCGGAGCTAGCTGTGGGCTCGACCGTCACTCGCTGGTGCCTGAGTAGCCGATCCAGCTGGATGGTAAGCGGACACGGCGAGGTGGTTGTGAAGACATCGGTAACCTCGCCCTCGTCGACATAGCCGAGTTCGTCGATAAGCCGGAAAGCCAGCAAGCTGAGCGGCGGACTCATGTCGATGATCCAGTAGTGCGGTATTCCGGCGTCGGCATATTCGCTGCGCTTCATGATGTAGTCCGTTCGCCGGGAGCCCGGCGAGACGATCTCAACGACAAGGTGAGCCGCGGACGCACGGAGGATCCCTCCTTCGGCATCGACTCGCTCATACTCGGCGTCGTCAACGATTGCCAGGTCAGGTCGGCGGACCGTGGCTGGCCCATCCTCCGGAACCAGCTGTAGATCGAGATCTACATCGGTCACAACCGCCAAATCTGCGGGGAGTTGCGCCTCCACCAGGGCGAAGAGCCGATTGCTGGCGACGCTGTGTCGCGGCGTCGGCGACGGCGAAATAGTGAGTACCCCCTCTTGCAGCTCCCTACGGCAACGCTCGTCGTCTTCTCCGAGCGCTATGTAGTCGGCAATCGTCAGCAGCTGTCCTGGATCCGGAAGTGCCGTCACCCTCGCTCCTCAGCTCGTCCCACCCCTGGTCAGCTCCCAGTGTCCCACGCAAAGTACACAGTCAAGGGGAACCCGACCACCGTTTTACGTACATTGGAGTTGCTTGGAGTGCACTCCAGGTGACTAGCGTCGATGGGGTTCTACGAGAAGGGCGAGTGTCGTGGGTAAAGCCGCAGTGCAGGAGCGAGGTAGCGACTGGGAACTTCCTCGATTTTCGATCGGGGAGGTGGCCGAGCGGTCGGGACTCAGCCGGGACACGCTGCGCTGGTACGAGCGGATCGGGCTGATGGATTACATCGGCCGGGATCATGCCGGTAAGCGGCGGTTCAGCAATCGCGACCTGGAGTGGCTCGCGTTGATCGGCCGGTTGCGGACCACGGGGATGTCGGTGGCGGACATGGTCCGGTATGCCGAACTGGTACGCGAAGGGGAATCGACGTTCCCCGAGCGACTGGAGATGTTCCGCAAAACCCGCGCCGAGGTGCTCGCCAAGATCGATGAACTTCAGCAGACCGTGGCCGTACTCGACTACAAGATCGATATCTACGAGGGCAAGGCACAGCTCGCCCGGCCGGCCACGATCACGGTGCAAGACACTGAAGGGATCCGCGTATGACGACCGCCGAAACGTTGCCGACGACCACACTTGGGGCCAGCGGCATCGAAATAAGCGTGCAAGGCCTGGGCTGCATGGGGATCAGCGAGTTCTACGGGAGCTCCGACTTCACCGAATCGCGGGCGACGCTGGACCGGGCGCTGGAACTGGGCGTCACGCTGTTCGACACCGCCGACGTGTACGGCGCGGGGCACAACGAGGAATTCCTCAGCGAGTTCGTGCGAGCCAATCGAGACCAGGTCGTGCTGGCCACCAAGTTCGGCATCGTCCGCAAAGCCGACGACCCGTCCTACCGCGGCATCGATAATTCGCCGGGCTACATCCGCAATGCGGTGGAGGGCAGCCTGCGCAGGCTCGGCATCGACACCATCGATCTGTACTACATGCACCGGCGCAATCCGGAGGTGCCGATCGAGGGCACCGTCGGCGTACTGGCAGAGCTGTTGCAGCAGGGCAAGATTCGCGCGATCGGCCTGTCCGAGGTGACCGGGCCCGAGCTGCGCGCGGCGCAGGCGGTGCATCCGATCGCGGCCGTGCAGTCCGAATGGTCGATCTTCTCCCGCGATGTCGAGCGGACGGTGGCGCCCGCCGCCACCGAGCTCGGCGTGACCTTCGTGCCGTATTCGCCGCTCGGTCGCGGCTTTCTGACCGGCGCGGTCACCGAGCTCGCGGAAGGCGATGTGCGGCGGGTGTTTCCGCGCTTCGCCGAGCAGAACGCGGCCCGCAATGCCGAACTGCTCGCTCCGCTGGGGACCATCGCCGCGGCGCGCGGCGGTACCCTGGCGCAGGTCGCGCTGGCCTGGCTGCACGCACAGGCCCGGGTGCGCGGCCTGTCGGTGGCACCGATTCCCGGTACCCGCAGCAGGACTCGGCTCGCCGAGAATGTCGCGGCCGCGACCATCGAGCTGACCGCCGACGAACTGGCAACGCTGGAGCCGATCGCGGATCGGGTGGCCGGAAACCGCGCCGCCGACCTGTCTTTCGTCTCCGCGGGCCGGGAATAGCAAGCACCACAACAGATCAGGAGTTCACCGTGTCCACGCTGACGCTCAATGTCCGCTTCACCGCGAAGCAGGGCCACGAGGCCGAACTGCGCGAAGTGTTGCAGAACATGATCGAGCCGACCCTCGCCGAGGACGGCTGCCTCGGTTACGAGCTGTACCTGCATCCCACCGATGCGAGCCGGATCGTGCTGCTGGAGGAGTGGGTCGACGCCGAAGCGTTGGCGGCACACTTCGAGACGCCGCATCTGAAGCAGTGCGCGGCCGCCCTGGATCAGATCCTGGTCGAGCCGTTCCAGCTGCGGCGCTTCGCCGAGATCTAGGAAAACAGGCGGCCCCGGCGACCCGAATTCGGATCGCCGGGGCCGCGCTGTCTCTACTGAGGACGCTGTCTCTGCCGGAGGGGCGCTGCCTCAGTGGAAGGATCGGCCGCCGAGCGACGCGCTGATGATCGCCGGCGGGGTCCACCCGACCATGAGGTTCGCTCGCTCCTGCGGCGTGAGATCCTGCCTGGCCCAGATTCGGTGCGCGCTGCGGCGGCAGGCGGCGACCAAGGTGGGGGCGGTGCGGTTGCGGAACCTCATGACGTTTCTCCTTCGATGAACTGTCAATGTTCGTCCGGTGCACCGCCCCGCGCGAGGGGCGGCGAACGATCTCTACGAGTTCTGTATGCCGGTGTAAATACGCCGGACCTTGGTCCGTTTGAACGCGCCCCGGCCGGGCGCCCGGTCCCGCGGGCCACTAATATCCAATGGAGTGAAGCCCGATGTACCGCATGACCGCGTCTGGATCGACAAGCAGACGCCCACCGCATTCCGCGCACTGACCGCGGTCGCGAGCGAAGTACGTGCCGCAGGCGCCGCAGTCGGCTTGGACCGCAAGCTCATCGAGCTGATCAACGTGCGGGTTTCCCAGATCAACGGCTGCGCCTTCTGCCTGGACACGCATCAGCGCGCGGCGCTCGCCGCCGGGAACACCGACCAGCGGCTCGCTGTGCTGCCCGCGTGGCGGCGCACCGAGCTGTACACACCGATGGAGCAGGCCGCGCTCGCGCTGGCCGAAATCACCGCCACGCTGCCGGACGAGCACACGATGGAGCGTGAGTACGCTTTCGCGCGCAAAGTTCTGACGGACGATCAGCTGTCCGTCGTCGTCTGGGTCGCCACCACGATCGGCGCGTTCAATCGCGTGTCGATCCTCAGCAGACATCCGGTCCGCGCATCGAAGGAGAAGTCGACCATGACCGCAGCCGCCTCGGAATCCAAGGTTGTCCGCAACGACGAGAAGAACCGCTACGAGGTGTTCTACGGCGGTGAGCTCGCCGGGTTCGCCGAATACGAGGAGCGCGACGACGAGACGGTGTTCATTCACACCGAGATCGACGGCGCGTTCTCCGGCAAAGGGCTCGGCAGCACGCTGGCCAAGCACGCCGTCGAGGATGTGATCGAGCGGGGACGGGTGATCCGGCCGCTGTGCCCGTTCATCAAGGCCTACTTGGAGAAGCACCCGCAGTACGACGCGCATGTCATCGGTAAGGGAATCAAGCGGTGAGCGACCTCGATCCGCATCCGGCGGAGGCGCTGTGCGAGCCCGCAGACGGCCCTGGCCCGGTGACCGAGCTGTACCCCTCGCGCGAAGTGCCGCTCGGCGGCGTGCGTGGCGTTTTCGTGGAACGGGTGCTGCCGCAACGGGATCTGCCGACCGTCGGCGCCTGGTGCTTCCTCGATCACTTCGGCTCGCCGACGGTGACCGATACCGGGGCGTCGCCGGATATCGATCCGCATCCGCATATCGGCCTGCAGACGGTGACCTGGCCGTTCGACGGCCGGATCCGCCATCGCGACTCGGTCGGCTCGGACGTGCGGATCGAGCCGGGACAGCTGAACCTGATGACCTCGGGGCGCGGCATCGCGCATTCCGAATACAAAGTCGCGGGTGCGCACGCCGGACACGGCCTGCAGCTGTGGATCGCCTTGCCCGGCAACAAGACCGGGATCGACCCGCACTTCGAGCAGCACCGCGAGCTGCCGGTCTACGAGGCTCCGGGAATCCGTGCCATCGTGCTGATCGGTTCGCTGGCCGGAGTCACCTCCCCCGCCACCGCCTACACGCCGATCGTCGGCGCGGATGTGCGGCTGGAACCGGGCGAAGTCACCGTCCCGCTGGAGCGCGGGTTCGAGCACGCGCTGATGGTGATCGAGGGCGAGGTGACCGTCGACGGCACACCGCTGGCCGCGGGCCCGCTGCTGTACCTCGGCACCGATCGCGACGAGGTCACGCTGACCAGTACGGCCGGTGCGCATTTCGCGCTGATCGGTGGCGAGCCGTTCGGCGAGGAACTGGTGATGTGGTGGAACTTCGTGGGGCGCAGCCACGAAGAGATCGTGACGGCCCGAAATGATTGGGAGAACCGCAATCTCGGCCGTTTCGCCGATATCGCGGGCCACCCACCCGAGCAGCGCATCCCGGCCCCGCCGCTGCCCGGCCTGCACCTCAAGCCCCGTAAGCGCCGGATCGGTCCGGCCAGAACACCCAATGGCTAAGGGACGGCAGTGAACAGCTCGTAGCTGTGACCGTCGGGGGCGTGCACGTAGACACCACGGCCGCCGCCGAGATGATTGACAGCTCGGTCCCACCCATGCTGTGGGCCCGAGCCGTAATCGACGCCAGGCCACTGTGCCAGTCGCGCCAGCACCGCGTCGAGAGTCTCGTCGTCGACGAGAAATCCGTAGTGGCCCGGTTGGAACGGCCCGCGGTCGTCGAAGTCGAAGGTGAGATCGGCGTTGATCTGCACCGGCGCGAACGGACCGCTCGGCGCGCCTACCGGCAGGCCGAGCAATTCGGCGAAAAACGTTGCGGCGGCGTGCCGATCCGCCGCGGGCACGATCGTGTGATTCAAGACGATGGTCACGACTACCTCCAGAAGCATGCGATACGCATATAAATATACATGCGAATCGCATATTACTGTCGAAGTCGGTCTAGGCTGACAGGATGAGCAGACGGGCGACCGCCAGGCCAGGAACCGCCGCCGACGGTGGGCCCGCACTGTTTCGGCTGGTCCGATTCTGGTCCCGGCGCTGGATCAACCGGACGTCGGCAGACCTGCCCGACGAGCTGCGGCACGCCCAGCACGTCCAGGTCGTCGAGGCGGTGGCCGCCACCGTCGAGCAGGGCGCCGAGGCCACCATCACCTCGGTGTCGCATCAACTCGGACTCGACCATTCGGGGGCGAGCCGGATGGTGCGCGACGCCACGGCGGCGGGCCACCTCTCCCGCGCCGAGTCCGAGCACGACCGGCGCCGAACAGCATTGGCGCTGACCGCCAGCGGTGAGCGCCTGCTCACGGACGCCCGCGACTGGCAACGGCACGTCTTCAGCGAACTCACCGCCGACTGGGACGAACTCGATCGGCGGCAGTTCGCCGGATATCTGCGTCGATTGAGTAACGAACTCGAACTTTGAGCCGAGTTGTGTTGCGCCCGAACACCGAGCCGTACTCGGCTGCGCCTGATACTGTCGCCAGCGAACACACTGCGCAGGGGGCAGCGCTACCGAAAGAGCACGATGAGAGTTTCCAGAATCTCCGCGACGGCACTGCTGGCCCTGATGGCCACCGTCATCAGTACCAGCGCCACGCACGCGGATCCCGCCACCACCACCCCCGACACCGCACTCGACGTGCATGGGTCCTTCGCCGAAATCGCCTACCAGGTAGCGGCATCCGAGGATCGGCGCGCCGCGGTGACGACGATCCAGGACGGTCACTTCGACCTGATCCACGACGGGCGGGTCGTCACCCTGACCGCTCCCGACGGAAATATCGTCGCCGCCCTGCCGATGGCGCTGCGGGTCGGCGACAAACGGGTGGCACTGAATCCGGTCATCGAGGAGGCGGGCCATCGGCTCACCCTCGCCCCGGACAATATGTCGCAGGCGCCACTGCGCGATGTGGCCAGTCAGGAACGGTTCTTCGCCGAGGTCGAGAAGGCCATGCCGATTGTGCTGGCGGGCGCGGGAATCGGTGCCGGAATCGGCTTCGTGCTCGGCTTCCCGCTCGGGCTCTTCGTCATCGACTTCATCACGGTGCCGATCACCACGGTGCTCGGTGCCGCGATCGGCGCGGCAGCCGGACTCGCGATGGCCGGCGGTCAGCCCGCGATCGACGCGGCGCTCGAATACGTCTCCGGCGCGCCCTGATCCGGGTTGCCCAGCGCGTCTTCGATCGCGGCAGGTAGCCGCCCTGGTCGCCTACCTCGCCGCACCGCTGGCCGCCGCCAGCCACGGGGCCGACTTACCCGATCACCCAGCGGATGAGGGGCGGTGCGCAGGGCTCTCCATCTCGTCGGCCGAATCGAGGGTCTGAGTTCCGATGACGCGCAACAGATCCAGCTTTTCGGCGGCATCCGTGCCGGGGCGCGGTAGGTACACCAGCAGGCGCTGGGCGGCGCTCGGCGTGAGCAATGTTTCGCAGATCGTGTCGATCAGGCCGACCTGAGGGTGCTGGATCCGTTTGGTATCCGAAAGACGTACCGCCACTTCGTGTTCGTCCCATAATTGATCGAAATCCGCACTCACCGAGCGCAACTTGCCGATGAACTCGGCGACGTCCGCATCGCCCGCCCGGCGCGCGGCCGTCGCCCGCAGATCCGCGACGTGCTTGCGGCCCAGGCGATCCCAGTCCTCCACAGGGAAGACCGCGCGCGACTCGATGTCGGTGAACCATCGGTAAGCGTAGAAGCGTTCCCAGCCGCGACGGCTGGCGAGGTCGCCGAGCAGCAACGTGTGCATGCGGTTCTGCACCAGCACCTCGCCGAGGTCGGTGATCACCGTGGCGGCGGTGTCGTCCAGCTTGGCCAGCACATGCATCAGCCCGGGAGCAACGTGTCTGTCGCCGAGTTCGCGTCCCGGCGCCGCGTGGTCGCACAGGTGGTAGAGGTGGTCGCGCTCGTCGCTGCTGAAGCGCAGTGCGCGGGCCAGCGACGCGAGCACCTGGGTGGACGGCCGCGGTCCGCGCGACTGCTCCAGCCGGGTGTAGTAATCCGTAGAGATGCCCGCTAACAGCGCCACCTCGTCCCGGCGCAGGCCGGGCGTGCGCCGCCGGACACCCGGCGGCAAACCTACCTCCGCGGGCGTCAGCGTCTCGCGACGGCGGCGCAGGAAGTCGGCGAGCTCGGTTCTGTCCATACGTCTACTTTCCCCCGGAACGGGCCACTCAGCCAGGGATCGCCGATCCCCCGATAAGCGATCTCTGCCGCGATCCCCGCCTGAGGTTCAGGCTGGTCTCATGACGACATCGAAGATCCCCACAGTTCAGCTCGGCCAGACCGGGCCGACCGTCAGCCGTATCGGGCTCGGCGCGATGGGCATGTCCGGTATGTACGGTGCTGCGGACGACGCCGAATCCACCGCCACCATCCACGCCGCGCTCGATTCCGGCGCGAACCTCATCGACACCGGCGATTTCTATGGTGCCGGACACAACGAGCTACTGATCGGCAAAGCGATCGCCGAGCGGTCGCGCGAAGATGTACTGCTCAGCGTGAAGTTCGGTGCGCTGCGCGGCCCCGGCGGCGCCTGGGGCGGCGTGGACAACCGGCCCGAGGCTCTGCGCAACTTCCTCGTCTACAGCATGCAGCGGCTCGGCGTCGAGTACGTCGACATCTACCGGCCGGCCAGACTCGACCCGAATGTCCCGATCGAGGACACCGTCGGCGCGATCGGCGAGCTGATCGAGGCGGGGTATGTCCGGCACATCGGGCTGTCCGAGGTGGGTCCCGACACCATCCGCCGGGCGGCGGCGGTGCATCCGATCGCCGATCTGCAGATCGAGTACTCGCTGATCTCGCGTGGCATCGAGGCCGAAATCCTGCCGCTGTGCCGCGAGCTCGGCATCGGTGTCACCGCCTACGGCGTGTTGTCCCGCGGGCTGCTCAGCAGCTCGGTGCAGGCCGGAATCACGTTCGCCGCCAACGATTTCCGGGCGCACAGCCCGCGCTTCCAGGGCGAGAACCTCAGCCAGAATCTGAAGCTGGTCGACGCGCTCGCGGAAATCGCTGCGGGCAAGGATGTTTCGGTCGCTCAGCTCGCCATCGCCTGGGTGCTGACCCGTGGCGCGGACATCGTGCCGATCGTCGGCGCGCGGCGGCGCGAGCGGTGGGCCGAAGCCGCAGGCGCACTGGAGGTCTCGCTGACCGAGGACGAGTTGGCCACCATCGAGGCGGCGGTGCCCGCCGATCAGATCGCCGGCGAGCGGTACGCCACCGCGCAGATGGCGATGCTCGACAGCGAGCGCTGAGTGGGCGGGTACGCTCGAGCATCGAGCGCACCCACCTCGATCACTACCTGCGCGGCCGGATGACCGCAGTGAATGCCGCTGCCGCAACAGACTTTCCGGTGTTGTCGGTGATGTTCACCGGCACTTCCAGTTCGATCGGCGTGCGCGCCGCGATATCCGAGCGCACCTGCTGCAGGATGTCGCCGGATATCTCGGACGTCGCAAGATACGGCCCCGCATCACCTTTGGCGCGCGCCCGATATTCGATCCGCCCGTCCCTGGCGACGATGAAGGTCTCCCCCATCAGGTCCACGATGCCCGAGACGGAGGCGCCCATCGCCGCGGTCTCGGCCAGGCCGAACAGCACCGCCGCGTGCAGGTCGCCGTTGTGATTCAGGTGTTCGGGCCGTGGCGCCATCCGGACTACGTTTCGCCCGGCATCGAACTCCACCCCTTCGATCCCGGTGTACTGGATGAACCCCAGCTTCTGGAACCCTGCCATCACCAACTCGCCCATGGCCGCGCTGTCCATCGCATCTCCCACTACAGAACTGAAACGTGTTCTAATTTCATACCGTGTGGGGTGCGTGTTGTCCATGCGGAGCGGTGCTGCCGAGATGCTCGGTGGCGGAAAGCTGAGGTGTCGATCCCCATCTCACTCCCGTGAGACCAGCCGTTTTCGAAACGGTGACGGACGCCGGTCCGCGTAACTTTCCCTGACGCAGAGCACGAGACCTTGATGCGTGACGCAGATCGGAATCGAGAGGAAAAAGGGCCGCTCCGTGCGATTCCCGGATGCGGCCCGTGTGGTTCAGCGATATCGCCGCACTCACAAAACGGGGCGTGCACCCTCGGATCGGTAACCGGATTCCTCAGCCGTCGCGAATTCACACTGTGTCAGCGATGATTCGAGGTGGCCGATCATGTCCGTTACCTTTCGTCGTTCTCGATGAATCGACGGTAACACCGCCGCGCGATCATCGAAACCGATTATTTCCGGCACGCGGTCATGGCCGATGATATGCCTTCGGCAGCTGGTAGCCGCGTTCGGCGAGGATGGTGCGCAGCAGGTCTGGGCGGTTGGTGATGAGGCCGTCCACGCCGAGGTCGATCATCGCGGTCATGGTGGGCCGGTCGTCGACCGTCCACGGAATCACTCGTATTCCGCGCCGATGGGCGGCTTGGACCAGACCTGCCGTGGTGAAAGGTTGATAACCAGGGTCTTCGACGCTGCCGTCCTGCGGGTCGCCATGTACCGGCGATACCGCGTCGGCACCGAAAGATGCTGCGGCGCTGACGAATTTCTCCTGGAGTGAGCCTTGGAAGTCATCGATGTCGATGCCGCCCAACCATGGCGACGCGCCGGGCTGGCCTTCCTGCAGGAATTGCTGTCCGTTGGTCAATGCGACGAGCGGCAATTCCGGTGCGACCTCGCGCATGCGCATGAGGGAGCCCCAGTCGAAACTTTGGATGGTGACCTGATTTTCGAGGTGCGCGCGCCGC
The DNA here is from genome assembly GCF_042727395.1 of Nocardia sp. NPDC060255. NCBI lineage: Bacteria > Bacillati > Actinomycetota > Actinomycetes > Mycobacteriales > Nocardiaceae > Nocardia > Nocardia sp. NPDC060255. Next base: position 133,580 of record NZ_JBHXAU010000009.1, on the reverse strand, counting down.
ACTTCCGCCGCGATCACTTGCACGAATTGCTCGCGGGGCGCGGTTTGTTCCGGCGCTCCCGCTTCGACTTTGGACTCTACGTTCAGCATGACCTCGTCGGCGCGATAGGCGTGCACAAGGTCGAAAACCTCGGACAGCAACGGCATTCGGGCACCCGGTACCGTTCGCTGATCCGGAAAGGCGGCCAATCGCTTCGAGCCGCAGTCGATGGTGCGGACCTGAGCCAATGTCAGGTCTCGAATGAACCTGGTGCCCGGCACATAAGGAAACTTCGGATCGCCGGGGAAGGCCGGGGCGGTGTCGACGCACTTGTCCGGACTCGGATCCCGGTCATGAGTCACCACCGGAAACCCGTCCTCGGTGATCTGTACGTCCAATTCCAGTGTGCGCACACCGAGCTCCAGCGCATTCGTGAACGAGGCCAGCGTGTTCTCCACCACCAGCGCCGCCCCGCCACGATGCGCCTGCAGATCGAACTGCGCAGGCGGCCCACCCGCCGACGCCGCACCCATGTTCAAGACACCGCCCAGCAGGATCGCCGCGACGCCCACCGCACCCGTTCGACGCATGCCTCCATTGTGACGGCCACCGCCGACGTCGCGGTGACACCTGAATGAATCCCAGGAACCATCACGATCCTCGGGTGAACTCAAGGACGGTTCAGGTCACTGTGCTCCGTTTCGGGTTGCCCGGTTCGGTCTTCGCCTCGGTCGCGCAGGGTCATCCCAGGCCGCAAGCACGACGATGCCGATGAGCAGCAGCGCGCCGAGTGCCACCGCGAGTGTGTAGTTCACTGCCCGAGGTCAGGCCAGGCCACCGGGTTTGCCGAGTAGGTCGCTTAGCGCGGCGTCGATGAATTGCGTGTCTTCGGGGTTCTTGCCGTGGCCGGCGAAGTGGCCCCAGATGCCGGGGATCACGCGGAGTTCGGCGTCGGGGATATGCGAGACGGCCCAGGCCTCGTCCTCCGGCGGGAAGTACAGGTCCTTCTCGGCGGGCAGGACCAGGGTGGTCGCCTTGATCGAGGCGAGCGCGGCCTCGGTGTCGCCGTCGAAGCCGGGCGTGCGGCCGACGTCGGCGTGCTGCCAGGTCCACAGCATGGTGAGCAGGTTGTTCGGGTCGCGGCCGTCGAGGAAGAAGCCTTCCCAGAAGCCGATGAGGAAGTCCTCCAGGGAGGTGTAGCCGAGCTTCTCGTACTCTTTCTGCCAGTAGAAGGCTTGGGAGAAGCCCCAGCCCGCGTAAACCCTTGCCAGCGCGCGCAATCCGGTGGTCGGCCAGTTCTCGCCGTACCAGCCGCCCGCGAACGCCGAGTCGGCGGTCAGCGCCGCCTTGACGCCTTCCAGGAAAACCTTGTTGTGCAAGCTCGTTCGCGCGGAACCGCAGAACGGGGCGATCCGCTCGACCATCTCGGGATGACTCACCGCCCACTGATACGTCTGCCCAGCGCCCATGGACCAGCCGGTCACCAACGCGAGCCGCTCGATGCCGAATTTCTCGGTCACCAAACGATATTGGGCCGCCACCTGGTCGTAGACGGTGATGTCGGGGAAGCGCGCGCGATCGTAGGGCTGCAGGGTGTTGCTCGGCGAGCTGGACAGGCCGTTGCCGAGCATGTTCGGCACGATGATGAAATACTCGGCCGGATCGAGCGCCATCCCCGCGCCGATCAACCACTCGTTGTCCCAATGTCGCCCCGAGTACCACGTCGGATAGACGATGGCGTTGCTCTTCTCGGCATTGAGCACACCGTAGGTGGTGTACGCCAGGAAGGCTCCGCGCAGCGTGGCACCATGCTGTGTGGTGAAATCACCGAGATCGAAGATCTGGTGGTACTCGGTCATGAAGCGACTCGCTTTCGCAACGGGCGGACCAGGATTCGGCAGGCCGCAGCCGTGCTCCCGCACCACCCACCAACCAAACCCCTTCAATTGAAAATATTCTTACAGAAAATATTCCCCCAAAAATAAATTTCCCATCACTCTTTCCACCCCCGAACCAGGTGATGTCACCGCAGCGGTGCGGCACTCACCGATCACCATCGTCGGGCAGTCGCGGCTCGTCCTTACCTCGATCGCGCACGTCGTCCCATGCCACCAAGGCGACGATGCCGAGGACCAAAAGCGTTCCGAATGCCACTGCAAGCAGGTAAGCCACAATCCCTCCTCGAACCGTTGCCTGGAGAGCGGCGGGCATGGGCGACAGCTCATGCCCGCCACTCGATGCTCCGGTGCAGGACGTCGGCACCACCTCGGAGCTGACGGAACACCCACGGGCTCCGACTGTTTCGAGCAATTACGGCTACGACGCTACGAGCGATTACAGGACGCCGGAACTCCTGGTAGGACACTTCGCGGGACATTTCAGATGCCCTCAAACGTCCCTAAAATGTCCGCTACGGTGGACGTATGAGCCAGCGCCTTCGATCGGCGATGCTTCGAGCCCAGCTCGATACAGCTGAGTTAGCGACGGCTGTCGCGGTCGATGCGAAGACGGTGAATCGCTGGCTGGCCGGGCGAGTCCCACATCGACGCACTCGACTCGCGGTAGCGACCATACTGGGAGAGTCCGAGGCCAATCTATGGCCACAGGCTCGACCCGACCTCAGCACCGGAACACCCGCTACCGCAGAGGTGATCGGCGCTTACGCCCATCGTGCTGACATCCCACATGAAGTGTGGGTGTCGCTGTTGCACAGCGCGACCGAACAAATCGACGTAGTCGGCTACGCGTACCCGTTCATCCTCGAGCTGCTGCCCGACGCTGCCAACAACCTCGCCGACAAGTGTCGCCGCGGTGTGCGGATGCGCCTGGCCTTCGCCGACCCGGACTGCGTGCACGTCGCCGAACGCGACGTCCTGGAACAAATGGGCGGCACCTTGCCGGGCCGAATCCGGAACGCGCTCAACATGCTCGGTCCTTTGCCACAGACCGCCGGCTGCGCTGTCGGGCTGCACACCACACACCTGTACAACTCGGTCTTCCGATTCGACAAGCAGATGATCGTAACCCCGTACCTCGTCCGAGCCCGCGGCTACCAACACCCCGCGCTACACCTACGGCAGCTATCACCGCACGGGATCTTCGCTTCGTATGCCGACCAGTTCGAACAAATCTGGGAGTCCGTAACTCCATACCCAAGTCAGGAACAGGCATGAGCAACCGGCGGGATTACTACCGAGATTCCAACGCGCCGACGGCGAATAGCCTGGTGCCTGGCGGGTCCGCGCTCATCGTCGACGAGCATGGCGCGATTCTGATGCAGCGCCGGTCCGATTCGGGGAACTGGTCGTTGCCCGGTGGGACGATGGAGATCGGCGAGACGCTGGAGCAGTGCGTGATTCGGGAAACCAAGGAAGAAACTGGCCTCGACATCGAAATCACCGGGCTGCTCGGCATTTACACCGATCCTGAGCACGTCATCGAGTACTCCGACGGAGAGGTGCGGCAGGAGTTCAACATCACCTACTACGGGCAGGTGATCGGGGGCGAATTGACGATCAGCAACGAGTCCACTGCTGTTCGCTATCTCCACCCCAGCGAACTCGACAACCATCCGATCCACGAGACGGTCCGACTCCGCCTACGACACCACACCGAACGGCGGGCGCACCCGTACCTTGGCTGATCAGAGCGCGTCGACCACAACGACCTGGACGAACACCTGGATCAGCAGCGGACCGGTTTCGACCAAATTGTAGAAGACGGTTACGCCGCCGATATCCCATTCGTAGGCATCCGGAATCTCATCACCGCCCGCGCGAAAGGGCCTGGCGCCCTTAGCAAGGGGCATCGGATCATCCAGCAAGTCGAGCATGGCCAAGCGGACCCTGACCCTAAGCAGCTCGGGGAGCTCGTGTATCTGTTGCTCCGCACGGGGAGCGACCTCAATGACTACCTACGGCCGGTCAAAGATGTCTTCTCGCTGCAGATCCTCACGGGTCAAGGTGCGAAAAGACGCTGGGTCGGCGGCGTACTGCGCCATGCCCTCACGGAACTGAGCCGCGATCAGATTTCGGTTCTCCGCCTCCCGAAGGACACGAAGCTCTTCGCGCTCGGCCTTGAGCTGCTGGTACTCGCTCAAGCTCACGATCACCTCGACAGCACCGTCCGGGCCTGTGATCACACGGTGTGGGTCACCGGCGGGTAGTGGGCTCGCGGGAGGCATTGGCCCATGATATGTGATCCGCATGTGCGGCACCGGCGTGACACCGGAATGCCGACGGATGCTGCCACTCCTTGCCTTATCAGCGGTGTCGTTTCGGTGGCAGCAGGGGGTTTGGCTACGGTGGTGTGCTTGAAATCGGTCGGGTGTACGAGGGAGGGAGTGGCTATGACTGGTCCGATGCTTTCTAGTGCGACTGTGCAGGAGATTCAGCTGGAGTTGGTGCGGCGGCGGCGGTTCAACGACTTCGATGGTGGGGTTGTGGTCGCGAGTTTGGAGCGGCATCGGGAGCTGTGGGTGGCGGTGTGTATGGATCGGCTCGGGGTGGCTTTGGCCGAGCATCCTGATTGGCTTGCGCCTATGTCGTTGATCAAGCTGCGCGATCTGCCTGACAACACCTGGAATGTGGACACCCTGTTCGTGCTGACCGAAAGCCTGGACAAGGCGCGAGAACTGGCTCGGGTGGCGGACGAAGAGGGCTGGCTGGCAACCGAAGTGATCGTGCAGGAGAACGCGGAGGAGATGGGTGACGCGCTCGGGAGCTGGCCGTACACCGAAGGTGTGTTGACGGCCTGGTGGGATTGACGGTCGGCGGATAACGCAAACGGCCCCCGCTCCGAAGGGAGCGGGGGCCGGATGGTGTTGCGCGGTACCGGGTTAGCGGTAGTCGCTGAAACCGTAGTCGTCGAGCGGGACTGCGGCGCCGGTGGTTTGGCCGAAGCTGTCCGGGCTGTAGTAGGTGTCGTCGTAGGACGGCACCGCGTACGCGGCGGCACGGGCTTCTTCGGTCGGCTGCACCGTGATGTTCCGGTAGCGGTTGATACCGGTACCGGCCGGGATCAGCTTGCCGATGATCACGTTCTCCTTGAGACCGATGAGCTTGTCGGAGCGGCAGTTGATCGCCGCGTCCGTCAGGACTCGAGTGGTCTCCTGGAAGGACGCCGCCGACAGCCACGAATCCGTCGCGAGCGACGCCTTCGTGATACCCATCAGCACCGGGCGACCCGCCGCGGGCTCATTGCCCTCGGCGACGACGCGACGGTTGGAGGCCTCGAACTCGGAACGCTCGGTGAGCGAACCGGGCAGGAACTCCGTGGCACCCGAATCGATGATCGTCACGCGACGCAGCATCTGGCGCACGATGACCTCGATGTGCTTGTCGTGGATCGACACACCCTGCGAGCGGTAGACCTCCTGGACCTCGTGGACCAGGTGGATCTGCACCTGACGGGGACCCATGATGCGCAGCACCTCGTGCGGATCCGCCGCGCCTTCCAGCAGCTGCTGGCCGACCTCGACGTGGTCACCGTCGGAGAGCAGACGCTCGGTGCCGTCGTCGTGCTTGAAGACACGCAGACGCTGACGCTTCGAGAGCTTGTCGTAGACAACCTCTTCGCCACCGTCATCCGGGATGATGGTGATCTTGTAGAAGCGGTCGTCGTCTTCCATCCGCACCCGGCCACTGACCTCGGCGATCGGAGCCTTGCCCTTCGGCACGCGGGCCTCGAACAGCTCCTGGACACGCGGCAGACCGCCGGTGATGTCATCGCCCGCGACACCACCCTGATGGAAGGTACGCATGGTCAGCTGGGTACCGGGCTCACCGATGGACTGCGCGGCGACAATACCGACAGCCTCACCGATGTCGACCAGCTTGCCGGTGGCCATCGAACGGCCGTAGCAGGTGGCGCAGACACCGGTACCGGTGGTGCAGGTCAGCACGGAGCGCACCCGAACCTCGGTGATGCCCGCCCCGAGCAGCGCGTCGATCGCCGGGTCGCCGAGGTCGGCGCCCTTACCGATGACGAGGTTGCCCTTGGCGTCCACCGCGTCCGAAGCGAGCGTGCGAGCGTACGCGGAGGTCTCCACGTGCGCGTCGCGGATGAGCGAACCATCCGCCTGCTTGTCGGCGATGTGCACGATGATGCCGCGCTCGGTGGCGCAATCGTGCTCGCGCACGATCACGTCCTGCGAGACGTCCACCAGACGACGGGTCAGGTAACCCGAGTCGGCGGTACGCAGCGCGGTATCGGCCAGACCCTTACGAGCACCGTGGGTGTTGATGAAGTACTCGAGCACGGTCAGGCCCTCACGGAACGAGGACTTGATCGGGCGCGGGATGAACTCACCCTTCGGGTTCGTCACCAGACCCTTCATACCGGCGAGGGTACGAGTCTGGGTGAAGTTACCCGTGGCGCCCGACTCGACGATCGTGATGATCGGGTTGTCCGGCGGGTAGTGCGCACGCAGAGCCGTACCGACCTCTTCGGTCGCTTCCTGCCAGATCTTGACCAGGGCGTTGTTGCGCTCCTGGTGATCGAGCGCACCACGCTGGTACTTCTTCTCGATCTGATCGGCAAGCGCCTCGTAGCGCTCCATGATCTCGGTCTTCTCCGGCGGCACGAGCACGTCGGACATGGAGACCGTCACGCCGGAACGGGTGGCCCAGTAGAAGCCCGCGTCCTTCAGCTTGTCGACGGTCTGCGCGACCACGATCATCGGGTAGCGCTCGGCCAGATCGTTGATGATCGTCGCCTGACGCTTCTTCGGCATCTGCTCGTTGATGAACGCGTAGTCCGCCGGGAGCAGCTCGTTGAACAGCACGCGACCAAGGGTGGTCTCGGCGATCCACGCGTCGCCACGGTTCCAGCCCTCCGGGAACAGCTTCGCCTCGATCTCCTTCGGCGGACGCTGGTGGATGAGCCGGACCTTGATCAGCGAACGCACGGTGAGCTCACCACGGTCCACCGCCATCTGCGCCTCGGCGGGCGAGGAGTAGACGCCGAACTCGGCCTTGTCCTTGCCCGCGGCCTTGTACTCACCCTTCGCGCCCTCTTGCAGGCGGGTCAGGTAGTACAGGCCGGTCACCATGTCGAGTCGCGGCATGGCGAGCGGTCGACCGGACGCCGGCGACAGGATGTTGTTCGAGGACAGCATCAGGATGCGGGCCTCGGCCTGCGCCTCCGCGGACAGCGGAAGGTGCACGGCCATCTGGTCACCGTCGAAGTCGGCGTTGAACGCTTCACAGACGAGCGGGTGCAGCTGGATCGCCTTACCCTCGACGAGCTGCGGCTCGAACGCCTGGATGCCCAGACGGTGCAGGGTGGGCGCGCGGTTCAGCAGCACCGGGTGCTCGGCGATGACCTCTTCGAGGACATCCCACACCTGGGGACGCTGACGCTCGACCATCCGCTTGGCGGACTTGATGTTCTGCGCGTGGTTCAGGTCGACCAGACGCTTCATCACGAACGGCTTGAACAGCTCCAGCGCCATCAGCTTGGGCAGACCACACTGGTGCAGCTTGAGCTGCGGGCCGACCACGATGACCGAACGGCCCGAGTAGTCGACGCGCTTGCCGAGCAGGTTCTGACGGAAACGACCCTGCTTGCCCTTGAGCAGATCGCTCAGCGACTTCAGCGGGCGGTTACCCGGTCCGGTGACCGGACGGCCACGACGGCCGTTGTCGAACAGTGCGTCGACGGACTCCTGCAGCATCCGCTTCTCGTTGTTGACGATGATCTCGGGCGCGCCGAGGTCGATCAGTCGCTTGAGGCGGTTGTTGCGGTTGATCACGCGGCGGTACAGGTCGTTCAGGTCGGAGGTGGCGAACCGGCCACCGTCGAGCTGAACCATCGGGCGCAGCTCCGGCGGGATCACCGGAACAGCGTCGAGCACCATGCCCATCGGCGAGTTGCCGTTGGTCTGGAAGGCCGCGACGACCTTGAGCCGCTTGAGCGCGCGCAGCTTCTTCTGGCCCTTACCGCTGCGGATGGTCTCCCGCAGGTTCTCGGCCTCGGCGTCGATGTCGAAGTTCTCCATCAGCTTCTGGATGGACTCCGCACCCATGGCACCGGTGAAGTACTCGCCGTAGCGGTCGATCAGCTCGCGGTAGAGGATCTCGTCCACGATGAGCTGCTTGGTGGCCAGCTTGGTGAAGGTGGTCCAGATCTCGTCGAGCCGGTCCAGCTCACGCTGGGACCGGTCGCGGAGCTGGCGCATCTCCCGCTCGCCGCCGTCCTTGACCTTGCGGCGCACGTCGGACTTGGCACCCTCGGCCTCGAGCTCGGCCAGGTCGGCCTCGAGCTTCTGGGCGCGGGCCTCCAGGTCGGCGTCACGCTGGTCGGCGACGGCCTTCTTCTCGACCTCCATCTCGGCCTCGAGGGTGCTGAGCTCGTTGTGGCGCAGTTCCTCGTCGACACCGACGATGACGTAGGCGGCGAAGTAGATGATCTTTTCCAGATCCTTCGGCGCCAGGTCGAGCAGGTACCCGAGGCGCGAAGGCACGCCCTTGAAGTACCAGATGTGGGTAACCGGTGCGGCCAGCTCGATGTGGCCCATCCGCTCACGACGCACCTTGGCGCGAGTCACCTCGACACCACAGCGCTCACAGATGATGCCCTTGAAGCGGACACGCTTGTACTTACCGCAGTAGCACTCCCAGTCCCGGGTGGGACCGAAGATCTTCTCGCAGAAGAGTCCGTCCTTTTCCGGCTTGAGGGTGCGGTAGTTGATGGTCTCCGGCTTCTTCACCTCGCCGAAAGACCACTGGCGGATGTCGTCGGCGGAGGCAAGGCCGATCCGGAGTTCATCGAAGAAGTTGACGTCTAGCACGTAACTTCCTTTCCCCTATTCGGGTCGAATTCGAGCAAAAAGTTCACTAGTTGGTGGAACGCGGGGCCGAATGTCGTTTGAATCAAACGACATTCGGCCGACCGCCTAGTTCGCCAGATCGTCGACGGTGGCCGCTTCGTTCCTGGACAGGTTGATGCCCAGGTTCGCCGCGGCGCGCTCCAGATCCTCGTCGTCGCCGTCGCGCATCTCGATCGCCGCGCCGTCCGAAGACAGCACCTCGACGTTGAGGCACAGCGACTGGAGTTCCTTGAGGAGCACCTTGAACGACTCCGGAATGCCCGGCTCCGGAATGTTCTCGCCCTTGACGATCGCCTCGTAGACCTTCACGCGGCCGACGACGTCATCGGACTTGATGGTGAGCAGCTCCTGCAGCGTGTAGGCGGCGCCGTAGGCCTGCATGGCCCAGCACTCCATTTCGCCGAAGCGCTGACCACCGAACTGTGCCTTACCACCGAGCGGCTGCTGGGTGATCATCGAGTACGGACCGGTCGAACGGGCGTGGATCTTGTCGTCGACCAAGTGGTGCAGCTTCAGGATGTACATATAGCCGACCGCCACCGGGTACGGGAACGGCTCGCCGGAGCGGCCGTCGAGCAAAGTGGCCTTGCCGTTGTCGTCGACCATGCGATCACCATCACGGTTCGGCAGGGTCGAGGCGAGCAGACCGGTCAGCTCCTCCTCGCGGGCGCCGTCGAACACCGGGGTGGCGATGTTGGAGTCGGACGGTGCCGCCAGCATCTCCTCCGGCAGCGCCTTGGCCCAGTCGGGACGGGTCCCGTCCGCGCCTACGCCGACATCCCAGCCCGCCTTGCCGATCCACCCGAGGTGGGTCTCCAAGATCTGGCCGATGTTCATACGACGCGGCACACCGTGGGTGTTCAGGATGATGTCGACCGGGGTGCCGTCCGGCATGAACGGCATGTCCTCGGTCGGCAGGATCTTGCCGATAACACCCTTGTTGCCGTGGCGACCGGCGAGCTTGTCGCCGTCCTGGATCTTGCGCTTCTGCGCCACGTACACGCGCACCAGCTCGTTGACACCGGGCGGCAGGTCGTCGTCGTCTTCGCGCGAGAACACGCGAATGCCGATGACCTTGCCGGACTCACCGTGCGGCACCTTTAGCGAGGTGTCGCGCACTTCGCGCGCCTTCTCACCGAAGATCGCGCGCAGCAAGCGCTCTTCCGGGGTCAGCTCGGTCTCGCCCTTCGGGGTGACCTTGCCGACCAGGATGTCGCCGTCACGAACCTCGGCACCGATGCGCACGATGCCGCGCTCGTCGAGGTCGGCGAGGACCTCGTCGGAGACGTTCGGGATGTCCCGGGTGATCTCCTCGGCACCGAGCTTGGTGTCGCGGGCGTCGATCTCGTGCTCTTCGATGTGGATCGAGGTGAGGACGTCCTCTTCCACGAGGCGCTGCGACAGGATGATCGCGTCCTCGTAGTTGTGGCCTTCCCACGGCATGATCGCGACGAGCAGGTTCTTGCCGAGCGCCATCTCACCGTTCTCGGTGCACGGGCCGTCGGCCAGCACCTGGCCGACCTCGACCCGCTGGCTCTCGTCCACGATCGGCCGCTGGTTCGCGCAGGTGCCCTGGTTGGAGCGGGCGAACTTGCGCATCCGGTAGCTCTTGCGAGTCCCGTCGTCGGCCATCACGGTGACGTAGTCGGCGGAAACCTCCTCGACCACACCCGCCTTCTCGTTCACCACGACATCGCCGGCGTCGACAGCCGCGCGCAGCTCCATGCCGGTGCCCACGACGGGGGCCTCGGAACGGATCAGCGGAACGGCCTGACGCTGCATGTTCGCACCCATCAGGGCGCGGTTGGCGTCGTCGTGCTCGAGGAACGGGATCATGGCCGTCGCGACCGACACCATCTGGCGCGGCGAGACATCCATGTAGTCGACCTCGTCGGCGGCGACGAGTTCGTTCTCCTCGTTACCGCGGCGGCAGAGCACCCGGTCTTCGAGGAAGCGACCGTCGGCGTCGACCGGCGAGTTGGCCTGGGCACGAACGTGCCTGTCCTCCTCGTCGGCGGTGAGGTACTTGACCTCGTCGGTCACCCGGCCGTCGACCACCTTGCGGTACGGCGTCTCGATGAAGCCGAACGGGTTGACCCGCGCGTACACCGACAGCGAACCGATCAGGCCGATGTTCGGGCCTTCCGGGGTCTCGATCGGGCACATCCGGCCGTAGTGCGAGGTGTGCACGTCGCGGACTTCCAGACCGGCCCGCTCACGGGACAGACCACCCGGGCCAAGTGCCGACAGGCGGCGCTTGTGGGTGAGACCCGACAGCGGGTTGTTCTGGTCCATGAACTGCGACAGCTGCGAAGTTCCGAAGAACTCCTTGATCGCCGCGACCACGGGACGGATGTTGATCAGGGTCTGCGGCGTGATCGCCTCGACGTCCTGAGTCGTCATCCGCTCGCGGACCACGCGCTCCATGCGCGACAGGCCGACCCGGATCTGGTTCTGGATGAGCTCGCCGACGGTACGCAGGCGACGGTTACCGAAGTGGTCGATGTCGTCGACGTCGACCGGCACCTCTTCGCCGCCGGGGGCGGTCATCACCCGGTCACCCGCGTGCAGGCGGACCAGGTACTCGATCGTGGAGACGATGTCTTCCTTGGTGAGCACCGATCCGGTGACCTGCTCGCCGAGGTGGATACCGAGCTTCTTGTTGATCTTGTAGCGACCGACGCGCGCCAGGTCGTAGCGCTTCTCCTTGAAGAACAGGTTCTCCAGCAGGGTCTGCGCGGACTCCTTGGTCGGCGGCTCGCCCGGACGCAGCTTGCGGTAGATGTCCAGCAGCGCCTCGTCCTGACCGGCGGTGTTGTCCTTCTCCAGCGTCGACATCATGATCTCGGAGAAGCCGAAACGGTCGACGATCTCCTCGTTCGTCCAACCGAGCGCCTTCAGCAGCACGGTGACCGGCTGGCGACGCTTGCGGTCGATGCGGACACCAACGGTGTCGCGCTTATCGATGTCGAACTCCAGCCACGCACCACGCGACGGAATGACGCGCACGCTGTGCAGGTCCTTCTCGGTGGTCTTGTCGACGGAGTGGTCGAAGTAGACACCCGGCGAACGAACCAGCTGCGAGACGACGACGCGCTCGGTGCCGTTGATGATGAACGTGCCCTTGTCGGTCATCATCGGGAAATCTCCCATGAAGACCGTCTGGCTCTTGATCTCACCGGTGTTGTTGTTGATGAACTCCGCGGTGACGAACAACGGCGCCGCGTAGGTCATGTCCTTGTCTTTGCACTCGTCGATGGAGGCCTTGACCTCTTCGAACCGAGGGTCAGAGAAAGACAGGGACATCGAGCCGGAGAAGTCCTCGATCGGCGAAAGCTCCTCGAGCACCTCCTCGAGTCCCCCGACTAGCCCGACATCGCCGCGAAGGGCGACCTTTTCACGCCATGACGGCGAACCGATCAACCATGCAAATGAGTCCGTCTGTAGATCGAGAAGTCCGGGCACCTCCAAGGGTTCACGGATCTTCGCGAAAGACACCCGCAATGGGGCTCCGGGGATTCCGGCAACTGCCTTGGTCTGGGTGGAGACTGCCAAGATGCGTCCTTCCAGCACCTCACGCGCGCCGCGTGGTGGTCCGCGACCGTCGCTTGTCTGCTACGAATTCCGCTGGTTACAACCCGAACGAAACCCGAACAGGCAACAACAGAAGTAACACCGGAAGGTGGAACTTACGTGTGCAAATCGAGGTATGGACAGGAGGCAGCCAGCGCAACGTCCAACCGTACACCAACCGTCACGGGGGTGTCAACCTACCACCCGTGCGCACATTCACGTGGCTGGCGCGCCGTGTCCGAATCGCTGGCTGCGTCGGGGACGACGGGGCGTAATGGAGCCACTGTGACAGCTGCCGCTGTTGTGAATAGCGTGACGGCTCCGGCGAAACTCGTCAAGTAGGCGGGCCCGACCAGGGCAGGGTGAGATCCCCTGGGCCACTAGAAGATCACTGGTCGACGATGTCGCTGGCGAGCCAGCGATCGCCCACCTTCTGCATGTGCAGCACGATCGGACCCGCGACACTCTGCTGCGCGGCGCCGTTCTTGGTGGCGCTGACGACCAGGTTGACCAGCAGCTCGGCCCGATCATCGGTGAGCAAGGTCACAGCGATCGGATCTGCCTTGGCATCGGCGCTGGTCTGAGCCTGTTTTACCGCCGAGATGGTGGTGTCGGCGTACTTGTCCAGATCAGCCAGCATCTTGCCGGTGAGCACCTGCTTGGCGGTGTCGCGGTAGCCGTCGATGTTCTTCACGTCGTAGGCGTATACGGTCTTCAGCGCGTGATCGGCGGCCGCCCGCACCTCCTCGGTGGCCTTGTTGTCGACGAACGCCTTGTTCGAATCGTCGACGCCGGGGCGCGACGCGGCGACCGCGGCGAATCCGCCGAGCAGCAGCGCGGCGATCAGCATGGCGGCGACCAGCGACCAGAACGAGCGTCCCGACTTCGAGCTGCCGGGACCGCGGAACGCCTGCTTCCGGCCGCCCACCATCTTCGTCTGCTCGGGACGCTTGTCGTCGCGCGCCGGACGCGTCGCCGCGGGCCTGGTAGTGCCCGTCACTCGCGGCTTGCGGGCCGGCGTAGTGCGCGGCGCGGCGGCACGGGCCTGCTGTTCACCGGCGGGGCGGCGCTTGGAGGTGACCCGGTTGATCGGCTTACGAGACGGCATGACTGGTTCTCCTACGATCCCGGCTTGGGCGCGGCGGGCGGCTGGTCGGCGGGCGGCGCCTGCGGGGACTGGGCCTGGCCACCGCTGAGCAGCACCGGCTGGCTGAGCGACGAGATCTGCTCGGCCTTCCAGACGTCGCCGGTCTTGGTCACGTCGATGTTCCAGGTGTAGCGGTAATCGGCGGGCGGCTTGTCCTTGGCCAGTTCGGTCACCTGCAGCACGACCAGGGCGGACGCCTTGTCCTTCTCACTGTTCAGCGTGGTGAGTGCCGAGCCGAGCACCTTGGACCTCATGCCGACGCCGGTCTGCTTGGCCAGCGTCTCGGCCTGGTCCTTGTTCTTGTCGGCCGAGTCGAGCAGCGTGCCGGTCATCGAGGAGCGGGCCAGGGCCAGCGAGCCGGGCACGTCGTCGAGGTTCATCGAGGTCATGTTGAGCGCGGCCTGGCGGGCGGCGTCGAGCGCGGTGTCGCGGGCATCGCCGCGCGGGCCATCACTGACGGCCGAGCGCACCCAGCCGGTGCCGAACCAGATGGCGGCGACGAGGGCGACGACCAATGCGGTCGCGGACCCGAGCAGTGCGACCGTGCGGACGACGCCGCGCCCCGAGTCGGGTGCCCCGGTCGGAGCGTCGGCAACCACCTTGGCTTCCACGCCGTCGGCGGGGTCGGGTGATTCCGGCGGCTCGGTCGAGTCGAGCTGCTTGGTCAAATCTGCGGTCACGCCAGTCACCCTAACGTCGTCATTCCTGGTCACCGCTTCGGCGTAACTCCCATCAGGGTTGCCATCTGCACGGCGATCGGATTCAGGTTCAGCCGCTCCGGGTCGGTCTTGGGGGTCGAATCCCAAGGCTGCACGACATTCGGATCGGCGAGGCCGGCCCGTTCACCGCCGCGCACCGCGGACGGATTACCTTGCGGCACACGGCACTTCGCGTCCTTGTTGAACGGGAACTCGTCCCGGTTGTCGTCGAAGTCCGGGTTCTGCGCCTTCATCTGCTCGAGGATCCGCTGCGTGCCCTCGTAGCCGACGGTACAGGCGGGCGGGTTGTTGGCCTCCAGCACGAGACCGAAGTGCGTGGTGCCGTCACCGGGGGCGGTGGACGAGCCACCGATCGACAGCTGCGGCAGGAACTGCAGCAGCGGACGGATCGCGTAGAACTTGGGCGAGATGGCCAGCAGCAGCTGGCGCAGGTTGCCGAGATCCTGGGTGAGCGCACCGCCGCTCTCGTGCAGCAGCGCGTCGATCTGCTGGCCCGCGTCGTTGCCGGTGCCGATCAGCCTGCGGATGTCCGGGTCGCTGGAGCGCAGCTGAGCGGTGAGCTTGTCCAGGCCGTCGCTGAACTCGCGGATGGCGCCGGACTGCTCGGCCTGGGTGCCGAGCACGACCTTGCTGTCCCGGATCAGCTGAATGGTCTGCGGCAGCGTCTCGTTGAACGTGGTGGTGAACTTGTTCAGCGAATCGACGAAGACCTGCAGGTCGTCGCCCTTGCCGTCGAACGCCTTGCCGAGCTCGCGCACGGTGGTGTTCAACGCGGCCAGGTCGACCGAGCGGGTGAAGGTGTCGACGCTGGCGACCAGCTGCTCCACCGGCACCGGCGTGGTCGCCGAGGTGATCAGCGAACCGTCGTGCAGATAGGGGCCGGTATCGGTGGTCGGCTGCAGGTCGACGAATTGCTCGCCGATCGCGGAACGGTTGGCCACCACCGCTTTCGCGGTCGCGGGGATCTTCGGCGAGCTCGAATCGACGACCAGGTGCAGCAGTACGCCGTCGCCGGTGAGTTCCAGCTCGCCGACCCGGCCGACCGGCACGCCACGGTAGGTCACCTCGGCGCCCTTGTAGATGCCGCCGGTCTGCGCCGCCTGCACCTTCACGTCGTATTGACCGAGGCCGACCATGTGATCGAGCCGAATGTACTTGGCACCGACGAAGACAACGCCGACGACCGCGATGACCACGAACGCGATCAGCTGCCAGCGGACCAACTTACTCATCGGGTACCACCCACTCCGAGTTGCTCCAGAATCGCGCCCACCGGATTCGGCGGCACGCCCGGCGCGGGCGGCTGCGCCATGTTCGGCGGCAACGGCAGGATCGACACCGTCGGCCAACCCGGTCGCGGACCGTTGCCGTTGTAGTACGGGTTGGTCGGATTCACCGGCACGCCGGGGCCGAGCGGCGGAACGTACACCGGATCAGGTTTGCCGACACCGAGATTGCTCAGCGTGACACCGATCTGCTGATCCACCGACAGCCAGGTGTTCACCGAGCCGCCGAAGGTGGACTCCAGCGTGGAGTCGGGGAACGGATAGGTCGGGATCAACGGCAACGAGGTGATCAGATCCGGTGCCGACTTGCCGAGTTCCTGCAGTGTGGGGCGCAGCGAGGTCAGATCGCGGATGAGGTCGTCTTTCGAGTGATCGAGCACGTCGAAACCGGCCTGCCCGACCCGATCCAGCTGGCTGAGCAGCCCGACCAGCTGCGGGCGCTGCTGCTCCAGGATCTTCACGCCCTGCGGCAGCTCGTCGAGGATCTTGCCGATCTGGTCGGTCTGCCTGCTCACCCGGCTGCTCAGCAGGTCGAGACCGTCCAGGGCCCTGGTGATGTCGTCGACCTGATCATCGAGTCCCTTGATCAGGACGTTGGCCTGATCGAGCAGCGAACGCACCCGATCCTCGCGGCCACCGATGGTCTTGTTGAGCTCGGTGACGATCGGTTGCAGCTGTGCGACGCCACCTCCGTTGAGCAGCAACGACATTGCGCCGAGCACCTGCTCGATCTCGGTGGCGTGCCTGGTGTGGTCGACCGGGATCGTCGAACCGTCGGCCAGCTTCTTCGGGTCCGGATCGGTGGCGGGCTTGGACAGCTCGATGAACTTCTCGCCCAGCAGATTCGACTGGCGCACCTCGGCGCGCGCGTTCGCCGGCAGGTCGACCGAGGAGTTCACCACGGCCCGCACGGTCGCGGTCCACTGGTCCTTGCCGATCTTGATCTCCTCGACCCGGCCCACCGGCAGGCCCTCGACCTTCACCGCGGACTGCGGCACCAGGTCGAGCACGTCGTCGAACTGGATATCGATGCGCATCGGGTGGTCGCCGACATCGGCGCCACCGGGCAGCGGGACGCTGTAGATGCCGTCGGACGCGCACGAGGTGACCAGGGCCGCGGCCAGCCCGACGGCCACGGCGACGCCGAGACCCCTTGTGACGGAACGGATTCGGCTACTCACCGCGCACCTCCCTGCGACGGCGGAATCCGGTCCGACGGAATGCCCGGCACGGTGCCGGGCACCGGAGCCCGCTGCTCGTTCTCCCCGCTGAGGATGCCGAACGGCAGGATCAGCGTCGGCGTCTTCACCCCGGCGGTGATCTGGTCGGAGATCTCCTTGCAGTGGTCCAGGATCGGGCGCATCTGCCTGCCGAGCGCCTCGAACTGCGGATCACCCGGACGCAGCTTGGACACGTCGATCAGCTTGCACATGACACCGAGCGGATCCTGCAGGTCGGTGAAGTTGGCGCGCATGTCGAGGGTGCCGGATTCGGCGTTGTGAATGTTGATCAGGTTGCTGAGCGCCAACGGCAGCACGGGCAGCGCCGCGGCCAGGTCGTCGCGCTGATCGGACAGCGTCTTGGTGAGCGTGACCAGGCCCTCGGCATTGCTCGCGATCAGGTCGCGGTTGTTGTCGATGAACCGGGCGACGTCGCCGAGCGCGACCGACAGCAGGTTCAGCGCGTCGCCGAGGTCGCTGCGCTCGCTGGCCAGGAAGCTGGACAGGTCGGCGAGCTGGGTATTGAACTGGCGCACCTGCGCGTCGTTCTTGGCCAGCATGGCGACGAAGCTCTGCAGGTTCTTCACGGTGTCGAAGATGTCGCCACGCGCGTCGGACAGGTACTTGGCGGCCTTGGACAGCTGGGTGAGGCTGTTGGCCAGCGCCTCGCCGTTGCCGTCCAGGTTCGCGGCACCGGTGCGCACCAGGTCGTTGACCGCGCCGTCTTTGTTGGCGCCGTTGGGGCCCAACGCATCCGAGAGCTCGGTGATGCTCTTGTACAGCTGGTCCACCTCGACCGGGGTCACCGTGCGGTCCCGCGGAATGGTCGCGGTGCGCGGCATTTTCGGGCCGCCGGTGTAGACCGGGGTCAGCTGGATGTAGCGGTCGGACACGATCGAGGGCGTGATCTGAGCGGCGCGGGCGTCCGCGGGCACGTCGAAGGAGCGATCGACGCTCATCACGATCTTGACCTGATCGCCCTGCGGCTCCACCGAATCCACCCTGCCGACCGGAACCCCGAGCACCCGCACGTCCGAGCCCTCGTAGATGCCGACCGAACGATCGAAGTAGGCGGTGATCTTGGTGGTGGTCAGTCGATCGAAGGTCCACCACAGCACCCCGGCGGCGACCAGCGCCACCACCGCGACGAGCGCGATGGTGATCTTGGTGCCGCGCCCGGAATTCCGTAGCCCCTGCAGCCGGCCCGCCATGTCAGTTACCTCCCATGTTGCGGATCGGCGGACGAGCACCGGGGATATCCGGCAGCGCGGGCGGGATCAGGTTGACGATCACCGCATCGAACCAGCGACCGGTGCCGAGCACGCTGGCGTAGATCCCGTAGAACGGCGCCGCCAGCTCCAAGGTCTTGGAGATGTTCTGCTGGTTGGCATTCAGCAGATCGATCGAGCCGCGCAGATTCTTCAACGCGGGGCCGATCTGCGCCTCGTTGTCGTGCACCAGCGCGGTGAGCTCCGCGGACACCGTCTTGGCGCCGGACAGCAGCTGCGCGATCGACTGCTGACGGATGTTGAGCTCGGCGAGCAGCTGTCCGCCGTTGGCGAGCAACCGCTCGAACTCCGCGTTGCGGTCGGCGAGCACCTGGGTGGTCTGCCTGGTCGCGGCGAACAGCTTCTTCAGCTCCTCGTCGCGCTTGGCCAGCGTCTCCGACAGGCGGGCGACGCCGTCGATGGAGCCGCGCAGCTCCGGCGGCGTGGTCGCGAACGCGTCGGAGAGCACCCGCATGCTGGTGGCCAGCTGCGCGGTGTCGATCTGGTCGATGTTCTTGGCCGCGTCGGTGAAGGCGTCCACCACGTCGTACGGAGCGACGGTGCGCGACAACGGGATCCGGGTCGAC
Source organism: Nocardia sp. NPDC060255 (assembly GCF_042727395.1). Taxonomy (NCBI): domain Bacteria; kingdom Bacillati; phylum Actinomycetota; class Actinomycetes; order Mycobacteriales; family Nocardiaceae; genus Nocardia; species Nocardia sp. NPDC060255. The sequence continues at coordinate 114,971 of NZ_JBHXAU010000009.1, read as the reverse complement.
GGGTCGGCCGCGCGGGAGCCCTTCGGGTCCAGCGCCAGGTACTTCTGGCCGAGCACGGTCTTGATCTGGATCGAGGCGGTGGTCTCGCTGCCGACCCAGGCGTCCTGGGTGCGGAAGTCGACGAGCACCTTGGGGCCGTCGAGGCGCACGTCGGAGACCGAACCGACCTTCACGCCCGCGATGCGGACCTCGTTGCCCTTCTTCAGGCCCGCGGCCTCGGAGAATTCGGCGGTGTACTTGGTGCCCGCCCCGATGATCGGCAGCCGGTCCAGGAAGAACGCCGACACCGTCACCAGCAGCACCATGACCAGGCCGAGCACGCCCATGAAGGCGGGGCTGCGGCGCCCGAGCAGAATCCGGTCGTCCATCAGCGGGCCTTCCCGGAGCAGCGCGGCGCGGCATTGGTATACAGCGGCTGATTGATCGTCGGCAGCCCGGCGGGCAAGTTCAGGTTCGGTGCGTCCGCCGTGCCAGGCCCGACCACGATGTCGATACCGCACAGATAGAACTGGAACCACGAGCCGTAACTGCCTACCCGGCCGAGCTTTTCCATCTTGATCGGCAGGTTGCGCAGCACGTCGTTCACGTCGTCGTGCCGGTCGTTGATGGTGCCCGCCAGCTGACTCAGCCCGGCGATCGAACCCTGCAGCGTCGGACGCACCGGGACCAGCAGGTCGGCGGTGGCCGAGGCCAGGTTGCCGAGCGAGGTCACCGAGCGGCCGATGGTGTCTCGCTCCGCGGACAGCCCGCTGACCAGCGCCTCGGTATTGACGATGAGCTGATCGAACTGGTCGTCGCGCTGGTTGACCGTGTCGAGCACCGCGGTCAGGTTGCGGACCAGCTCACCGATCACCGCATCCTTGTCCGCGATCTTGTTGGTCAGGCTCGCGGTGGTGGCCACCAGGTCGTGGATGGTGCCCTGCTCACCCTGGAACACCTGGATGATCTCGAAGGAGAGCTTGTTCACGTCGTCGGCGGTCAGCGTGCGGAACAGCGGACGGAAGCCGTTGAACAGGGTGGTCAGGTTGAGCGCGGGATTGGTGCGCTCCAGCGGGATGGTGCCGCCCTCGTTGAGCTTCCGGCCCTGCTCGCCGGTGCCCTGCTCGAGCGCGATGTAGCGCTGGCCGACCAGGTTGCGGTAGCGGATGCTCGCGGTGGTCGAGGCGGGCAGCCAATTCCGGTCGGTGAGTTCGAAACTCACCTCGGCGAGGCGCTTGTCGACGATCGCGATATTGGTGACCTTGCCGATCCGGACACCGGCGACCCGCACCTCGTCCCCCGAATTCAACGAGGTGACGTCGGTGAAGCGGGCCTTGAACTTGGTGCCGCTGCCGCTGTAGTTGGCGATGGACAGGCCGAGCACCGTGGTCGCGAAAATCGTCACCACGACAAAGATGATCAACTTGGTGAGCGGGCCGCCGAGGCCGCGTAATTTCTGCTTCATCGCACGCTCACCTCGCTACCACGGAACGCGGGCGCACCGGCCCTGGTCACCCAGCCCGGCACCTGATCGGGCGAAACACCCTGAGCGGCACCGTAGATCGCGCCGAGCGACTGCTGCTCCATCGGCGAGCCCGCGATCGTCGCGACGTTGCTCGCCGGGTAGACGCCGAACTGCGGCGGCGACATCTTGCCGGTCTCCAGATCGCCGGGGTTGCGGCTCGGCACCGCGTAGGAGCCGTCGTTGTTCGCGCCGCCGGTGTACTGACCGGGGTCGACACCGAGCGGCTTCTCCGGAATGCACCACGGGCCACGGTCATCCAGCCACCGCGGCTCGTCCTGGTTCGGCAGGTACTTGCCGCGCGGGTTGGTCAACTCGATGGTCACCCGGGTGCCGGGATTCTTGGTGCCCTTGCCGAGGATCTCATCGATGCGCGGCTTGAGCTGGGCGAAGTTCGCCATCACACACGGGAAGGTCGGCGAGTAGGTGGCCAGCTGCTCGAGCAGCGGGCGCGAATCGGCGGACAGGTCGATGATGTTGTCCCGGTTGGCAACCAGGAAATCTGCGGTGTTCGACGAGGCAGGCGTCAGCACGGCGTACAGCGAATCGATGTCGAACCGCCGTTGCACGATGGTCGCGTTGGTGGTTCGCAGGTTGTCCAGCGCGCTCACCAACTGCGGCGCGGCGTCGGCGTAGGTGGCGGCCACCTGGGCGAAGCTGCGCAGGTCCTGCTGCAGGTCCGGCATGACGCCGTTGACCTGACGGAAGATGTTGTCCAGCTTGTCCACGCTCTCGCCGAGCGCCAGACCCTGACCGGACAGCGCCTGGGACAGCGCGCCGAGGGTGGACGCGAGATCCTGCGGCGGAATCGCCTGCAGCAACGGCATCAGGTCGTCGAGCAGCTTGCTGAGCTCGATCGCGTTGCCGCTCTGATCCTGCCGCAGCGTCACGCCGTTGGTCAGGTGCGTCGCGCTGCGGTCCGCGGGGATCATCAGGTCCACGTACCGCTCGCCGAACAGCGTCTTCGGCAGCAGCCGAGCCGTCGCGTTGGACGGGATCTGATCAGCCTGGTCCGGATGGATGGCGAGATGCAGTGTCACCTTGCCGTTCTCGGAGTTGCTCGACCGCACGTCGCCGACGGTGATGCCACGCACCTTCACGTCCGCGTTCTTGGTGAGCGCGTTGCCGACGCTGTCGGTGACCAGGTCGACATCGACCGTCTTCACGAACTGCTTGTTGTAGATCGCGATGGTCGTCGCGAGAAACAGCGCGACCACCACGAAGAACGCGATGCCCAAGATCCGAATGCGCAGCTTCTCGGTCGACCGCCAGGCCTGTACCCCGCGGCTCATCCGGCCACCCGCACCGTCGTGGTGGTCCCCCAAATGGCAAGGCTGAGGAAGAAATCGAGCACGTTGACCAGCACGATCGCGGCACGCACCGCGCGGCCCACGGCGACGCCGACACCGGCCGGTCCGCCGGTGGCGTGGAAGCCGTAGTAGCAGTGCACCATGATGATCACGAACGCGAACACCAGCACCTTGACGAACGAATAGAGCACGTCTTCAGGTGGTAGGAACAGGCTGAAGTAGTGGTCGTAGGACCCACTGGATTGCCCGTTGAACCAGATGCTGATCATCCGCGACGCCAGGAACGTGCCGAGCAGGCCGACGATGTACAGCGGAATCACCGCGAGGAATCCGGCGATGACCCGGGTGGTCACCAGGAACGGCACGCCGGGCACCGCCATCACCTCGAGCGCGTCGATCTCCTCGGAGATCCGCATGGCGCCGAGCTGTGCGGTGAAACCACAGCCCACCGTCGCCGACAGCGCCAAAGCGGCCACCAGCGGCGCGATTTCGCGGGTATTGATGTAGGCGGTCAGGAAGCCGGTGAGCACGGAGCTGCCGAGCGCGTCCAGCGCTTTGAAGCCCTGCAGGCCGACGACCACGCCGACCGACCCGGACATGAACACGATGACGCCGATGGTGCCGCCGATCACCGCGAGCGCGCCGCTGCCGAAGGTCACCTCGGCGAGCAGCCGCATGACCTCCTTGCGGTAATGCACTGCGGTGCGCGGGATCCAGGCGATGGCGCGGGTGTAGAACGACATCTGCTCGCCGGCCCGATCGATCACCTTCAGCGGTGAGCGAACGATACTTCCCGCCCGGCGAAGCGATTTGGCGAGAGCGGGGTTGCGGTACTGAGTGGCCACCGGTCAGGCGCCCTTGGCCGGGACGACCTGCAGGTACACCAGGGTGAGGATGAGGTTCACGAAGAACAGCACCAAGAACGTGATCACCACGGACTGGTTCACCGCTTCACCAACTCCCTTCGGGCCACCTTTGGGGTGCAACCCCTTATACGAGGCGATCACACCGGCTATCAGACCGAACACCAGCGCCTTGAACTCGCCGATCCACAGGTCCGGCAGCTGCGCCAGGGCGGAGAACGACGCGAGGTACGCGCCGGGCGTACCGCCCTGCAACAGCACGTTGAAGAAATAACCGCCCGCGATGCCGACCACCGAGACCAGGCCGTTGAGCAGCAGCGCGACCACCGTCATGCCGAGCACGCGTGGCACGACCAGCTTGTGTACCGGATCGACGCCGAGCACTTCCAGCGCGTCGATCTCCTCACGGATGGTGCGCGAGCCGAGGTCGGCGGCGACCGCCGAACCGGCCGCACCCGCGATGATCAGCGCCGTGACGATCGGCGCCGCCTGCTGCACGGTGGCGAGCACACTTGTTGCGCCGGTGAAGGATTCGGCACCGAGCTGTTTGATCAACGAGCCGGTCTGCAGCGCGACGACCGCGCCGAAGGGGATGGCGACCAGTGCGCTGGGCAGGATCGAGACACTCGCGATGAACCACGACTGCTCGATGAACTCCCGCCACTCGAACGGCCGGCGAAACGTCTTGCGCAGCACGTCTACGAACAGCGCAAAGATGTTGCCGGCCTGGCCAAACCCCGACTCCAGTGGAGTCCGCAATCGCGCCAGGGAGGAATTCACGATCGCAGATGTTACCCGTTAGTTGTGTTGTGTGAAGTAGTGGTCTCGTACGCGCCGCCCTGGTAACCACCCTGGTCGCTGTTGTTGTACGCGAGGACCTGCGTCTCATCGTTCTGATCAAGTGATTCACGAATCGCGGTCTGGGCCGCGTGCGGCAGCGTGTGCATGATCTCGCGGACGCGTTCCTTGCGGCGGCGCACGGCCTGGCGCACCGGCATGCCGGGGGTCGCCTGCATCTGCGGGATGATGCCCTCGATCTCTTCGGCGCCACCGTGGTGATGACCGCCGTCGAACATCGCCTGCTCGCGCGCCATCTGGGCCTCGTCCTTCTCCTCGGACATGCCGATCGGGCCCTGCATGCGTCCGTTGAGGAACTGCTTGACCACCGGCTCGTCGGAGGTCAGCAGCACCTCGCGCGGGCCGAACATGACCAGCTGGCGGCGGAACATCATGCCGATGTTGTCCGGCACGGTGCGGGCCAGGTTGATGTTGTGCGTGACGATCAGGATGGTGGCGTCGATCTGCGCGTTGATGTCGATCAGCAGCTGGCTGATGTAGGCGGTGCGCACCGGGTCGAGGCCGGAGTCCGGCTCGTCGACGAGGATGATCTGCGGGTCGAGCACGAGGGCACGGGCCAGCCCGGCCCGCTTGCGCATACCGCCGGAGATCTCACCGGGCAGCTTGCCTTCGGCCCCGAGCAGACCGGTCAGCTCCAGCTTCTCCATGACGATCTTGCGAATGTCGGATTCCGACTTCTTCGTGTGCTCACGAAGCGGGAACGCGACATTGTCGAAGAGGTTCATCGAGCCGAACAGCGCGCCGTCCTGGAACAGCACGCCGAAGAGCTTGCGGATCTCGTAGAGCTCCTTGTTGGAGCAGGTGGTGATATCGGTGTCGCCGATGTAGATCGAGCCGCGCTCCGGGCGCAGCAGGCCGATCAGCGACTTCAGAAAGACTGACTTGCCGGTACCCGACGGGCCGAGCAATGCGCTGACCTCGCCGGTCGGCAAGGTCAGGGAGACATCCTGCCAAATTCGCTGGGATCCGAAGGACTTGGTAATGCCTTCGGTTCTGACCTCGACGCCCACGCCAACCTCCACAATTTCTCAGCGAGCTGCCCACCAGCTAACCGCGTGCTCGGTCTCGCGGTGTGTCACGTCACAGTGGGTCGGGCCACTGTATCCCAAGAGCGAGACGGGGCACACCCCAACCTGACTGAAGAGTAACCCCGTTTCATTTGCTATTTCCGGATTGTTGGCGCAGGTCGCCACAAATAGCAAACGGGCGGCCCCCACAGTGGGGACCGCCCGTCGGCGATTCGGTCGGAAATTACTTGACCGACACCTTGGCGCCGGCGTCTTCCAGCTTCGCCTTGGCGGCCTCGGCGGCATCCTTGGCAACCTTCTCCAGGATGGCCTTCGGCGCGCCCTCGACGAGGTCCTTGGCTTCCTTCAGGCCCAGGCCGGAGACGATCTCGCGGACCACCTTGATGACCTGGATCTTCTTGTCGCCCGCACCCTCGAGGATGACGTCGAACTCGTCCTGCTCCTCGACGGCGTCCGCAACGGCGCCCGGGCCGGCCGGACCGGCGACGGCGACCGGAGCAGCAGCGGTGACCTCGAACTTCTCTTCGAACTTCTTGACGAAGTCCGACAGCTCGAGCAGGGTCATGTTGCCGAAGGTCTCCAGCAGTTCGTCAACGTTGGCCATGATGTTGTTCCTTTCGGTAGTTGTTGTCTATGTGGGCGAGCCGCGCGCGATTCACCCGCATGGGGTTATTCAGCGTCGGCGGCAGCGGCGGGTTCGCCACCGGCTTCGGCCTGCTTCTTCTCCACGAGCGCGGCGGCAAGGCGAGCCACCTGCGACGCGGGAGCGTTGAACAGACCGGCGGCCTTCGCCATGTTGCCCTTCATCGCACCGGCCAGCTTGGCCAGCAGGACCTCGCGGGACTCCAGGTCGGCGATCTTCTCGACCTCGGACACGGACAGCGGTGCGCCGTCCATGTAGCCGCCCTTGATGATGAGCGCCTTGTTGTCCTTCGCGAAGGCCTTGAGGGCCTTCGCCGCGGTGACAGGCTCGCCGCTGATGAAGGTGATCGCGGTCGGTCCGACGAACAGCTCGTCGAGGCCTTCCACGCCCGCCTCGGCAGCAGCGCGCTTGACCAGGGTGTTCTTGGCGACGGAGTACGTGGCCTCGGCGCCGAGCGCACGTCGCAGTTCGGTGAGCTTGCCGACCGACAGACCACGGTATTCCGTGACAACGGTGGCAGTCGAGCTCTTGAACTGCTCGGTGATCTCCTCGACCGCGGTAACCTTCTCGGGTTTTGCCATACTTCGCCTCCTCTCTGATGGTCGGTATGAAGCGAACTACCGATCATGGGGACGGCGACAAAACAAACGCCCCGGACGCAAGGCGTTCCGGGGCGCACAAATAACTCACGGCCTCGGTTCTCCCTGCGTGGGCCGCCGGCAATGTCGCCGGACCTTCGACCGAACCCATGCGGGCTCGACGACCAACGGTCTTCGGTAGAACGGATTGGTTAGGAATCGAACTGGTCGATAACTGATGTCCAATGTACCTGGACCCACCCCCATCTGCCAAAACGGGGTGAAGCTCAGGCGAATTGGGACCATTCGGCACCCGTTTCGATGTGTCACTCATCACAGTCGCCCCATTGATGTGGTGGAGATCGCGGCTGGAAGGTGTTACCAACGGTGACAGTTACTGTTTGACTGCTGAACTATGGCAACCTCCATAGTCGATCCACCGGTGCTGCTGGAACGACGTAACCAGCGCTTTCTCGCCTTGGCCGTGATCTGCCTCGCCGAGCTGCTAGTCGTCCTGGACAACACCATCGTGAACGTGGCACTGCCCTCGATCGGGGTGCAGCTGCGCACCGGTGTCAGCGGCCTGCAATGGGTCGTCGACGCGTACACCCTCACCTTCGCGGGCCTGTTGCTCGCCTTCGGCAATCTCGGCGACCGCCTCGGCCGCCGCCGGGTCATGATGGTCGGCCTGGTCGGCGTCGGCGCCATGTCGGTCGCGGGCGCGCTGTCCGGCTCGATGGGTGGCGTGATCGCCGCACGCGCCGCGATGGGCGTCTTCGCCGCGGCCGTCTTCCCCGCGACGCTCGCGCTGATCATCAACATCTTCCACGACAAACGCGAACGGGCCCTTGCCATTGCGGCGTGGACCGCGATGGCCGGGTTCGCCATCGCGATCGGCCCGATCTCCGGCGGCTGGCTGCTGGAACACTTCACCTGGCACTCGGTCTTCTGGATCAACGTGCCGCTCGCGCTCGTCGCGCTCGCCGCCACCCTGCTCTGGGTGCCCGAATCGCGCTCCTCGCAGGTCGGCAAGCTCGATCTGCCCGGCATCGGGCTGTCCATCGCGGGCATCACGCTGGTGGTCTGGTCCATCATCGAGGCGCCGCGCTTCGGCTGGCTCTCCTCGACGACCCTGGGCACCGGCGGGCTCGGCCTCGCGCTGGTTATCGCGTTCGTCGTCTGGGAATTGCGCACTGCCGCACCGATTCTCGATATGACACTGTTCCGCAATCGGCGATTCTCGATGCCCGCCTTGTCGATTGCGATCTGCTACTTCTCGATGTTCGGATTTCTATTCCTCATCACGCAGTATTTCCAAGGCGTGCGCGAATACACGCCGCTCGAATTCGGTATCGCCTCACTGCCTTTCGCGTTCTCGGTGGCGATCGGCGCACCGATCGCCACCCTGCTCGCGCAGCGATTCGGGCCGACTCCGGTCATTGTGGTCGGCCTGCTGAGTACCGGACTCGGGCTGTACCTGGGTGGCCAGGTGACGGTGGACAGTCCGTACGTCACCGACGTGCTGCCCGCCATGGTGTTCATGGCGCTCGGCGTCGGCATCGTGCAGGGACCGGCCACCGAATCGATCATGGGCTCGCTGCCGCTCAACGAGGCGGGCGCCGGGTCGGCGGTCAACGACACCACCCGCGAGATCGGCGGCACCCTCGGCGTCGCGGTGCTCGGCTCGATCGTGGCCTCGTACTACACGACCAGGATCGCCCCGCGCATCGACGCGCTGCCCGCCGGCTTGATGAACGACAACGAGAAGGGGCTGGTGAAGTCCAGTCCGCTCAGCGTGCTGGAGATCCGCAAGCGCCCGCTTCCCCAATTCTTCGAGAGCCAGCGCGAAAACCTCATCGTCGCCATGAAAACGGCCGCGCTGCAGGGCTCGCATACCGCATCGCTGGTCGCGGCGGCCGCGGTGGTGGTGTGCGCGATCGTGGTGGCGATGTTCCTGCCATGGGGTGTGCCGGAGGGTGAGTCGGTGTTGCTCGGCTGGCGCAAAGCCGGGGAACCCCAAGAGGATTCAGCCGGCTGACCGTCCGCAACCGATGGCGGGCCGGGATCCGATCGGGTCCCGGCCCGTGTCGTGCTCAGACGGCTCTGGCGACCAGGTTGTTCAGTGCTTCGATTGCGCCGCTACGGAATTCGGCGGTAGCGACCAGGCCGTCCGGTCCGATGTCGTCCCGGCCGACCGGCAGCCGGGCGCAGGTGTCGGGGTCCACGTCGGCGCCCACGTAACCGAGGACGAGCGCCAAGGTCGCGGCCGCGCCGTCACCGCGGCCGAGCGCGGCGACATTGATCCAGGCGGTCGGCTTCTCGTAGAGGTCGGCATTGCCGACGGTCCAGTCCAGCAGGTTCTTCAGGCTGCCCGGCAGCGTGCCCGCGTACTCCGGGGTGCAGAACAGCACCGCCTCGGCCCGCGAAAGCTGTTCGCGCAGTGCTAGAACCGACGGATGTCCGGTGCCGTCGTCGTCCGGGTTGAAGGCGGGCAGGTCGGCGAGTCCGTCGAACCACCGCGCGTCGATGCCGTCGGCGGCGAGCGCCTGGACCGTGCGCAAGGCGGCGGAATTGGTCGAAGCACTGCGCGTGCTCCCGGAGATCAGCAGGACAACCGTCATCTCAGGGCCAACGACGCCGCACCCAGAATTAGTCCGATCCCGCGAACGCGCAAGGGCGGGAACGCGATTCGCGTTCCCGCCCTTGCGGACGTGCTAGGTGCTACTTAAGACGCTGGTCCTTTCGAGCGACCTGCAAGCAGTCGCTACGCATCCTCGTCGAGGAGGTTGCGGGTGCGGTTCGGGTCCACCGGGATGCCCGGTCCGGTGTTCGTCGAAACCGTCACCTTCTTGACGTAGCGGCCCTTGGCGGTCGACGGCTTCACACGCAGGATCTCCTCCAGCGCGGCGCCGTAGTTCTCCACCAGCGCGGCATCGGCGAAGGAGGCCTTGCCGATGACGAAGTGCAGGTTGGCCTGCTTGTCGACGCGGAAGTTGATCTTTCCGCCCTTGATCTCGTTGACGGCCTTGGTCACGTCGTTGGTGACCGTGCCCGTCTTCGGGTTCGGCATCAGGCCACGCGGTCCGAGGACACGCGCGATCCGGCCGACCTTGGCCATCTGGTCCGGGGTGGCGATCGCGGCGTCGAATTCGAGCCAGCCGCCCTGGATCCGCTCGATCAGGTCCTCGGCGCCGACGGCGTCCGCACCGGCGGCCTCGGCCTCAGCGGCCTTCTCGCCGGCTGCGAACACGATGACGCGGGCGGTCTTACCGGTGCCGTGCGGCAGGTTGACCGTGCCGCGAACCATCTGGTCCGCCTTGCGGGGATCGACGCCGAGACGGACGGCGACCTCGACGGTCGCGTCGGTCTTGGTGGTCGCGGTCTCCTTGGCCAGCCGCGCGGCGGCGAGCGGGGAGTACAGCGCGTCGCGATCGACCTTCTCGGCCGCGGCGAGATACGCCTTGCTTCGTTTTGCCATGATTCTCTGTCCTTAGTTTCTGGTTTCAGCCGTGGTTATCGGGCCTGGCCGGCCCTCCCACCGTGAGCGGATGCTGGTCGTTTCGAGCGACCTGCAAGCAATCGCTACGGACTAGCCTTCGACGGTGATACCCATCGAGCGAGCGGTACCCGCGATGATCTTCGCAGCCTGGTCGATGTCCTTGGCGTTCAGATCTTCGGCCTTGGTCTTGGCGATCTCCCGGACCTGGTCCATGGTGATCTTCGCGACCTTGGTCTTGTGCGGCTCAGCCGAACCCTTCTGCACACCGGCGGCCTTGAGCAGCAGCCGGGCGGCGGGCGGGGTCTTCAGCTTGAAGTCGAACGAGCGGTCTTCGTAGACCGAGATCTCGACCGGGATGACGTTGCCACGCTGCGACTCGGTCGCGGCGTTGTACGCCTTGCAGAACTCCATGATGTTCACGCCGTGCTGACCGAGCGCGGGACCCACCGGAGGGGCGGGGTTCGCCTGGCCGGCCTGGATCTGAAGCTTGATGATCCCGGCGAGCTTCTTCTTCTTGGGGGGCATCTTTCTTTCCTAGGTGTCTGTTTTCCTTGCTCTTTGCAAGTCCTGTCGAATCAACCCGTGGTCCGGGCCGATTCATTCCGTCGAGGACGGAACGTCTTAGATCTTCGCGACCTGGGTGAAGCCGAGCTCCACCGGGGTCTCGCGGCCGAAGATCGACACGAGCACCTTGAGCTTCTGCTGCTCGGCGTTGACCTCGGAGATGCTGGCGGGCAGCGTCGCGAAGGGGCCGTCCATCACGGTGACCGACTCGCCGACCTCGAAGTCGACCTCGATGGTCGGCTTCGACACCGACTCGGACGAAGACTCACCCGAGCCCGCAGCACCGGCGGCGGCAGGCGCCTTCTTCTGCTGGGCGGCGGGGACGAGGAACTTCACCACGTCGTCGATGGACAGCGGCGACGGACGCGAGGTGGCGCCGACGAAGCCGGTGACGCCGGGGGTGTTGCGCACCGCGCCCCACGACTCGTCGTTGAGTTCCATCCGGACCAGGATGTAGCCGGGCAGCACCTTACGGTTGACGTTCTTGCGCTGGCCGTTCTTGATCTCGGTGACCTCTTCGGTCGGCACCTCGACCTGGAAGATGTACTCTTCCAGGTCCAGGTTCTGCACGCGGGTCTCGAGGTTGGCCTTCACCTTGTTCTCGTAACCGGCGTAGGAGTGGATCACGTACCAGTCACCGGGGGCACGACGCAGCGCGGACTTCATCTCCGCGACCGGGTCGGCGGGCTCTTCGTCGATCGGAGCGGCGTCGGCGGCGGCCTCGTCTTCGGTCTCCGGCTCGGCGACCTCGGCGGCAGCGGCATCCTCGGAGTCCACGTCCTCGGAGTCTTCGGCGGTCGCGGCATCTTCGGTCGTGGGATCCACCACCGCGTCCTCGACCGGGAACTCTTCGTTTGTGTCGTTCTCCGGGGTGCTCACTGGGGCACTCGCTTCCTGTGTCGTCACGTACATCCTCTGCGTGCCGGGGCCGGGCGCAAGGCGGAATTAGTCCGCCCGGTCCGCCCCGGGGATCGGCCGCCGGCTGACCCTTTCGAGCGACCTGCGAGCAGTCGCAAGCGCCGGCGTTCTACTAGCCGAACAGCCAGTTGACACCCTTGATGAACGCGATATCCAACCCGCTGATGAACGCGACCATGAAAATCACGAACACCAGAACAACGCTCGTATAGGTGACCATCTGCTTCCGGTTGGGCCAGATCACCTTGCGCAGTTCCGCGACTACTTCACGCAGGAACTTGATCAAACGCTTGAACGGATTACGCGTTCCGCGTTCGGCCCGATCGGTCTTGGTTGCCTTGCGCAACGTAGGTCGATCCAGAGTGGCGATCGAACCCGTGTCGGACGACGCGCTGCGAGTCCGCCGAGCAGAACGCTTGCCACTCGGACGAGCTACCCCGGCGGTGTCATCGCCGTCGTCGGTCGCATGTGCGCCCAGGCGATCTTCCCGCTCGCTCACGTCGATCCTTTCGTCGCTGGCATGCCGGTTCTTTCGAGCGACCTGCAAGCAGTCGCTACGGAAGGCAGGGGCGACAGGACTTGAACCTGCAACCTGCGGTTTTGGAGACCGCTGCTCTGCCAGTTGAGCTACGCCCCTTCGGTTGGATCCCTGTTGGCCGTCCAACCACTGTTCGGTATTCAGTTGTTCAGTTCTGGTGTCACACAACACGCGCGCCACTCCGGCAGTTGCCGGCCCCTCGGCGAATCCTTGCGGTTTCGCTTGGAACCAGCCCTACAGAGCAGCGCGCAGCGGCTGGTGACCCCAGAAATCTGAGTGTACGTTACCGCCCGCGTCGTTAGCCAATCAGGGTCAAGCGACCAGGTCAGGCCAGTTGGACAGTTGCCGTCGCGCGCCCGAAGATCTTGCGCCCCGCCGACTTCGCCACGATGGCGACGACCGCGGTCCGCGTCTCCGGATCCACGGACTTCACCTTACCGGTGTATTCGATCTCGGCGGCCTCATCGGTCCCCACATAGACAGGACTGGTGAAGCGGACGTTGTACTCCTTGACCGCGCCGGGATCGCCGACCCAGGAGGTGACGAAACCGCCGCCGAGGCCCATGGTGAGCATGCCGTGCGCGACCACGTCTTCCAGGTCGACCAGCTTGACGACCTCGTCGCTCCAGTGGATCGGGTTGGCATCGCCGGAGACACCGGCGTAGTTCACCAGGTCGCCGCGGGTCAGCCGGACGATGCGACTCGGCAGCTCGTCGCCCGCCGCGATGTCGTCGAAGTTGATGGCGCGCTTGCTCGGCGCGACCTCGGGCACCTTGGCGGCGACCACCGGGGCCGGGACGTTGGCGCGCGGGCGGTGGTCCGGCGCGTCCTCGCCGATGCCGTGCATCAGCACGTTGCGGACCACGTCGTTGAGGTTCGGGTCGATATCGCCGCCGCTGCGGCCGATCAGCGTGGTGTAGGTGGTGAGCACCAGCTCGTCGTTCTGCGCGGTGACGATGTTCTTGGTGACGATGATGTCGCCGCCGAAGGCCTGCCGGAACGAGTGCAGGTAGACGTCGCAGACCAGCTGGTCGCCGACCTTGATCGGCCGGTGGAATTCCAGGATCTGATCGGTCTGCAGGATCTGGCTCAGGTCGTAGCCGGTGACAATCTGCTCGAAGAGCTTGCGCTGGGCCAGAATGCCGACCAGGGAGATGAAGGTCAGCGGCGCGAGCAGGCCGTCGTAGCCGTACTCCTGCGCCAGGTCCTCGTCCCAGTGCACCGGGTGGTAGTCCTGCACAGCGCGCGCGTATTCGCGCACCTTCTCGCGGCCGACCTCGTAGTAGTCGTCGACGCGATAGTGGTGACCAACCATCGATGCCGCGTGTGCTGCGGGGTCGAAGTTCTCGACCGCCTGAACCGCTTCGTCTGTACCGGTGTTGATTGTCACGGGTGGACTGTACCTATCTGACCCCGATATCCGGAGTCGCGGAGCGTCTACGGCTGCGCCTCGCTGACGCTCGGCTTCGCCGTAACCGCTGGGGCGGCTGTACCTATGGTTCGCTCGCTGCGCTCCCTCACATACCGCACTCGACCGATGAAATGCGTCAGGGCCGGACAAACGTCCGGCCCTCGCACTGTCACGATCCGAGATTGTCGAGAACGATCAGGTTCTCGACGCCGATCCACGCGGCAGCATCACGCGTGGCGGACTAGCGGGATTCTTTATGTCCCCGGTGCGTGCCGCAGTTCGGGCAGAACTTCTTGAGTTCCAGCCGATCCGGGTCGTTGCGCCGGTTCTTCTTGGTGATGTAGTTGCGGTGCTTGCACTGCTCGCAGGCCAAGGTGATCTTTGGCCGGACATCGGTGGACTTCGCGGCCACGATATTCCTTCTTTCGGGTCAACCAGTTGGTCTGATCGGTTTGGTAGCGATGGCCGGACTTGAACCGGCGACACAACGATTATGAGTCGTTTGCTCTACCGACTGAGCTACACCGCCACGGGGTCGCATTGCTGTAGTGCCGCGCCCGGCCCCACCAGAGTGGGAACTATATGCGATGCCGAGTCGGTCACCACCGGCAATCCGGCGAGCCCCCTAACGGAATCGAACCGTTGACCTTTTCCTTACCATGGAAACGCTCTGCCGACTGAGCTAAGGGGGCATGACTACTTCCGCACCAGGCTCCGAACACCCGACCCCGGCGCGGCGAAGTCTTGAACGAGGTTACACACTCTAGGGTCAGAGCTCCAAACCGGGTGGTCAGAAGCATTTTTCAAGGGACCTTCCGACACCAGCGGGGTGAGCGCCGGTGACGGCGGGCCGCAAACGAAAAACCCCCGAAGATCGAAAGTTCGATCCTCGGGGGCTTCGGGTGGCAGATGTAGGATTCGAACCTACGTAGGCTTTCGCCGACGGATTTACAGTCCGCTCCCATTGGCCGCTCGGGCAATCTGCCGTGCACTGAGTGCGGAGAGCAGAATACAACGGACCAGCACCCTGAATGCAAACCGGCTGGCCATCGGCCATGCGGCGGGACTACGGTCGCGCTCCGGGGTACAACTAACGGTGACCGATCAACCGGTCGAGCGAGCAGTTGGACCGCCAGGACAGGAGCGAAGTGTGGCCGATTCGTCATTCGATGTCGTCAGCAAGGTCGAACGTCAGGAGGTCGACAACGCGCTGCATCAGGCGGAGAAGGAGCTGACCACCCGCTACGACTTCCGCAACACCGGCGCGGCCATCGAGTGGTCCGGCGAAGACAAGATCGTGCTGACGGCCGAGGCCGAGGAGCGGGTCAAGGCGGCGCTGGATGTGTTCAAGGAGAAGCTGATTCGCCGCGACATCTCGCTCAAGGCGTTCGACGCCGGCGAGCCGGTCGCCTCCGGCAAGACCTACAAGATCACCGGAACGCTGGTGCAGGGCATCGACACCGAGCACGCGAAGAAGATCACCAAGAAGATCCGCGACGAGGGCCCCAAGGGTGTCAAGGCGCAGATCCAGGGTGAAGAACTGCGGGTGAGCAGCAAGAAGCGCGACGATCTGCAGGCCGTGATCTCGCTGTTGAAGGGCGAGGATTTCGGCATCGCCCTGCAGTTCGTCAACTACCGATAGCGAGCTCGCGGGTACCGGCGATGTCGACCGAAGAGCAGCGGGGCGGGATCGGCGTCGACGCGGGGATCCGCACGCTGCTGCTGCTCATGCCACGGGTTGTCGGGCGCGCCAAGCGATTACGGGTCCCGGACGCACTCCGGGAGTTCGCGCTCGCGCCCCGGCACCTGTCGCTGCTGGCGATCCTGGTTTTCGAGGGTTCGAAGACGGTGAACGACCTCGCCGCGCGGCTGGAAGTCGCGCCGACGACGGTCAGCTTGATGGTGAGCGAACTGAGTCGCGACGGACTGCTCGAGCGCACCGCCGACGACCGCGACCGTCGCCGCACGATCGTGGGAATCGCTGCGGCACATACGGATTCGATCAACGAATGGCTCGGCGGCAGCGCCCGCGCCTGGCGCAGGGTGCTCGAACCGCTGACGCCGCAACAGCGGCAGATGTTCGTCGACACCTTCCGCGCGTTCGAGGAAGAACTCGCCGCCGAAAACCCTCAGTAGTTTTTCGGGCCGCCGGCCATTTCCTCCAGGCGAGCGATGCGCTCGGCCATCGGCGGGTGCGTGGAGAACCAGCGGGCGGCGCGCTCACCGGCGCGAAACGGGTTGGCGATCATCAGGTGTGACTGCGCGGTCAATTGCGGCTCAGGCGGCAAGGGGGCGGCCTGCACGCCGCGCTCCAGCTTGCGCAGGGCCGAGGCGAGGGCGAGCGGGTCGCCGGTGAGTTCGGCGCCGGACTGGTCCGCCTGGAATTCACGGGAGCGGGAGACGGCCAGCTTGATCAGGCTCGCGGCGATCGGGCCGAGCAGCGAGACGAGCAGCACGCCGAGCATGTTCGGGCCCTCGCCGTTGCGGTTGCCGCCGAACGCGGACGCGAAGAAGGCCAGGTTGGCCAGGCCGGAGATGACCGCGGCGAGCGCGCCGGCGACCGAGGAGATCAGGATGTCGCGGTTGTAGACGTGCGATAGCTCGTGGCCGAGCACCGCGCGTAGCTCGCGCTCATCGAGGATCTGCAGGATGCCGCTGGTACAGCAGACCGCGGCGTGCCGTGGACTGCGACCGGTGGCGAAGGCATTGGGCGCGTTGGTCGGACTGATGTAGAGCCGCGGCATCGGCTGGCGCGCGGTGGTCGCCAGTTCGCGCACGATCCGGTAGATCACCGGCGCTTCCAGCTCGCTGACCGGCTGCGCGTGCATGGCCTTCAACGCGAGCTTGTCGCTGTTGAAGTACGCATACGCGTTCATGCCGACCGCGAGCACGACGGCGATGATCAGGATCGTCGGGCTGCGGAACAGCGCACCGGCGAACACGATCAACGCCGAAAGCCCGATCATCAACCCGAACGTCTTCAGTCCGTTCGCATACCCGTGCCCGTGCATACGTCTCCTTTGCCCACTCCCCGATCGTTGAGTGTTGACAACAGGTCAACGATAGGAGCACGAACCAAAGTTCCTGCTCGAGTCAGCCGACACGCTCGATCGTGTAGCGAACCAGGTGTTCGAGGGCGTCGTTGGCCGGTCCGGCGGGCAAGGCGGAGAGTTCGGCGTGCGCGATATCGGCGTAGCCCTGCAGCTTCTCCTTGGCCAGCACCATGCCGCGCGAGCGGGACAGCAGGTCGAGCGCCTCGTCGACCTCCGCGTCGGTCTGCAGCGGGTTGGCCAGCAGCTTGCGCAGGCGGTCGCCCTCGGCGCCCTCGTCGCGCAGCGCGTACAGCACCGGCAGCGTGTGCACGCCCTCGCGCAGGTCGGTGCCGGGCGTCTTGCCGGACTGCTCGGCGGCCGAGGAGATGTCGATGATGTCGTCGGAGATCTGGAAGGCGGTGCCGACCGCGTCGCCGAGCCGGGCCAGCCGCTCGACGTGCTCGAGGCTCGCGCCGGAGAAGGTGCCGCCGAATCGGCCGGCGGCCGCGATGAGCGAGCCGGTCTTCTCCCAGACGACGCGCAGGTAGTGCTCGACCGGGTCCTGGGATTCGCGGGCGCCCATGGTCTCGCGCATCTGGCCGGTGACCAGTTCGGCGAATGTTTCGGCGATGATCCGCACGGCATCCGGGCCGAGGGTCGAGGTGAGCCGCGATGCGTGCGCGAACAGGTAGTCGCCCGCGAGGATCGCGATGTTGTTGCCCCAGCGGGAATTCACGCTCGGGGCGCCGCGGCGCATGGTGGCCTCGTCCATCACGTCGTCGTGGTACAGCGTCGCCAGGTGCACGAGTTCCACGACGGTGCCCGCGGTGATCAGCGCGGGATCGGTCGGGCGCGGGCCGAGCTGGCCGGTGAGGATGGTGAACAGCGGACGGAACCGCTTGCCGCCGGCCCTGGCCAGGTGCAGCGCCGCCTCCTGCAGGAATTCCTCACCGTCGGACAGCTCGGTGACCAGGAGCTTCTCGACCTCTTCCAGGCCGTTGCGCACGGTTGCCGCGAGCTCGACGTCGACGAGGTCGACCCCGGCCACCACCGTGCTCTCGTCCTTCACAGCCGATGTGCTCATTTCTTCTCCCACCGATCCGTCCGACCCCACGATAGAGAACCTAGCGTGTCCCCAGCCGATGGCCCATGAACACCATCACTATGCGGTGTATCAGACACTTTTGCACGCCGCCGTCCGCGCGCCTCGCCACGCCGCGTCGCCGGTGACGCGCCCGCCGTCGACACGACCAAGATTGCCCTGCAAGTATTGAGACCATGGGTTCACCGGAAGTCACCCCCGCGAGCGGGGCCGCGCTGCCCGCCAGGGCCGAGGTGCTCGTGATCGGCGCGGGCCCGGCCGGTTCGGCGTCGGCGGCCTGGGCCGCGCGGGCCGGTCGCGACGTGGTGCTGCTCGACTCCGCCGTCTTCCCCAGGGACAAGACCTGCGGCGATGGGCTGACCCCGCGCGCGACGGCCGAAATGGAACACCTCGGCCTCGGCGACTGGCTGCGTGCGCACACCGTCAACCACGGCCTGCGGATGACCGGTTTCGGCCGGGAGGCGCTGCTGCCATGGCCCGCCGGTTCCTTCCCGACCTACGGAAGTGCCGTTCCCCGAACCGAACTCGACGACAAGCTGCGCGAGACCGCGATGAAGTCCGGCGCGCGGATGATCGACGGCACGAAGGTGGTCGATGTCACCCGCGACGGTGATCGCGTCACGGGTGTGATCGTGCGGACAGCGGCGGGTACGCACACCATCGCGTGCGCGACGCTCGTCGTCGCCGACGGCGTGCGCTCACCGATCGGACGGCTGCTCGGCCGCACCTGGCATCGGCAATACGCGTACGGCACGGCGGCCCGCGCCTACATCAAGTCCGGCCGCAGCGACGACCAGTGGATCACCTCGCATCTGGAACTGCGCGACGCCGACGATGCGCTGGTCCCCGGCTACGGGTGGGTGTTCCCGCTCGGCAACGGTGAGGTCAATATCGGGGTCGGTTCGCTGGCCACCGAGAAACGTCCCTCGCATATCGCGTTGAAGCCGCTGCTGGAGCACTACACCAAGCAGCGCTTCGACGAGTGGGAGTTCGAGGGTTCGTTGCGCGCGGTGGCCTCGGCGCTGTTGCCGATGGGCGGCGCGGTGTCGAATGTGGCGGGGCGCAACTGGGTGCTGGTCGGTGATGCCGCGGGTTGTGTGAATCCGTTGAACGGCGAGGGCATCGATTACGGCCTGGAGGGCGGGCACATGCTGGCCGGGCTGCTCGATGAGCCGGACCTCACCCACGTCTGGCCGGAGCTGTTGCGCGCGAAGTACGGCCGCACCTTCTCGGTGGCCCGCCGGATCGCGGGTCTGGCCACCCATCCGCGGATGGTGCCGGTCGGCGGGCCGCCGGTGATGCGGTCGAAGTACCTGCAGCGCACGGCGGTTCGGGTGATGGGCAATCTGGTCACCGACGAGGACCTGGACCTGACCGCGCGGGCGTGGCGGGCGGCCGGGCGGATGTCGATGCGCAGCGACGACCTGCCGCCCTTTTCCTGACGCCAGGACCTGCGGTTTCCCGGACGCACCCGGCGGTAGGCTGACGCTTGCCTTGCCCACGCGACGACGGGTCTCAACTATGGGCGGACAACAAGGTGGATTGCCCGCGCTGTATTTGCTGCCGCATCTGCGGCGGGCGCGTGATCTCGCGGATCGACAATATGCCGACCCGCTGCGCCTCGATGAATTAGCCGCTGCCGCAGGGGTTTCCAAGTATCACTTCCTGCGGGCGTTCGCCGCGGTGTACGGGCTGACGCCGGCCGCGTATCTGGCGGAGCGGCGGATCGAGCGCGCGCAGGACCTGCTGCGCTCGTCCAATGTCACGGTCACCGAGGTGTGCATGCTGGTCGGGTACAGCAGCCTCGGTTCGTTCAGCAGCAAATTCCGTCAGCTGGTCGGCGTCACGCCCTCGGAGTATCAGGCGAAATTCGCCGACGGGGCGCCACGCATTCCCGGGTGCTATGTGTTCATGCACGGACTCAGCGACCGCAAACGAGACGGCTGAGATCGCGCAATTTCGGAGAAGCCACCCGGCACCGCCCGCCCATAGCCTGGTCGCATGACAACGATCACGAACGTCTCCCTGGTCACCGTGTACGTCACCGACCAGGACGCAGCCAAGCAGTGGTACCTCGACAAGCTGGGTTTCGTCGAGGTCACCGATGTCACCATGGGCGACAACGGGTTCCGCTGGGTCACCGTCGCACACCCGGCGCATCCGGAGCTCGAGGTGACGTTGATGGTCCCCGGCCCGCCGCTGGACGACAACCTGGCCGACGCCATCCGTCGCGCGCTCGCGAACGGCACGCACGGTGCGCTGGGGCTGCGCACCGAGAATTGCCAGAAGACCTTCGAGGAACTCACCGCGAAGGGGGTGGAGTTCGTCCAGCCGCCCGCGGACCGGCCGTACGGCACCGAGGCGATCATCCGGGACAACTCCGGGAACTGGCTGGTGCTGGTGGAGCAGAAGGACTACTCCCCCGCGGACTCCGAGTAGTGGAGCGGCCCGCCGTCCCGGCGCGGACCGGGACGGCGGGCAGGGCCTGGATCAGGCAGTCGCCTGTGCGGCGACCCACTCCTCGATGAACGTGCGCTCGCTGTTGAGCACGCGATGATGCAGCTGCTCGGCGAGCGGTTCGATGGCGCCGCCGACCACCGGCACCTTCACCTGCACGGTGCCGACCACCTCGATCTCGGAGCCCTCTGCGGTCGAACGCATTTCGTAGGTGCCCGACATCTCGGTGGCGATGCCGGTGGTCGCGCCCTCGAACGAGCCCTTGGCGACCTCGCCTGCCAGCGCCGCCCAGTTGTCCGTGCGCTCGAGCGTGAGCTGGCTCTTCAGCACCTTGCTCACCACGCTCGGAATCTTGTCCTCGGAAGCCTTTTCGGTCATGTGGATGCGGATGGTGTCCGCGCCATCGGGATGGGAAAGATCCAATGTTGCGGTCTCGGCGTCGGCGAAACGCGCCTGCCAGACCTTGTCGTCGGTAAGTGCCCGGTGAAGATCTTCGACCGGGACGGCATAAGGCACGGTGAAGCTGAATTTTCGGGACATGCGCGACACCGTATCCGAGTCGGTCGGTAGCCTGTTGCAGTGTTGGAAACCACCCAGTCTGATCGGCGGTCGATCCGCCTGCGGCGGGCCAGGATCGGCGTGCTCACGGCGGCGGCGGTGGTCAGCGTGCTCGTCGTGCTGCTGGTGTGCGCGGCCTGGCGCAACGATTACCTGATCAGCTCGGACAAGGGTGTGGCCAGCGCCGAGGTGCTCTCCGCCGGGCGGCTGCGCTCGGCGGTGATGTACGTGACCCCGGACGGGGAGACACACAATCCGAAGGTCGGCGTGCTGTATCCGACCAATCTCACCGCGGGTGAGCGCATCCGGGTCGAGTACAACCGCGCCGATCCCGATCTGGTGCGGGTGGAGGGACGCGATGTGCGCGTTGCCATTCCACCCGCTCTGTCGGTGATCGTGGTGGTATGGCTGATCGCGCTGCCGACGCTGTGGCTGCTGGCCCGGCTCGGCAGGCGACGCCCGAAATCGAGCTGACCTACTGCGCCCACGGCGGCGACAGCCTGCTGCCGTCGGGCATGACGGCCTCGAAACCCGCGGCGATCGCGATGAACGCCTCGGCCGGTTCGTCGCCGGGGTTACCGACCGCGATGGGACTGCCCGCGGGCACCACCACGACATCCCCCGCCTCGAGCAGCTGACCGCTGACGTCGAGTTTTCCGGCGACGACCATGAAGATCTCGTCGCGATCGAGCACGTGCGACCCGTCCGGCCGATGCCGCGGCGCGACGGTGAGCCGCCAGGTACAGACCTCGGCCGAACCGCGGCTCGGCGAAGCCATCGCGGTGAACTGCGCGCCGGGCACCTCGAAACGCGGTGCGTCGGCGGCTTTGATGACGAGCATGTAACTCCTAGATAGACAAGTAAGCTTGTTCAAGTTTGCTTGTCTATCATGACGGTATGACGGCACCATCGCAAGACCTGGATTTCGGCATCCTGCTCGGCCTCGGTTATCAGCAGTTCGTGCGCGAGCTCCGCGAAACCGTGTCGGCACAGGGTTTCGCGGACACCGGGCGTTCCGACGGGTACGTGCTGCGCTCGCTCGCGCGCAAGCCGATGAACATCAGCGAACTGGCCGAACGCCTGGAGATCACCAAGCAGGGCGCGGCGCAGATCGTCGACGACATGCAGCGCCGGGGCTACCTGGAACGGCGCGACGACCCGAACGATCGTCGGGCCAAACTGCTGTACCCGACCACGCGCGGCAACGAGCTGCTCGCTACCGCAAAGAAGTTCCATCGCCGCTACGAGCAGCGCCTGATCCGCGAACACGGCGCCGAGGCCGTTGCCGTGCTGCGCACCGTGCTCGGCGCGATCGCCACCGAGGACGGCATGGCCGATCCCCGGTTCCATGCTTTCGGCATGTGAATCGCCGATCGGCCCGAGGAGTTCGCTCGATCTTTAGGTTTCCTTAACGCCCGTGTGGCGGCACGGCGCGCTGTGGCGGTCACCCTGAGAGGGTGCGTGTAGCGATCGTTGCGGAGTCGTTTCTGCCGAATATGAACGGCGTGGTCAACTCGGTGCTGCGGGTGGTCGACCACTTGGACCGGCACGGCCACGACGCGTTGATCATCGCCCCGGACACCACGCGCGGGTTGCCGCCCGCCGCGCGCTGGCACGAGCGGTTCCGGGTGCATCGAGTGCCCGCGGTGATGGTGCCGAAGATCAGTTCGCTGCCGGTGGGGCTGCCGCAGCCCGGCATCGTCTCGGCCATCGAGGAATTCGACGCGGACGTGGTGCATCTGGCCTCGCCATTCCTGCTCGGCGCCGGCGGGCTCGGCGCGGCGATGCGGTTGGATCTGCCGACGGTGGCGGTGTATCAGACCGATGTCGCCGGATTCGCCAAGAGCTACGGGCTGGCGCTGGCCAGCCGGGCGGCGTGGGCCTGGACGCGGCGCATCCACGAGGGTGCGACCAGGACGCTGGCGCCGTCCCGGGCGGCCGCGGACGACCTGGCGCAGCACGGCATTCCGCGCGTACATCGCTGGGGCCGTGGCGTGGACATCGACCGGTTCAACCCGGCCGCGCGGCGCACGGAACTGCGCGACTCCTGGCTCGACGGCGACAAGCTGGTGGTCGGCTTCGTCGGACGACTCGCGCCGGAGAAGCACGTCGAGCGGCTCGCGGTGCTCGGCAACGACCCGGACATCCAGTTGGTGATCGTCGGGGACGGGCCGGAGCGGGACCGGCTCGCACGGATGATGCCGACCGCGGTGTTCACCGGCGAGCTCGGCGGCGACACCCTGGCCCAGGCGTACGCGAGCCTGGACGTGATGGTGCACGCGGGCGAGCACGAAACCTTCTGCCAGGGCGTCCAAGAGGCGCTGGCCTGCGGCATCCCGGTGATCGGCCCGGACGCGGGCGGCCCGCGCGACCTGATCGCGCACTGTCGCAACGGTTATCTGCTCCCGGTCGACCGTTTCACCGAACTGCTGCCGAGTGCCGTTGCGGCACTGCACGATCCGGTGCTGCGGGCCCGATTCGCCGGTGCCGCACGCAAATCGGTGCTGCACCGCACCTGGCCCGCGATCTGCACCGAACTGATGGGGCACTACGCGGACGTCACCGGCACCCGAATGCGGCTTCCGCATACGGCATAACGGACGCGGGTCACGCGGCTTCGATGTGATCGAACAATCTCCGTACCTGGCTCGGCCCGCCCTGCCGTGGACGTTAGGGTCAGACGTGGCTAAAACAGAATCGACCAGGGCCTCGCTGGACAAGCAGCCGCATGAGGTTGCGTCGATGTTCGACGGTGTCGCGAAACGGTACGACCTGACCAACACGGTGATCTCCGGTGGCCAGGATCGCTACTGGCGCTGGTCGGTGCGCAAGGCGCTGGCGCCACGGCCGGGCGAGCGGGTGCTCGACCTCGCGGCGGGCACCGGGGTGTCCACGCTCGATCTGGCGAAGTCCGGCGCCTGGTGCCTGGCCGCCGACTTCTCCCAGGGCATGCTGGCCGCGGGTCAGCACCGCAAGGTGCCGATGGTGGCGGCCGATGCGATGGCGCTGCCGTTCGCCGACGAATCGTTCGACGCGGTGACCATTTCCTACGGGCTGCGCAATGTCGCCGATCCGGATATCGCGCTGCGCGAGATGCTGCGGGTCACCAAGCCGGGCGGCCGGCTGGTCATCGCCGAGTTCTCCACGCCGATCGTGCCGGGGTTCCGGACCGTGTACATGGAATACCTGATGAAGGCGCTGCCGAAGGTGGCCCGCGCGGTCAGCAGCAATCCCGACGCGTATGTCTATCTCGCGGAATCGATTCGGGCCTGGCCGAACCAGCGGCAACTGGCGCTGCGGATCGCCGACGCCGGGTGGTCCTCGGTGAAGTGGCGTAATCTGACGGGCGGGATCGTCGCGTTGCACCGGGCGTACAAGCTCGGCTGAGCAGCGATCTCCGTCACACCTCACCGGCTGCTTTTCCGCTGGTGAGGGTCATTGTCATCTGGCGATAACGCGGGGTAAACCCGCCGAAATCGGCGATGACCATGATCGGGGGCATGGTGGACGCTGGCACACAACCCGCGGACGGCACCGCACGGACGGCCTGCTCGTACTGCGGCGTCGGTTGCGGCATCACGGTGCAAACGCGAGCGGGCGCCGACGGGGCGCCGGTCATCGCCAAGGTCAGCGGCGACAAGCTGCATCCGGCGAACGCGGGCAGGCTGTGTACCAAGGGCGCCACGCATCTGGAACTGATGCGCACACCCGGCCGGATGGAGACCGCGTACCGACGGCCCGAACGCGGTCGGGAACCGGTGCCGGTGCCGGTCGACGACGCGGTGCGCGAGGCGGCCGATCGACTGCGCGCGATCCTGGACGAGTACGGACCCGACGCGATCGCGGTGTATGTCTCCGGGCAGATGTCGCTCGAGGCGCAATACCTGGCCACCAAGCTGGCCAAGGGCTATCTGCGGACCGTGCACATCGAGGCCAATTCCCGGCTGTGCATGGCGAGTGCGGGCACCGGATACAAGCAGTCGCTGGGCGCGGACGGTCCGCCCGGCTCCTACGACGACTTCGAGCACGCCGATCTGTTCTTCGTGATCGGCGCGAATATGGCCGACTGTCATCCGATTCTGTACTTGCGCATGGCCGATCGGCTCAAGGCTGGTGCGAAATTGATCGTCGTCGATCCGCGGCGCACCGACACCGCGGCCCGCGCCGACCTGTTCCTGCAGATCGCGCCGGGCACCGACCTGGCGCTGTTGAACGGTCTGCTGCACCTGCTCGTCGAAAACGGCGACATCGACCGGGATTTCATCGCCGAGCACACCGAGGGCTGGGACGGGATGGCCGAGTTCCTCGGTGACTATCCACCCGCGCGGGTCGCCGAGATCACCGGGCTGGCCGAGGCCGATATCCGTACTGCCGCACGGTGGATCGGCGCGGCGGGCGAATGGATGTCGCTGTGGACGATGGGACTCAATCAGTCCACCCACGGCACCTGGAACACCAACGCGATCTGCAATCTGCACCTGGCCACCGGCGCCATCAGCCGCGTCGGCAGCGGGCCGTTCTCGCTGACCGGGCAGCCGAACGCGATGGGCGGGCGGGAAATGGGCTACATGGGCCCGGGCCTGCCCGGCCAGCGCAGCGTGCTCTCCCCCGCCGACCGCGCCTTCGTCGAAACCGCATGGGGACTCGCGCCCGGCACGGTACGCGACGAGGTGGGACCGGGCACCATCGAGATGTTTCGCGAACTGGCCGCGGGCAAGATCAAGGCGGCCTGGATCATCTGCACGAATCCCGTTGCCACCGTGGCCAACCGCAAGACGGTGCTGGACGGGCTGGAGGCCGCCGAGTTGGTGATCGCCCAGGACGCCTACACCGAGACCGCCACCAATGCCTACGCCGACCTGCTGCTGCCCGCGACGCTGTGGGCCGAAGCCGATGCGGTGATGGTGAATTCGGAGCGCAACGTCACCTTGCTGCAGCGTTCCGTCGATCCGATCGGTGCCGCGCGCCCGGATTGGCTGCTGATCGCCCAGGTGGCCACGGCGATGGGTTTCGCCGGGTTCGAGTTCGGCTCCAGCGCCGAGGTTTTCGCCGAGATCAAGCGGTTCGCCAATCCGGTCTCCGGATATGACCTGCGCGGCATGGATTTCGAGCGGCTCAAGGAAGGCCCGATGCAGTGGCCTTGTCCCGACAGCGCGCGCTCGCGCAATCCGATTCGCTACGTCAACGATGGCGTCAGCCAAAACCTGCACATCGACGCGGACGGCAGGCAGCCCCGGCTGGCGTTCGCCACGCCGAGCCGGCGGGCCGTGTTCTGGCCGCGACCGCATCTTCCGCCGGAAGAAATGCCCGACGACGACTTCCCGTTCCTGCTCAATACCGGTCGGCTGCAGCATCAATGGCACACCATGACCAAGACCGGCAAGATCGGCAAGCTGAACAAGATCACCGGTCAGCCGTTCGTCGAGGTGCATCCGGCCGACGCTGAACGGCTCGGCGTGCGGGCCGGAGATCAGCTCGAAATCGCTTCGCGGCGTGGGCGGGCCGTGCTGGGCGTCCAGATCAGCGACCGGGTCAGGCCCGGCGATTGCTTCGCGCCGTTCCACTGGAACGACGAGCACGGCGAGTACCTGACGATCAACGCGGTCACCAATGACGCTGTCGATCCGGCGTCGCTGCAACCGGAGTTCAAGGCCTGCGCGGTCTCGCTGCGCCGGGTAGCCGTGCCCGAGGCCGATACTCCGGAGGGGCCCGCGGTGCCGACGCCCGCGCAGACCATGGCGCACCCGTTGGCCGCGGCGTTCGGACTGGATGCGGCCGCGACGCCGATGCTCACCGAGGCCGAGCGGATCTATCTCAGTGGATATCTGGCGGCGCTGCAGGCGATTCCGGTGACCGGGCTGCCCGTGCTGCCCGCCGCCGCGCCGATGTCCGCGCAGAGCAGGCTGTGGATCGATGGAGTGCTGGCGGGCATGTACTCCCGCGCCGCCGCCGCTCCCGATGCGCCGCCCGCGCACTCGGTGACCGTGCTGTGGGCGTCGCAGACCGGGTCAGCGGAGGAGCTCGCGGCGACGGTCGCCGCCCGGCTGGCCGAATGTGGTTTCGCGCCAAGGTTGCTCGATATGGACTCGTGCGCGGTCGACGGACTCGCCGGTGACGTGCTGGTGATCAGCAGCACGTTCGGCGACGGCGGGCCGCCGGACAACGGCGCCGACTTCTGGAACCGGCTCGACGGCACCGCGATCCAGCTCACCGGCGTGCGCTACGCGGTGTTCGCGCTCGGCGACTCCTCCTATGACGACTTCTGCGGGCACGGCCGCAGATTGGACGAGAAGTTCGCCGAATACGGTGCGACGCGGCTGCTTCCGCGTATCGACAGTGAACCCGACTTTCAGGAGCCCGCCGAACGCTGGCTCGACTCGGTCGTGGCCGTGCTCGGCGAGTCGATGGAAGGCGATGTACCGGAACACGATCCGGGCCCACCCCCGCAAGACCGGACGGCCCGCACCCGCAGCAGCACCCTGACAGCAGTGCTCACCCGCGCCGCTGCCCCCGCGCCGGGCCGCGCCCGCCGGGAGATCGCGCCGTTCACCCGGCAGGCACCGGTCCTCGCGCCGCTGGTGCGCAACGAATCGCTCACCCTCGGCAACTCGGCGAAAGAGGTGCGGCAGTTCGGCTTCGACCTGCGCGGGCTGGACGCCGACTACGAGGTGGGCGATTCGCTCGGCGTCTGGCCCACCAACGACACGGTGCTGGTGCACGAATGGCTCGCCCGCACCGGACTGGACGGACGCCGGATCATCGAGCTCGACGATCGGGAACTGTCGCTGGGCGAGGCCCTGCGCACGCACTACGACATCAGCAAGGTGAGCAACGACCTGCTCACCTTCCTCGCGGAGCGCAATCCGAACGTCCGGCTGGCGAAGCTGCTGCGCCGGGACAATCGCAACGAGCTCGACAACTACCTGTGGGACCGCCAGGCCGTGGACGTGCTGCGCGACTTCCCGGTGCGGGCCGATCTGGTCGACTGGCTCGGCACGCTGAAAAAGTTGCAGCCACGCCAGTATTCGATCTCGTCGAGCCCGCTGGTCAGCCCCGGCGAGGTGCAACTGACCGTCAGCATCGTGCGCTACGGGGATCCCGCCGCCACCGGATCCGCTGCCCGCCGCGGCGGCGTCTGCTCGACCTTCCTCGCCGACCGGGCGGGCACCGGTCCCAGCGCGGTGCCGATCTTCCTGCAGCGGGCACCGCACTTCCGCCCGCCCGCCGACCCGGCGGCACCGATGATCATGGTCGGCCCCGGCACCGGCATCGCGCCGTTCCGCGGCTTCCTGCACGAGCGCCGGGAACTCGGCTGCACCGGCCGCAACTGGTTGTTCTTCGGCGAACAGCACGCCGCCCGAAACTTCTACTACCGCACCGAACTCGAAGACATGTTCCGCTCCGGCTTCCTCACCCGCCTGGACCTGGCCTTCTCCCGCGACCAACGCGAGCGGATCTACGTGCAGCACCGGATGATCGAGCATGGCGCCGAACTCTGGTCCTGGCTCGCCGACGGCGCGCACCTCTACATCTGCGGCGACGCAACGAGAATGGCGAAGGACGTGGACGACGCACTGCTGCGCATCGCCCGCGTCCACGGCAACCTCGACGAGGCGGGCGCCGTCGCCTTCCGGAAACAACTGATCACCCAGAAACGCTACGTCCGCGACGTCTACTGACCCCGCGCCGCATGATGAGCCTGCGGCGCACAGGTTTCCGATGCGCCTGACTCAAGCGGTCTACACCGCAGGCGGGTTGAGGCGGGTGAAATCGCCGAGGCGGTAGTACGGGTAGTAGGGATAGGGCGGAGTGGTGGCGCTCACCTTGTCCAGGCGAGCGACCTGGTCGATGCTGAGTTCCCAGCCGATGGCGCCGAGGTTCTGCCGAAGCTGCTCCTCGTTGCGCGCGCCGACGATGACGGTCGACACGGTGGGGCGGCGCAGCAGCCAGTTGAGCGCGATCTGCGGCACGGTCTTGCCGGTTTCGGCGGCGAGTTCGTCCAGTACGTCGACCACGTCGTACAACTTTTCGTCGTCGACCGGCGGGCCCGCTTCCGCGGTTCGATGCAGGCGGCTACCTTCCGGAAGCGGTTGGCCGCGACGGATTTTACCGGTGAGCCGACCCCAGCCGAGCGGGCTCCAGACGACGGCGCCGACGCCCTGATCCTGGCCGAGCGGCATGAGCTCCCACTCGTAGTCGCGACCGACCAGCGAGTAGTACACCTGGTGCGCGACGTAGCGCGTCAGGCCGTGCTTGTCCGCCGCGGCAAGGGATTTCATCAACTGCCAACCGGCGAAGTTGGAGGCGCCGAGGTAGCGGATCTTGCCCGCGCGGACCAGATCATCCAGTGCGGCAACAACTTCCTCGACCGGCGTGCCCGCGTCGAAGGCGTGCAGCTGGAACAGGTCGATGTAGTCGGTACCCAGCCTGCGCAGCGAGGCCTCCACCGCGCCGATCAGCCTGGCCCGCCCGGAACCGGCCTGCGTCGGGCTCGGGCCGGTGGACAGCGACGCCTTGGTGGAGATGAGCAGCTGATCGCGCCTGCCCTTGATCGCCGCGCCGAGCACCTCCTCGGAGGCGCCGTCGGAGTAGACGTCGGCGGTGTCGAACATGGTGACGCCCGCCGCCAGGCTGATGTCGACCAGCCGCCGCGCCTGCTCGGCGTCGGTGTCGCCCCAGGCGCTGAAAAGCTCGCCGCGTCCGCCGAACGTGCCCGCGCCGAAGCTCAGGGCCGGAACGTGCAGACCTGATGCGCCGAGCCGCCGATACTCCATGTTGACTCCTAAGGGGTCTATAGTTCCGTTAACAAACCGGACGCTACACCCTTTCGGCCCTAAATGAAACTGGAGACCCGTTATGACTGACGAGGAGGCCGCTCCCGGCTCGGTTCGCCCTGGTGGCCGCACGGCCCGGGTCCGC
Organism: Nocardia sp. NPDC060255; assembly: GCF_042727395.1. Taxonomy (NCBI): domain Bacteria; kingdom Bacillati; phylum Actinomycetota; class Actinomycetes; order Mycobacteriales; family Nocardiaceae; genus Nocardia; species Nocardia sp. NPDC060255. Next base: position 85,192 of record NZ_JBHXAU010000009.1, on the reverse strand, counting down.
GAGTCCGTGCTGCAGGTGGCCGGCGATCTGCTGGCCGAACGCGGCTTCGCCCACCTGGACCTCGCCGAGGTGGCCGCCGCCGCCGAGGTCGGCAAGACCACCGTCTACCGGCGCTGGCGCACGCCGACCGGCCTGGTCACCGACCTCCTGGTCGACATGGCCGAACAGTCCGTACCGCACGCCGATACCGGCTCACTGCTCGGTGACCTCACCGCCAACGCCCGCCTGGTCGCCGAGACGCTGACAGATCCGCGCCAGGGCAAGCTCTTTCAGGCCGTCATCGCCGCGGCCACCTGTGACGAGTCCGCCGCCACCGCCCTGCGCCGCTTCTACGACGTCCGGCTCACCGAATGGGCCCCCTGCGTCGACCACGCCATCCAACGCGGCGAGGCGCCCGCAGGCACCGATGCGCGCGCCGTGCTGTCGGCGGTGTCCGCCCCGCTGTACTACCGCCTGTTGACCAGCGGCGATCCGATCGACGACCACGCCGCGACCACCGCCGCCCGCGCCGCCGTAAACGCCGTCACCGCAGGCACATTCATCACGCCGGTCTCGCCTACGCGGTCCAGTCGGCACGGCGACCGGTGAGCGCGAGCACCCGGTCGAGCGCGGACGCCTCGGCGGGGACCGGGACCACCGGACCGAAGAGCCCGGGAGTGCCCTCGGGTGGAACGCCGTTGAGCATGTCGAGAAGCGTGGCGAGATCATCGGCGGTGGCGGTGAATGGTTGCCCGGTGGCCTTGGCCAGATCCCAGCCGTGGATGACGATTTCGTCCAGCGCGATCCTGGCCATCACCGGCGCCTGCTCGCTGACGCCGCCCGCCTCGGTCACGCCGTCCCAGGCGTCCGGCTCACGCCACGCACCGACGAGCGCCTTCAGTTGCGCGGGGATGCGCGTGCGCCAATCGCCGGGTAGCGCGCGTTCGGCCCCCACCGTCGGCGCGACCGAACCGCCGACCGCCTCCTTCGTCGCGGCCTGCCGGAACGCCTCGGTCAGATCGACGACGTGCGCGAGCAGGTCGCGCACGCTGGTGTCCACGCACGGTGAGCCCGCGGCGAGCTGATCATCGGTGATGCGGACGACCACGGCCTCGAGTGCCGCGGCGGCCGGTTCGAAATCGAATTCCTGGTTCATCGGTTCTCCTGAGCGGGCTGGACGTCTCCTGTGTGTGCAGACGACGCGGCGCAACGGGATTCATCGGTGCGAATTCCGGCGGCCCGATCGAGCGCTCGCGGCGCGCGCGTCGTCGACCGAATTCGCCGGCCTGCCACCGCCGCCCGACGCCGCCCGGAGCGCCGCACCGCGACCAAGTCGTGACAGCGAAAAGCGCTGGAAAAGAGGACAATTGGTAGATGAAGGGTGATCGAGTGGAGATCGTCGTCGACTTCGGCGACGGGTCTCGCAATTACGAAGTGGTAGCCACCCGCGCGGGGCGACGAGTCGACGTGCGCATCGCGCGCGGAGTGGTGGAAGTGACCGAAGTAACCCGAACCGGAACTCCTGTGCGGACCGCGCGGTTCATGGCCGCCCGCACGCTGGCCCTGGTCGAATATCCCGCCAACGGAACCGGGGCGCTCGACGGCGAGTGATCGGACGCCACGGGGTTGCTCGCGGGCCGGACGTGGCGCATGCTCGACAGTGCTGGAACTGTTGTCCGCCTCGATTGCGGCACGCCACGACGGGTACGCCCGCGGTCGAGGCCATCGCAGCGAGGAGCACCATGACCGATCGCAGCACGTCCGCCGACATCTACCCGATTCCGGAAGCCGATCTCGCCGAGCAGTCGATCCCCGCGAATCCGAACGACGCCGACTACCTGAACGACGGCCCCGATCCGGACGGCGGCGCCGACCAGGAGATTGCCGAGACCATCGCCCGGGACGCTTGGGGCGCCGATCCGGCCGACGTGATCGAACAGTCGATCCCCGTCCCGTTCGACGACGAACCCGATCCCGCCTGAACCGAAGAGGCTTGCGGCACAACGACTCCGCTACGGAGATATCTTGGCGCGCACCGTCGCGTGCAGCTCGCGCAAGCTGGATCGCTCGGTAGCGACTTCCAATACCCGAGTGCCGTGCGCGTTTCCGGCCAGTTCAACCGCCAACCGCTCGGGATCGACCTGCCGGTGCGGGATGCGGTAAGCCGCACACAGCGCGGCCAGGTCCATCCCGTGCGGTGTGCCGAAGACGCGCTCGAAGACACCCGCGTACTGCGGATCGCCCTGTTCGAGCAGTTCGAAGATGCCGCCGCCGTCGTCGTTGGCCACCACGATGGTCAGATCGGCGGGCCGCGGCTCGCCGGGACCGATCAGCAGGCCGGACGCGTCGTGCAGGAACGTCAGGTCGCCGATCAACGCGATGGTGCGGCCCTCGTGCCGCAACGCCGCGCCGACTGCGGTGGACACCGTGCCATCGATGCCCGCGACACCGCGGTTCGACAGCACCCGGATGCCGGGACGCGGATGCGACACCAACGCGGCGTCCCGCACGGGATTGGACGCGCCGAGCACCAGCTGATCGCCGTCACGCAGCGCGTTCATCACCACCGCGGCCACATGCAGCCCGGTCGGCTTCGGATGGTGGTCGAGTTCCTCGCGCACCACCTGATTCGCCTTCGCGTCGAGCTCGCGGCAGTATGCCAGCCACTCCGGCCGGGGCGCGCCGGTGGTGACCGCCCTGGTGCCGGTGCCGAGCACGTTGCCGGAGACATCGGGCCAACGCGGGCCCGTGGTGAGCGCGTAGACCCGAACAGCCGGGTCGGCAAGGACTTTGGACACCTGACGATGCAGGGTCGGCCGCCCGGTGATGATGGCCTGGCGCGGCTTCAGCAGCGGCAGCGCGAGCGGATGCAGCGCCGGGCCGTGCATCTGGGCGGTGGGTTCCGCGACGGTGGGCAGGTCGGCCAGTTCCGGCCGCAGCCCGGCGCCGTGCCCGGAGATGACCACGGTGTCGGGGGTGAGATCGAGATCGAGTGGCACGTCCAAGGTGGCGTACTGGGTCTTGGTCCAGGCCTGGTCGTTCGCGCGCCCGCCCGGCGCCAGCTCGCCCGGCGCCAGGTCGGGCACGAGCGGCTCACGCAGCGGGATGTCGAAGTGCACCGGGCCCGCATTGCCGGAGCGGGTGCCGCGGGCCGCCGCGAGCACCCGGCAGACGGCCGAGCGCCACTGGCTGTTCTGATGCCCGTACTCCGCGCAGTCGTCGGTCGATGCCTCCACCTCGGCCAGGCCGAGGCTGATGGTGGCGCGGACCTGGCTGCCGAACAGCCCGAGCTGCTCCACCGTCTGGTTCGCGCCGGAACCGAGCATCTCGTACGGCCGGTTGGCGCTGAGCACAACCAGCGGAATACGCGCGTAATTGGCCTCCAGCACGGCGGGGCCGAGATTGGCCACCGCGGTACCCGACGTCATCACCACGGGCACCGGGAGGCGGCTGGAGACCGACAAGCCGATGGCCAGGAAGCCTGCGGTCCGCTCGTCGATGCGCATGTGCAGCCGCAACCGGCCGGCCGCGTCGGCGGCCTGCAGCGCGAAGGCCAGCGGGGCGTTGCGCGATCCGGGGCACAGGACAACATCCCGCACACCTCCACGCGCGAGTTCGTCCACCACGACCTGCGCTTGTGCTGTAGACGGGTTCACGTCTCCAGCCTCTCAGACAGTGGGCGTTCCGTCTCCGTCGCCCTGCTCACAGTGTCTGATTTGCAGCGCCTGCGGCGCTGCGTGTTCGCGGCCCCCGGGTTTGGCGTGTGGCCGCGGGCCCGGAAAGCAACATCGCGGCCATGGCAGCGGCCCAGCCGCCCCGCG